>DATJFQ010000079.1:0-92925 GCA_035495555.1 Vicinamibacterales bacterium
GCCAAATCGTCGCGTTCAACCCGGGCGCCGGCGACGGCGTGCCCGCGGATGCGCGCTACGACTCGAGCAAGGTGCTCCCGACCGTCATCCTCCGCAACGAGGACTACGGCCGCATCGCGCGCCTGCTCTGGGACAACATTCCGGTGACGCTCGAGTTCAACATCCAGAACACGACGTTCCCGAACGCCCAGACGCAGCACAACGCGGTCGCTGAGGTTCCCGGAACGGACAAGGCCGACGAGGTCGTGATGCTCGGCGGCCATCTCGATTCGTGGCACGGCGCGACTGGCGCGACCGACAACGCGATCGGCTGCGCGATCATGATGGAAGCCGCGCGCATCCTGAAGGCCATCGGCGTGCAGCCGCGCCGGACGATTCGCGTGGCGCTGTGGAGCGGCGAAGAAGAAGGGCTGCTCGGCTCGCTGGCCTATGTGAAGCAGCACTTCGGCACCGCCGAGGCGCCGAAACCGGAGTTCGCGACGTTCAACGGCTACCTGAACGTCGACAGCGGAACCGGACGCGTTCGCGGCGCAAGCGTATTCGGGCCCGATACGGACGCGAAAATCCTCCGCGACGCACTCGCATCGTTCAAGGATCTGAAATTCGAGGGCGTCGTCCCGACGCGCAGCCGCTCCACGGGCGGTACCGACAGCACGTCGTTCAACAATGCGGGACTGCCCGGCATCGGCTTCGGCCAGGATCCGATCGAATACAACTCGCACACGCACCACACGAACCTGGACACCTACGAGCGCGTGATCGAGCAGGACGTCCGGGATTCAGCCGTCGTAATCGCCGCGGCCCTCTATCAGCTCGCAATGAGCGATCAGATGCTGCCGCGGTTCTCTCCGAGTGAGATGCCGCCGCCGGTCCCGGCGCGCTGAGCGCCTCGGCGGTAACTTCTCGCTCTCAGCGGTTAGCATCACACTTATGCCAAGACTCATCGCGAAGCCGACGATCATCGATTGCGTCGGCACCAGGCCGAAGCAGATTCAGGAATTCGCCGGACGCGTGAATTCCGGGCACGCGAGCGTGTCAGTCGCCCGCATGATCTCGCCGAGCGGCTGGGAAGAACCCGGACAGCGCCCCGAGTTCGAGGAGATCACCGTGGTATTGAAAGGCACGCTGCGGGTGGAACACGAAAACGGCGTGCTGGACGTTCCCGCAGGACAGGCGGTCGTCGCGTCGCCTGGCGAGTGGGTGCGATACAGCACGCCCGGAGCCGAAGGAGCGGAATACGTCGCCGTGTGTCTCCCGGCGTTCTCTCCCACGACCGTCCATCGCGACGAATAGCGGAAGCGCCGATCCCCAACTCCCAACTCAAGACTTGGGAATTGGGAATTGGGAACTGGGAATTGGGAGTTGGGAGTTTGAACTTTCCTTCCCGACCCCTACCCGCCGATCTTCAGCTCGTTCTTGACGGTCTTGACGCCTGACGTGTCTTCGACGAGCTTTCCGATCCGGTCCTTGTCAGCCTGAGTCGGGACGGTTCCCCGAATCGTCACGGTCCCGTCGTCGGTGCTCACGTCGATTGCCGTCGCCCGGGCGACGTCGTCTTTCATCAACCGCGTTTTTACGGCGGTCGTCACGGACGCGTCTGTGCTGACGTCAGCGGTTTTCTTAGCAACGCTGGTGGCGGCGCCGGCAACGGCCTGCGCGCCCTGCTTCGCTCCCTGGGCCACCTGCTTCGCACCCTTCTTGACCGCGGGCGTCGTGTCGTCCTTGATCTTGATGTCTGGCGTGTCGTCTTTGATGACGATCTTCGTGTCGCCCGAACCGGTGGTGCCGGTAGACGTCCCACTCACCGTCAGGTTGTTGTCGACACTCTTCACTCCGCTCGTGTTGCGGACGAGGCGGCCGATGCGTGTCTTGTCGGCCGCCGTCGGCACCGCGCCCGAAATCGTGACGACGCCGTGCTCGGTCTTCACGTCGATATCGGATCCGCGTGCCGTCTTATCTTTCATCAGCCGCGTCTTGACGGCAGTAGTTACCGACGCATCGGACATCGCCTGACCAGCCTTCTTGGCCTTCGGTGTCGCGTCGTCTTTGATTACGATCTTCGTGTCGCCCTGCTTGGGCGCGTCCTGCGCATACAGGCTCGACGCGCTGAACGCGCAAATCGCCGCGCCGGTAAGCACAACCGCAAAGCTCTTCAACATTTTGTGTTCCCCTCCAGGATGCTCACCGCACCAGCACAGCAGGATCCGTGCCGGCGGGCCGCGGCCGAATTGCAGGGGAGAACAGAGCTGTGGTGGTCGCCGGTTGGAAGGAGACGCACGAAGGCTCGCGCGAGTGAAGCTCCGCGCTACACCCGCCCGGATGACACGCGCGTGGTTACACCAGCACGCGGATGATGTCCGAGCGCGTGATGATGAAGGTCTTCTCGGTCTTGAAATCGCGAACCAGCACCGCAGGTGTCGCCGGCGTGATCATCGTCGACAGGAGATCGACCGGGGTCGAGATGTCGACGAACGGAAAGGCCGGCTGCATGATGCGTTCGACGGGCTGCTGTTTGACGGCCGGGTCGCCGACGAGTTCCTGGTAGAGGTGCGTTTCGTTCAGCGAGCCGACGAGCCGGCCGTCGCGGGTGATCGAAATCTGCGAAAAATCGTGCTCGCTCATCAGCGTGACCGCGGCAGTCACGGGTTCGCTGCTCTCGATGGACCGTAGTTCTCCCGAGAGCCCGCTGGCGACGAGGTCGCGTGCGGTCATGCCGGTCTTCTCGAAAAACCCCTTCTCGCGCATCCACTCGTCGTTGAACATCTTCCCGAGATAGCGCGATCCGTGGTCATGGAAAATCACGACGATGACGTCGTCTTCGCGGAAGTTGTCTTTCAACTGGAGGAGACCGGCCATCGCCGAACCCGCAGAGTTGCCCGCGAAAATGCCCTCTTCCCGCGCAATGCGGCGGGTCATCAAGGCGGCGTTCTTATCGGTCACCTTCTCGAAGTGATCGATGACGGAGAAGTCGACGTTCTTCGGCAGGAAATCTTCGCCGATCCCTTCGGTGATGTAGGGGTAGATTTCGTTCTTGTCGAAGATTCCCGTCTCTTTGTACTTCTTGAACACCGACCCGTAGGTATCGATGCCCCACACCTTGATCTTCGGATTACGTTCCTTGAGGTAACGGCCGACGCCGCTGATCGTGCCGCCGGTGCCGACACCGACCACGAGGTGGGTCACTTTCCCCTCGGTCTGCTCCCAGATTTCCGGGCCTGTCTGTTCGTAGTGCGCGGCGCTGTTGGACAGGTTGTCGTACTGGTTCGCCTTCCAGGCGTTCGGGACCTCCTTCTCCAGGCGCGACGACACCGAGTAATACGATCGGGGATCCTCAGGCTCCACGTTCGTCGGGCAGACGATCACTTCGGCGCCGAACGCCTTCAGCGCGTCGATCTTCTCTTTCGACTGTTTGTCGGTCGTGGTGAAGATGCACTTGTAGCCTTTGATCACGGCGGCGATGGCGAGCCCCATTCCCGTATTGCCCGAAGTGCCTTCGATGATGGTCCCGCCTGGCTTCAGCGCGCCTGACCGCTCGGCATCTTCGATCATCCGGACCGCCATCCGGTCCTTGATGGAGTTGCCCGGATTGTAGGTCTCGAGCTTCGCGAGGACGGTCCCCCTGACGTCCTGCGCGATGCGGTTGATGCGAACCATCGGAGTGTTGCCGATGATCTCGAGGACGTTGCTGGCGACCTTGCGCATAGGGCTGCTCCGGCGCCTCAGCGCGGTTGGGACAATCGATACAGGAGGATCGCGGCCCGCTTCGTCTGGCTCGGCAGCGTCGTGAGATCCGCCGTCTCGGCGGGCGTGTGGTCGTCGTGCCCCATCAGGCCCACGCCATCGATGATGGCCGGGACTTCGTCGGCCACGAACGACACATCGGCAGCGCCGGCTCGGTCCGGGCTCACCGCTTCGACCGGACCGAATCCGAGATCGCGGCTCGCCTGGCCGTACATCGCGAGCAGCTTCGCATTGCCCTCACTTGGGGCGAGCGACGGATAGCCGTCTTCGAAGGTGATGGTCGCTTTCGTGTGCGGCAGCGCGCCCTCGAGCGCAGCCTTCATCGCGTCGCGCGCGTGCTGCAGTTGTGCTTTCGAGAGCGTCCGCAGGTCGCCGATCGCGATCGCTTTGTCCGGAATGACATTCGTCTTGCCGAAGACGGTCCCGCGGGTCGTCACGGGGTCCAGTTCGACGGTCGTTCCGCCGGCAATCACGCTGGGATTGAACGTCAGGTGCTCTTCTCCGGCGAGCTTCGTGCGGAAGGCATCGAGAATGCGCGCCGCTTCGAAGATGGCGCCATAGCCGACATCACTGCGGAAGATCTGGGACGAGTGCGCGGGAAAGGCGGTCACTTCGAGCTTCCAGCTCGAGGTGCCGCGGCGGGCCGTGACGGCGTACCGCGGGTCGCCTGGTCCATCCTCGAACCCGATCGCATACTCCGCCCCTTTGGCCGCCTCGACGAGTGCCTTCCGCGCGAGCGCCTGCGGTTCGCCCGTATCCTCTTCATCGCCGGTCATGACCACGACGACGTTCATCCGATCGAGAACGCCCGCGGCCTTCAGGGCCTTCAGGGCGTAGACGATGATCACGTCGCCCCCCTTCATGTCGATCACGCCAGGGCCCGTGGCCGTCCGATCGTCGATCCGCTGGAACTTCTGAAACGGGCTGTCGGGCTCGAAGACGGTGTCGAGATGCCCGATCAGCAGGATCTTCGGACCTGGTCCTGCGTGTTCCGCGATGAGATGCCCGGCACGCTTGAACGGCGCCCCGTCGATCCACGTCGTCTTGAAGCCAAGCGCGTCGAACTCCGCGCGGAACACCTCGCCGACCGCCCTGACACCGGCGAGGTTCTGCGAACCGCTGTTGATGTCGACGACCTTCTGGAGGAGCGCCAGGGCGGCGCCGTTGCTGGCGTCAATCGCTTCGACGATCTTGCGTTCGACAGGAGAGGACATCTGGACGGCGGCGGCGACCACTGCTGCGGCGGCGAACGCGCGGAGGATCATCCGACGATTCTACCAATCATCCCAGCGCCTTCGTGTAGCGCACGGTTTCGACGCGGAACCCCGATTTCTCGTAGAACGCCCGCGCCCGGGCATTGTCTTCGAACACGTTGAGCGTCAACGCCGGATACCCGCGAGCGCGCCCCCACTGCTCCGCCGTCGCCAGCAGCGCCGCGGCCGCGCCGGAACCCTCCGCGGCTTCAGTGACCGCGATCATCCCAAGGTGCGCGAACGTGTCCTGCGTGAAGTAGTCGACGTGCGGCTCGACGAAGGCGAACCCGAGCCGCTCGCGGCCCTGTTCAGCGATGAAGAGATCGCAGCCCGGCATGCGGCCGTCGAAGTAATCGTCCAGGCAGCGCACTTCGCCCTCCACCACTTCCATCGCCGTGCGCCACGGCGGAGGCCCGAACGCCGCAAACCGGCGCGCCGTCTCGACGACGAAGTCGTGATCGTCCGGCGTGGCGGAACGAACAGTGACCGGCATGGCTCAGGCGGCCAGCGGCTGCTGCGTGCGGACCGACAGGAGCCATCGTCCCGCGCCGGCGAGCACCCAGGCCAGCACGGCGCACAACAGGAACACCAGGCGGATCCCGAGGACTTGCGCGAGGATGCCCGAGAGCACCAGCCCGAGGAGCTGTGCGAAGAAGACGATCGACATGACCGTGCTCGAAATGCGTCCCATCAACGCGTGGGGCGTCTCCTGCTGCATCAGCGTCTGGGCAGGCACGATGATGCCGGCGAAGGTGAACCCCAGCACGAACGTGCCGAGCAGCGCGGCGGGAATCATGGCGACGGCCCCAAGAATCAGCGCGCCGGCGCCGATACCCGCGAGACCTCCCAACACGAGCGTCGTGTTCGGCAGGGTGGCGGACGCGCGCCGCACCAGCGGTGTACCGACGAACATGCCCACCCCGATCATGGCGCTGACGATCCCGAAAATGCCCGCGCGCGCGTGGAGCGACTCGCGCACGTAAATCGCGATCAGCGGCCCGAAGCAGCCAATCGTGAAGAGCCCCGCCGCCATCGCGAGCACCACGAACGACAGTGCGGCGTGGTGGAAGATGAAGCGGGAGCCCTCGCTCATCTCGTGCAGCACGGCCCGCAGGCCGCTGGACGGCCGATTCGCAGTCGTCGGCGATGCCTGGGGACGCACGATGGCGACCGATCCGATGAGCGACGCCGACGCGAGGAAGCTGACCACGTCGAGTGAGTAACAGAGGTCGGGGCCGACTGCCGCGACGAGCACGCCAGCGGCCGCCGGGCCGACGATCCGAACGCCCATCATCGCAAGCTGCATAAGGGCGTTGGCGGCGATGAGACCGTGCGACGGCACGTGGCTGCGGATCGTGACCGACTGCGCCGGTCCGAAAAACGTGGAGACGCAGCTCAGGGCGCACAGCACCAGATAGATCTGCCAGAGCGAGGTCGCGACGAACAGCACGCACACCAGCGCCGCGCGCATCAGATCGCTGGACACGAGTGTGGGTTTCACGGGCCAGCGATCGACGAAGACACCTGCCACCGGCGAGATGAGCGCAAACGGCAGCATGTAGGCGATCTGGACGCCGGTGACCTGCGCGGGCGTGCCGTGGAGGCGGAACGAAACGACGCTGATGACGGCGAAGAGCGCGAGGAAATCACCGAGCAGGCTCACGACCTGGGCGTACCACACGCGCCGCATCACCGTCAGGCGAAGCACGTCGCGGAACGAGAGCGGCGCTGGGACTGCGGCGGCGCCCTGGGTCGTCATGGAAGGAGGGATCTTAGCGCCAGCGCCGGCGCGGCGCCACTGTTAACGACACAACTGCGCAACTACCAACGACAAGGTGAACTTGTGTAGTTGTGAAGTTGGTTCTTGTGAAGTTGACCCGTGTCAGTACTTCTTCCACGTGAAACCGGTCAGCGCGTAGTTGCTGACGGTCGGAAGCTTCGAGCCGAGGGTGCGGTCGTAGTGAACGGTGGCGCCGCCCGTGTCCGTGAACTTGCTCGAGATGATCGCGCCGTAGAAGTCGGTCGTGCCCGACATCGTGAACTGGGCGTCGGGCGCATAGACCAGCGCCGATGAACCCGCGTTGCCGGTCATCTTCAAGTTCGCCGTGCCGGCGTAGAGGATCTCGAAGTTCGCGGGATTGTACGAACCCGTCGACAACGATCCGCCGGTGAAGTCCAGCACGGTCCCGGTGCTGTCAATGCCCTGCCCTGCAACGTTCATCACGATGGAGGTCCCGGTCGACGCACTGAGGACGGCGCCACCTGCCAGTGAGACGCTGTTGATATTCACGTTCACGGTCGGACTCAACCCGCCAGCGAACGTAAGCGACCCGCCCTGAATCGTGACGTTCGGCAGTGCGACGGTGCCGCCGTTGCCTGTGATCGTGAAATTGCCGCTCGCACCCGTACAGATCGCGCCACCCGAGAGATACGCCTGAATTTGCAAGCACGTGGTGCTCGACTTGATCTGAAGCGTCGTGGTGACGGGCATCGGATTTGGTGGCGCGGGGTCGATCTCCGACCGCGTCTGCGGGAGGCTCACGTAGCCCTGGTCCACGGTGGCCGATCCGCTGGTCGTCTCGGCCGTGACGCTGCCGGCCGTACAGGTTCCGACGCCGGTCCGCGGCGTGTCGAGCATGCCGTGAACGGTCACGTTGCCGCTGATGTCCAGGTTTCCGTTCGTGCCGACCGAGCCTCCGGAGTTCGAAATGACCGGTTTTCCGTCAGAGCCAAGCGCCGCCGATGCGTCGTAGCTGTCGGTCACTTCGTTACCGGCCATCGTAATCGCGCCGCAGCCCGAGTTCGTGGCGAAGACGGCTTCCTTGAACGTCCCCGTCGGCCCGCGCTCGATCGTGGCGCTCACTTCGACGGTGGCCGGAATGGCTCCGGGGACGGTGCCGTCCCCGACGACTTGCCAGGTTTGGACGACGACCTTCGTTCCCCCGAACACGGTCAGCTCCTGCATGCTGAGCAGCACCGCCGCGGCCGCGTAGGTCACGGTCCCCATGGCGGCATTCGATGTCGTGGCGGAGGCGTTCGTCGCGAGCGTCCCTTGAGCCGCCGCGCTGAAGGCGGTCGCCACGGCGGAATCGGGATAGTTGGAGCTCACTCCCGAGATTCCCGAGAGCACGACGCAGCCGGTGCTGACGGCAGTCGCGAGGCTGGAGGCGTCGCAGGTCGACACCGTCGTGTGGCCGCAGCCGCTCGTGCAGGTCACCGGCGATCTGGTGACGCCGTAGCCGGTGAACGGAGATCCCGGAAGCGTGCTCGTGTATCCCGCCGACATGAGATAGTTGATGGCGGCGTGCACCCCGGCTTCCCCGCCGTACCGCGCCTGTGACATCGTCCGGTAATTCCGCGTCGACGCCGTTTCCGTGTTCGACAGAAACATCAACGACACGGCGAGTGCCGAGAGCGATGCCATCAGGAACATCGTGATGATGAGCGCGATGCCGCGCTCGCCGGGCCGTCGGGCGGGCTGCTGAGTGGTCATGGCAGAAGATTCGTGATCGCGGCGGGCGTCGGCTGTACTCGCGACGGCAGCTGCTGCATGAACGCCAGGGCGGCGGCGTTGACGATGTTGCGTGGCGCGACGTTCAGGAGCGCCTTGGTCTCGGTCTGATAGCTCTTCGTGACCGGGTCGAGCTGCTGGGTCTGCACCGTGAGGGTCACCGCGACGTTCGTGACGAAATCCCCGTACCCGGACATCGTGCTCGTCTGGTACGTGAAACACGCCGTTCCACCCGGGTTGGCAATGATGTTGGACAGCAGGATCTGTGACGCGGTTGCCGCCGCCTTCGTCGCCGTGTTCCAGGCCATCGAGTTTCGATACAGGTTTCCGGCTGTGATATCGCACGTGTACTCGACGTAGACCATGTTGCCGTCCCCGTTCACGTCGCCGAAGAGCTTCAGCACCGTGGCCGTGGACCCGTTGGTCGCCGACGGCGGCACGACGCCCGCCTGAAACGCGCCGTAGACGGCAACGGTGGCACCGAGGAGGTGCACGTTGCCGAATGTGGCTGTAATCTGAGCTGGCGATGTACTGACCGCCGTGATCTGCACGGTCTCCTGATTCGAGCCGGCGTCGATCGCGAGGTATTCGTTCGGGAACATGCCGGTGGTCGAGGTCACGCCGACCGTTGCCGTCCCCGGCAAGGTCACAGCGCTGGTCAACGCCACCGCAGCCGGTAATGCTATGCGTCCGGCCTGGCCGACCTCCTGCTGGAGGACTTCCGTCGCACCGCGGATCCCGCTGTGCATCTGCGTGCGGTTCCAGATCGTGGCCTGGGTGCTGGTCATCTTCAGCAGCGCGGAGGTTGCCGCGCCCGAGATGATCAGCATGATCAGCATCGCGACGAGCAGTTCGATCAGCGAAAATCCACGTTCGTCCCGGACCATGCTTCTCCTCGTCAGAACGGAAACGACTTGAGGACGGTGAGATACGCCGTGGGCGCCATCGTGCCGCCGAACCCCCGGGACGTGGTCGACGCCACGGTAATCTTCTTCAGCGTGGTCGAACCGGTGACGTATTCGATCTTCCACACGCGCTTGTAGAACCACCCCGAGGGCGGCGTCGTCCCCGACGACGTCAGCAGGTTGCCGCTTTCGTCGAGGTAATCCACGTAGAGGGCAACGGGGTTGTCGACATCGATGGTGCCTCCGTTCGCGAGGCCGGATCCGCCCGACGATGCGGCCGGGAACGTGCGCGTGTCGCTGACGCCGTCGGTGAATGCCAGCGCCAGCAACTGCTCCATCTTGTCCTGCGCGTACTCGGTGGTGCGCGCGGCCAGATGCCCCTGGTTCTCGGTTGTCTTGATCGCGAGCGCCATCATCGACATCAGGCCGGCCATGAGCGTGACGAGGATCGCACTCGCGATCATCACCTCCATGAGGCTCGTGCCTTGTTCGCTGCGGAGGCGCGTCACTGCAGGCTCCACGACGGCGTCGAGGTCTGGTTCGTGCGCCACGTGCGGATGAACCCGGTGGCGGCAACGGTGACGCCGTAGACGAACGTGCCGTCGTTGATGTACAGCGCGTAATTCCCTGACGGACTTCCGGTGCTGTCGACGACGGGAATGCCGCGCGAGTTGAAGATGACGCACGCGGTATTGGCGATCGCGGCGGGCGGCGACGCGGTGTCGTAGCAGGCGCTGGCCTGCCCGATCGCGGTCTGCGTGTTCGACGGCGGTGTACCGACAGCGCCGTAGCCGAACGACACGTACGACGACAACGTCGTCGTGCCGGTTTCGGAGGTCCAACTGTTTGCCGTCTTGTTGTACGTCTGGACGTAGTAGCTCTTGGACGAGAGATCCACGAGCAGCCGCGCTTTGGTGAACTTCGAGGCGGCGCGCATCTTCGTCACCGCGAGCGCGTTGGAGATATCGCGCGCGTCACCGCTGATGCGGATGTAGCGCACGGCATTCCCGCTCATCGGGACGGCAATCGTGGCGAGCACGCCCATGATCGCGAGCACGAGCAGCATCTCGATCAGCGAGAAGCCGCCGTCGTGTGCTGCGGCGGCGCAGACCGGCATTCGAGGCATTCGCCTGCCGATGGGCAAGCGGTATGCCGGCTCAACAGTCGGCCAATTACGCGCGGGCAGGGCGCCGCTGCTCCATTTCTGAACAGCGAATCACACTTCGGTATCGGGGAGAACGCGCCGGGCGGGGGTGGGGGGACGGATCACCAAATCGGCGATCCGTCAGCGTTGCAGAAGATCGTGAGGAAGAACCGCGACTAGTTACGCACGCAGGTGTTTGTTCACCAGCTTCGTCATCTCGAACATGTTGACCTGCGCCTTGCCGCCGAACACCGGCTTGAGCGCGTCGTCGGCCTTGATCATGCGCTTGTTCTTCTTGTCCTGGAGGCCGTTCTTCTTGATGTAGGCCCACAGCTTCTTCGTGACCTCCGTGCGCGGGATCGGCTTGGCGCCAACCACTTCGGAGAGCGCCGCGCTCGGGGTCATCGGCTTCATGAAAGCGGCGTTTGGCTTACGGGCGGTCTTCTTCGTCGCGGTCTTCTTCGCCATTCTGTCTCCTTTGGCAAGGATCTGAGGTTCGAGGATCGATGTGCGATGTCCGATGGTCAATGACCAACGTCAGGGGCGTCCTTTACGGGAGCGCCGATGCTCGATCCGTCGATCTTTGCTCTGTGCTGCGGAAGATTAGCACAATTTCACGCATTTTCACCCCGTTTCACACGGTGTACACGGGGTTCGCCGACACCTTTCGCGGGGAGGGTGGTCATCGCTTTCTCAGGATTGGATACGTCTTCACGTCCGGACCCAGGCGGTCGTCCAGCACGTTCCAGGTCACGAGGCCATCGTCGGATGCGGGCTCGATGAGATAAAACGCCAGACGCGCGAGCGGCTGCGTCATCGGGACTTCGAGCGAACCCGCCGGCGCGACGGCATCCGATGCCGCCCACTTTCCGTCCAGGCGGCGCATCTCATGGCCTTCGAACTTCTGCGCGGTGGTGTTCGCATCGATCGCGAACTGCTCGAGCCCGCGAACAGCTTCGCGAACCGGCCGCATCTGAATGCCGTGCGCTTCGAGCAGGTCGATCGCCCTGGTCGCGTTGGCGGGAACGTAGTACGCGGAGGGCACCGTTTCGGTGGTGGACGGCTCGAACCACCTCTCGTCGACCATCCGCTCGGGATGGGTCACGTCCTTTCGGCGGTTCATCACGGCGCCGTTGTTCGGGTTCGTTTCGGGCTCGACCTCGCCCATGAGGATTTCGACCATGCCGCCCCGCTTCAGTCTGGCGCTCGTCGCTTCGAGTGTGCCGATGAGGCGTTCACGATCCGCGGCCGCCGTGGCGGCCTTCAGGCGTGCGGCGTTCTGGTGGGCGAACGTCAGCGCGGCCTCGAGAAAGTCGTTCGTGGCCTTGATCCGATCCTCGAATGTCGCGTATGCGTAGGCTTCGCTGAGCAGCCCGAACCGGTTGCGAAGGCCCACGTAGTTGTTGTGGAAGCGTGGCACGTGCTCGAACGTGCGCCACTCGCGAGGGGCGGCCGGGACGTCCGCGGCGGCAGGCGGCGGCACGGGCGGTTGCGCGGATGCGGGCGACCGAGGCAACTCCGTCTGGCCGACACCGGATCCCGCGGTCGGCTGGGGCGCCGCGCCGCGCCCACGCCCTCCGCGCCCGCCAGGAGTGGACGCGTTGCCGTAGTAGTAAGTGTCCCAGCCGTGCGCCGCCTTGATCGTCCTGGTCACGAATGGAAACCACTCGTCGGTCATGATGCGCATAATCGCGTCGCTCGTGTTGGGATTGAGCGGCGGCGAGTACGTCAGGTAATAGCCGTGGAACGAGCCGTTGGACGTGTGGAGATCGAAGCCGACGTGCGGGTCGTAGTCGTTCCACAGCTTCACGAACGCGCGAGCCTCTGGGGTGTCCAGCTTCATGAAGTCGCGGTTGATGTTGAGGCCCTGCGCGTTCGGCCGTGTGCCCATGCCATTGACCGGACCGTTCTGCCGCTGGCGGTTCGTCAGCGCGAACTTCTCGTTTCCGTCGGCGTTGAAGATCGGCGTGATCAGGAACACCGTCGATTGCAGCCAGTCGTCATGCCTGCCAAGCGCGAGATCCCGCAGGAGCATCTGCGCGGACTCTTTGCCCTCGACTTCTCCCGCGTGGATGTTCGCCTGGATGTGCACGCGGAGCTTGCCTGTCGTCCTGACGGACGCCGGCGTCGCGTCCTTCAGACCGATGCCCACGACCGCCATCGGCATGGCGCGGCCTTCGTAGGTCGTCCCGTACGTCAGATAGAAGACGTTCGGTGACGCGTCGTCCACTGCTTTCATGAATTTCACGACGTCGTCGTACGTCGAGGTCGACTTGTAATTCGAGGCTTCCGCCGTCGTCTTGAGATCCGCCAGCGACGGCCTCTGCGCGGCGGCAGAGACGCACGTGCAGGCCCCGGCCACCGCGATCGCCGCAACGACTCTGCGATTCATGTCGACTCTCACCTTCAAATTGGGAATTGGGAGTTGGGAGTTTTCTACGCGACGATCAAACCTGGCGGCACAGGCAGCGTCTGCAGATGCTGCGCGAACACCTCGTTGAAGAGCGCGCCCGGTCGACGTTCACGCAGCCGTTCGACGACGACTTCGCCCGGCATGCCGAGATTGTGCAGAATCCGCCCGGCGACGAGCGCGGAGCGGTTGAATCCCATGCCGCAGTGCGACAGCACGCGCCGTCCGCTGCGCACGAGATGAGCGCCGAGCAGCGCGACGGCGTCGAGGCGCGCCGGGTCCGGCAGATCTTCGTCGAAGATCGGGAAATAGATGTAGAGGCAGGAGCCCGGCCTGGTCGGAATGCACTCGTCGAGTCCGCCCTCGAGGTCGATCACCGCGTCGATGCCGTGGGCCGACAGCGTCGCCCAGTCCTCAATCGCCGGTGAGATGAACAGCAGCCCCGCATCGTCCACCTGAAACAGCGTCATGGCCGCGACAGAATACTTCAGCGCGAAGCTCGATGCGATTCGAACTTCAGCGCGAGCTTTCGGACGGTTGTGATGCTGCGGAACGTCACCGGCGCGGCAAGCGCCTTTTCGACCGAGCCGCCGGTGACCTGGCTCCGGCCCATTCCGGCGATGCCGCGCCAGTAGACCTCACGCCCGATGATCCCGAACCGATCGACGTCAGTTTCGAGGGCTTTCATGCGCGCCGCCGCTGCGGCCGCGAACGGCCGCGATGCGAACCCGATATACAGACCGCCGGGCGTCTCGTCCGGAAATGGGCTCGCCGCGACGATGCGTTCCAGTTCGTCGGGCGTTCGAAGAAACGTGCCGACCGCGAACCCGAGCGCCTCTTCGAGGGACGCCTCGATCCGTCGTTCGAGGGCGGCAGGTGTGCCGCGCGCTTCGAACAGCACGTTGCCGCTCGCGATGAACGTTTCGACGCGTGTCAGCTCGAGCTGCTCGAAGAGCGCGCGGAGGCGATCCATCTTCACGGTGCGGCCGCCGACGTTGATCGCTCGCAGGAACGCGACGTATCTGGCCATGTCAGGCGCGGAACATGAAGTACACCGCACCGAGCAGGCAACAACCCGCCCAGACGAAATCCATCTTGAACGGCTGCTTCATGTAGAGAATCGCGAACGGCACGAAGACCGACAACGTGATGACTTCCTGCAGGATCTTGAGCTGGCTGAGATCGAACGCGGTATAGCCGATCCGGTTTGCCGGCACCTGCAGCAGGTATTCGAAGAGCGCGATCGACCAGCTCACGATCGCGGCGACATACCAGGCCCTGTTGCGCAGGTTGCGCAGGTGCGCGTACCACGCAAAGGTCATGAACACGTTCGAACACGTCAGCAGGCCGACGGTCATCAGGCCGACACGCAACACGGCTCCCCCATCGAAAATGGTCTATTGGTGAATCGGGCTCACACGGACCGCGAATAGAGCCGAACGTCCACCGATGTGTGCGGCGACGGCAACATCCGTTCGAAGTGGAACCCCAGGCGTTCGAGCAGCGTGATCGACGCGGTGTTGTCCGCTTGCGTAATCGCAAGCACCCGGCGAAGCCCCAGGCGCGCGGTCGCGTCCTGCAGGACGGCCTCGGCCGCCTCGCGTGCGGCGCCGCGTCCGCGGAAGTCGGGCAGGAATGCGAAGCCGAGGTCCGGCGCCTCGAGTTCCTCGCGCTGCAGGAGGCCGCAAATCCCCATCGCGCCGCCGCCGTCCTTCGGCTCGACCGCCTGGAGTCCAAACCCGTGCTGTGCGTAGCTGGCCACCGGCCCTTTTTCGATGTACTCGAGCGCGTCACCCACCGTTCGCACGCCGCGGTCGCCGATGAAGCGCAGGAACGCCGGATCGTTCAACAGCGAGACGATGAACGCTGCATCGCTTGCGCCGAGATCGCGGATGCGCAGCCGCGCAGTTTCGATCATCCGAGGGACTCGTGCCGGGCCGCGATCACGCGCTCTATCCGCCTGTCGGGCACCAGCCAGATGAGCGCGACCAGTACGTAGATCGCCCCGGAGATCGCTGGGCGCACGAACGCGACCGCAATCGCAATGAGGTACAGCACGGGCGACATCTTGCCTTTGAGGTCGGTGCCCAGCGCGGACGCCAGGAGGGACTGCGGTCCGTCCGCAGATTTCAGCGTCATCTGCAGGACGTAATAGGCGATGGCCGCCATGAGCAGGATGAAGCCATAGAGCGCCATCGGGGCTGGCGCGAAGTGGTTCTCTCCCACCCATGACGTCGCGAACGGGACCAGCGACAGCCAGAACAGCAGATGCAGATTCGACCACAGGACGGTACCGTTGACGCGGCGCGTCACGTGCAGCAAGTGATGGTGATTGTTCCAGTAGATCCCGATGTAGATGAAGCTCAGGACGTAGCTGACGAATTTCGGCCAGACGGCGTGCAGAGACGCCAGTCCCGACTCCCCTTCGGGCACGCGCAGGTCCAGCACCATGATCGTGATGATGATCGCCAGCACGCCGTCGCTGAACGCTTCGAGTCGTCCGGTACCCATCTCTGCCGCAGATGGTACACGAGTCGGCAACCGGAGAGGCGGCGCAGCGCGTCGGCGTGCTTACGCGAAACGGCGCGCCGATCGCTCCATTGCCTTTCGCGCCTCCTCCACCCGGTCCCGCGGCGGCGCATTGATCGTCAGCGCACGAATCAGGCGCTCGGCGGCCGCGGTGACCTCGTCGACGGCTCGATTGAAGGGCTCCTCGTTAGCTCGTGACGGCGTGTTCATGCCGCTCAACTTCCGGACGAACTGCAGCGCAGAGGCGCGGATCTCGGTGTCGGTCGCGGGCGGCTCGAAATTGGCGAGCGTTCTGATGTTGCGGCACATAGATGGATAATGCCTCCACTGGAGCCTGGATGAAAAGCCCAACCACGCCAACCCGCGCTGCGGGAGCCGCGGCGCGCGCGCGTCGTGCAACGGCCGTAGGCCGCTCGTGCCTCGCCGCTGCCGCGATCACGCTGACGATGGCGATGCCGTTCCGTGCCGCGCAGCCGGAGCACGGCAGCCTCGAAGCCGTGCTGAGCGGCCTCACGTTCCGAAACATCGGTCCGTTCCGGACGGCGGCATGGATTACGGCCGTCGCCGTTCCGGAAACGCCGCAGCACGATCACCTGTACACCATCTACGCCGCGAGCCGGTCCGGGGGACTATGGAAAACGACGAACGCCGGGACGACCTGGCGCAATGTCACGGATTCCATCGGCGCCGCCTCCATGGGCGCGGTAGCCATCGCGCCATCGAATCCATCGATCGTGTGGATTGGCACGGGCGATCAGGCCAACGCCCGGTCGTCGTACTCCGGGAAAGGCGTGTTCAAATCGACGGACGCCGGCGCGACGTGGACGTTCATGGGCCTGCCGGATTCCCACCACGTCGCGCGGATCGTCATCGATCCGCAGAATCCCGACATCGTTTACGTCGCGGCGATGGGGCATCTCTTTTCGAAGAACGCCGAGCGCGGCGTCTTCCGCACGAACGATGGCGGTCGCACCTGGAAGAAAGTGCTGTTCGTCGACGATCGCATCGGCGCAATCGATCTCGTCGTCAATCGGCAGTCACCACGAACACTGTATGCGGCCATGTACGACAAGGAGCGGCGCCCGTGGGAACTCGTGGAAAGCGGTCCCGGCAGCGGCATCTATCGCACCGATGATGGCGGCGATTCCTGGAAGCGCCTCGAGGGCGGACTCCCAACGGGAAATCTCGGCCGCATCGGTCTCGACATCTTTCAGAAGAACCCGAAGATCCTGTACGCGCTGATCGAGAACCACAACCAGAAATCGGGCACCGACCAGCGCAGGCCCGACGCGCTGAATCCGCTCGCCGCCGGCATCATCGGCAACGAGTTGTATCGCACGGACGACGGCGGCGGAACGTGGACGAAGACCACCGAAGAAAACGTCGCCGGCGGAAAAGCACCGTATTCGTTCAACCAGGTCCGCATCGACCCGCACGACGATCGCACCGTGATCGTCACGAGCGATTCCATGTACATCTCGCGCGACGGGGGCAGGACGTGGAACACGGATTTCTTCCGCGGCGCGTTCGGCGATTTTCGCGAGATGTGGTGGGACCCGCAGGACAAGGACCGCATCATCCTCGGCAGCGATGGCGGCGTCAGCGTATCGACCGATGGCGGAAAGACGGCCGCCTACTTCCCGAACATGGGCATCGGCGAGGTCTATGCAGTCGGCGTCGACATGGAAGACCCATACAACGTGTATGGCGGCATGCAGGACCACGACTCATGGAAGGGACCGAGCAACGCGCCGATGGGTCGCATCACGCTCGAGAACTGGATCACCGTCGGTCCGGGCGACGGCATGTACAACGTCGTCGATCCGACCGACAGCCGCTGGGTCTACAACACCCGCGAACTGAACCAGATGGGACGGATGGACCAGATGACGGGCATCCGGACACCAATCGCACCGACCCGCCCCGCCGGCCAGCCTCGTCTCCGCTACAACTGGATCGCGCCAATCGCGATGTCGCCGCAGGATCCGAAGACGATTTACGCGGGCGCGCAGGTGCTCTTCCGATCGCGCGATCGCGGCGACACGTGGGAAGAGATCAGCCCGGATTTGACGACCAACGATCCGCAGAAGATCGGCCGCAACGTGCCGTACTGCACCATTACGACGATCGCGGAGTCCCCGCGCAAGGCTGGTGTGATCTGGGTCGGCACCGACGACGGCAAGGCGCAGTTGACGCAGGACGGAGGCGGCGCATGGACGGATCTCACACCGCAGCTCGTCGCGGCGGGAGCACCGGCGGATCGATGGGTCAGCCGCGTGTTCCCCTCCCCGTACGACCCGGCCGTCGCGTTTGTGTCGAAGAACGGCTTCCGCAACGACGATTTCGCGCCGTATCTCTATCGCACGACCGACTACGGACGGACGTGGACCTCCATCGCGGGCAATCTCCCGCAGGCGCCGATCAACGTTGTCGCGCAGGATCGCAAGAACCAGAACCTGCTATTCGTCGGCAATGACCTTGGGGTCTTCGTGTCCATCGACGGCGGCGGCCGCTGGTCACAGTTGACGGCCAACCTGCCGACCGTCCCCGTGCAGGACCTGACGATCCACCCGCGGGAGAACGATCTGGTGCTGGGCACCTACGGACGTGCGTTCTGGGCGGGAGACATCACGCCGCTGCAGGAGCTCTCCGCAGCGACCCTCGACGAGCCCGTGCATCTGTTCGACGTCGAGCCGCGGACCCGCTACGAGTTTGGAACGCAGGGCATGAATTACAACCTGTTCGGCGATGCATATATCGAAGTGCCGAACGAGCCTGAAGCGCTCGTCGTCAATTACCTCCTGAAGGCAGAGGCTGAGAGCGCGGCCATCACGGTGGCGGACGCCAGCGGACACGTCGTGCGCCAGATCAGCGGCCCCGCGAAAGCAGGATTCAACCGCGCGCTCGTCCCGCTGAATGGCAGCGGCGGACGCGCACGGGGAGGACGCGGCGCAACTCCAGTTCCCGCGATGGCTGTCGGCGACTACACGGTGACGCTCGACGTCGGCGGTCAGAAGATGACGAAGCGGACGACCGTCAGGGCTCGCATGGGCAAACTCTGACGGAACGAAACTCCGCAACTTCCAATTTCACAACTACACGAGAAGACCACAATTAGTGGGCAGGAGCGGTTTCGGTGGGGGCGCGGCCGGGGCGCCCCGCGTCGCGCCGCACGGGCCTCCCCGTCGACATGTCTTTTGGGGCGCCGAGCACGAAGTGGGGCTGGCCGCGCGGCGGGCCCCACCGTCGCCGCGACAAACGTCGCGGACTGGCTGAACCCGAACCACCTATCGCCACTCGGGCGCGTAGCCTCGCCGGCGAACCCGGTTTTCGACGGTGAGGCTGACCGAGAACACGATGACGGTCTCGGTCAGCGCGATGAACGCGTAAATGGCAAATCGCGTGAACGCACTCGGGGTCGGAAAGCACACGTATCCGTCGGCGAAGCACTGCTGGATGAGGCGATCGAGCTCGATGTGCTCGCGCATGATCATCGCGAGGCCCCAGCCGAAGGTCACGACAGTGCCGGCCAGGTTCCCGAAGATCGGCTGTTTGCGCAGCCAGAACGGCCACGCGACAGCGAGACCGGCCGCGAGCGGCGCCGTCATCGACAACCAGAGCCAGTGCCAGTTCAGATGATCGATCATCGCGGTCTATTCGGGGTCGCTCCCGTGAGATGCGAAGTAGTCGAGCACGCGCTGCCGTGAGCCGGACCGCGTGTACACATCCGGGCGCTGCGAGTCGATGAGCTCAGCGATGACCTCGCCCACTTCGTCAGCACTCTGCGAAAACGGCAGCTCGCGGGAGTCCGGCCCGCCGTGCACCGCGTTCAGCCCGAATTCCGTTCGGACCACACCTGGCGAGACGAGCGACACGCGAATCCCGGGATCGGTCTCCTGCAGTTCTGCGCGAAACGTCGCGGTGAGCGCGTTGAGGAAATGCTTCGCGCCACAATATGCTGAGCGGAAGGTCGCGAACGGAATCCGGCCCAGCATCGACGACACGTTGATGATGTGTCCGGTGCCACGGGATCGGAAGTGCGGCAGCACCTCCTGCATGCCATAGAGCGCCGTCATCACGTTCGCGCGCATCATCGCGTCGACGTCGCCGTCGGTGAGCTGCGACGGCATCCGAGTGATGCCAACGCCCGCATTGTTGACCCAGACGTCGATCCGGCCGAACCCCGCCAGCGCCTCGGCGACCGCACCGGCGACCGTCTCCCGGCGGGACATGTCGCCGACGATCACGCGTGCGCGCGGTCCGCAGTCGGCGGCGACGGCGTTCAGCGCCTCGCGCCGGCGCGCGACGAGGCCAACCGAGTGGCCGCGTGACGCCAGCACCTTTGCGAGCGCTGCGCCGATCCCGGCGCTCGCGCCCGTCACCACGACAACCCGTTCGCGCTCCTCCACCATCGATTAAGAATATCGCGGTAGCATTCCGCCGGGAGTATCGATGACGCGAACGGTCCTTCTCTGTCTGCTCGCTGCGCTGTTGCAGGGCGGCTCACCCGTCCCGCCTGGCGACGCCCGGTATTTCAGCGGTCTGCGGTGGCGGCTCATCGGTCCCAATCGAGCGGGACGGGCCTGGGTCGTTGCCGGAGTTCCCGGCGACGCATCGACGTACTACCTCGGGACCCCCGCCGGTGCGCTGTGGAAGACGACGAGCGCTGGCACGACCTGGCACGCCATCTCCGACGCGCTGCCGGTGACCGGGATTGGCGCGGCCGCCGTTGCCGCATCGAATCCGAAAATCGTTTACGTCGGCACCGGGAGCAATACGCTGGGCGCCGGCGTCTTTCGTTCCGCAGACGGCGGAGCGACGTGGACGTCCGCCGGCCTGGCCGACACGAAATATATCGTTGGCCTGTTGATCGACCCGCGCGATCCGAACCTGGTGCTTGCGGCCGCCGGCAGCGGCGGCAATTTCGGGTCGATGGTGTTCTACAACAACAACCCGTCTGCGGCCCGAGGTGTGTACCGCAGCAGCGACGGAGGACGCACCTGGACGCACGCGCTCACGCTCGATCCGGCGGTATCGGTCATTGACCTCGTCTGGGATCCCGCGATGCCGCGCACCGTCTTCGCGAGCGTGGCGGCCGCACCGCAATCGCCAGCGGGCCTCCTCGTGTCGCGTGACGAGGGACTGACCTGGTCCGCGCTCGAGGGCGAAGGGCTGCCGCTGAATGGATCCGGATTGAATATCGCCGTCGCGCCGAATTCCTCGGCGCGTCGACTCTACGCGCTCGCCGGCGGACGCGGCGGCGGCGGCCTGTATCGGTCAGACGACGGCGGCACGTCGTGGACGCTGACGACGGATCGTCTCGCGAGCGCGGGCGGCCATCTGTATGTCGACCCGCACGATCCCGACGTCGTCTACACGATGGGAACATCCGTGTATAGATCGACGGATGGCGGCCGCACGCTGACCGCGATCAAAGGGGCGCCAGGAGGCGATGATCCGCACGCGATGTGGATCGATCCGGAGAATCCGAGACGCATGATCGTAGGGGCCGATCAGGGGCCGACCATCAGCGTCGACGGCGGGAGCACGTGGACACCGTGGTACGTCGTGCCCAACGGAGAACTGTATTTCGTGTCGACCGACAACGCGTTCCCGTATCGCGTGTACGCCGCGCAGCAGGACAGCGGGACGGTCGCTATTCTGAGCCGAAGCGATTACGGCGCGATTCGACCCTCCGACTGGTTCTCCGTCAGCGGGTACGAGCAGGGTCACATCTTCGACGATCCGCTCGATGCACGTTTCGTCTACTCGCACGGGAACGGCCATCGGATCGTGCGGTTCGATCGCGTCACCGGGCAGGTTGTGCCGGTATATACGCCGTCCGCCGAGGATCGCTTCGGGCCGCGGCCGGGGATGGATCGGTCGTTGAAAGATCCGCACTGGATGTTCGTGGGCGCGCAATGGGTGCTCGCATCGAACGACCGTGTGACATGGACGAAGATCAGCCCTGATCTCACGACACGCACCGATGCCGCCGGGACCGGCCGCCAGCCAAACGGCACCATCGTGGCACTCGCCGCGTCCCCCTTGAACGTCGACGTGCTCTGGGCCGGGACGTCCAACGGGCTGATTCACGTGACGAAGGATCGAGGGAAGAGCTGGACGAACGTCAGCCCGCCACTATTGACGTCGCAGCCGGCGCTCACGCTGTGGACCATGGAGGCGTCGCCTCACGACCCCGCGGTCGCTTACGCGGCCGCCATTGACGTTTCGGATCGCCATGCGCCCTGTCTGCTGATGACGTCGGATTTCGGTGCGACGTGGCAGACGATCGTGACGGGGCTGCCGGCGGACGTCCCGACGCGCGTGGTCCGGGAGGATCCGGTACGGCCGTCGCTGCTGTATGCCGGCACGCAGGCCGGTGCCTACGTCTCGTTCGATCGCGGCGGCCACTGGACGTCGCTGCAGCTCAATCTGCCGCGAATCACGGTCAACGACATCACGGTCCATGGCAACGATCTCGCGATCGCCACATGGGGCCGCGGACTCTGGATCCTGGACGATGTCACACCGCTGCGGCAGATCGATGCGGTTCGCGCGGCCGCGGAACGGGCGTTCCTGTTCGCGCCCGCGGCCGCAACGCGTGTGCGGTGGGACAACAACCACGACACGCCGCTGCCGCCCGAAGTGTGGAGCGGACAGAACCCGCCGGATGGCGCGCCGATCGACTACTACCTGAAATCCGCCGCGTCGCGGGTGACCCTCTCGATTCGCGATGCCGCCGGCGCGCTCGTGCGGGAGTTCACGAGCACTGCACCCGCCGGAGACCAGCGGATGCCCAACGTGCCGGAATACTGGTTCGCGCCGCCAACCGTGGCCGATCCGTCGGCTGGCATGCACCGGCTCGTCTGGGATTTGCGCGACCCGTCTCCGCCCTCTCTCGATTACGACCGCGAGGGCAACCCTTCGTATGCCGTCTCATACGGCATTATTGCGCCGGCCGTTCGCGGCGCGTCGCCGCGTCAGCAGCCGCTCGGCCCGCTCGTGCTGCCCGGTACCTACCGCATCACGCTGACCGCAGACGGCGTATCGGCGTCGAGAGACCTGACCGTCTCGAACGATCCGCGCAGCACGGCCACCCTCGACGATCTGACCGCGCAGCTGCGCGCCGAACGCGGTCTCTCCGCCGCGATCACACGGCTGCACGACGGGATCGAACAGGTTCGAGCGCTACGCGACGCGGCGCGGGAGCGGACGCGGTCGTCGCAGTCCGCGGACGTGCGATCCGCGCTCACCGCCTTCGAGCGCGCAGCGGAGAGCACGATCGTCGCGCTTGCCGGAGGCCACACTGCAGTCGATCAACTCGCCGAACTCGATCAGGGCGATGCAGCCCTCACGCCGAGCACCGCGGCGGCAATTGCGGCCAGCTGCGGACGCGCCGACGCGGCGATGGTCCAGTATCGAAAACTCTTCGAAGAGGACCTCACCGCGCTCAATCGAACGCTGACGGCCGGCGGGACTTCTTCCTTGAAAGCGCCCAACACGATCGCGGGCCCAGCGTGCGAAGTGATGGACTCGAAATCGTCGTCGGGCGTGGGTTTCGCAAGCCGATGAGTGGTCACGAAGACTCACGGCGACCTCGCCCTCCTGGGTATCTGTGAGCCCTTTCGGGGTTCTGCGCGTCTCGTGTCCAAGGCAGAAGAGCAACAGCTGTTTGCGGTCCGCGAAAAGAACACGCGAATGCGGTTCCACGATCTCAGCCATGTTCTCGTTGACAGGCGGTCCGCGAGAGCTAAAATATAGCCGGCTATACATAGCTGGCTATGCCAAAACATCCGAATGACCGCCTCCAGGGCACGCTCGACCTGCTCATCCTGAAGGCTCTCGCATCCGCCGGGCCTCTGCACGGGTACGCCATCGCCCGTCGCATCCGCCTCGCGACGGACCACTCTCTGCGCATCGAAGAAGGCTCGCTCTATCCGGCGCTCCAGCGGATGTTGCACGACAAATGGCTGCGCGGCGAGTGGGGGATCACCGACACAGGCCGCAAGGCCAGGTTCTACACCATCACCGCCGCTGGCCGCCTCCAGCTCATCGAAGAGGAGCGACGCTGGTCGCTCCTGACCGAGGCCGTGGCCAAAGCGCTGCGGTTCGCGTGAGGATCCAATGCGAACACTTCGCCGCCTATGGAATCTCGCCCGCCGCCGCCGTCTTGACGACGACTTGCGACAGGAATTGGATACCCATTTCGCCCTCATCGAGGAAGAGGAGCGGGCCGGCGGGCTGACTGCGGCCGAGGCCCGGCGGGCGGCGCGGCTCCGGTTCGGGAATCCGCGTGCGCACCGCGAGCAGGCGCTCGACGGCGTCCTCGGCCGAGGCGTGGAGCATCTGACGGGCGACCTGCGCCACGCGCTGCGGATGCTCCGCAAGAACCCAAGCTTCACGCTGACGGCCGTGCTCTCACTTGCGCTCGGCATCGGCGTCAACACGGCGATGTTCAGCGTGATCGATGCCGTGCTCGTCCGGGCGCTGCCGTACGCAGACCCGTCGCGCCTCGTGGTCCTCGGGCAGAAGAGCGAGAGCCACTTGCTCGCGGTCACGAATCCCGAATTCGATGTCGTGCGACAGCAGAACGCGGTGTTCGCCTCCGTCGCCGCGAATCGAGACGCCAGCGAGCATCGGCTCGAGTGGTCCGCCGGTCAGGACTGGATCCAGACGATGCCGGTCAGCGCGAATTTTCTGCAGACACTCGGCACGGCGCCAGTCATCGGTCGCGGATTCGACGAGGCGGAAATGAGCCCGGGAGAATCCCCAGCCGTGATCCTCGACCACGCCGTCTGGCAACGGAACTTCGGCGGTGATCCGGGCGTGCTGGGACGAACGGTGCGCCTCGACGGAACGCCCTCAACGGTCATCGGCGTCCTGCCATCCAGTTTCTGGCTGCCGCAGCACGTCGATGCACTTGTGCCGCTGCGCCCCACCGGTGGCCGCGACGATGTTGGCGCGAACACTGCTGTGATCGCGCGGCTGAACGACCACGCGAGTTTTGGGGAGGCGGAGGCCTTCGTCTCCTCCCTGACCGACCGCCTGCGCGAGGCGGACGGCAATCCGGCGATGGCGGGCCTGACCGTGCGACCGCTGCACGCGGCGCTCGTCGGCGATGTGCGCGTGCACCTGCTCCTGTTGTTTGGGGCGACCGGACTCCTCTTGCTCCTGGCGTGCGTGAACATGGCGATGCTGCTCATGACGCGATTTGCGGCGCGCGGAAGGGAGATCGCTGTCCGCGTCGCGCTCGGGAGCGGGCAGCGCCGCCTCTTCGCGCAGTTTCTCATCGAGAACCTCGTGCTCGCCGGCGTCGGCGGCGCGGCGGGCATCGCGGCCGCGTACGCGCTCGTGTCGGGGCTCGTGGCCTGGATTCCGTTCAATCTTCCGGCCTCGACGCCGATCCGCGTGGATGCCGGGGTGCTCTTGTTCGCCGTGGCCGTCGCCGTCGCCACCGCAGTGGTCCTGACCTTGGTTCCGTTGGCCGTGGCGCGGCGGCTAAACGTTCAGCACGCGCTGCGGTCGACGAGTCGCGCGGCCAGCCAGGGCGGCGTTCGCGGCCGTACTCGCAACGTGCTCGTCGTGGCCGAAGTCGCGCTCTCGACGATGCTGTTGGTGGGCGCCGGGCTCCTCATCCACACCCTCTATCAACTCAGCCTGCAGCGGCTCGGTTTCAATCCGAACGGTCTCCTCACGTTCGTGACGCCCTTTGACCACCATGCGAGCGGCATCGATCGCGTGAATGCCGTTCGTGCGATCACCCAGCGGCTGCAGCGAATTCCCGGTGTCACCGAGGTGGGCGCCACCACTGTCTTGCCCTTGGCGGGATGGCGCAACATGCCGACCCAGCACGCCGGACACCCGGAGCAGAGCATCGGAGGGATGGAGATTCGCGCGGTGACGCCCAACTACTTCCGGATGCTCGCCATTCCTGTGCGCCGGGGACGCTCGTTGACATCGTCCGACACCACGGGCGTGGCGATGATCAACGAGACCTTGGCACGGCGATGGTGGCCGGGGGGCGGCGCGATCGGCGATCGCGTGATCGTCGGTTTGTTTCGAGGTCGGCGACTCGGCAATGACGCGCCGCGAGAGGTGATCGGCATCGTCGCCGACGCGAAGGACCGCGCGCTGACCGCCGCGCCCGCGCCGACCGTGTTCGTGCCACTCGAGCAGCCGATCGGATTCGGTTCCTCGGTGGCGTGGATGATCAAGGGCGACGCGCAGTCTGGTCAGCTCGCGGCGAGGTTGCGTGCCGCCGTTGCCGACGTGGATCCCGGCCAGCGGGTGCTGCAGCTGCGGACGCTGGACGACATCGTCAGTGCGACGACCGCGACGTCCCGCTTCGACGCCGCGTTGTTCGGCAGTCTTGCAGCTGTGGGCATCGTGCTGGCAGCCGTTGGGCTCTACGGCCTGCTGTCATTCATGGTCGCCGGTCGGCGGCAGGAAATCGGCACGCGTGTCGCCTTGGGCGCCGAACGCAGTCAGGTGTTCGGGATGTTTCTCCGTCAAGGGGTTGCGCTCACGGGGGTCGGGTTGGCGGTCGGCATCGGTGGATCACTGCTCTTGACCCGCTGGCTGGTGGGCCTCCTCTATCAAGTAAAAGCCAACGATCCCGCGAGCCTCGTCGCCGTCACCGCCCTCTTTCTCGCTATTGGCGGCGCGGCCAGCACGCTCCCGGCGCGACGTGCGGCAACGGTAGATCCTGCAGCCGCACTGCGGGCGGAATGATTCATACGTTCGATTGCGGCCCGTTAGTGGGAGCGGCAACACGCGCGGTCCTACAGAGCGCTACTTTGGCGTGATAGCCCGGTGATTAATCGGGCAAGCCGGTATCGTTGAGTCTATGCGCCGGCCGAGATCGAGTGTGACCGTATGGCCGAGGCGGCGGAACCTCTCACGTCAGAACTACGAGGGACTCGAGGCAACATCGACTTGAGTAGTTGGTACTTGGCAGTCGGTAGTTGATCTTGCGGCGCGCTATTCGTCCGCGTCTCCCGCTCCTCCTCCGCCCGCGCGCACCACGTCTTCCTGGCGAATCCTGTCGACGTTGAACTTCGCCGCGTTTTTCTCCATGCGATCGAGGACGTCGTCGAAGTCGAACTCGGCGGACGTCGAGAAGCGGATCGGGTTGATGCGCGCGACGACGAAGGGACGCAGGTACGGACTCGTGAGGCCTTTCTTCTTCAGACGATCGACGATCTTTCCGACCTGGTCATCGATCTCGAGGATCCGGCCGGCGCGACGCTCGCGTTCGCGGAGGGCGGCCGGCAGCCGTTCGTCCTGGAAATCGTCGATGCGCCGCAGCAGCGATTGATAGGCCCCCCCGCTCAGACGCGGACGCTGCTCGTATGCGGCCCCGAGCGTGAGAAACGACGGCTGATCGAATTCGAAGACGTACTCGCGTTCGTTCCTCCCGGTCCGCGCGTCTGCGAGCGCACGGAGCATACGGATGGTCTCGAGCGATTTTTCCTTCAGGTTGTGCGCTTTCTCGGTGTTCAGCGCGAGAATCTTGAAGGCCACGTCCGCGTCTGGAATGACGAGCGCCACGATCGCCCGTGCTCCGAGTTTCCGCATCGCCTGCAGGCGATGGTTGCCGTTCGGCGTCCAGTAGCCTTCATTCTGATGAATCGCGATGACCGGATCGAGAAAGCGTCCAAGCGTCTCGAGCACGGTCATCAGCCGCTTGACGTGCGGCAGCGAGGGATCGCGTTGAAACGGCGTCGGTTCGACCCGATCGATGGGCAACGCCGCGAGCACGACCGGGGTCCCGCCGAACGGTTCGCGGTACCGCGCGAGAACGGCGCCGCCGTCTGCTTCGATCTGACGCGCAAGCGTCTCGGCCGCTGCGTCGCCCTGCAGCGTCTCCGCCGCCGTGAGGCCGACGGACTTTGCCCCGATCTTCTTGCGCCGCTTAACGGCGCGCTTTTTCGCCATCGTGAGGTGCGTCCGAGAGCGTTCGATCGAGATCTCGAAGCAGACCGTCGGCAATATCGTAGATCCAGCCGTGGATCGCGAGCGGCTGCCCCCGCCTCCACGCGTCGCTCACGACCGTCGTTTCGCTGACGTTGACGACCTGCTCCAGCACGTTCAGCTCGCAGAGTCTGCGGTGCCGCGCGTCTTCGGTCGACAGCGCGTCCAGTTCAGCCTGGTGCCTGACGCGCACGTCGGACACATGGCGAAGCCAGTTGTCGACGAGCCCGAGTTTCTGCCCGCGCAACGCCGCCAGCACGCCGCCGCATCCGTAGTGGCCGCAGACGATGATGTGCTGCACGCGCAACACGTCGACGGCAAACTGCATCGTCGAAAGGCAGTTGAGGTCCGTGTGGATGACGACGTTCGCGATGTTGCGGTGCACGAACATCTCGCCCGGGAGCAGCCCGACGATCTGATTCGCCGGGACCCGGCTGTCGGAACAGCCGATCCAGAGATATTGCGGCGCCTGCTGCTTCGCCAGACGCGAAAAGAACTCCGGATCGTCGCGTGTGATGGCGTCCGCCCATTTACGGTTGTTGGTGAACAGGTGGCTCAGGTATCGCATCGAATGGTCAGTACCACACGCCGAGGGTTTTCAACCGTTCCGTCCTGTAAGTCTCGACAAGGAAATCGTAGCGGGTTGCGGCCACAGTTGATTCTATGCAGGTTGCGAGTCGGCGGAACTGAGCGGCGGCGCCATCAGCGCGCCGACGCCCGCGACCACGGCGGCCCGCGCGCGGCGCATCAACGAGAGTGCGACGCCTACCGCCGGAGCAAATCCAACGCTCCGCACGATGAGGGCGTTGACGCCCTCGGCGGCACCGAGCTGGCCCGGCACGAAAAAGAAAGCGGCGTTGACGAACTTGACGCCCCCTTCGACAATCCACGGTACCGCGGGTCCCGCGGCGAGGCCAAGGCTTCTGAACAGCAGCCAGATTTCGAGGACGAGGAGCGAATGCCCGAGCAGTTGCGCGACCGCCGCTTCGCCGAACCGTGACGACCGGCCGTGCAGCAGCTTCAGAAGCGGCGTTTCCATCGCGCGAACCCGCGCCGCGACCGAATCAGCGCGCCGAGTTCCCAGCAGCGGACCCGCGCGCCGCACTGCGGGCTCGAGCAGCCCAATCCCCGTCATCGCCGCAAACAGCACACCTGCCGTGAAGAGGGCCAGGCACACGGCGAGCACCACAATCGGACCACGGGCCGCCGGTGAGAACACGTGGCGGTGCAACAGGACGCCGAGCGCGACGAGCGCGATGTCGGCCGCTACGAGCGTGTAGGTCAGATACTCGAAGGCGATCGCGCCGGCGGCATCGCTGAGCGTGATCCCGCGGCGGACGAACATCCACCCCTTGGCCGGTTCCGCGAGGAACGGCCCGGTGAACGTCAGCATCTCCACCGCTTCTGCCGCGAAGCGGATGCGGATTACTTCACCGAGCCGCAGACTCTTCGGCGGCAGGCTGCGCCACAGAATGAACCCGCGCACCACGAGGTGGCATCCGTACAGCAGGATCATCCACAGGAGTGTCCAGCCCGAAGCGCGGATGATTCCCGCGATCCGCCCGACGCCCATCGCATACACGATGGCGCCGAGCACGACGAACGCCGCGGTCAGGACGATGGCGCGGACCGCCATTCACGTCCGTTCGCTGCGTCGAATCACCAGCTTGAGACCCGACCAGGTGTCGGTCACGGCGCAGACCTTCACGTCGACGAAGCCGAGTGGGAGCGCAACGTCGCGGATTGTGTCCTCTGTCACGTCCGTCGTCACTGCGGAGGTGCGCTTCGGCCAGGACACCCAGATGAACCCGTCGGCCTGCAGCTTGGTCCGCAGCGATTTCAACGTGCGGGCGAGATCCGATCGCCTGGTGCAGAACAGGTGCACGGCAGCGGGAGACGAGCCGAGCGCGCTCGAAATGGAGGCCGTCGCGGGCAACCCGTCGAGCCAGCCTCGGTACCCGTCAGGCGCATTGATGGTTGCAACGCGCAGCCCGTCCTTGAACCCGAGCTTCTTCGCCAGCGGCGTTCCCGAGTAGCCAGCGCTCATTGGCGGATCGCCGCGCCGCGGGCTGCGAGCGCTTTCCGTAACAGCGATCGGTGGCAGAACCGTTCGTCCTCGCAGTAGCACCCGATCGCGAAATCAGCCGTGTGCGACAACGTCGCGAGCGTGTCCAGCAGATGCGACGTGTCCGGCTGTTTGAGTTCGGAGGCGAAGCGCCGTGCGAACGTGTTCCAGTGAGTATGGTCGTGCAGAACGCCGGTTGCCTTGATCAGCTCTGCGCTTGGGGAGAGCGTGGGCAGCCAGACGTCGTAGAAGTTCTGCTTCGCGAATTCGGACCTGGGCACGCCGCGGGGCGGCCGCCGCACAGTGCCCAGCCGCGGGCCTTCGCCCGCGCTGCGGGACGAGCCCAGACGCACGATGCTGATCGCCATCCGCCCTCACCTCCCCGCGCTGCGCAGCTTCTGCTCAGCCGCGTCGAAGAGGCTCCGAAGCTTCAGCATCTCCGCGGCAGTCACGCCTGCCCGCGCCGCGTCCTGCATCTCCCGCACTTCCACGAACACACCATCCACGCCGCCGATTCTGTCGTATCCGATGGTCATGAGGGTTCCGGCGAAGGGGAAAATCCCTCGAGCCGGGGGCAGCAGCGGCGGGGCCGCAACAGGCTGCTTCGCACTATAGCGCAGCGCAGCCGAAAAGTCGTGGCGCTATAATCGCTTGCGGCCTCCTCCCGCATCAGACGCTGTGACCAGCCGGTCTCTGCCCTCTCGTATCGGCCGTTACGAAGTCGTGGACCGCCTCGGCGCCGGCGGCATGGGCGTGCTGTATCTCGCCCGCGATCCACTGCTTCGCCGGACGCTCGCCATCAAGGTGCTGGCCGTCGACGACGAAGATCTGCGCGAACGATTCGGCCGCGAAGCGCGGTCCGCCGCCGCCCTGAGCCACACCAACATCGTCACCATCTTCGACGTTGGCGAAGACGCCGGGCATCCGTTCCTCGCCATGGAGTACCTCGACGGCGAGACGATGGCGGAGATGGTCCGGCGGAAGGCGCCGGTGGCGCTTCAGCGGCGGCTGCAGCTGCTGCTCGAACTCTGCGCGGGACTGGGGTACGCGCATCGACTCGGGATCATTCACCGGGACATTAAACCGGCGAACCTGATGATCACGGGCAACGGCACGCTGAAGATCCTCGATTTCGGCCTCGCACGGCTCACGCACGACCACGCGTCGGGCCTGACGCAGTCGGGTGCGCTGCTCGGTACCCCGCATTACATGTCGCCGGAGCAAATCGAGGGACGCCCGGTGGACCACCGGAGCGACATCTTTTCGGTCGGCCTCGTGCTCCACGAGCTCCTGACGTACAAGAAGGCCTTCTCCGGCGAAGGGATGCACGTCGTCCTCCACAAGATCACGCACGAGCGGCCGCAGCCGCTCCGCGAAGTCGACCCGACGCTTGATCCGGCGCTGGAACGGATCGTCGACAAAGCGACCGAACGCGACCCGGATCGCCGGTATCAATCGCTCGAGATGATGGCCGCCGATACGACGGCCTTTCTCAAGGCGCTGGCAGGGCGGCCGGATGCGGATGCCACCGTGATTATCCGGCGCGATCACCTGAGCGAACCCAGCTCACGGAAACCGGAATCGAGCAGCGGGGGAAAGACCCCTTCGGTAACGCCGCGCGTGCCCAATTTCGAAGGCATTGCGCGGCGGCGCGAAGCGCAGATCCAGCTCCATCTGGACGAAGCGATGCGTCACTTCACCGAGGGACAGTTCGACCAGGCGATCGAGCAGTGCGAACTCGCGGCCGTGCTCAACCCGGAGGAGCCGCGCGTGTTCGATTTGCTATCGCGCGCGCACGGGGCGCTCGATGACCAGCAGATCGCCGCGTGGCTCGCCGAAGCGCGCGCGCGACTGGCCGAAGGCGCGTTCACGTCAGCCGAAGCGCTCGTCCAGCAGTCGCTGGAGCGCCGGCCCGCGCTGCCGGAAGCGCAGGCGCTGCGGCGGGAGATCGCGGATGCGCGCCAGGAGCAGCAGCAGATTCGCGAACGGCAACGTGCCGTCGCGCACGCCGTCGAGCGCGCACAGGCACACATGGCGGCTGGCGCACTCGATGCGGTCGTCCGCGCCGCGAACGAGGCGCTCGCGTTCGAGCCGGACCACGCGGCAGCGCAGTCGCTCAAGCAACAGGCGCTCGAGACACTCGACGCGCAGCGGCGCGAACTCGAACATGAACAGCGCGCGTCCAGCGCCGTCGCGGCAGCGAAGGTGGCTGTCCGCACCGGCGATCTCGACGGGGCGGCCGCGCTGCTCGACGCCTTTGCGCCGCCGCACCCGATCGTCACCGCGGCGCGGGCGGAAGTCGAGCGGCAGATCGAAGCACGCCGCAAATCCATCCAACAGGCGGCGGCCGCCAAGAATGCGGCACGCGCGGCCATCACGGCTGGCGACTGGGCGAGCGCGGGCGCCTCGCTGAAGCAGGCAGCATCGTTCGTCTCGGCGGATCCTGAGATCGTGGCACTCCAGCGTCAGTTGACCGACGCGCGCACGGCCGCTGAGGAAGCGGCGCGTGCAGCAGCGGAGCGCGAGCGACTCGCGCGGGAACAGGCCGAACGGGAGGCCCGCGAGAAAGCCGAACGCGAAACGCGCGAAAAGGCGGAGCGCGAACGGCTCGCCCGCGAAGAGGCCGACCGCAAGGCGCGCGAGAAGGCGGAACAGGACGCCCGCGCGAAAGCCGAACGCGACGCCCGTGAACAGGCCGAGCGCGAACGGCTCGCCCGCGAAGAGGCCGATCGCAAGGCGCGCGAAAAAGCGGAACAGGACGCCCGCGCGAAAGCCGAACGCGAGGCCCGTGAACAGGCCGAGCGCGAACGGCTCGTCCGCGAAGCGACCGATCGCAAGGCGCGCGAAAAAGCCGAACAGGACGCCCGCGCGAAAGCCGAACGCGAGGCCCGTGAAAAGGCCGAGCGCGAACGGCTCGCCCGCGAAGAGGCCGACCGCAAGGCGCGCGAGAAAGCCGAACAGACAGCTCGGGAGAAAGCCGAACGCGAAACGCGCGAGCGCCGCGCACGCGAGGAGACGGAACGGCTCGCACGCGAAGAGGCCGACCGCGAACGCCTGGCGGTCGAAGCCGCGGAACGCAACGCCCGTGAAACGTCGGAGCGCGAGGCGCGAGCCAGGGCGGAACAGGAAGCGCTGGAGAAAGCCGAGCTCGAATCGGTCGACCGCGCGGCGCGCGAGCAGCGCGCACGCGAAGAGGCGCTCGCCCTCTCACCGGATGACGAAACGCGCCCCGCCGGCGATCGTACGAGCCCGAGGGCCGTTGCGCTCGAGGCCGCGAGGCAGGAAGCGCTTCAACGCTCTGCGGCGCATCACGCAGACACGCGCGCGGACACCAGGCAGGCGCAACTCCCGCCGGCCAAGCCGATCCCGGCGCCGAGGCCCGCCCGGCCAGCGGCGGCGTTTCCAATGAAGTGGGCCGCGGCCATCCTGATTGCGGGCCTCGTTGTCTCGGTCGCCGCATTCCTGATTTTTGGCCCCCGCCGATCCGGCACCAAGAACGCTACCGCGCCGTCGACGCCACAATCGGCGACGGTCTCGCCGGCCGACGTGCTGCGGGAGGTCCATCGCCTCGCGAACGAAGGTCATCCCGATCGATCGCTGGACGCCGCGGTCAAGGGGTATCGCGCGACACACGATCAGGTCCTTGCGGAATACATCACCAGCGCTCGGACGGCCGCGGCGAAAACCGCATCCGATGCCGCCGGCGAAGCCTCTGGGACCGATGCCGCGAAGCGCGCCGAATACACCGACGCGGCCGCGAAGTTTCAGCAGGCGGCCGCCCTGAAAAGTCTCGAGGATGCTCCGCGGGCGATCGCGCTCTACGCGGATGCCGAAAAGGGATACAGGGCCGCCGTCACCGCGTCGACAAACGATCCGGCGGTGTTCGTGCAGAAGGCCGCCGATGCGTACAAGAACGGCGCCGTCGATCGCGCCGTGGAGTACGCGCTGACCGCCCGCCGCCTCGATCCATCGCATGCCGCGTCCGACAAACTCATCGATCAGATCCGCCGCGACGCGAGCCGCGAGACAGCGCGTGCGCGATCGGCTGCGGTTGCGGCCGGGGCAGCGGGGACCGACGACTTCGGGCGCGCCGAAAAACGCGCCAGAGACGCATCCAGAACCACGTCACCCGATGACCTCCTCGCGCAGGTCACGGCGAACAAAGAAGCCGTGCAGCTCTATCGCGCCTCGGCCACCGCCGTCGAGAACGTGCGAACGGCGCGGCATCAGACCGCGGAGCAGCACGCCGAGCAGGCGCGCCTGCTCATCTCGCAGAAACGGCTGGACGATGCAGAGAACGAACTCCGGCAGGCGAAGACCGCCGAACCGGACAACGCGACGGCCCAGGCGGTCGACCGGCAGTTGGCCGACGCCCGTCGCGCCGCCAAAGCCGAGGACCTGAACACCCGCGTCACGGCGCTGCTCCAGCAATCTCGCGGCGCCGACGCGCGCCAGGCCATTGCGCTTCTGCAACAGGCCTCCGCGCTCGACCCTTCGCGCGACGACGTCAAGCGGGAGCTGCAGCGTCGGAACGACGAGTTGAACGCGCGCCCTGCGCCGCCGGTCCCGGTACCGAACCCGCCGGCTCCCCCGAAAGACACCGGCAGCGCGGCGCGAGCGGCGCACGACGCCGACGTGGCCGCGATTCTTCAGGTGCTCGAACGATACTGGGCGGCGTGGGATGCGCTCGACGTCGACGCGATTCGGGCGGTGTATCCCTCCGCGAACGCGAGATCGCTACGCGACTACTTCAAGAACCTGAAGAGCCAGCAGACGAAGGTGCAGCCGCAGACGCCGGAAATCGACAGCAGCGGTACGGCCGCGACGGTGAGATGCCGCGTCACCTCTCATGCAGAAATGCGCGCCGGCACGGTGCCCGACTCCACCAAGAACGCGGTGCTGAGTCTCGCGAAAGTCGGCGGCTCCTGGCGGATTATCGGGCTGCAGTATCTGTAGACGCGCCGGCGTCAGCCGCCAAACGCGATGTCGACCCCCAGCACGAAGGAGACTTTTGATTTCAGCCCGCCGCTCGTCAGTGGGAACAGCACGTTGCCGGTGAGCAGGACGTTGCCGCTGGGGTTGTATTTCACGCCCGCCGAGCCAAGCACGAGATTCAGGTTGCCCGGCGTCCACGCGAGCTGGCGATACGGCTGGCCGGTCACCGGGTTCGTCGAGCTCGACACGTTCGTCGCGTATGGCAGCGAGATCGTATCGGCCGCGATGGTGCCGGCCCCGCGCAGCGTCCGCCCGATGATGTCGCCGATGAGGGTGACGCGCGGATTGGGCGTGAATTCCGTACCGCCCGCGTAGTTCACTTCGTCGCTGACGCCGGTGACCGGCACCCCGAACTGCGGGGTGAGATCGCCCGCGCCTGATGCGGTGTACCCGAAGTTGATGTGGGGCGAAAACCTGCCGGCCTCTGTGGACGCAATCACATACACCTTCGCCTGCGTCGTCCCGACGCCGAGCAGGTTGTCGGAATCGCCTGTCGGCAGCTTCAAGTCGAGGGCCGCGGCGACACCGCCCCGCGCTGTCCGGTAGACGTTGTACTTCGAGCGCAGCACGATATCGCCCACGCCCGATGCGCTGCCCGAGCTGCTGAAGTCCTTCGAGATGACGTCCTCGCCCTGGACGAACGTATGGATGGGCGGATTGGTTCCCGCGGTCGCGAGCCGGAGGATCGTGGCGTGCGCGACCGTGTCGAGGCTGACGCGCGTAAACGGCAGCGCCACCCCGACGTCCAGACGATCCGTCAGCCCGGCGTTGGCGAGGAAGAGGAACGTGTCCGCTTTCGCTTTGATGTCCAGCCCCACCTGCATCCAGTCGCCTTCGAACCCCGGATTGAACGGGGTGTCCGCGCCCGCGCAGCAATCGGTATGCGGGAGATAGAACGTAATCGCGCCATTGCGGAGGCTTTCGCCGCCGAACGAGCTGAACGTCGTGTGCTCGTAGTTCATCCCGACCGAAAAACGCCCGCGACCGAGCGGCACCGCGCGTTCGGTGAACGCGGGACCAAAACTCGTGCTGGATCGGATAAACGCCCCGGTCGTCGAATCGAACGTGTAGGTAAATCCGCCGGACGAGGACCCCAGCGGAAAATTCGTGAGCTGGTTCTTCATGCGATCGTTAAACGTGACGATCGCCTGCTCGGCAAACATCTGGTCCGCTTCGGCCGTGCCCTGTGAGGCGCCGAGCATGAAATGGCCCGCGTGAGAGAACGCGGGGTTCGGGCCTCCGGCGGTGGTGATGCCGTTCAGCACGAGGTCCGATACCTGCGTGGCGAGTTGCGCCTCGCACGGACGAGGAACGATCAGGAAAGCCAGGATGCAGGGAACCCACAGCAGCTTGCGCATCGCGTGTCCTTTTGAATCTTGCCGTAGCCGGAAACGCCGGACCGTCCGAGGGGCGACAATCTTATAACGAACGCCACCGGCGCGGCGAACACACCATCGCCGTCGCGGCAAGACCATTCCATTCCTGGCCCGTCGTGCGCCGGGGCGTGTGATTGAATGGGCGTCATGAGCGTTCATGATAAATGCCGGGAGCTTCGGGAGCTGCATGCGGCCGGCTGCTTCGTCATCCCGAACCCATGGGATCCGGGAAGTGCGGTCCTGCTGGAGCAGCTTGGCTTTCGCGCGCTCGCGACGACCAGCTCGGGATTCGCGTGGTCGATTGGGCGCGCCGACAATCACGTCACGCTTGCGGATGCGCTGGCGCACTGCCGCGCGATGAGTGCCGCGGTTCGCGTGCCGATCAGCGCCGACTTCGAGGGTGGGTTCGCGGTCGAACCGGATGAGGTGGCGGCAAACGTAGCCGCAGCCGCCGCAACCGGTATTGCCGGATTGTCGATCGAGGACAGTTCCAAAGACACTGCCGCGCCGCTCTTCGAGTTCGACCTGGCGCTCGAGCGTGTCCGCGCGGCTCGCCGGGCGATCGACGATGGCCCCGCGCCGCTGGTGCTGACCGCGCGTTCAGAAGGCTTCATCGCAGGACGGCCGGACCTTGGGGAAACGATCCGGCGTCTCACGGCGTTTGCCGCCGCCGGCGCCGATTGCGTGTTCGCGCCAGGGGTTCGCGACGAGCAGCAGATCCGAACGATCGTGTCGGCCGTCGCGCCAACGCCCGTCAACGTGCTGGTGAGCAGCGATTTCACGACCGTCGCCAGGCTGGCTGCGATCGGCGTGCGCCGAATCAGCGTGGGCGGCGCGCTCGCACGCGCAGCGTGGGGCGCGTTTCTCCGCGCCGCAACCGAGATCGCTCAGCAGGGGACGTTCACGGAGCTGACGCACGGTGTGGCGTCAGCAGCATTCGATCGGCGGTTCTCCTAAAGCAATTCTAAGAATTGGAGTTGGGAGGCGGGAGGCGGGAGGTGGGAGGCGGGAGGTGGGAGTTGTGAGGCGGGAGGTGGGAGTTGGGAGTGGAATTTAAGTTGATCTGAGCATCTTGACCAGCGTCGCCACCTGCCCGGCGTGACGCTGCGTATGCTCGGGGCCGTGAAACAGCAACCCGATGACGGTTGACGGCAGCCTCCCCCGGCCGACGTGCCGCTCGTCTGTCAACGTCCGCTCGTCCGTCGAACGGAGCTGGTCGATCGCACGTTCGACGGCGGCGTCGAACGCCGCGAGGAGATCGACGGCCTCCAGCGATGAATCCGGCTGCGATTCCTGGCGGAGCACAGCGAATTGGGCCTCCGACAGCATCGCGCCGCGCGCGTAGGTATACAGGCGATCGAGACTGCCGGCGGCATGCCGCACGTGATAGCCGATCGAGGCGCTGCCGTCGCGGGGCGCCCAGATCTGCTCGGCCGTCAGACCGGTGAGCGCCTCTTCCAGCTCTTCCCGGCATTGCAGCAGGCTGTGTGCCGCAGGCTGCAGCAACGGTGGAACACCTTCGACAGGTCCGCGCAGCCAGACTTCCGGTTTCGACATCGCTGGCCGGAATTATACTCGGCGGCGTTCCCGTCTAGCGGCGACGCGCGGTGCCGAACAGCCGCCGGACGGCAATCGCCGGAACGTAGTGCGGCGGGTGGTCGAACGGAAACTCGTTCAGTTGCGCCTGCACCAGCCTCAGATCGGTGTGGAAGTGCAGCTCCGTGTCGCAGACGAAGGCGGCGGTGGCCAGCCGAGTATCGAGAGGCCCGCCCGCGATCGCGCGGAGGCGAGGACTGCAGACATCAGGGGTCAACCGCGCGAGCGGCACCGCCAGCTCCGCGAAGGCCGCTTCGAGCGCCTGCTTCCATCGGCCAGCGAACGTGGTTTCCGAACCCAGCTCGCACACGATCGTCAGGCAGGTCTCTGTTTCGAGCGCGAGGAGCAGATCGCAGCCGTCGCGGGCAAGCGCCGTCGCGACCCAGGTACCGAGCACCTGGCCCGGTGGCTGCGATGATCCATCCTCCGTCGCGGCGCGCCAGGCGCGCACGAAACGCCAGAGGGGCCGAGCGCAGCAGATGATCGACATGCCGGCCCCGCAGTGCGAAGCCGGTGCCGATGTGCGACGTTTGCAATGCCCAGCAAATCATGACGAAGTTCGCGCACGAGCGCCCAATGCCGTCAAAAACTGCCAACCCGGCGCCGTGGCGCGTGATGCGGAATTTGCCGTCCGCGAGCGGCGGGAGTACGATCGTGACGAGAGACGGCCCGCGAGAACAGGAGGATCCCGTGAATCCAGTACGTGCGTTCGTAGCCGGCGTGATCGGCGCCATTGCGATGAGTCTGCTGATGATCTGGCTTCGGGCGATTGGAATACCGCTTCACCTGGAGCTGCGCCTCGCGTCGATGCTCGGGATGCAGGTGTGGGCCGTCGGCTTCGTCGCGTATCTGATCATCGGCGGGATTACCGGCCTGATTTACGCGCTGGCGTTCGAATACATCCTGAATGAAGCCGGCATCGGCCCGGGATTGATGGTTGGCGCGTGCCACTCCATTTTTGCAGGATTCATCTGGGCGCAGTTGTCCGGTCCCGGGCGGTTCTGGGACAACTTCGGCCCCGGCGGGATTGCCGCGCTCTTCCTGCTGCACTTCGTGTACGGCGCGATCGTCGGTGCGCTGTATCGGACCCAGCATCACCTCGCGTGGGCTTAGCGCGGCCATCGACGCAAAATCGTCCTGTTCCGCAGCGTGGCTTCATTACGAGCCGTCATCTTGTGTAGTTGGCAGTTGTGTAGTTGGCAGTTGTGTAGTTGACAGTTGTGTAGTTGGCAGTTGTGTAGTTGCCAGTTGTGTAGTTGGTAGTTGACGCTGACGCTCGATCTCCCTTATCGCCGCATCTGCAGCTTCGAATTCCTCTTCGGAAAAGACTCGAATGCCGCGGCTGCGCAGCAGCGAAGCGGTGACCCCTTCCCCGGACACGCGGGCACCGCTGAAGGTGCCGTCGTAAATCCACCGGCTGCCGCACGATGGGCTGCCCTCCTTCAACACGGCGATCGACGCGCCATTTCGGAGTGCCTGCTCCAGGGCAAGCGCTGCGCCCTGCTCGAACTCTGAGGTCACGTCACGTCCTGTGCCGGCAACGACCCGGCGAATCCGCTGCACGTGGATCACTTCAGCAGGCGGCCTCGGCGTTCCCAGGCCCCCGAGCACTTCCGGACAGGCCGCAACCACACGGCCTTCCAGCATCCATCGTTCGAGAACCGGATGACTGACCTTCTTGTCCTTGCCGTTGTAGCGGACCGGCGCTCCGATCAGGCACGAGCTGACGAGTACCTTCACCATCAAGGAATCACGCGGACAACGCCAGGTACGACTCGCGAATGATGCGCATGTGGTGTTATGACATGCCCTCGTGTCTCCCAGGGATCAGTCTACTCTGGCGCAGAGCACCAGCCGATCCCCGCCCGGTGCCCAGGCCGCCGCGAGCCTGAACTGTCTACGGCCCGTCCGGATCGGTGTACACGGCAAGCTCGCTCAGCGCCGTCGACGCCAGGAGATACGGCTCCCGGACGCGAGAAGCAAGCCCCTGCGTCGCCGCGAGACAGGCGCGAACCGACCGCGAGGCGGCGTCGCGCTGGGACCGCGACGCGTGCGATGACACGTGGCCCCACATGTGCTCGACCGCGGTCCGCAGCGGACCGCGCGCGGGAGCGCGACGCAGGATTGCCGTCAATTCAGCGGCCAGTTCCGCGAAGGCCGCCTGTGCGCGCGTGCGTGCGAGCTCCCGGCCGATTTCCCGATAGCGTTCGGGGTCTCGCGCCAGCACCGAGTATTTGTGCTGCGCCCAGAGGTCCTGCGCGTTGCGCGGCAGCGAGATCCGGCCGGAGCGAACCGACGCGTACTTCGAGTCGAGCAGCGCGAACTGCTCGCCGGGCACCGTGACGAACAGCGGCGGCCATCTGAGCCGCTCGCGACGCGTGCGGACCAGCGGCGTCCGATCGCAGTAGCCACGAAGCCGCATCTCCGCGACGAGCAGATCGTGCCGCCTGATCAGCGCGGCCTCGCAGCCGACCCACCGGCGTGTCTCGGGATGTTGCGAATACCCGGTCTTGCTGTTGACGAGAATCGAGTACAGCCCGTGCAGCTCGCGATGTTCGCCGAGGAGGCTCTGCCGGCTCAGATAGCCGGCCGCGACGTCCCAGATGCGCATCCGTCAGGCCGGATTTGCGCGGGAAGACCTTTCGTACGGCACGATCTTGTCCCACTCGTCGGCGCTCGAACGCGCCACGACGGCGACAACGGGTTCCGTGTCACTGACGTTGAAGACTTCATGCGGAACCCCGGGGGCGATGAAGATGAAGTCGCCCGCCTGGTGTTCGACGACATGGGCCAGCCCCTCACCGTACTCATGGCGGACGCGTCCTTCGAGGATGTAAAGCATCACTTCGAAGTCGACGTGGATATGCGCGCCGGCGACGCCGCCCGGCGGAATCGTGGCGACGTTCATCGAGAGCTCAGTCGCGCCGACGTTCCTGCCCGACATACCGAGCTTGTACCGGATGCCGTTCCAATCGCGGCAGATGCCGCTGCCTCGAATCCACATCAACCCGTGATGCCCTTCGACGGTTGGTGGCTGCTGGTCGCTCATCCGAGCAGCATACCCGAGGCGTCCGAGGTCTGTCGCCGGTCAGCCTGCCGCGCCGGAGCCGCCGGCGAACGCGGGGCAGCCGTGCTAATCAGCGTCGTCATTCGACTCGTCGTACCAGTCGACATGCGGCGACCACTTGCCGCAGCTGAGGCATGACGTCCACTGCCACTGATGTTGGCATCCCGGACACCGCCCCTTCGTGTCGAAGGTATTCCAGACGGTGCCGCACCCGTGGAAGAACGGCTCCGGCGCGTGATCCGCGTTGCAGGACCAGCGGCTGGACGGTGTGGGATGCCAGCCGCAGTGCGGGCACCTGATGGCGTTCCATCGTTCTCCCTCGTCACGGAGAGCGTCGGCGATAATCCGATCCGAGAGCCCGGTGTCTTTGAAGCAGTGAAGCATCTCTACTCTCCTGATCGTAGAGCCTTCCGCACGTCAGCCGCCAGATTTCCTTTGCGCCCGATCACCAGCGTGTCGAGTGACAGCCATCGTGCCACCGAGCGCAGCTCGTTCGCGAGTGCCGGTGCCACCGTACCCGACCGAAAACCGGGTTCCAGATACGCGGAATGGATCAGCAGCCGGGACGCCTTGCGGTCTGCTTTCAGATCCACCCGCGCAGCAAAGCGGTCCCCCAGCAGAAACGGCAGCACGTAGTAGCCATAGATCCGCTTCGGCGCCGGAACGTAGATCTCGATCTGGTAGTCGAAGCCGAAGACCGAACGTGTCCACTCGCGCTCCCACATGAGCGGGTCGAAGGGTGACACGATGGCGCGGACATCGACCGCGCGCGGAATGGCGGCATCGGCCAGGACGTACGCGGGCTTTAACCATCCGTCGACGCGAACGCGCGCGAGCCGCCGCTCCTCCACCAGCGCCTCGAAGAGCAGCTCGAGCTTTCCGTCCGGCCGACGGCGCCCGTTCACCGTCTGACGATCCCACCACGCGTCGATGTGAAAGTACTGCGCGATCTGCCGCGCGGTACCGATGCCCATCGCGCGAACCGCTCGAAGGATCAGCGCCTTTTTGGCATCGATCGCTGACGGGACAGGTGCCTGCAGAACGGCCGGGGGAATGACCCGTTCCGTGACGTCGTAGAGGCGCTCGAAGTGCGTCCGCCCGGCGACCGTCACGCGTCCCTGCGCAAAGAGGGACTCGATGGCGCGCTTGCCTTTCGACCAGCCCCACCACGGGCCGGTGCTCTTGCCCGCGATGGAGAGACCGCCGGCCGCGAGCGGGCCGCGTTCGGCAATCTCGTTGTACACGGCTTCGTTGTAGTCGCGCTCGCGCCTGCTGAGACCTGCCCACGCTTCGAGCTGGTTCTGCATGCGCCACCGCAGCAGCGGATGCAGATCGACCGGAAGGAGGCATGCCGCATGGCCCCAGTATTCGAAGAGCTCGCGTTTTCGGTACGCGAGGTCGTCCAGGGCGGCGGCGGGATACGGCCCGTACCGCGAAAACGTCGGGAGGTAGTGCGCGCGTGCGAGTACGTTGACCGAGTCGATCTGGATCGCCGAGAGGCGCCTCGCGGTGGCGCGCACGTGCGCGGCCGTGGCGCGCCGCGGCCTGTTCACGCCGAAGCCGAGCGACGCCAGCGCGAGACGCCGCGCGTCCGCCGCCGACAGATCAGCGTTCATCGTTGAGCATCACCGATCGCGCATCGCCGATCACTTGCGCGCTTTTGCTGCGCCGAACACCTTCTCGAGCTCGTACGGCGGGGTGACCTCCAACTGCGCGTACGTGCAGTCCTTCGGCTCCTTGTCGGGACGCCATCGGACGAAAATCGCGGCGTGCCTGAACCGGTTCCCCTGCATGTGGTCGTACTTCACTTCGCACACGCGCTCGGTGCGCACCGCCTCCCACGACAGGTCTTTCCCCGCACTCCACCGGCTCTGCCCGCCCGGCATCCGCGTCGCTTCACCGGCCGCATCCGCCCATTCGCGCCACGGATGATCCGTCATCGCATTCTTGCGCAGCGGCTCGAGCACCGCCGCGAGCTCCTTCCGCTTCTGCATCGTGAAAGAGGACGTGACGCCCACGTGCTGCAGCTTGCCTGCATCGTCGTACAACCCAAGGAGCAGCGAGCCGACGAGGGTGCCCGGACCCGTCTTGTGCCAGCGGAATCCCGCGACAACGCAGTCCGCGGTGCGTGAATGCTTGATCTTGAACATCGCGCGTTTGCCCGCTTCATACGGCAGGTTCACCGGCTTGGCCATGACGCCGTCGAGGCCGGCACCCTCGAAGCGCGCCAGCCACTCGACCGCGACATCGTGATCGCGCGTCATCGGCGTGAGGTGGACGGGCGCTTTGACGCCGCGCAGCAGGCGTTCGAGCAGCTCGCGCCGTCGCTCGAAGGGTGTCGCCCGCACGTCGCGCCCGTTCGCAGCGAGCACGTCGAATGCAACGAACGACGACGGCGTCTCCTTCGACAGCTTCGCGACGCGCGATGCGGCGGGATGCAGCCGCATCTGCAGCAGATCGAAGTCGAGGCCGTGCGGCGTCGCGATGACGATCTCCCCGTCGACGACGCAGCCGTCGGGCAGCGCGCGGAGCAGCCCCTCGTGCAGTTCCGGAAAATATCGATCGAGCGGCTTGAGATCCCGGCTCTGGATGAAGGCGTCGCCGCCGCCGCGGAATACGATCGCGCGAAAGCCGTCCCATTTGGGCTCGAACAGGAACCCGCCCGATCGCGGGATCTCCTCAGCCACCTTCGACAGCATGGGTTCGACGGGCGGGGCGAGTGGGAAGGCTGCCGTCATGCGGCCCCCCCGCACCCGAGCACCGGCAGAGTCGACGACGCGGCACACGCCACGGCAACGCGCATTCGCCTCACTATAATCGCGTCGTCGGCACCGGTCGAGCGCACCGACAGCCCTCGAGCCGCGGATCCTGCGACAGTCTCGGCCGTTCGCGGTATGCTCTCGCCATCCAGGGAGGTCACCGTGGCGGCAATCGCACTCGTGCTCATCGTCGGCGTCATCGGGCTCATGTTCCTGTTTTCATGGTTCCGCAGCGTCCCGCAGTCGACCGTCGCCGTCATCACCGTCTTCGGCAAGTACCGCCGGATCATGCGCGAGGGGCTCAATTTCAAGATGCCCTGGGAGAGCGTCTTCCAGCGCCTGTCGCTGCAGAACCGCGCGCTCCAGCTCGAGTTTCAGGCCATCACGCAGGATCAGGCGAACGTGAAATTCGCGACCATGGTGTTGTACTCGGTGGCTGCCGCCGACGAGGAGAGCATCAAGAAAGCGATCTTCAGCTTCGCATCGCCTCAGGAATTCCAGCTCGCGCTGCAGCGTACGATCGACGGGTCGATCCGGCAGTTCGTCGCAACGACCAAGCAGGCCGATATTCTCGGGATGCGCGCCGAGATCGTCGATCACACGAAAAAGAACCTCGATGAAGTCGTCTCGTCGTGGGGCTACGTCGTCCGCGATATCCAGATCACCGACATGACGTTCGACAAGGAGATCATGGATTCGATGGCACGCGTCGTGTCCTCGAAGAACCTGCTGGCCGCGGCCTCGAACGAAGGCGCGGCGCTCCTCGTGAAGCGGACGAAAGACGCGGAAGCCGAAGCCGCCTACAAGACCATCGGCGCCGAAGCCGAAAAGAAGGCCGCCGCACTCCGGGGCGAAGGGATGGCGCTCTTCCGGAAGAATGTCGCCGAAGGCATGCGGGATGCGGCGGAAAGCCTGCGCGTCGCCGGAGTCGACGCGAACTTCATCCTCTTCCTCGAGTACACCGACGCACTGAAATACGTCGCCGAGCATTCCGAAGGCAAGGTGATTTTCATGGATGCCGGCGCCGGCGGCAGCACACGCGCGCTGCAGGGCATCATCGGGATGAATGCGGAGGCGCCGATCGCATCGCCGCCGCCGAAACCGTCCACGCAGTCGTGATCTTCTCCGGCGCGGCACGGAGTGGATCGGCCGCGACCCCGCCGATCGTGATCTTCACCGGCTCGATCCGCCCCTCGCGATCGAACCGCAGCTCGTCGATGCAGACGACGCGGTGGTTTCGATCGCGATCGCCAAGCGGCCTCCGGTGGTAGACGATGTACCACTTCGACGAGCCAGGCGCGTGCAGGACCGAGTGGTGCCCGGCACCGGTCGCGACGGCGGGGTCCTGCTGCAGAATTCTGCCGACCCGTTCGAACGGACCGAAAGGCGACGAGCCCATCGCGTACGCTACCGCGTAGTCGGGCCCCGTCCACCCGCCTTCCGACCACATGAAGTAGTACTTCCCGTCCTTGACGAGCATGAAGGCGCCCTCGACGTAACCCGTGGGCGTGATGTCCTTGAACAATGTCCCGTCGGGCAGCGGCACGATTCCGGTGAAGTCATCGTTCAACCGTGCGATGTTGCAGTGGCGCCACCCGCCGTACACGATGTACCAACGGCCGTCGACATCGCGAAACACCATCTGATCGATAGGCTGCGCACCGTTGTGAAACGCGTCGATCAGCGGATGACCGAGCAGGTCGATGAACGGTCCGTCGGGCTGATGCGCGCGCGCCACGCCGATGCCGCCAATCTGGTTGTCGTTCTGAATGTCGTTGGCGCCGAAGAACAGGTAATACCAGCCGTCCTTCTCGACGATCGACGGAGCCCACACGGCGCGGCGCGCCCAACGCACGTCAGCGACGTCGAGCACGTGCGGATGTTTCGTCCACGTGACGAGATCCGTTGACGAGAACGCGTCGAGGAACGTCTGTTCGTCGTACGGCGCCGAATAGGTCGGATAGATCCAGTACTGCCCTGCGAACACGTGCGCCTCCGGATCCGCGTACCACCCGGGCAGAATGGGATTTCCCGACCTGACCTGCGCCAGGTTCACCGTGGCCGCGACAACGGCCAGCAGCGTCGCGGCGCCAGGCGACAGTATTCGCACGCGCCGCGATCGTGGCCGATCGCGGCCGCGTTGGTCAAATTACTGTACGGTGATCCGCGTCGCGGCCGTGGTGCCAGCGATCTCCTGCAGCACCGGGCCCGTGCCCAAGACATCCGTCGGGCCGTACAGTTTGAAATCCCATGTGCCGCTGTACGTTCTGCCGTCCGGCGCCACCCGGTTGCTCTCATCGATCCAGAAGATCGCCACGACGCTCCCGTCCGGCCCTGTGATCGCGCCGAAGTGGTGCAGTTTGATGGTGTCCTGCTCCGCGTGCTTCCACACGCCGAAACAGAACCCCGCCGGGGCCGGCTGGATTTTCTCCTCCCACTCCGTTCCATCGGCGTGCCACGTCTTCATCGTCTCGGCGAACTGAAATGCGTCCGGTGGTCCCGGGGGGATGACCGGAACTGGAATCGGCCCGGCCGTCGAGTACGTGGCGGTGTAGATCACGTGCCACAGGCCGACGATGGTTGCAGGCTGGCCGCCGTTGTCGCCGGCCTGCTGGATCGGTGGCAGAGCCGCGTGCGCGGTGACGAACCCGGTCGGGGCCGATCCGGCCTTGCCGGGCACGACGCAACCCGCGCTCGCCCGGCTCGCGCTCAACAACAACCCTATTGCCGCTAATCCCATAACGGCGCCCAGGTGCGTGATTGACGACCGGGACGCGATGTTCCCTCGTCTCATAGGTCCTCCTCACAAAGGCTTATGTCGCGCGCGGTAATGCCCCCTCGCAATGCCGCAACGCGCGATGTGAGGGCGGAAGCTAACACGGGGAATCCCACCGGCAATTTGAGGTGTGCATGAGGAGCGGCGCCGCCTTGATGAAGGTGTAAACTGCTGAGCGGCAAGGACGTCTGGGTGCACATGAGGACGACACGGCGCCGGTTCGGCCGGTTCGAGCTGGACGTGGAGGGGCTCCGCCTGTTCCGTGATGGCCGCCGGGTCAAAATCCAGCCGCAGCCCTTGCGAATGCTGCTCGCGCTGACGGACCGGCCCGGCGAGCTCGTCACCCGCGACGAGCTCCGTACGCTCATCTGGGGACATGCGACGTACGTCGAATTCGATCAGGGGCTCGGTTACTGTGCGCGGCAGATTCGCCTCGCCCTCGCGGACGACGCCGGTCATCCCATCTACGTCGAGACCATCAAGGGCCGCGGCTATCGCTTCGTCGCGCCTGTGATCGAAGAAGGGCCCGCTACCCAGATCGCCGGTGCGCCTCAGGATCATCCCGTTGCTCACGACGCCGACGCGGCTTCGGTTCCGGCAATAGCTCCCGTCAGCGAGCCGGCCAGGCTGCGCGCGAGGGCTGTGGCGATCACAGCCGCCGCAACCGTGGTAGCTGCCTCGGTCGGGATCGGGCTCTGGACCAGACTTCCGACAACCCGCCCGATCTATACGCAGGTGACGAATTTCACGGACGCGGCTGTTTCACCGGCCGTGTCGCCGGACGGACGCACGATCGCCTTCATTCGCGAGGCTGAACCGTCGTATCCGATCGAGGGTGAAGTCTTCGTCAAGCGACTGCCCGGTTCAGAGGCCGTTCAGTTGACGCACGACGGCTTTCCCAAGTACGGCGTCACCTTCTCGCCGGACGGGTCTGAAATCACATACACCGTCGCGACCAGCCGGCAGTGGAACACCATGGCGGTATCCGTGCTGGGCGGCGAACCGCGCCTTCTGCTGACGAATGCATCGGGCCTGAGGTGGCTGGATCCGCACCGCGTCCTGTTTTCCGAGTTCACCAGCGGCATTCACATGGGCCTGGTCACGGCCACTGACACACGGGCGGACCTTCGCCGGATTTATCTGCCGGCGCACGAACGCGGGATGGCGCACGAAGGATCACTGTCGGCGGATCGCCGATGGGTGCTCGTCGTGGAAATGGGTCCCGACGGCGGATGGCAGCCGTGTCGGCTCGTGCCGTTCGACGGCCGTAGTTCAGGTGCGCCAGTCGGCCCCCCGGACAGCCATTGCACATCGGCGGCTTGGTCTGCTGATGGCCGCGTGATGTACTTCGCCGCCAGTACCGGCCTCGGCAGTCATATCTGGCGACAGCGCTTCCCGAACGGACCAGCCGAACAACTCACGGATGGACCGCAGGAGGAACAGGGAGTGGCCCTGAGTGCGGACGGCCGCTCATTGCTGACGTCGGTCGGCAGCGAGGTGAGCGAGCTCTGGATCCGCAATGAATCAGGTGAACGGCTGCTCTCGTCTGAAGGATTCGCGCAGGGCCCGTCATACTCGTCCGACGGCGGGACGCTGTACTACATGTTGGGCGACGTCGCGACCGGACGCCCGAGCGAACTGTGGGCGTTCGACGTGAATTCCGGCAAAGGCCGGCCAATCGTGCAGGGATTCCTGATGCGGAGTTACGACGTGTCAGAGGACGGGCGCACGATCGTGTTCTCCGCCCGTGCTGGCGATGGCCGATCGGAACTGTGGCTGGCGTCGGCCGATCATTCCTTTGCACCGCAGCGATTGAGCAGCTCCGGGAGCGACTCCCCTTTCTTTGGATCCGCGGGGCGAATCGTGTTCCGCGCGACTGACGGGAAAGCCAACTACCTGTTCGAAATGGATTCCGACGGCAGCCATCGCCGCAAAGTCCGTGCAGAGCCCATAATCGAATTGATGGGGCGCTCCAGGGACCGGCGTTGGGTGGTCTCGATGGTGCCGGCGAAAGCCGGACCGCCAGTCGCAACGGTTCTGGTGCCGCTCGAGCACGGCGACGAACAGCGGGTGTGCCCAGCCCTGTGCAGCGTGAAATGGTCGCCCTCCGGCGATCGGTTTTTTCTGCAACCCGTCCAGGACTTTGCGAGGGGCGACGCGCTGGTGTTTCCGCTCGCCGGACATGAAGCGTCGCCCGTGCTCCCGGCCGCAGGCGTCGTCTCGGTGGCCGAGGGAGCATCGCTGGCCGGCGCCAGCGTCGTTCACCTCGGGGCCGCGCGGAACCGCGCCGTGCCGGGGCCGTCGGCAGAGACGTTCGTTTACACGAAAACCGTCGCGCACCGGAACCTGTTCTGGATTTCGCTCAGATGAGATCAACTTCACAGCTACTCAGCCAGCAAGGACACACGCGCCTGAAGTGAAGCTCCTTGATTACTTCTGTCGTTGAGTCGTTGAGTAGTTGTGTCGTTGTGTAGTTGTGTGATTAGAACCCCGCAGGCCGCTCCTTCGCGACGTCAAACGCCTTTTCCAACGCAACCCCCACCTGCCCGAGCAATCCATCGTCGAAGAGCCGGCCCACGATCGTGATGCCGTGCGGCACGCGCCGCGGCGGATCGAATTTCGGCAGCGGGTTCGCCGGATCCGGCGCCCAATCGCTTCTCGCCTCGGAGACGTCCACGAAGCCGGCGCGCAGCGTCAGCGACGGATGCCCGGTGAAATTCGTGATCGTGAGCTGTTCGTCGCGCAGCGACGGCACGAGCAGCAGATCGACCTCATTGAAGATCCGCGCCATTTCCCTGGCGACCTTGCGGCGAAGACGGTCCGCCTGCACCGTATCGACCGCAGAGAGGAAACGCGCCTCTCTGAAGAGATTCGGCCACGCGTCTTTGACCTGCACGCGAAGCGTGCGCAGGCCGCCGTTCAGCGCGAGCTCTTCGAAGGATGCGGCGCCCTCGGCGAAAAGGATTGGATTCAGCGAGGCATACGGCCAGTCGGGCAACCGCACCGGCACGAGCTGGAGGCCGAGCGTCTTCATCGTCTCCATGGCGGCGCGATCGACGTCAGTCGCGGGCGCTTCCTTCATCCATTGATCGATGTAGCCGACTTTCAGCCCGGCCAGATCGGCGGCGGCATCGAAATCGAGCGGCATCGAGACGCTGGAGAGATCGCCGGCATCGGGCCCGTTGATCGCGTGCAGCACCAGCATGGCGTCTTCGACGCTTCGCGTCATCGGTCCGAGCTTGTCGAGAGACCAGCACAACGTCATCGCACCGGTCCGTGCGACGCGGCCGAACGTCGGGCGCAGGCCGGTCACTCCGCATCGCATCGCGGGCGCAACGATGCTGCCGCCCGTTTCGCTGCCGACGGAGAAGGCGACGAGCGCCGCTGCGGTGGCGGCTCCGGGTCCGGCGCTCGAACCGGACGCCCCCTCTTCGAGCAGCCACGGATTCATCGTCTGGCCGCCGAACCAGATGTCGTTCAGCGCAAGCGCACCGAGCGACAGCTTCCCGATGAGGACCGCGCCGGCGCCGTCGAGCCGGGCGACCACCGCCGAATCTGCCGACGGCACTCGATCGCGGAAGGGCTCCGCGCCGTACGTGGTCGGGATGCCTTTCGTGTCGAGGAGGTCCTTCACGCCGTAGGGGACGCCGTGCAACGGGCCGCGATACCGGCCCGCGGCGATTTCCGCATCGGCTGCACGCGCACGCTCGAGCGCATGATCGCGCGTGACGGTGATGACGGCGCGAAGTTGGGGGTCGAATCGCGCGACCCGCTCGAGGTAGATATTCGTCAAGCGCTCGGACGTGAGCTGCCTGGACGCAATCCATCTCGACAGATCGGTGACGGGCGCAAACGCGATGTCAGGATCAGACGAGGGTAGTGGCGGCGGAGCGCCAACGCTTCGCACGAATCGATTCCGCACGGGCGGCAGCAAGACCTCCGGAATGACCGGATTCCAAATCGTCGCGGGCGAGTCACCGGCGTCGAGCGCGACCTTGCGGGGCCCGGTGCGTCGCTCGAGGTACGGCGCCATCGACGTCCGCCACGAGTTGGCGGCCTGCTGGCGCTCGGCTGGCGTCATCGTGATCTGAACCAGTTTCTCTGCTTCGGCAAAGGTGCCTGGTGTGACGACCGGACCTGACCCGGTGCCGGTGCCGAACGTCGGTGGTGCGCCAGGCGTCGCAGGCGACTGGTCACCGAGGGCCGTCGCCGTCGCGCTGCCGGCAACGGCGCCGACGAGAAATCCGAGCGGCGCCCGGATCAGGAACTGGCGGCGTGTGTTCATGCGGGCCTCATGCGGCAACAATCCGGTAAACGGTCCAGTATCCAGTGATCATCCCAACAACGAGAGCGGCCACATCTACCGCCAGCGTGGGAGCCAGGGTCGATCGAGAGCCGGACATCGTCACGGGAAGATGACCTGAGAAACACGACGTACGCAGCGTACGCGAGCGCGAAGCCGGCGACGACGTCCAGGATGTAGTGCTGCCCGGTGAATAAGGTCGAGAGCGCGACCAGGCCTGCACATGCCGCACGCGCCGATGAAAATGTACCAAGGCACAAGCGCGAGGAGCGTCACCACCGGCCAGGTCACGGGGTACGGGCGGGTCAGGGACGCGCGCACCATGCCCCAGGTGACGCCGTTCGATGTCTGGTCCGCGCGAACGTTTGCCGGAAGCACGGCGATGATGATCGCACGGTTTCGGCGGTCACCCAATCGACACAGTCACACTCCCAACTCCCAACACCCAAATAGACTTCACCTTCTAACTTCCAACTGGCAAACTGGCAACTGGCAACTGGCAACTGGCAACTGGCAACTGTGCATGCGTATCGAAGTTTCTCCGGAAGCCGAAGAGTATCGGGATGTGCACTGGAGCCGCGAGAGCACGCGGCAGGTGGAGACGGCGTTCGATGCGGAGCGGTTCATCGAGCGTGTCGGCTTTGCGGCCTGCTTGACGGATGCGCGGCGACCCGGCCCGTCGCTCTACGTCGCCGTCTGTGGCCGGCGCGACGCGATGATGCCGCGTCACGTGCAGAAGGATCCGGAAGCCTCACAGACGTGGGTGCTCAAGGACGAACTCATCCGGCGCGGTCGCGTCTATTACGGGAAGCTGGCGGGCGCACGCGCGTTTTTCATCGCGCCCCGCATGATTCGGTACTTTCACGCGGTCTGGGGGGTGCGGCGCGCAGATGAACCTCGGCGGCTGAGCCCGTCGGCGCTGGCGATCGTGCGCGTGCTGCGCCGCGAATGGGAGATGGCGACGTCCGATCTCCGGAAGGACGCGCGTGTCAACGACCGCAGCCGATTCATCCGTGCGCTCGACGAACTGCAGTCGGCGATGCTGGTCGTTCCGAGCGCCGTCTATTATCAGCCGAAGTTCACGTATATCTGGTCGCTCGCGGTCGGACGCTTCCCGGAAGAACTGCGGCGCCGGACGGCGCGGGATGTCGCGCTTCGGGAAATCGCGCGCTGCTTTCTTTCGTCCGCCGGGATGACCGTACCGGGCGAACTCGCCCGCGTGACTGGCCTGTCGCGGGTCGAGGCCGGACAGGGCAATCGCGCGCTCGTCGCGGAAGGTTACGCGACCTCTCCTTCGCGCGGTGTGTACCTCCTGACGGCAACGGCACGATAACAGAATTTCGTCACAAAACGCTTCCACTGAGTCGCTTCTCGGCACAGAATCGGCGCTTCTGGAGGTACGCGATGTCCAACAGCTCACGCGGGCGTTTCGTCTGGTACGACTTGATGACGTCCGATCCGAAAGGGGCGGAAGCGTTCTATCCCAAAGCGGTGAACTGGGGAGTGCAGCCATGGGACCAGATGGCGTACTCGATGTGGACGGCGAATGGCCAGCCGCTCGGCGGCGTGATGGAGCTTCCGAAGGAGGCTGGCGCGCCGCCGCACTGGCTCGCGTACGTCTCGGTGCCAGACGTCGATGGCGCCTGCAGCCTCGCAGAGTCGCTCGGCGGCAAAGTGCTGAAGCCAGGTGCCGACATCCCGAACGTCGGCCGGTTTGCCATTCTCGAGGATCCGCACGGCGCGCGGCTGGCCGTGTTCACGTCCGCTCAGCCGGCGCAGCCGGACAACGACCCGGCCGTCGGCGAGTTCTCGTGGCATGAGCTCGCGACGAAGGATTACAAGCAGGCGTTCTCGTTCTACGAAGCGCTGTTCGGCTGGGAACGCAGCGCCGAACACGACATGGGTCCGCTCGGCATGTACTTCATCTTCAAACGGAACGGCCGCGATCTGGGCGGCATGTTCAACGTTTCGCCGCAGATGCCGATGCCGCCCAACTGGCTGCATTACATCCGCGTCGACACCGCGGACGCGGCGGCCGAGCGGGTGAAAGCGAATGGCGGCCAGGTGCTGAACGGACCGATGGAGGTGCCTGGCGGTGATCGGGTCGCGCAGTGCAGCGATCCTCAGGGCGCGATGTTCGCCGTCCACTCGAAAGCCTGAGCGCTCTCACGCCGATCCTTCAGCAAGTCGGAGGACGCACCTTCGACGGGACGCCTCGATCGCGTTCTTACGCAGGCTTTTCCGCGAGGTAGCAGTAGCGGGATAGCCGTCGCTCTTCTGAGAGGCGCTGAACGCACGCGAGGAACCGCTGCAGCCCTTCGAAGTTGTCGGCGCCCTCCCGCTCCACCAGCGCGGCGTGGTGCTCCGCGCGAGCCGCGTGCCACCGCGCCGCGATCGACGCGGCCGCGGGCGTCAGATCTTCGGCGTCGAGGACAAGGAATCCTGCTTCTGCCAGCAGCCGCTCGTTCTCCTTGGGAGGCAGGAAGACGTAACGGCCAATCGAACTGCGCGTCGCGAGGTCCTCATGGGAGATCAGGCCGGTCACGACCATCGCGTCCGTGAACGAGATGCGGCCGCCAGGGCGGAGCAGCCGGTGCCAGTCGCGCAGCACGTCCAGCCGGTTCGGGATGTGGCACATGGCGTCGTTCGACACGATCGCGTCGAAGGCGCTCTCCTCGAACGGCAGCGGTGTGCCCGCATCGACCGGCTGGAACGCGACACGATCGGCCACGTGACGCGCCGCCGCGAGGCGCTCCGCGTTGTGAATGCCGCGGGGATTGATGTCGACGCCGGTCACTCGGCATCCGCGCATCAGCGCCAGGTAAACCGCGGGGCCGCCGGATCCGCTCCCCACTTCGAGCACGCGCGACGCTGGCCCGATGCCAAGCCGATCGGCCGACCGCAGCCACTCCTCCGCCGTCATCCAACTGCTCTGCCCGATGTCTTCGCCGTACGTGGCGCGCCGGACCGCCGCTTCCACGGCGCTCTCGTAATCGCCATAGACGTTGTTGTAGAGATCGACGGCGTCCGGCAGAGCTCCCTCCAGTACGCCTCGCGGCGCTGCGCCATGATAGAGAAATCGGAGGAACGATGCTCACCAAAGAAATCAGCCCGGCGCTGGCACGCGTCTTCTCTGAACTGACCGTGGGCACGACCCCGCCCGGCGGGTACGTGCTCAATCGAGGCGACGTGGGTCTGCTCCGATCCCTGGACGCGCGCTCGGCATCTGACGCGTCGAAGAACGTCAACGGCGGGGCCACGATCGCGGCGCACGCGCAGCACCTGCGCTACGGACTCTCGCTGTTCAACCGCTGGGCGGCCGAAGGTGGCAATCCTTTCGCGGATGCGACGTGGGACGCGGCGTGGAAGACGTCGACCGTGACGGAGCCGGAATGGCAGGAGATCCGCGATGCCTTGCGCCGCGAGGCGCAGCAGTGGCTCGACGCGCTCGCGTCGCCGCGCGAGGTGACCGACCTCGAGCTGACCGGCCTCGTCGCCAGCGTGGCACACCTCGCGTATCACCTGGGCGCGATCCGTCAAATCGACAAAGGAACGCGCGGACCAACTGAAGGAACCTTCCAGTGACTCCGGCGCGACGCTAGAGAATTCGACGGCAGCCACGCCGGCAACGGCATCGGATCCCCGCCAGCCCATCGGTGTTGTAGTCGTACGTCAGTTCTTCACCGCGGCGAATCCGGCGCGACGCCACGATCCAGATCGTGTGCCGGACGATGTCGACGTAGCAGTTCGGCTCGCACGCGTGGTTGATGTACCGCGCGATGTTGCCCCCGAATGCGGCATCGCGCGCCCATCGCGAGTTGATGTTGAACAGCCAGATCCGGCCCCGCGGCAGATAGCGCTGCTCGCGGCGCCACGCTTCTGCCTGAGCGACGAGCTCCCCCTTGTACTCGACAATCCGCGTGTCCTCGTCGATCGACTGCGCGGCGTAAACTCCCCATCCAGATATCGGTGAACGCCTGCGGACAATCGCCGGAAGCCTCTGCACAATCCTGATTCAAGCACGGCGGCTATAATCGCGCCACGCGGAGGTCATGGATGGTCAAGGTTGCAAAGCGGTCGGCCGGTGCCCTTCTGTTCCTGCTCGTCGCCGCGACGGCGGGGGCGCAGGGACACGTACCGACGCCGTCCGAATTCCTGAAGCTCGACATCGGCGGTGACGGCGTGCTCGCAAGCTACGAACAGATCGTCGCCTATTGGCGCGAGATCGATCGGCTCTCGGATCGCATCACCGTCGAGGACCTCGGGCCGACGACGATGGGCCACCCGATGATCAACGCGATCATCAGCTCCCCAGCCAACCTTCAGAAAGTCGAATACTACCGCGACATCAACAATCGCCTCTACGATCCTCGGCGCACGACGCCGGACGACGCGAAGCGGCTGATCGCCGACGGCAAGACGATCGTCGCCATTCAGATGTCGATTCACTCGACCGAAGTGGCCGCGACGCAGGTCTCGATGGAGCTGGCCTATCGCTTCGCCACCGAGAACACGCCGCAGATGCAGGAGGTGCTCGATAACTGCATCATCCTGCTGACCCCCTCGCACAATCCTGACGGCACCCAGATGGTCGCCGAATGGAACCAGAAGACCGTCGGGACGAAGTTCGAGGGCAGCAACATTCCGTTCCTGTACCACAAGTACGTCGGGCACGATGACAACCGCGACTGGTACATGTTCACGCAGAAGGAAAGCCGTCTCACGGTGGAGAAAATCTGGAATCGCTGGCACCCCGAAATCAGCTATGACATGCACCAGATGGGCTCGAACGCGGCGCGCCTCTTCATCCCGCCGTACGTCGATCCCTGGGATCCGAACGTGAATCCCATTCTGATCTCCGAGATGTCCATGCTCGGTTCGACAATGGCTGCGGAACTCACCGGCCAGGGCAAGGACGGCGTCGTCATCCACGCGATGTACGACGGCTGGACGCCCGCCCGCGGGTATACGAACTATCACGGCGGCATTCGTTTTCTGACGGAAGCCGCGAGCGTGAAGCTGGCGAGCCCCATCACGCTGACCTTCGATCAGCTCGGGAAGGGCATCGGCTACGACGCGAAGGAGCGTTCGTGGAACCTCCCGAGGCCGTGGCGCGGCGGCACGTGGCACCTGCGCAACATCATGGATTACGAGGAAGCAGCCGCCGACGCGCTGCTCGCCAACGCCGCGAAGTACCGGGCCACGTGGCTCACGAACTTCTACCGGATTAACGAGGACGCCGTCGGTCGCCGCGACCCGCTCACGGGCAAGGACAAGCCGTATGCGATCGTGTTCACGGCTGATCAGAAGGATCCGGCGAGCGCCTACAAGCTCCTCGAAACGCTCCAGTTCGCAGACATCGAAGTTCACCGCGCGCGAGCGCCGTTCACGGCCGACGGCAGGACGTATCCTGCGGGCACGCACGTCATCCTCATGGCGCAGCCGTCCAGCGCGTTCGCGAAGACGCTGACCGAAGTGCAGCACTACCCGGACCTGCGGCAGTATCCCGGCGGGCCGCCGCAGCGCCCGTATGACGTGACCGCGTACACGATGCCGCTCATGATGGGCGTCGACTGCGTTCAGATACAGCAGCCGTTCACGGCGGATCTGGAGATGGTCACAGATCCGATCACGACCCCGTCCGGCACCGTCGTCGCGCGCGCGAAGAAGGCGTACACCTTCGCCCACGACAACGCGGGCATCATGGCCACGACGCGGCTGACCAAGGCGGGGCTGAAAGTCATCTGGACTCCGACGTCCATCGTCGTCCCCGTCGAGGGTCAGAAAAACGTGCACGAAGCCGTCGCGGCGCTGGCGAAAGATCTGCCGATCACAATCAAGGCGGTGAACGACGCGGTCCCGGCGGGCCTCGTCGTGAAAGCCCCACGCGTCGGTCTGTACAAGTCGTACGTCGCGTCGATGGACGAAGGTTGGACGCGATGGATTTTCGAGCAGTGGGGGATCGATTACACATCGCTCGAAAACAAGGATGTCCGGGCCGGCAATCTTCGCGCGAAGTTCGACGCCATCGTTCTGCCCCAGCAAGGCACGCGGCAGATGCTGGACGGGTTCACCCCCGGAACGATGCCCGACGAATACGTGGGCGGGCTTGGGGTCGACGGGGTCGCGGCGCTGAAGGCCTTCGTGGAGGCCGGCGGCACCCTCGTCGCGCTCGACAGCGCGTCGATGTTGCCGATCCAGGAGTTCAAGCTGCCGGTGAAGAACGTCCTGGCAGGCCTTTCTGGCGAGCGCGGCGATATCGGCGGCGGCGCGATCGGACCGGATTCGGCGGCGTTCTACGCGCCCGGGTCAATCGTCAAGACAGAGGTGGATACGGCGAGTCCGATTGCCTATGGATCGCCGGCGGAGTCGATCGCATGGTTCGAGCAGAGTCCCGCCTTTGAGATCTCCGGCGACGCGAAGGCGATCGTCACGTATCCAAAGAGCGGCTCGCCACTGTTGAGTGGATGGCTGCTGGGCGCCGAAAAGCTGAACGGCCGCGCCGCCGTGGTCGAAGCGCCGGTCGGTCAGGGCCGCGTGATTCTTTTCGGGTTCCGCCCGCAGTACCGTGCGCAGACGTGGGCCACCTTCAAGCTGCTGTTCAACTCTCTCTACTACGCGACGGCGGGTCAGGCGTCAGCTTCAGGCGCGCGCTCCGGTCGATGATGGCGGGATCTGCGCTCGACGGCACGCCGATTGGCAACGATTTGCGGCCGGACGTGCGCACGCTGTGGACAGGCTGTGCGCGGCCCAGCGTGCCAGTGTGTAATCGAACGACCGGGGTCTGACCCCGTCCCTCGCTTTTCCGCGAGTGTGTAATCCGACGGATGGGGTCAGACCCCGTCCGTCGCGTTTCCGGGGTCTGACCCCACACGGGATCAGCTGCCAGAGGTCTTTTTGATGAATGCCACCACGTTGTCGTGCAGCTCCTTCAGCGACGGCAGGTGCGCGTACACCATGTGGCCGGATTCGTAATAGTGATACTCGACGTTCTGCTGCAGCGCTGACGGAATCGGCAGGTGGTGCAGCTCGAACCACCCTTCGTAGTACGGCGTCGACACATCGTAGTAGCCGCCGTTCACCATCACTTTGAGGTCCGGGTTGCGCTTCATTGCCGTGGCCAGATCGGGCAGTACGTTGGGCAGCGCGATCAATGGCCGCGGGGCGCCGGGCGCCTGGTGTTTATAGTCCCAGCTTCCGTACACGTCGATCTCCGGCTTGTACGGTGTATCGCCCGCATAATTCAGCGACTGGCGCACGTAGCTGTTGAACGCGCCCACGTACGCTGAGCTGATCGCCGCCGACTGCGGATCGTACTGGCTGACCTTGCTCAGCGGATCGAGCGTCGCGCCGGTGAACCGCGTATCGAGCGTGCCCGTCGTCAGATCTTCCGGCGACAGTAATTCCTTCTGAAACGCGCCGTACTCGATGCGCAGGTTGGCCTTGACCAGATACGAGACCGGCAGGCCCGTGTACTGGTGCAGCTTCTCGGCGATCGCCTGCTTCCCTTCGGCCGCGAGGCTGTTTCCCTGCTGCAACGCGAGCGCGTAGTCGGTCGTCGCGAACCTCTCCACTTCGTCGAGCAGCGGGCGTAGCGCCGCCGGCTGATTCGGCAGCTTGTGGTGATACCACGCCGTTGCGGTGTAGGTGGGCAGAGACACCTCGTACGGCTCGTCGATCCCGGGATTCAGCTCGGGGTCGTCCGGCATCAGGTCCCAGTTCAGGATGCACGAGAGCAGCATCACGCCGTTCAGATCGACGTCCTCGTCCGCCAGCGCAAGCGCCAGCCCCGCCCCGCGCATCGTTCCGTAACTTTCACCGAAGACGTACTTCGGCGAATTCCACCGCTTGTACCTGGACAAAAAATCGCCGATGAACACGGCAAAGGCGTGGATGTCCTGGTCGACGCCGTAGAAGGCCTGCTCTTTGTCCTTGCCGGCAATGCGTCCGAAGCCCGTTCCGGGCGCGTCGACGAACACGAGGTCGCTTGCATCGAGAAGCGTCTGATCGTTGTCGACGAGCTGATATGGCGCCGCGGGCGTATGCGCGTGATCCGCGGTGACGACGCGCTTGGGTCCAAAGGCCCCCATGTGCAGCCACACGGTGGAGGAACCAGGACCTCCGTTGAACAGGAACGTCAGCGGCCGTTTCGCCGCGTCAGCCCCCTTCTTGAAATACGCCACGTACGACATCGTCGCCACGGCAGCCGGATTGTCCTTGTCGTCGCGCGGCGCCGCGTCGTCCCAGCGCTTCGGGTGCACGACGAGCGTTCCCAGCGTCGTCTGATAGTCAACGGCGCCCGCCGCCGTGCGCACCGAGCCTTCACTCGTGACGGTGATCGGCTTGAGGTCAGGTTCGGCCGGAGGCGGGCTTCCGGTTTGCTGCTGTTGCAGAGCAACCGGAGCGCAGACCCAGGCCAGGATGAACGCGGCGACGAATCGGGTCATCGTTTCCTCAGCGACACGGCCCCGCCGCCACCCGTTCCAGCCGCGTCGCTCAAGCCATGTCGAACCATTGTCTTTTCGATGGCCTCGATCTCAATCGGGACGAAGTGAGAGAGGTTCTCGTACCCCGTGTTGGTGATGAGAATCATGTCCTCGAGGCGCAGTCCGAGGTGCTCCTCCTCGATGCGCATCTGCGGCTCGATCGTGAAGATGCGGCCGGGTTCGAACGTCGGCGCCTGCAGGCCGCCCGGATCGTGGACCTCGAGGCCAACGTTGTGGCCCAGGCTGTTCGCCTCCTTGCGCGAGCGGAACCCCTCGACGAATGTCACCGCTGCGCGTTTGACGTGGTCGTCTGTGAACGGGTAAGACGCCATGATCGCGTCCATCTTCTCGACCGCAGCGTGGATCGCGTCGATGGGACGCTCGTGCACTTTGATCGACGTCATGAGCGCCTGATACAGCTCGAGGTAGATGCCGTAGAACTCGCGCTGGCGCGCCGTGAACGTGCCGTTTGCCGGGAACACGCGCGTCACGTCCGACTGGTAGTACTTGTAGTCGGGCGCGTAGTCGAACTGAACGAGGTCGCCGTCGTGCAGCACGGCCGTGTTCCGGTTGTAGTGGGTGTAGTACGTATTGGGGCCGGCGGCAATCAGTGCGAAATACGCGGGGCCCAGCGCACCGAGTTTCTTGAACACGTATTCGGCGTCCGCCTGCAATTCGTATTCGTGCATGCCGGGCCGTGCATCGCGCATGGCCGCGATAATCCCTTCCCCGGCAATGCGGGTGGCCTGCCGAATCACCTCGATCTCGCGAGGGCTCTTGATGGCGCGGAGCGCATTCAGCAGCGGGTCGAGATTCCTGATCTCCGACTGCGGAGCCGCGGCTTTCAACTTCTCGATGAACGCGGCTTCCCGCGAATCACGCCCGTCCCACGGATCGTCCTTGTTCGTTTTCCAGAACCTCGTGGGATCGCCCTGCGACTGGCTGCCGAGCACCTCTGCGGCGAACGGCGTGTAGATCGTCCGATGGTCACCGGCCAGCGCCGTGATCGCGGCTGTGAAATCGGCCTCGGGGCGCGCCTCTTCCACGCCGAGCGCGGCTGCGGCCTCGGCACCGGGCGCCAGCGACGGGCCGAACATGCTCGCGTCGCGGCGCTCGTTTGCCGGCTGCAGATAAACTGTGGTTTTTCTGGACCTGCCGTCGATGATGACTCTGGCGCGGGGTTCCGTGGCGCCGGTCAGATAGAAAAACTGGCTGTTCTGTCGAAACGGCATCTCGCCGGGTGGTCCCGGCGTGCCGAGCACGACCGCCACTGCGTCGCCGATTTGCGAGATCAGCTTTGCTCGCCTGGCGGCGTACTCCTCCGGCGGAAAGATCTCGGTGCCGCGAAAGACCGGCTGTGCGGCCGGCGACGCCAGCAACAGGCCGCCTATCAAGGAGAGTCCGACAACCATGCGCACGGCCCGCGGCATCCTGTTCACCTCGTCATCTCCGCCGCGCCGAGTATAGAACGAACCTGCGGCGGATCACCGCGCGCGCTTGAGCGCGGCCATGAACTCCGCGGGCGTCTCCACTCGAAGACCGTGGCGCAGCGCGGCCAGGAAGTGACGGCGGTTATCGGTGACGATGACGCTCGCGCTCGATGCACGGGCAATCTCCGCGATATGGGCGTCGTACACCCGGCCGCCCGCGGTGCCGTCTCTCGCGACCGCCGATAGCAGATCGCGGCGATGGCCTGCCGGGAGATCCTGAACCCCCATCCGCGCGAAGATCTCCTCCTCGATCAGCCGGACAGCATCGGCGGGCGTCAGTCGAAATTCCGCGGGCAGCCGCGTCGCGACGGAATAGAACTCGAGGCAGCAGTGCCACGCGGTGCCCGGCTCGCGGACGTGCCGTTCCGACGCGGCATGGAGCAGCGACTGCGACGGCGCGCTCTGCGTACCGAAGTCGATCAGCCCTGCCAGAAGGACGCTGGTGTCGAGGAACGTCGCTATGGCCACCGGTTGCGCTCTTCTTCGATGAGGGCGGCCACGTCGATGTCGCGGCGGGTCTCAACGGAGGCGGTCGGGCGCGCGACGAGCCGCCTGCCCACGCGCATCAGCCGCGGCGGCGGGGCGACGCGTTCGATCCGGACGCCCGTCTCATCCAACGTCACGTCGAGTTCGGCCCCCGGCGTGAAACCGGCGCGGTCGCGGATCGCCGCTGGAATCACCACGCGCCCACCCTTGTCGATGGTTGTACGCATGGCATCAGAATACCATTCTGATGCCCCGCTGTGCAGGGTTCCGCACTCCAAGCACGCGCACGCAGGATGCAGCGCCGTCGAATACATGGGTCGTCGGGGCTGAACTTCGCGAAGAACGCGCGAAGTTGAGCCTCAGGAGTGACCGGCGCCGGCGTGCGGGTCTTCATGCTCGCGTCGCGCCGAGCGATGTCAGTTGCGCGCTCCACCGCCACGGCGGCCGCCATTGCCGGGCGGCGGCGCGGGCGTGATGTCCACGGGGCGCCCGCCGATGAACACCTGCTTGATGTGCGCCTGCCCGCTGAACAGATCGCCGTCAACGAGGAGCGCGTTCGCGATCTGCCCTTTCGCCAGCGTGCCGACGCGGTCCGCCGCTCCGGCAATCTTCGCGGCGTTCACGGTCAGCGCGCGGAGCGCCTGCTGCTCTGTCAGCCCCCCGTCGTGCACGGCGCGCGCGACGTCCTTCACGAAGTCGGCCGGGTTCTGCAGGCCCTCGGACGAGAACGCGTAGAGCACGCCCGCTTTGTCGAGCGCAGCCGGCACTTTCGGCAGGTTCTGATGCATCCGCTGGACACGCATCGGGACCTCCGCATTCCCGCGCCCGCCGCGGCCTTCCTCCGCCTGAGGAACGGCCACGCTCAGGATCACTTTCGCGTTCGCGGCCTTCAGATCTGCCGCGGCCTGATCCGCTTCGATCCCGCCGGTGATGATTGGATCGAGGTTGAACTCCTTCGCCATCGCGAGCGCGCGGAGGATCTCGCGGAACTCGCCGGCCTCGAACGACACGGGCATGCGCCGGTCGAGGGCCGGCGCCAACGCGTCGAGGGCGGGCTCGAAGTTCGGGCGCGGCTGGTTCGTGTGGGAGGCCGCCCACGTTCGGGCCGTCTTCTGCCACTGGGCGTCGGAGAACGCCTGCCGCACGAACGCAATGTCGCCCAGCAGCGCCGCGGGATAGCCCGGACCGCCGCCACGGCCCGCAAACGTGACGTGCTCCGCCACGGGCGAGGCGATGACGACTTCCCCGCGCCGGTAGCCCGCCACGCGGCTCACATCGTCGCGGTCCGGCGGCGCGACGACGTTCACGAGGGCACTCGTTCCCCGAAAGAGTCCGGCTGACGGCACGGCCAGCACGGTCGTAATACCGGCCGCCGCGAGCCGCTGCATGTCAGCGCCTTCGAGTTTCACGTGGCTCGCGGCGTCGAAATCGGGATTCAGCAGCGCCTCGCGCTTCGCGCGTTCCGCATCGGCCCACGTGGGCGTCGGTGCGCCGTTGCCGCCCCGCCCTCGCCCGCCGCCGCGCCCCTCCGCCGTCCCCTGTGCGGCCGGATTCGGCGGCGCAGCCGGCATCTCGACCGCGGCGGTGTTCGACATGTCGATCAAGCCGGGATAGACCGTCATGTTCGAGCCGTCGACGACGACGGCATCGGGGGGGACGGCTGCGCTCGCACCGACAGCGTCGATGAGGCCGTCCCGCATGATGACGGTGCCCTTATCGATGGTCGCGTCCGCCGTGACAATCTTCGCGCCCTCGATGGCGTACACGGACACGGCTGGCATCTGCCGCGCATCCAGCCGCGCGAACGGCAGCGCGGCCGCCGCGGCGCAGACCGCGGCCGCGAGCAGCGAGGAACGGAGCGGCGAGCTCTGACGTCGTGACGGTGACTTCCGAGTCTGCATCTTCGTTCTCCTACTGCCGCGCCATGTAACGTTTGTAGAGTTCGGTCTGCCGCGTATCGAGCGGAACGTCGCGCCCGGCGATGATGACGTGCTCGATGTGCGAGGTGATTTCGAGCGCGTCGCCCTTCTCCACGACGAGATTGGCGAGCTTGCCCGGTTCGATGCTGCCGACCTGGCTGTCGACGCCGAGGATGCGTGCCGCGTCGAGCGTCAAGGCGCGGACCGCCGCGTCATGGTCGAGGCCCCACGCCACCGCGCGCCCCGCCTGGAAGGGGATGTTGCGCGAGAACTGGAACCCGCCGCTCGAGAACGCAAACCGGACCCCCGCCTTCGCCAGCACGCCAGGCGTTTCGTACGGATATGCGTGGAAGTCGTCCTCCCGCGGCGGCAGCGTGAGCACGCTCGTGAGAATCACGGGGACTCCGTGCGCCTCGAGGAACTCGGCCGCGCGCTGCGTGTCAGGTCCGCCTCGTACGACGATCCGCACGTGCTCGCGTTCGGCCCACGCGACGGCGTCCCGAATGCCGCGGTCGGTGTTCGCGTTGACGATGAGCGCCTGCGTGCCGGTGAGGACCGGCAGAAACGGCTCCAGCGACAGATCCACGGGATGCCCGGCAGGCGCCTTCGCATACGCCCGAGCGCGTGCGAGCCACCCGTTCAACTCCGCAATCTGGTCCGCCGGATTGGCCGCCGGCGCAGCGCCGCGACCGAACCCGCGTCCGCCGCCTGCGGCGCCCGGATACGTCATCACGAGGCCGGCGCTGGGCCGAAGCGCCGCTTCCTCCCACGTCCAGCCGTCGAGATCGATGACCGGCAGCGATCCGCTGATGACGCCGCCGCCCGGCACGACGCCGACGGTCGTGACCCCCTCAACCCGCGTTACGGCGATCGCGTCTCCGTCCATCCGGATCGCGCGCTGCGTCCGGAGCGCCTGATTCCAGTCCCCGATTTCCCGCACATCGTCGTAGTTGCGCGGACCAGGCTCGTTCAGGCCGATGTCCGTTCCGGCGTCGATGAAGCCCGGATAGACGTTCGCTCCGGCCGCGTCGACGATCTTTGCTCCGGAAGGCGGCTGAACGTTCGCGCCCACCGCTTCGATGCGATTGCCCTTGATGACGATGGTGCCGCGAGGGATGACATCGCCAGAGACGGTGACGATCCGCGCGTTCGTGATCGCCCACGTCGGTCCGTTCGCGTTCGTCGTCACGGTCAGCCGCTCCGCGGAGGCGGGCGCGGGTGCGGGTGCGGCGGCAGGGGGCTGCACAGTGCCGCTCTGGCCGTTCGCCGAGCCGCCCGCACCGTCGTGCGCCTCGTTCACCGTCGTACGCTGCTCGTCCTTGACGCGATCGTAATAGAGCGTCCCGTCGATGTACGCCTGGTCGACGATGGCCTCAGTCGTCAGCGGGTGGTGGTTCCAGACGACCACGTCGGCGTCCTTGCCGACTTCCAGAGATCCGACCCGATTGTCGATTTTCAGCTGCTTTGCCGGATTGATCGTGACGAGCGCCAGCGCTTCGGTCTCGCTCAGGCCGCCGTAGCGGATCGACTTTGCCGCTTCGTTGTTCAATCGCCGCGCCTGTTCGGCGTCGTCCGAGTTGATCGAGACAACGACGCCTTTGCGCGTCATCAGCGCGGCGTTGTACGGGATCGCGTCGACCGCTTCGATCTTGTAGCCCCACCAGTCGGAGAACGTCGAGGCGCCGGCGCCGTGCGCCGCGATTTCCCTGGCGACCTTGTAGCCCTCGAGCACGTGCTGGAAGGTTGCGACCTTGAAGCCCATCTCGTCGGCCACGCGAATCAGCATCAGGATCTCGTCGGCACGATACGAGTGCGCGTGGACGAGGCGCTTGCCCTCGAGCACCTCCACAAGCGGCTCGAGCTGGAAGTCCTTCTTCGGAGGCAGCATGTCGATGCCCTTGGCCTTTGCCGAGTTGTAATCGGCCCAGGCCTTCTGATAGGCCTTCGCTCGCACGAACGCGTCGCGGATCACATAGTCCACGCCCTGCCGGGTCGTCGGGAACCGCTCGGGCGGCGTCCGCTGAGCGCCGCGCTTCTGCGTGACGTTCTCCCCGAGCGCGAACTTGATGCCGGGCAGCGCGCCCTGAAACAGGAGATCGTCCGGCCGCGTCTTCCCCCAGCGCAGCTTGATGACGACGGTCTTGCCACCGATGGCGTTGGCGCTCCCGTGAAGAATGTTCGCGGTCGTCGTGCCGCCCGCCAGGTCGCGGTAAATGTCAGGATCATTCGGATCGAGCACGTCTTCCATGCCGACCATCGAACTGACCGACGTGCCGCCTTCGTTCACGTCGTCGTTGGCGATGTGCGAGTGGCAGTCGATGAGACCGGGCGACACGAACTTTCCGGCGGCGTCGATGACCTCGGCACCGGCCGGAATCGGGACGTTTGTGCCGAGGGCCGCAATCTTTCCGTTGCGCAGGACGATCGTGCCGTTCTGGATCGTGCCTTTCGTGACGGTGAGCAGCGTAGCGTTCCGTATGGCGACGGTCGTGTTCGGCGCCTGGCCGCGGAGACGGGCGGTCAGGGCGGGAAGATAGAACATGCCTGCCAGAGCGATGACGGCGACGCCCGGCCGCATATAGCGATGAGTCACGGGACCTCCATGGAGCGGTGGCCGAACTTTACCGTACCGGAGCGGCTTCCGTTACAGGAGGAGGGTATCGGCGCAGCCCCTGTCCGGGCGGCGCGCGCCCGGACACGGAGCTGACCCAATGCCCTCTCACCGCGTCTTCTGTGCCGCGGTCCGCAGTTCGCGGATTTCAGACTCGCCGAAATGCGCGACGAGGTTCCGTGCCAGCAGCGAGCCGTCGGGTGTACCGGCGATCGCACGGGTCAGGTGCTCTCGATACGCCGTCTGACCAAAAACGCGCCGATCGCTGGCGACGACGGCTGCCGCAAACTCCATGGCGGGATCCCCGGTCATCGCAATCGCATGCGTGATTTGCGAGTAGCCGTCCTCTTTCGGATCGACCTGCTTGAAATTCCAGAAGTCCTCGTGCGCGTTCGCTGAAATCCACGCGGCCTGCTTGTAGGTTTCGGTGAGGTAGCCCACGTCGAACAGCGCCAGCGCGTACTCGCGGCTGCCCCGATCCTTGCCGTCCAGGCGCTCGCGCAACCTGGTCAACAGTTGTGCGGCCCGGGCACCATCGGTGCGCGCATACACGGTCGCACGCCGCAGCGTTTCCATCCTGGCAAGGACGGGGGTGTCCGCGGTCAGCGTTGATAACGTGTCGTCGACAAGACGAGAAACGTCGTACTTCGGATCGATGGCGGTCCAGGCGGCGCCGTTCCAGGGTAACGACTTCCCAGTACCGATCTCGAATGGGTGGCAGATCAGCGGCGGACCGGCGGCCGCGGAGCTGGCGAACAGGAGCACGAGCGACAGGAGCAGGAGCGGGCGGAAGTGGTAAGTCATGGGGTGTTGTCCTTTCGAGCTCAGGACGCAGGCACGGCAGGTGTGTTAACAAGAGTGGGGCGCGAAGATCGCCCGTTAACGGTCGGCCGCCGGAATACGTCTATACAGCCGAATGGCGCTTTCGTTGGGCATGCTCGAGCGTCGAGTCCGCATGGAGGCGGCGCAGACCGGCGACGCCGATGAGGCGGGTACCGTGGCCGCCCTGGTGGACGGCGCGCGCGCAGGCGATCGCTCCGCGTTCGGGAGCCTCTTCGAACGGTTTGCGCCGATGGTTCACGGCATCCTGCTGGCGCGCGTGCGCCCGCAGGACGCCGACGATCTGACGCAGGAGGTCTTCCTCAGCGGCATGCAGCAACTGCACACGTTGCGCGAGGCTCGCGCGTTCGGTGGGTGGATTGCGACAATCGCGCGAAACGCGGCGGTCGACTTGTATCGGCGTTCACCGGTGACGACCGAACTTCCGCCGACGCTGGCGGCGCCGCCTCCTCCCGCCGCGGAAGCGGCAGAGGTGCTGCGCGCCATCCGGGAGCTGCCCGATGCGTATCGCGAAACGCTGATACTGCGGCTTGTCGAAGGAATGAGCGGGCCGGAGATAGCCGCAAAGACCGGCCTCGCTGCCGGATCGGTGCGCGTGAACCTGCACCGCGGCATGAAGCTGCTGCGGGAACGATTGAACGGGAGCGGCGCCCATGCATGACGACTACTTGTGGGATCGCTCCGGAGGACCCGATCCGGAGATCTTGAAGCTCGAACGTACGCTCGCAGTGTTTCGACATCGCGGGACGGCGCCGGCGTTCGCTCACCTCGAAAGCCAGCGGCGTTCTGCGGGCGCGGCGCCATGGCGGTATCCGCTCACAGCGGGACTCATCGCGGCGTCGTTGATCGCGGCGATCGGCGTCCTGCTCTTCGGAATACGGCCGCACTCGGCGGCGTGGGACGTCGCCGTGCTCGACGGCCGTCCAACAATCGGGCGGCAGCCGGTCGATGCGCGAGGCACGCTGTCGGTCGGCCAGTGGCTGGTGACCGACGCCTCGTCGCGCGCGGAAATCGCCGTGGCCGATATCGGATCGGTGGAGGTGGCGCCAAACTCGCGCGTACGACTGGTCTCGACGCGCGCCGAGGACAACCGAATCGAGCTGCAGCGCGGAGAGGTCAGAGCCACGATATTCGCACCGCCACGGCAGTTCGCGGTCGAAGCGTCGTCGGGGACCGCGATCGATCTGGGATGCAAATACACTTTGCAGATCGCGGAGGACGGAGCCGGACTTCTCCATGTCGAGAGCGGCTGGGTCGCATATGCATACGCCGGGCGCGAGTCGTTCGTTCCAGCGGATGCGAGCGCGCGGACACGCCCCGGCTTTGGTCCCGGCACACCGTATTTCGACGATGCGGACGTGCGGCTGCGGGAGGCGCTCCCGCGCGTCGATTTCGGTGCGCCAACGCCCGGCGATCGGGCGTCTGCGCTGCAGACGGTGCTCGACACCGCGCGGCGGAAGGACGCGATCACCCTCTGGCACCTCCTGCCGCGCGTCCGTCCCGAGGAACGCGCGCGCGTGTTCGATCGCCTCGCGCAGCTCGTGCCGCCCGCCGCAGGCGTCACGCGCGACGGCGTGATCCGCGGCGATCGCACCATGCTGGAGGCGTGGTGGGATCAGCTCGACCTGCAGCCGCTCTCGTGGTGGCGTGTGTGGGAGCGACCGTGGCCGAAATAGCGAGGCGCGAGGCGCGAGGCGGGAGGCGCGAGGCGGGCGCGAGGCGCCGGAGGCGAGGCGCGAGGCGCGGCCTCACCTGACAGCGGCAGTGTCGGGCGTTCGCTGCACTCGATTGGCCGCCTGGCCGCGCTGTTTTTCCAGCTCGGACCTGAACGCCTGTTCACGATCCGACACGTAGTCGGCATATCCCCGCGAATCTACGAAGGCGGCGACGCCAGACGCGTTCAGCCTCTGATACTTGCGTTCGAGATCGAAATACCCGCCGTGTGCACCGAGGAAGATGTCGCACCGGAGCGACTTCAACACCCGAAAGCCCCGCTCGTAATCATCCGCAATGCGGGGGTATGCGGCGTTTCCTACCAGCTTGTATCCGGGATTCACGTTCGGGCTGCCCACGATGACCACGTCGTAACGCTTGCCGCCGTCCTCGACGGTCATCGTCCAGGTCGTGCACCCCTTCGTGTGACCCGCCGTCAAGTGAGCGACGAGTGTGGCTCCGCCGAGCGTGACGGTGTCGCCGTCGTGCAGCACGCGATCGACGCTGGTCGGAGGATACAGATCTTCCGGCGTCGTTCCGTATTGGAAGTCCGCCTTGCCGCCTGATTCGACGACGGGGACGTCGCCGTCCATGACCATGTATCTGGCACCGGTGAGCCGCTTGATCGCCGCGCTCCCCGCGTCGTGGTCGTAGTGCGCGTGGCTGATCAGCAGGATCCTGATGTCGGTGAACTTGAACCCGAGCTTCTCGATGCTCTCGCGGAGCAGCGGCACACTCTTTTCGAGATCACTGTTGATCAGAATATGGCCTTGCGGGGTCGTGATGAGATAACTTGCGAGCCCGTGGCTGCCGACGTAATAGAGGTTCCCGGCGATTTTGAACGGCGGGAACGGCGCCAGCCAGTCGTTGGCGGCCTGCGGGAGCAATCCGAGCAACAGCGACGCGGTCAGCACGATCGGGCGCATCATCGCGCGATTGTAATCGGTCTCGCGCCTCAGCCCGTTCGCGTCCTCAGCGGTCCTTCAACTCGACGACGATCAGACGGACGGTTGTCGTCCCGATGTTCTCGGCCCAGTGCGTGACGGGCTCGCGATAGAGCGTCTGCCCGGCGGCGTAGGAAACGTCGCTCGTCGAACCGTCCGCCGCGTGGTTGCGCACCGTGCCCCCGACGATGACATACACGACGGAGCGCGGATGCGAGTGCATGTGCTCCTTGACTCCCGGGCCGAGCGTCGCTTCCATCACCCGGACGTGCACGTTGTCGATCGTGACCTTGATCGTGCCGGGGTTGACGGCCGCGACATCCTGCGCACAGAGCGGCGCAGCCGTCACCAGCACCGCCGCGGCGGCAATCGCGCCGAACGCCTTCCGAAATGCTGTCATTGTGCTCTCCACCTTCGCGATCGCCACAAGCCCTCGTCAGCCGTTCGCATACGCGACCGTCGCATCCAGATCGGGCCCGCCGTGCGGCTGATGGCCGTTGCGAATCTCGCCATAGTCGGCCGATTCTGCCACAACCCCTCGCGCGCCGCGATCCCGGCACCGTCAAATCGTGGACGGTCTATGATGCTCAGTCCTGCGCCTGAAACTTTTCGCCACGTACGGGGTTATGAGAGGTAGTGCGGCCTCTCGGGAATGACCAACGCCGAACCGTTTGAGGCGTTCGTGCGGAGGTACCAGGACATGGTGTTCGCCACCGCCGTCCGGCTGCTTGGCAACCCCGCGGACGCAGAAGATGCCGCGCAGACAACGTTTCTGCGGGCATTCCAGCACTATGCACAGCTCGCCGCGAGCCCGTCCGCCGGCGCATGGCTCAAAACGACGGTCAGGAACGTGTGCCTGAACCATCTGACGCGTTACCGCGCCAGATGGCGGCTGTTCAGCGAGCTGGAAACGGGAGAGACGCCGCGCTACGAGGACGTGCTCGAATCGCGCGTCTCGCGCGCGCTCGAAACGGAGCATGCCGATGGCGTCGAGCAACTGGAACATGCGGTGCGCAGCCTGCCCGACCACCAGCGCATCCCGCTGGTGCTGTTTCACTTCGAGGAGCTGAGCTACGACGACATCGCGCGAACCCTCCGCGTGTCGCTGGGAAAAGTGAAGACCGACATCCACCGGGGACGTGAGGCGCTCAGGCGCCTGCTGACCGAAGATGACGCCGACTGACGACGACCTCGAGGCGCGGGTCGATCGCGCACTCCGGCGGCTGCCGCAACCGCACACGCCGCCGACGCTCCTGCCGCGCGTCATGGCCGCCGTCGACGCATGGCAGCACCGGCCGTGGTACACGCGCGCGTGGTTCGCCTGGCCGCTCGCCTGGCGTGTGATCTCGATCGTGCCATGCGCACTGCTCGTCTATTTCGCGTGGCACGTGCCGCCGCCGCCCGCACAAGTCGTCGCGGCGACCAGCGCCACCCGCGTGCTCTGGGATTTGGTGATTGCGCCGCTCCTTCCCTATCTCCTCGCCATCGTGCTGCTGATGGGCCTCGCATGTGTGGTCTTCGGCCTGGCGCTCAATTACGTGCTCCTCGAAAGGGCCGAACAACGATGAAAACACGGTTGTCTCTGGCGGTCGTCCTGCTGGGCCTTGCGGCGGGTGCCGCCGGCGCCCAGGACATCAACGTCAGCTTCTCGAACCCCGCGCTGCGGGTGTTCCAAAGCTACACCCTCAGAGCCGGCGACACGGCAGAGAGCGTGCTCGTCATCGCGAACGACGCGACCATCGAAGGTCACGTCGAAGGCGACGTGCTCGTGGTCCTCGGCCGCGCTCAGCTCGCGAGCACAGCGGTCATCGACGGATCGTTCGTGGTCGTCGGCGGCACCGGCGTGATCGCGGACGGTGCGCAGGTGCACAGGGACGTCGTGGCGATCGGCGGGCTCGACACGCCGCCCCGCTTCAGCCCCGGCGGATCGCAAGTCGTCGTGGGCACCGTCCCCATCGGTGAACACATGCGCGGGTTCGTGCCGTGGCTCACACACGGCCTGCTCCTCGGCCGGCTGATCGTGCCCGACCTGGGGTGGGTGTGGGCAGTCGCCGGCGTGTTCTTCCTCGTCAATCTGCTGCTCAACCTGCTGCTGGATACGCCCGTGCGCGCGACGGCCGCGGCGCTTCGCGCCACACCGCTGTCGGCGTTCGCCACGGGGCTGCTCATCATGCTGCTGGCGGGTCCGCTTTGTCTGCTGCTGGCCGTATCGGTCATCGGCATCGTGGTCGTGCCCTTTCTCATCGCTGCGCTGATGCTCGGCACGATCATCGGGCGGATCGGTTTCGCGCGATGGATGGGCGCGAGCATCGTGCACGAGAGCGATGCCGCGAACCGTGCGCAATCGCTGCGTTCGTTCGTCATCGGCTCGGCAATCATGGCCGGCGCTTACATGATTCCAGTCGTAGGCATACTGATGTGGACGCTGGCGGCGGTGTTCGCGCTCGGGGGCGCGACTCAGGCATTCGTGCGGGCGTACCGCCGGGAAAATCCCCGGCAGCCGCGGAAGAAGCCGGTCGCTTCGGCACCCGCCTCCCCCGCCGTCGTGACAGCGTCGGCTCCGTCGGCGGCGCCCGCTGCATCCGCCTTCATTCCTGTCGGCGAAGCCGCAGCAGCACCCCCTGCCTCGGAACAGTCGTCTGAAGTCATCGCCGATGCCGCCGTACCTGAACAGCCGGCGATGATCGCTGGGGCCGCCGGCGCGGACGCGTTGCTCGCATTTCCGCGCGCCACCTTTGTCGAGCGCCTCGCCGCCTTTTTCCTCGACCTGGTGCTCGTTGCGATCATCGCGCAGGTGCTCCGGCTCGATCGCCTGTTCTGGCTCTATCCGGCTGGAGATAACAATCTCCTGCTCATCGCGCTGATCTACCACGTGGGCTTCTGGACGTGGAAGCAGACGACGGTCGGCGGCATGATTTGCCAGCTTCGGCTCGTCCGAACCGATGGCGCGCGGATTCACGTTGCGGAAGCGATCGTCAGGGCGCTCGTCGGAATCCTGTCTCTCGTCGTCGCCGGCATCGGGTTCCTGTGGGTCCTGTGGGATCCCGAACGGCAGTCCTGGCACGATCGCGTTGCGGGCACCTACGTCGTGAAGGTGCCGCGCAACTGGCCGATGTAGGTCGGTGTCGATCGCGCGATGGCCGATGAGCGATGGGCGATTAATGCCGCGGCGGCGGAACGAATCGGTGCGAGTGGCGCTCGTACGCGTGCGCGAAAGCCAGCATTCTCGCGTCCTCGCCACGCAGTCCCGTCACTGAAAGGTTCAACGCGGGCATGCCGTCCGCGCCAAGGCCGGCTGGAACGGAGACCTCCGGCAGCCCGAGCCAGTTGCCGTAGCCGAGCGGCGTCCGGATATCGGGCCACCCGTCAGCGAGTCGGAACGCGTTGAACGGCATCGTCGGATACACCATCGCCGCGATGTTCTTCGCGCGCATCGAGCGCTGGAGACCTTCCACGACCTCCACGCGGGATCGCGCGAACGACAGTCCCGCCGGGTCGCGCTCCATCGGTTGCGTGAACAGCGGCAGACAATCGTCGAACCGTTCGGGGAGCACGTCGTAGAACGAGCGGTAGGCGGCGTAGCCGCGGCGGATCGACTCGAGGGGATCGTCGGCACGGCCGGCGAAATACCTATATAGAGCGTTGGCGGTTGCCGCAGGGGATCGCGAGTCGCCTGGAACATCGCCGCGCGCCTGTTCGGCGCGCGTGAATGCGGCGCGATAGTCGGCCAGCGTGACGGACGGCTGGAACGGCTCGACGATCGCTCCGGCAGCACGCAAGTCGGCGAGGCAGCGGTCCCAGATCGCGACCGCCTCACTGGTCATCTTGTCGCGCGGAACGTGCGCATCGACCAGCCCCAGACGAACGCCTTTCAGCGCGTCGTCTCGAAGGGACGCTAAACTTTTTTCGCCCCCTGCGTGACCGGCGGAAAGCGGGTCGGACACATCCGCGCCCGCAATGGCCGCGAGGAGCACGGCTGCATCCCCGGTCGAGCGCGCGAGCGGACCATGCGTGTCGAGGTACGGCCAGGTCGGGATGACACCGCTGCGCGGCACGAGACCGAACGTCGGCTTCATCCCGACGATGCCGACGCAGACGGCTGGAATCCGATTGGAACCGCCATCGTCTGTTCCGAGCGCGGCGAACGCCATTCCGCCGGCGACCGCCACGGAGGATCCGGCACTGGAGCCGCCCGGCGTGCGGGTGCCGGCAGGGTCGTACGGATTGCGAACCTGCCCGGTATGGCTGCTCGTGCCGACCCCGCGGTAGGCGAAGTCGTCTGCCGCCGTCTTGCCGAGCACGATTGCGCCGGCCGCGCGCAGCCGCACAACTTCGATCGCGTCACGGCGCACGGGATCGGGAAAGAGCCGGGCCCACTCGGCGTTGGACGCGGTCGTCGGCAGGCCGTTCATGTCGTAGATGGCTTTCGCAAAGACCGGCACGCCATCCAGAGGACCGCGCAGTTTTCCTGCGCGGCGGCGAGTATCGGCAGCACGCGCATCATCCATCGCGGTTGCCGACAGCACGTCGATGGCGTGCCATCGTCCACCGTCGGTTCGGCAACGCTCGATCGCCTGACTGGTAATCTCCACGGCGCTCCAGCGACCCGCGCGCAACCCTGCGAGGTACTCCGCAATGGTTCCGTCGAGCGGGTCGCTCGCCGCGAGCGGCCAGGCCGAGCGAGGAACGGCGGCGCTTGCCGCGATGGCCGCAAGCTGCGCGAGAGCATCGCGGCGCGAGATCATGCACCGTCTCCCACCGCGTGCCGCAGCCTGGATTTCGCGAAAGCTTCCGCGGTGATGGCGTAGACGACGCTCTCTTCCCCGCGTTCGTTCGTGCGCGCGCCAGCGCGAACGGCGCCAATCCGCTCCACGGCGCGCTGCGACCGCACGTTCCGCGGTCCCACCATGAACAGCACGCGATCGACGTGGCGAAATGCGTGCGTCAACATCAGCCGCTTCATTTCGCCGTTGAACCGTCCTCCCCAGTGCGATCGGGCAAGAAACGTCCAGCCGATCTCCACCTCGCGGGCGGCGGGATCGTACCCGTGAAATCGTGAGGAACCGATAATCCGGCCGTCCGCTCGATCGATGACGACGAACGCGCCTCCTGAGTCGAGCCCGCTCTGAAAGAACCGTCTGAAGACCGGCTCTTCGTAACGGTTGCTGTCCGGATGCTGCACCCAGATCAGCGGATCGGCAGCCACGGCATACAGCGGCGGGAAATCGTCCGGCTGCATCGGCCGCAGGACTACCAGATCGCCGCTGAGCGTCGGCTGGAGATCGAGTGCCACGCCGATAGGCCTCAGTCGCGATCCATCATGCGCGCATGTACTCGTTGACGTTGACCGCCAGGACGTCGAGCGGCACGTTGCCGCCGAGCACGACGGTGTCGTCGAACGCCTTGAGATCGTACCTGGAGCCGAGCGCGGCCTTCGCCTTGTCGCGCTGCCGGTTGATCTCGCTCTGCCCGACCTTGTAGCCGCAGGCCTGTCCCGGCCACGAGCAGTATCGATCGACCTCGCTGGCGACTTCCCCGGGGTTCGACCCGTTCACGTCCACGAAGAAACGGACAGCCTGCTCGCGGGTCCAGTTCTTGGCATGGATGCCGGTATCCACGATGAGCCGGCAGGCGCGGAATGCGATCGACTGCAGGTATCCCACGCGGCCGACGTGGTCGTCCTTGTAGGCGCCGAGTTCGTCCGCAAGCTGCTCGGCGTAGAGCGCCCACCCCTCCGAGTAGGCGTTGAACGCCAGCATCTGCCGGACGAGCGGCATCTGATGGGTGTACTCACCCTGCCAGATGTGTCCGGGGATCGCTTCGTGAAATGTGAGGTCGGCGAGGCTGTACTTCCTGTGCAGGTCGGTCGTCCGCAGATTGATCCAGAAGCGCCCCGGGATCTTGCCGTCGATGGAGCCGGCACCGCCGTACGCGGCGGGGGCGCCCGGCTCTTCTTCCGGCGGCAGGCGCTTCACCTCCATGTTTGGATGCACGAGCGTATTGAAGGCGCGCGGCATCTGTGCGCGGATCCAGTCGAGTTTTTCGTTGATGAAGGCCATGATCTCGGCGCGCCCCTGGTCGCCGTCCGAGAACTTGTAACGCGGATCCCTGGCGAGGGCCTTCATGCGGTCGCCCACAGTGCCCTGCGCGTACCCGCTCTCCTTCAGGATCGCGTCCATCTCGGAATGCAGCCGCTTCAGCTCGCTCTGGCCCAGTTCATGGAGTTCATCGGCCGACATCTTCGTCGTCGTCGATGCTTTGAGCGCCCAGCCGTAGAACTCCGGGCCGTGTGGCCGTGAGGAAATACCGGGATCGCTGGTCGCCACCGCGCGCTCGGCCTCGAGTTCGTCGATCTGCCGTTCGAGCGCCGGCGCGACCTCCTTCGATGCGATCGTCCGGGCGCGCTCTGCCCAGTTGCCGGGGATGTTCTTCGTGCGGCGCTCCAACGAGGCGACGAGCGATCCGCCTTCCATGGCGTTCCTGGCCGAGAGCGTCATCTGCGCGATCGCTTTGTCGATGAGAAACGCGGGCGGCACCAGTCCGATCGCCCGCGCGGCCTTCATCCGGCCAAGTTCTCCGTCGAGCTGCCGCGGGTACGACTGCAGCCGCGCGAGATACGCCTCCGCATCTGCCGCGTTCTCGACGCGGTGATCGCTGTCCAGGAATCGCGGGATGTCGAGATACGCGCCCACGTTCTGAATGACGACGTAGGGCGTGTTGCGCCAACCGCCCACGGTGACATCCCCGTAGGGCATCGCGAAGCCTTCGAGCGCGGTCGCATAGGCGCTCCGGACGACGTCCACGCTGGTGCGCACGCCGTGTGAGAGGCGTGAGGTGTTCAGCGCGTTCACGCGGTCGAAGTCGGCTCTGACCTGCCGTGCGAGGCGGTGCACACCTTCCGCCGATCGGTCGGTGAGCTGCGATCGAAGCGCTGCCCGCGGACCGGTGTCGATCCCGAGCGAGGTCGCAGCCTCGGGCTGCAGCTTCAGCAGATTGTCGGCCACGCTGTCGAGCAGCGCGAGCGCGTCGGCGTCGTTGAACATGAGGGGAACCCACGCCTCGCGACGCGCGAAGCCGGATACGACAGGCAGCGCGGCTGCCGAGCCGATGAGTGTGAGAGCTTCACGCCGCGTGAACGTCATTGATCACAGGCCAGGCGTCGTCGCGGTACGCGTCAGCACGCTGATACTGCCGTTGTTCTCGAGCACGGCGCTCTGCACGTCTTCGACGCAGGCGCAGCCGGCCTGCCGCAGCGCGGCCTGGAGTTCGTGGTGCGTCAACTGCGCTTTCGCCATGACGTCTTCGAACACCTTGCCGTTGTGGACGATGATCTGGGGACGACCTTCGATGATGCCCTCCAGCCGTTTACTGTTGAACGTCGCCCTGCCCACCACGTAATTCGCGCCGACGAGCGTCACGGCGGAGATGAGTCCGCCGACGAGCGAGTTGTCTCCTCCGTTCATCGAGTTCTGCACGGCGTTCGAGAGCACCAGCAGCAGCACGAGATCGAACGGTGCGAGCTGGCCGACCTGACGTTTCCCGGAGACGCGTAGAAGGACGATCAGCGCGGCGTAGACCAGGAGGCTGCGGACGATCAGTTCCCACCAGGGCACCGACATATTGAGCATGGCACTCGCCTTGGTTCGTGTGGGGGCAGCTCATGATTCCACTATCGGGGCGTTCGCTGCAAACACCCCGCGCAGCAGCCGGGCTCAGATCTCCCGCGCCCGGCCCGATCGGCCGGCCCGTGGCCGGCGCTCGCGAGGAGCGGACGTCGTCTTGGCCGGCGTGACTTTGCCCTGGAGTTTCTTCAAACGCTCGACGGCGGGTCCGAGAGACTGCCCACCGTGAAGCATCTCGGCCCAGAGATCGCCGGCAGCCGCGATGCGGGCATGCATCGTCCGCAGCGTAAACGTGCGCGGCTGCACGTCGCCACGCTCGACTTCCTTCCACGTACACGGCGCCGAGACCGGCGCGCCAGGTTTCGCACGAACGGCGTAGGCCGCGGCGAACGTCGCACTGTAGGTGTTGCGTCCCGTGTCCACGAGAATGCGGCCGCCTCGGTCGGCTTTGTGGAACTCCTGCGTCAAGACCGCCTCATTTCGTTTCACGAGCAGCGTCCCGACCGCATCTGCGAAGTGCGCCGCCTTCGGGAGCTCCGCCGAGCCATCGAGCGGGACGACGATGTGAAAACCTTTCGATCCCGTTGTCTTGACCCAGCTCACGAGCCCAAGCTCCTCGAGGAGATCGCGCAAAGCGAGTGCGGCACCCCGCAGCACATCAGGCCGATCCTCGACGGACGGATCGAGATCGAACACGCAGACGTCCGGATGCCGCAGGTCGGTCACGCGACGTGTCCAGACGTGCGGCGTGATGCAGTTCTGATTCGCCAGCCACACGAGCGAGCGCACGTCGGTGACGATCGGATGATGGACCGTGCCGCCATGCTTTGGCACCTCGACGCGCTGGAGCCACGCAGGGAATCCCTTCGAGACGTCCTTCTGGAAGAAACCTGGCGCGGAGATCCCCCGATGGAAGCGTTCCATGGTCACGGGCCGCCCGACGATGTGCGGGAGCATCGCGGGCGCAATCGCCTCGTAGTACTCCGCCAGCTCCCCCTTCGTAATCCCGTCGTCAGGAAAGAGGATCTTGTCGGGATGGCTGATTGGGATGATCACCAGCGGATCCTCAGCAGCCGCGGATGACGCAGCTTGCGATGCACGGTCCATTCGATGAAGGCCACCGACACCACCACCTGCGGTTGCACCCAATGCGCGCCTTTTCGCGGCAGTCCCTTGCCTTTCGTGAACGGAGATGCACTGGTCTGGATGGAATCGAGCCGCGCACGCAGGTCGATCAGCATCTTCGTGTCGAGGCCCGTGCCGACTTTTCCGGCGAACGCAAAATCACCTCCATCGTGGTACCCGACGAGCAGCGCGCCGAGGCCCACACGCGCGCCTTGCGGGTCCGTGAAGCCTCCGATGATGAAATCCTGAGACAGCTCGCATTTCATCTTGAGCCACATCGGGGAGCGCCGATGCTCGTACACCGAATCGCGGCGCTTGGCGACGACGCCTTCCCAGCCTTCGGCGCAGGCGCGCTCCCACGGCTTCGCGTCCTTCAACTCTCCCACTCGCATGAGCGGGGCGTCCATCGGCAGTTCCGCCAACAGGCTCCGACGTTCCTCGAGCGGCCGGCCGGTGACCTTCTGCCCGTCGATCCACAAGACGTCGAACACGTGATACGTGGCGCTCTCCGACCACGTCAGTTCGCCGTCGAGGATGACCTCGTGTAGCGGCAGCGCGGCGATCGCGCGTTCAATCGACGGGAGACGCTGCGGCCGCTGGTTGCGGGACAGCAGCCGGACGGCGCCGCCCTGCCTGAACGCGAGGAGGCGAATCCCATCGAGCTTCCTTTCGAAGATCCACTCTGGCCCCGTGAACCGCTCCTGCGTGAGCGTCGCGGCCATCGGCACGAGCCAGTCAGGAAAAGCTGCGCTCACGTGTCACCGGCGTGGTCGCCCGCGCAAAAGGTGGCCGGTCACTGGCGAATCCGAATCGGCGGCAGGCCCGCGGCAGTGAGCTGCCTGTTGAGGCTGGGGATATCCGCAGACACGAGGGCCTTCCACCGAGCGCTCTGCGCGTCGAACGCGGTGCGGTACTCCGAGGCCATCTGCCTGAACTGCTCCGTCGGCGCGCCGTCGCCATAGTCGACTTCGTCCTCCAGATACGCAAGCTGCACGTTCAGGCGCATTGGATAGTTGAGGAGGTCGTTGCCGGACTTTGCCTCGGGTTCGTAGAGTGTGTTGAGCAGGTCATCGGCTGCCGTCTCGAGGCGCTCCAGCCTGGGCCCCGCGTCGGACCGGCCGGCACCCCGCGCCTTCACGGCAGCAATCTGCGTGCGTACGTCCTGGATCTGCCGCACGACGGCATGCAAGTCGCCGAGCATCCCCATCAGCCCGGTCGCGAGATCGAACTCCGCCTGCATGTCCTCGGCCGTCGCGCTCGATCGCGGATCCTTGACCACCTCGAGCGGTGCAGAGACGACGCGATCGGCAACCGTCAGCTTCACCGTGTACCGCCCCGGCACGGCGAGCACGCCGCGCGGGTCCCGTTCGTCATACGCGGTTCCCGATATGAGATCCGGCAGCGGGTATCGCAAATTCCAGGTGACGCGGTGCACGCCAGGAGTGATCGCGAGACGCGGCAAGGATCCGGCCGCACTCGATGCGCTGAACGCCGTTCGCCCTGCGGCGTCGACGATGTCCAGACGCACCGCCATCGCGCCGGCACCGCCAATAGCGTAGCTGACACTCGCGTCGGGAGGATTCTCGCCTACTGCGTCGGTCGGAATCACGTATGTTTCGCGCTCATGCACCCGGACAGCCGGAGCCGGCGCGAAAAGGTACGACGGCGCGGCGGCCACATCCGCCGTCGCCTCGCGAAGCGGCGTGATGTCGTCGAGAATCCAGAACGATCGGCCGTGGGTCGCGATCGCGAGATCGGCGCCGTGGAACGCGATGTCCCGCACCGACGTCGGCGGCAGATTGAGCTGCAGCGGCTGCCAGTGGTCGCCGTCGTCGAACGATACGAAAATGCCGGTCTCCGTGCCCGCGTATAACAATCCCTTGCGCCTGGGATCTTCGCGAACGGCATAGACGAACGACGGCGCGTGCAGCCCCTCGGTAATCAAAGTCCACGTCTTGCCGCGATCGTGCGTCCGGTAAATGTACGGCGCCAGATCGTCGAGTTTGTGCGCATCGACGGCGACATACGCGCTACCGGCGTCGAAGTGAGAGGCCTCGACCAGCGAAACTTTTGCCCACTCTTTCAACCCCGTCGGCGTCACGTTGCTCCAATGCGCGCCGGCATCAGACGACAGCTGCACCAGGCCGTCGTCTGTGCCGACCCAGATCAGGCCAGCGGTTACCGGCGAGGGAGCAATCGAGAAGATCACGTCGTAGTACTCGACCGATGCGTTGTCTTGTGTCAGCGGACCGCCTGAGGACGCCTGCTTCGTCCGATCGTTCCGGGTGAGATCAGGGCTGACGACTCTCCAGCTGTGGCCAAGGTCGCGGGATTCCATCAGGTACTGCGACCCCATGTAGAGCAGGTGCGGATCGCTCGGCGAGAACACGACGGGCGACGTCCACGTGAACCGATACTTCAAATCGGAGGCGGGGTGGCCGCTCATGGCGTTGGACCACGGCGCAATGTCACGGATCTGATGGCTGCGGGTGTCGAACAGCGTCAGCGCACCGCCGTATCCGCCGGCGACGATGAGACGATTGTCGAACGGCACAGGCCACACCCAGCCGCATTCCGCGTCGTCGCCCCCCACGTCGAACCAGTCCTTGTCGTCGATTCCTCCCCAGCCGCGGGTGGCGATGCCGAGGGCGCCCATGTCCTGCTGGCCGCCGAAGACGTGATACGGAAAATCCGTGTCGGTGGACACGTGGTAGAACTGACCGATTGGAAGGTTGTCGCGCTTGTCCCACGTCTCGCCCCCGTTGACGGTCAGGATGACGCCCTGATCATTGCTCTCGATCATCCGCGCCGGGTTCCGTGGGTTGATCCAGAGGTCGTGATTGTCCGCTCCAGGGAGCGTCATCCGCGTGAAGTTGCGGCCGCCGTCCGTCGATCGCCAGACGGCATTCCCGACGACGTAGACGATGTCGGGGTTCGCCGGGTGGGCGAACACTTTCGTGAAGTACCACGCGCGCGTATAGAGTGGATGCGAGTCGCTCGTCTGGACCCACGTGACGCCTCCGTCGTCTGAGCGAAACATACCGCCGTGCGCCGCTTCGATGAGCGCATAGACGCGGCGGCCGCTCGTGCCAGCGGCGACCGAAATGCCCATCTTGCCGAGCACGCCCTCTGGCAGGCCATGGCCCGATACGGGCGTCCATGTCGCTCCCTCGTCAGTGGATTTGTACAGACCGCTTCCCGGGCCACCGCTCTCCAGATGCCATGGCTGCCGCTGCACCTGCCACAACGCGGCGAACACCGTCGAGGGGTTGTCCGGGTCTGGGGCCAGTTCGATCGCGCCGCTCAGCGCATCCTTGTACAGAACCTTCGTCCAGGTGCGGCCGCCGTCGGTCGAGCGGAAGACGCCGCGCTGTTCGTTCGGACCGTAAATGTGCCCCTGGGCCGCTACCAGCACGAGATCAGGATTGTGGGGGTCGATGACGATGCGGGCGATGTGCCGGCTGTCTTCGAGCCCGATGTGCGCCCACGTCTTGCCGGCGTCGGTGGATTTCCACATGCCATCGCCGAATGACGCATCTTCGCGCGGAGCAGACTCGCCCGTACCGACGTAGATGACATCGGGATTCGAGGCTGCAGCCGCCACCGCGCCGACCGACCCGAGAGGACTCGCGTGATCGAAGATGGGCGTCCACCGGTTGCCGCCGTCGATCGTCTTCCAGACACCACCGAGCGCCGCTCCGAGATAATACGTCTCCGGCGACGATGGAACGCCGGTGACCGCCGCGACGCGGCCACCGCGAAACGGTCCGACCTGGCGCCAGGCGAGATCGCCAAAGCGCGACGGAGACATGGCACCGTCCTGGTGAGCGGGAATGGCCCCGGCGGCCAGAGCCAGGGCAAGCGCGACAAACGATCGGAGCATCTGTCAGACCTCAGTGACAAATTCAAACGGCGCGAACGTGCGCTGGAGGTGTGTATTTCATCCTGAGACCGCCGGCACGGCCGCCGCGGTTGCACTCGGCGCGTATCGTTCCTGCAACGCACAGAGGCTCACGAGCAACATGAGAATCTGATCGTTCGCGACGCGTGCGCCGGTATCCATCTGCGGCAGCCGATCCAGCAGCGCGACGACCTCGCGCTGATCGAAGAACGGCATCGACGCCAGCGCCGGCCCGCGCAGCGTGTCCTGCACGTACGTGTGGAACGTCTCGTCCGGATTCAACGTGGCCGGCGGGCTGAGGAACGGGTGTTTCTGCCGCGCGTACACGGTATTGGTAATCAGATCGCGAACCGCCTCGCGCAGCACGAACTTCTCGGTCATCCCGCGGATTTTCTGATTGATCGGCTGATTCGCGATCACCTCGACGACGTGGTGATCGAGAAACGGGACGCGTCCTTCGATCGAGTGTGCCATCTCCATCCGATCGCCGAGCATGGTGAGGATGTAACCGCACAAAACTGTCTTCGACCAGAGGTACAGCGACTGGTGCAGCGCGTCGCGGCCAGCAAGCTGGCCGTGCACATCGATGTCGTCGAGGATCGCCCAGGCGCCATCCGTCATGCCGTAGCGATCGACAATGTAGCGGGAGAGCAGCGGACGCATTTTCATGGCGCGCGACGAGAACGTCTCGATCCACGACGGCACGTAACCGAGGATGCGCTTCACGCGGTCCACGTTGCCGATCTCGCCATCGGGCAGCAGCAGGCCCCGCGACACGGTGTTGTGCTGATCGAGCCATGCCAGCAGGTGCTGAATGGCGTCGGGATCCTGGCCCTCGCGGTTGTACAGCAGCATATCGCGGCGGAAGTGCGGATACCCGCCGAGCACCTCGTCGGAGCCCTCTCCCGTGATGACGACCTTGTAGCCGGCGTCGCGGACGGCCCGGCTCAGAAGGAACTTCGCGACGCCGTGGGCATTGACGCACAGGGCCTCGCACTGCGCGATCGCGTCGGAGAAGTTGTCCGCCAGATCGCGCTGTTTGATCGGAATCGGATAGTACTCGGCGCCGGCCGATCCGGCCATCTCCTCGGCGATTGTCCCTTCGTCGTAGGCGGCCTGGTCGAACGTCAGCGTGAACGCCCTGATCGGCTCCGGATGATGGCGCGCGGCGAGCCCCAGCACCGCGCACGAGTCGAGACCCCCGCTCAAGTACACGCCGACCGGCACGTCGGCACGCAGACGGACCCGCACCGCGTCGTCGAGCGCGCCGCGGAACTCGGCCGCGTAGTCAGCGTCCGTACGACTCGGGCGCGTTTGCGCTTTCGGCGGGTAATTGAAGTCCCAGTACGGCGCGACCTGGACGTGGCGGTCGGTCGCGATCATGTAGTGACCGGGCGGAATCTGGTGGACGCCGTCGAACAGCGTGCGCACCTGGTGCGCGCCGAATGCAACCGATTGATAGACAGCCTCTTCATCCCACCGGGCCGGCACACCCGCCGCGAACAGCGCCTTCGCCTCCGACGCGAAGTGAAGGGCGTCACGATGCCACGCGTAGAAGAGCGGCTTGATGCCGAACCGATCGCGCGCGGCAAAAATCATCCGCCGCCGAGCGTCCCACAGAACAATGGCAAACTCGCCACGCAGATGGTGCAAGGCCTGGACACCGTAATCCTCGAACAGGTGGAGCGCGATCTCACTGTCGGAGCGTGAACGCAGGCGGTGGCCACGGTCCTCGAGATCCCGCTGGATCGCTTCGTATCCGTAGAACTCGCCGTTGACGATGATGCGCGTCTGCCCGTCTTCGCTGGCGATCGGCTGATCGCCGGTCGCGAGGTCGATGATGCTGAGCCGCGCATGGCCCAACCCGACGCGCTGATCGTCGGAGATCCAGTGGCGCTGGCCGTCAGGTCCGCGATGAGAGAGCGCGCGCGTCGCGCGGGCCAGCGCCAGCGGATCGACAGGTTCCCCGCGCGAAAAAATCGCGACAATGCCACACATACGGCCTCCGGCTCGGATTGGGGGCGTTCAGAGAGACGTCAATTATGACGGTTTATCGTCCGGCGTTACGTGGCATCCGGAACAGGGGGACAGCGGGACCGCCCTGTTCTTCCCAAACATGGGGAGCCGGCGCTCCTGCCGATCCTGGCCGCGGACGAGAATATCCGATCGGCAGGCGCCGCTGGGGGGACCGGCGCGCTCAGTTCGCACCCGCCAGTTGCTGCCAGCGTCCGCGATTCCAGAACCACACGACGGATGCCTTCTCGAGAAACGCGTCCTCGATGACCACGACATGCTCGTTGGCGATGAGTCGACCAGTGTCCAGCCGGTGGTGGCGAAGCCGGTGCCCGAAACGGTCCAGTGAGTCGACGGCGTCGGCGCGGCATCGTCGCGGCCAGGCCGTGCCCATCCGCGCGTGATTTCTTCAAACCAGGACATGAAGAGATGCCTCCTGCGTAGGGGCGCGCACCGTTCAGGCCATCATCTCATTGGCACCCCCCTGGCCGGTGCGATACCGTGTCGGACATGTTTCGGACGCTTGGCCTCTCGCTCGCCGCACTGGTTCTGGGCGCCGTTCCGACGACGCCGGCATCAACCGTGGCCGCCGATGATCCGGCGAATCTGGTGAGCCCGCTGATCGGCACAGCGAACGGCGGCAATACCTTCCCGGGCGCGGTTCTACCTTTTGGGATGTTTGCGTGGAGTCCCGAGAATACCCGAGGCGACATGACGCGTCCGGCCGCGCCCGGCGGGTACCAGTACGATGCGACGCGCATCCGCGGCTTCAGCCTGACGCATCTGTCCGGCAGCGGCTGCCGGGGCGCGTCAGGCGACATCCCGTTCATGCCTTACACGGGTGACGTGACGACGTCCCCCTCGCTCGACGCGAAGAACGCGCTGTACGCCAGCGATTTCAGCCACGCGGACGAGCGCGCCGAAGCCGGCGCGTACGCGGTCACGCTTCGGTCGGGCATCAAGGTCCAGCTCTCGGCCACCGCTCGCACCGGTGCTGGCCGGTTCACGTTTCCCGATGGCCCGGCGGCAACGATGCTGATGCGCGCGTCGGACACGCAGGTGGGGTCCAGCGACGCCGACATCAGCATCGACGCGGCGGCCAGAACGGTGACGGGGTCCGTGACGAGCGGCAATTTCTGTGGATACCTCAGCGAGTCGGGACGCCACAGCTACTACACGCTCTATTTCGTTGCGACGTTCGACGTGCCGTTCGTGTCCTACGGCACATGGCAGGACGATCGCGTGAGTGCCGGCGCTGCGTCCGCTCGGGGCGGGACGACGTACGGAACCGAAGGATATCCGCCGGCGGGCAAGGGATCGGGCGCATACGTGACGTTCGCGACCGGCAGCAGCGTCAACGTTCGCGTTAGCATCTCGTACGTGAGCCTTGCCAACGCTCGAACCAACCTGACGGCTGAGCAGCCACCCTCATCCACGGTGGAGACGATCGCGCGCGCTGCGCACGATCGATGGAATGAGGCCCTTCGCCGGATCACGGTGACCGGTGGCAGCGAGGCCGAGCGCCGGGTGTTCTACACGGCGCTGTATCACTCGCTCCTGCACATGAACGTGTTCAGCGACGTGAACGGGGAGTACCGCGGTTTCGACGGCGCCACGCACCTCGTCCAGCCGCCGCAGCGCGCGCAGTACGCGAACTTCTCCGGCTGGGACGTATACCGGTCGCAGCTCCAGCTCGTGGCGCTGCTCGAGCCCGACGTGGCGAGCGACATGGCGCAGTCGCTGCTGAATCAAGCATCGCAGAACGGAGGTATCTGGGATCGCTGGACGCACAACAGCGGCGCGACTTCGGTGATGGAAGGAGACCCTTCGCCCGCGGCGATAGCGGGAATCGCCGCGTTTGGCGCGACCCGCTTCGACGTGAAAGGCGCGCTGGCGTCGCTGAAACAGGCCGCGACCGTACCAACGGCGCTCGATCTCAGCGACGAAGGATGTCGCGTCATGTGCCGCGGGCAGCGGCCCTCGCTCGACAAGTGGCTCGCGATTCATTACATCCCGACGGCATCGAACGCGTGGGGCGGCGCCGGCGAAACACTGGAGGACGCCACTGCAGATTTTTCGCTCGCGCAGCTGGCCCGTATCGCGGGCGACCCCGCGACCGAGCGCGAGTTCCTGGCCCGAGCGGGATACTGGCGAAATCTGTTCAACAGCGCGCCCGTGATCATCGAAGGCCGCGGCCGTGGTGGACGCGGGCGCGGCGACGCGCAACCGTCGACGGAAAAACCCCAGCCTGGCGGCTACATCCAGAACCGGAACGAGGACGGCACCTGGCCGCCGCTCGACCCGGCGTCGAGCAACGGCTTCGCCGAAGGCAGCGCCGCGCAATATACGTGGATGGTCCCGTTCGATGTCGCGGGGCTGGTCGAAGCGCTCGGTGGACGCAAGCAGACGACTGCCCGGCTCGACGCATTTTTTAAGGCCGCCGACGGAAGCTGGGCGATCACGCGTGCGGGCGGGCTGCACGCAGACCTGAGCAACGAACCCTCGATCGCCTCACCCTGGACGTACCTCTACACCGCCGCGCCCTACAAGGCACAGGAAATTGTCCGGCACGTGCTCACGGCGCTGTGGGCGGACACGCCCGGGGGCATTCCGGGCAACGATGATCTCGGCGCGATGTCATCGTGGTACGTGTGGGCGTCGGTCGGTCTGTATCCCGGCATCCCCGGACGTGCCGAACTGTTCGTCGCGGCCCCGCTCTTCCCTCACATCGTCATTCAGCGATCGAACGGACGGACGATCGCCATCGACGCACCTGGCGCCGCGGCGGCGATGCCGTATGTCGGCGGCGTCCGCGTCAACGGACGTGTGTCGACGCGCGCCTGGCTCCCCGAGAGTTTTGCGAGGAACGGCGGCTTGCTGCGGTTCGTGCTCCGAGACATACCCGAGCCCGCATGGGGCGCAGCGGCGGAAGATGCGCCGCCTTCGTTTGCGCCTCCGGGGCGTTGAGCCGTCGGGCGGCGTGAGCATGAGCCGGATCCCGCGGCTTGACGGCATCGGCGCTTGTCGAGGCTGACGATTCGCGTCAGCCTCGGTAACGCGATGGGAAACGGCTCGCCTCCAACCGTGCGTTTCCGATCAGATCCAGCAACTGAGCTTTCGTGGCAAGAGGAAACTGGCGCCGTGCCGCTGTGAGCGCCTGCTTGAACTCCTGATCCGAGAGGCGCTCGTTCTGGCTGAACAGCTTGCGTTTGATTGGTTCCGCGAGATACCGGCACGTGAATAAGCCCCACACCGTTCCCGCGGCAGCGCCGGCAAGCGTCTGGCCGCCGGCGATGCTGCCAAGCGTCGCCCCGGCGGCCATCTGACCCAGCACGCACAGGCCGTAGGACAAGTGGGACTTGTCTTCTTCTGTGATGATGTTGAAGTCGTCGGCCATTGTCGTCCTCCACGGGCGTACTCTACCCCATGCGCAATGCCCGAGCATGTCGTCTGCGGAGGGCGCGTCTGGACGCGCGGGTGGCGTCATCCGGGCATGTCTCGATCACCGCATCCGGTCCCGGCAGGTTGACGATGCGGTCGATGCCGAAGCGGTGTGCGCCGAGGAGCGTGCGCCACTCGGCTTCAGTTCGTTCACGCCCGCCCAGAGCCACCATCATGTGCAGATCGCGCCACACCGCCGGGTGCGGCGCCCCTGCGTCCGGCAGGACGGCTTCGATCACGAACAACCGGCCCTCGGGTGCCATGGCTGCGCGCACCGCCTCGAGAATCCGACCGCAGTTCTCGTGGGTGTGATCGTGGAGGATGTTCTTCAGGATGTACGCATCGGCGCCTGTGGGGACCTGCGTGAGCAGGTCGCCGGTTTCAAGCGTGACACGCCCTGAGAGACCCTCGGCGCTGAACCGTTGGCGTCCCGCTTCGATCGCTTCTGCGCGATCGAACAGGATGCCGCTGATGTGAGGCGCGGCGCGCAGAATCTCGGCGAGTACCAGACCGGATCCGCCGCCGATGTCGGCCACACGTCTGAATCGGTCGAGCCGCATCGCGGCGGGCAGTGCTCGCACCGTCAGCGCCGTCGCGGCAGCCATCGCATGATGGAATGCGTCGGCGACACCCGGGTTCGCGTCCAGGTACTCCCAGAACGCGAGCCCTCCATTGGCTCTGGCGAACGACGGCTCACCGTTCCGCAGCGTGTCCATCAGATGCTGCCACGCACGCCAGTTGCCGTCATGGAGCGCATACACGACGTAGTCGCGGATCGAGCCAGGAACATCCGAGCGGAGCGTCCGACCGAGTTCGGTGTTGCGCCATCGGCCGTCACTCGCGCGCTCGACCATGCCGAGCAGCGCCGCGGCCCGGAGCGCACGCGCGAGCGCGTCTGCATCGAGTCCGGTCGTCTGCGCGATCTCGCCAATCGACCGCACGTCGTCTCCGAGCGCGTCGGGGACACCTGCCTGCGTCAGCGTCGCCATGAGCTTTCCGGCGACGGCGGTCTGGACGACTTGCATGGCTCTCGCCTGCGGCGGCAGAACGGCTGCTTCAAGACTCATGTCCGAGCGTCCTTCCTGGTGAGGGCGGACAAGACGGCGTCCAGGGCGTCGACCGTAACCTTGGTAATCGTCTCGTCCGGGAGATTCCAGTGATGCTTCAATTCGAGCCAGCACTCCGCCCCGACGATCCGGATGACGAGGGCGGCGACGGCGGCCGCGCGGTCCCTGGACAGATGCGCCGTTGCGGGCTGCAGCGCCCGCCGCAACGCAGCATCGCGCCGGCGGCGCGTGACGTCCCAGAACGGCCGCAGCGCCGGAGATGTGACAGCGGCCCGGACGAGTGGCTCGTGTTCGGCAAAGAATCGATGCAGCCGAGGCACGCTTTCGCGCAGCGCTTCGGGCGTGGCCGGCCACGCTGGCCTCCCGAAACGCTCGTTGATGACGGCCTGCACCGCGTCGAAAATGGCCTCGCGGTTCGGAAAGTGCTTGTACACGGTCGGGACGGCGACGCCCGCGTGCTCCGCGATTCGCGCCACCGACAGCTCCGGCTCCGGCGCGCCGATCAGCGCAATAGCAGCATCGAGGATGCGGTGGCCGGTGTCACCGGCCCGGGCAGCACGACGGGAATTGTCGTATGAACGCGCCGGCACGGTCGTATAAGATATCAATATTAAATATATGTCAACTATACATACGGCTGTCGCCGATCGCCGGGCGCCGGGCTGCGATAGTATCTGGCGGGTCTCTCCGGATGACGTTTCCTCCAGGCACGCGCGTCGGTCCGTACGAAGTCACGTCGGTGCTGGGTACGGGCGGTATGGGGGAGGTGCTGCGCGCCCGCGACAGCCGATTGAATCGCGACGTCGCGATCAAGGTCCTGCTGCCCGAGGTCGCGCGCGATCCCGATCGCCTCGCGCGGTTCAGCCGCGAAGCATCGGTCCTGGCATCTCTCAACCATCCCAACATCGCGCACGTTCACGGCCTCGAGCACGCGGACTCCACCCCCGCGCTGGTGATGGAGCTCGTCGAAGGGCCGACGCTCGCCGATCGCATCGCGAACGGACCGATTCCGATGGTCGAAGCGCTGTCGATTGCGAGACAGATCGCCGACGCCCTGGAGGCGGCGCACGAACAGGGGATCGTGCATCGCGACCTCAAACCGGCGAACATCAAAGTCCGCAGCGACGGCACCGTGAAAGTCCTCGATTTCGGTCTCGCGAAAGCGATCGAATCCGGGAGCGCCGCGGCGCGCGCGGACCTGATGAACTCACCAACGCTTTCCGTGCACGCGACGGCTGCCGGCCTCATTCTCGGAACGGCCGCGTACATGTCGCCCGAACAGGCGCGCAACGGCGACGTCGATAAGCGGACCGATCTCTGGGCGTTTGGCGCCGTCCTGTACGAAATGGTGACGGGACGGCGGCTGTTCGACGGACCGACGATTTCCGACACGATCGCAGCGGTACTGACCAAAGATCCGGATTGGGGCTCGCTGCCGGACGACACGCCGTCCTCGATCCGGCGGCTGCTCCGCCGGTGTCTGCAGAAAAATCGCAAGACGCGCCTCGCGGACGCGGCCGATGCGCGTCTCGAACTGGAGGATGCGCTCGACGGGGCGACCGACGCCGCTGCGGCCGGCAACGGGAAACGGACGATTCCCTGGATCCTCTCGCGAGTCGCGCTGCCGGCGATCGCCGGAACCGCGCTCTTCACCGGCGCCGCATTCTGGCTGGCGGGCCGCGCAACCGCGAGCACGACCGCTCCGCTCGTGCTCACGATCGTCCCGCCCGCGGACATCGCTCTGCGTCCAGTGGGCACCATGAACGCGCCGCCCCATCTGTCGCCGGACGGCAGGTCCGTGCTGTTCGTCGGATCGCACCACCTTTACATCCGCCGGCTGGATTCGCTGGACCTGCTCGAAGTGCCGGGAGTCGAGGGGCTGGCAAACGAACCCTTCTGGCACGGTTCGTCGGCGGTGACCGTGCCGGTGGTCAGCGGCGCCGCGCGGCAGCTGCTCGACATCAAGCTGCCGGACGGACCGGCGGCGATCGTGATGAAGTACTCGGCGAACGTGCGAGGCGGCGGTTGGAGTCAAACCGAGGGCGTTCTGCTCGGCGCGACGCCGCCGATCGCCGCCGGTGCCGGCGGCGACGGGCACGGCCTCAACGTCGTCGGCCGCGGCCCCGCGTCGTTTCTGTATCCCGAGTTCATACCAGGCACGAACGACTTCATTGCGTGGTCCGATACCGGCGGCGGAGATGGCGCGGTGGTACTCGCAACGATGGCGGATGGCGCCATCACGAACGTCACGCCGCTCTTCAAGAACGAGACGGCAGCCCGTTATACCGCCGCGGGCGGCGGTCAGCTTCTCTACGTCAAGAACGACAACTTGTACGCGCAGCGGCTGAACGCCGCAGCGCGCGCGATGACCGGCGAGCCTCGACTCGTGGTTCGAGGAGTGTCTTCGCAACCGGCGCTGGCGCGGGCAGACTTTTCGGTGGCGGAAAACGGAACCATCGCCTGGCGGCCGGGCACGGCGGCCCTCGCCGAGGTGACGGCATTCGACCGGAACGGCGCTGCGGTGGGAACCGCGGGACCGCCAGGCGCACTCGATTCAATCTTCCTCTCTCCGTCCGAGGAGGGACGCCTGCTCGCTTGTTCCGACAGCGTGGCATGGATCGCAAACGCCGGCGACCCGGGCCGGGCGTCGCTGCCGTCCGACGTGCAATGGCAGCTCTGGCTGCCTGATGGACGCGCGGCGGGGATACGCGGACGGGATCTCGTCGCACGGAAGGATGACAGCGGGACGATCGAGACCATCGGAAAACTCGCGGACGGCATCGAGGCCGTGTGGGCGCTCTCGGCCGACGGCCGGACGGTTCTTGGCCGGATCGGAAGCCGAATCGCGTGGGCCCCGGTCGCCGACATGTCATCGCGCGCCGCGTGGAAGCCGCTGGCCGACAGCGACGAGGTCCATTCGGACGGCTCCTTCTCGCGCGACGGCCATTTCGTGCTCTACGATGCCGACACTGGAATTTACGTCGAGCCGTTCCCGGGTCCCGGACGCCGGCAGCGCGTCGCGCCAGCGGGCGCGATCGATCCGGTCTGGCGTGGCGATGGCAACGAGATCGCGTTCGTGCAGAGCGGCGCCGTCTGGACGGTGGCGGTGACCATGCGCGGCAATACGATCACGTTCGGCCCGCCGCAGAAGCTCTTCGAAGGAGCCCGGCGGGCGCCGGCGTCCGTGTTCCAGAGCCGCAGCCTCGCCGAGTCCAGCGACGGATCGCGCTTTTACCTCCTCCAGTCGGTGCAACAGCCCGCGCTCAACATGATTCACGTGCTCGTGACGCCGACGGACGCCCGGCTGATCGTGCCGTCGACGAAGAGCGAAGGCGGATCGTAGAAGCCGCCAGCTTCCAGTGCGTGCGAGCGCTTCGAGCAGATCGACTGCGCGCGGAGTCGGCGACGCTATCGAGGCCGCGCGACGGCAGCCACGCGAAAGCCAACGGTCCCGGTGCGAGTGCCCGGCGCAAATGAGTGCCGCACGGCCGAGCGCACATTCGCGGCGTTGCTGCCATACGCGCCGCTGCGTATCACTTTCTGGTCGCTGCCACCACTGAGCCACGCGCTCCCATCGGTGGGCGCTCCCTCGTAACTATCGTGATACGAGTCCTCGCACCATTCGTACACGTTGCCGTGCATGTCGTACAGCCCCCAGGCGTTCGGCTGAAGGCTCCCGACTGGCGTGGCCGCGGCGCGGGGGCGGCCTTTGTCTTTGTCGAAATACGGATGGTTCGCGTTGAAGTTCGCCTGCTCAGAGCTGAGCGAGTCGCCAAATGCAAATGCCGTAGTGGTTCCCGCTCGGGCGGCATACTCCCATTCAGCTTCCGTCGGCAGCCGGTACTGGTAGCCGTCCTGCATCGCGTTCAGCTTTTCGACGAACTGCTGCGCCTCATCCCAGCTGACGAAGACCATCGGGTAGTTGTCACCCTGCTCTCCCACCAGCGTCCACGTTGGGCCCGCTTTGGCCATTTGCTGCTGCACCGTCGTGCCCATCACCGCGCGCCACTGCGCCTGCGTCACTTCATACTTCGCCATATAGAAGCCTTCGCGAATGGTGACCCGGTGCCTGGGCTTCTCTCCGGTGAACCACTCCAATTTCGCATACTGAGGAAACAGGCTTTTCGACTCCTCGTACGCGGCCTGGATTTCCGCGTCAGTCGAACCCATGGTGAAACTGCCCGGCGGAATCCAGACCAGCTCAATCCCCGTTTGGTTACGGATGCTCTTGGGCGCGCCATTCACCGTGGCCTGTGGACCCTGCGCGCGTGAGCGCGGAACTCCAGCAACCGCGAAAATCATCAGCAGCAAGACGACGTTCCTCACCTGCCGGCGCGCCGCGCGCTCGCGGAATTCAGGAATGCTTCCGTTCAGCCTCATCTCGATCATCAGCGTCCTCGCGACATGTCTGCAGCCCTTTCGTCAGACGCACACCGCTCTTCGACCGGGAATCTTTGTCGGATGTTACTTCGTCGGCTGCGCGAACACGGCGAGCGAGCTGCCTACCGCCGGACCCGCGGGATTGTCCGACGACGTGTTGACCAGCCGTGCGCGGCCGGTGGCCGGATCCGCAAGGACCAGCGACGTCACTCGGCAACTCGACTCGAGCAATTTCGGCGATCGATGCGTCGCGAAACCACGGGAATTCGCTGAATGCCGCAAACAATTCCTGATCGCCAATCAGGATCCAAAGCTTCGGAAAGCGTCTTCGGCTTCAGACCGTAGTTCCCGTGCAATTCTACGATCGGGTCGATCCAGAACTTCGCCTCACCTTCGGCATGCTGGACGTGAACGTGGGTCGCGGTTCTTCGCGAGAAAAGAAGTAGAACCGATAGCCGCGCACGCGTAGAACCGTCGGACT
>DATJFQ010000080.1:0-54045 GCA_035495555.1 Vicinamibacterales bacterium
CACGGAGCTGGAGACGATCGACCAGCGGCCAGAACTCCGCATCGGCGCCCAGCAACGCTTGACGGCCTCGATCGAGCCAGCGATCGACGCCGGCCGTCGCACCCACTCGCCAGCGATCCGTCAGCCAGGTCCCCCCGGAGATGCCCGCGTGCGTGCGCGTCTGACGCGACGCGGCCGCGAACGTCTCGGTCTCGCGTGCCACGTCGACCTGCCATGTGCCGCGAATGAAGGGAGCTGGTGCGATGAACGCCAGCGATGCAGCGGGCCGATTGGCCCACCATCGCCAGGTTGCGTCAATCCGCTCGCCGCCGCCTGTCAGACTCGCCAGGCTTGCGTCGAGCTGACGATTCACTGCGGCGCCCACACCCAATGCAGCGAGCGCCGGTACGCCGCGGGGATACGCGTCGCGCTCGACAACAGCGACGTCGACCTGCGCAACCCTCGTGTCGACCGGGTGAAACCCGACGTGCGCCGTCGCCAGGGACGGCACGGCGGACACACGACGCTGCGCGAGGCGGAGCCGCGAAGACGTCAGCAGCTCGTGCGGCGCGAAACCCGCCGCGCCGGAGACGATGCCGTAGCGCGTGCGGGCAAGACCGGAAACGTTGACGAGATCGACGCGCGGTTCGCCCGCGTGATTCCAGGCGTCGAGCGCGCCCGCATCATCCCCCAGCAGGAACCGCGCGGTTCCAAGCAGTTGCCAGGCGTACTGGTCGCCTGCATCCAGATCAACCGCTTGCGAAGCGTTTGCAGCTGCGGCGGACCACTTCCTTTCGATCGCATCGACCCCGGCCAGTTCCCGCCACGGGGCGGACGCGTGCGGACAGGCGCCCGCGGCCTGGTGCAACAGCGAACGGGATGCGGATCGATCCGTTTCGGCCGCAGCGATTCCGCGCGTGACGAGCGCTGAACAGGACGCCGGCGGATCCGGAGCCGTCAGTTCGGTTTCTTGGGGCGCTGCATCCAGATTGGCAGGAGGAAGCAGCGTGAGCATCCATCTGTCCGTTGCCGTCCAGCGGCGGTCGAAGTCGCTGTTCGGCAGGGTCCGGTCCGGCGCGCGCGCGGGATCGTGGAACGTCGTCTGTCGGTCGGAGCGCTTCACGACGACCACGTAGTGATAGCGGCCCCGGGCAGCTTCGATGAGCGCGATCACGGGACGGCGCAGCGCGAGCTGCTCCTGGAGACGCGCCGGATTGCCTGATTCGGCTTGCGCCGTCCATCCACGCGTGTCGAGCGCGGAGACGAGCGCGCCTGTGCGAATCCCTCCCGCCGAATGGTCGACGAGGGGCGCGAACGCGTCCGCGTAAATATCCCGCGCTCCCCAGTAACGCATGACCATTGCGGCCGCGGCGCCGCCGCAGAGATCTTCGGACTGGGGCAGATACGGTACGCTGAGCGCGCCCGAAGCTGTTCCGGGCGGCTGCTGATCGGCGCGGGCTGGCTGTGCGGCGGTCGATGGAGACAACGCGGCCGCCGCGAGAAACGCGGCGGCCGTATGAATGAGACGCCGGGCGCGCGGCGGTCGCCGCCTCACTTCAGCGCAAGGATCAGGATGACAATCAAGAGCGCGATGATGATCGTCGTCGTCGAGATGACGATCGTGCTTGCGCCGCCGGCGAGCTGCGCGTTCACCGTGCGCGCCTGAGCCGCGGCCTGAGCGAGATCCTGCCCGTGCAGGGTCGACACTGCCGCCTCGGCCTTGTCGAGCGGCAGCCCGGCCTTCGTGGCCGCGTCCTTCACCGCAGGCTGCTGCAGGAACTCGTGCAACGCGGCGCGGTCCGCCTGTTCCTGCGTGACGCGCTGCTGCACGGCCTGATCGAGCGCCGATTTGTTGACAACGTGGGTCTGCTGCGCCCACGCCACCGGCGCGCACAACGTGAGCGCAAGCGTCGTTCCGAAAAGTGCCCGAAGCATCTGCATGAGGTTCCTCCTGCCGAAAGACATCGTCGGTCGTGGTTCTCCGAGTGGAGGAACAAGCATCTTCTGTGCCGCGTGGACGCCGTCGGCACGGCATCGTTGCTCCGGCGACGCTCGGAGCGTGGGGAACACCGACATGACGATGAGGCACGACTGGCTCCAACTCCCAACCAATTCCCAACTCCCAATTCGCAAAGGGGTGGAGTTCGGAGGGTGGGTGTGCGCGACCGTGCTACGGAAGCGGTCGCCGGCGCCAGAGCGATGCGCTGGCAGCACCCAGCAGCGTACCGACCGTGTTCATCGTCACGTCCGTCATCGACGGGTCACGCTTCGCGCAGTAGAGCTGCATCGACTCGGCGCCGACCGAGACGGTCAGCGCCATCAGCAGTACCGTCAGCGTGCCGCCGGGACCGCGCCGCTCGGTTTTGAAGGTCCAGCCGAGCGGCAGGAACATCAACGTGTTGATGATCATGTCGGTCGCCTTGTCGTTGCGGCTCGTGAACGGCACCCACGTGACGTGGTCCCACTGCGGTTGGTGCAGCACGCCGTACCACGGCCCGCTGCCGATGAAAATCAGCACGACCCACGCCTGCCAGAACTTCAATGGGCGCTCGCCTTGAATCGCAATTCGCCGCGGCGCATCTGCCGGTACATGTCGAGCGCCGACCGGATGATCCGCACGGCATCGTCGGGTCCGAGCATTTCTTCGACGATCACCTGCTTGTTTTCGAGCACCTTGTAGTCTTCGAAGAAGCGCTGGATTTCGCGGAGCTGGTGGGACGGGAGCTGGGATTTATCGGTGTAGTCCGCGAACGCCGGGTCTTTCACGCTCACCGCAACGATCTTGTCGTCGATGCCTTTTTCGTCGCGCATCCGCATCACGCCGACCGCGCGCGCGTCGACGATCGTCAAGGGTGTGACCGGCTCCTGCCCGAGGACGAGCGCATCCAGCGGGTCGCCGTCGTCGCAGAACGTGCGCGGCACGAACCCGTAATTCGCCGGATAGTGGACGGCGCTGTAGAGCACGCGATCGAGCCTCAGCAGCCCGGTCTCCTTGTCGAGTTCGTATTTGTTCTTGCTTCCCGCCGGGACTTCGATGATGACGGGAAAGGCGTCCTTCACGAGCGAGTCGTCCACGTAACAGTCATGCCACGGATGCATGATCCACAGGGTACACCGGGGGCCGGTGCGTTGTTCACGGATTCCGCTACACTCCTCTGCATGAAGGTCGAGCGATACGTCGCACCCACGAACGGACGTTTCAGGCTGAAAGACGTCGACCCGGACGACCACGGATCCATCCCGTCGAAATCCGCCGCGGAGTCGCTGCTGGCCCGGAGCGTCGAGCGGCTCCACGCGCTGCAGGAAGTTCTCTACGCCCAGGACCGCTGGGGCGTGCTGCTCATTCTCCAGGCGATGGACACTGCCGGCAAGGATGGCGCGATCGAGCACGTCATGAGCGGCGTGAACCCGCAGGGGTGCCGCGTCGTGTCGTTCAAGCGGCCGTCAGCCGAAGAACTCGACCACGACTACCTCTGGCGCGCCGTGCGCGAGCTGCCCGCGCGGGGCGACATCGGCATCTTCAACCGTTCGCATTATGAAGAAGTGCTCGTGGTCAGGGTTCATCCGGAAGTGCTGGCATCGGAGAAGCTGCCGCCGCGCCTGGTCACGTCGAAGATCTGGGATCAGCGATACGAGGACATCAACGCGTTCGAAAAGTACCTCTCTCGCAATGGCTACATCATCCGGAAGGTGTTCCTGCATATTTCAATGGAGGAACAGCGGAAGCGGCTGCTCGCACGGCTCGACTCGCCAGAGAAGCTCTGGAAGTTCGAAGAAGGCGATCTCGCGGAACGCGCGCTGTGGAAGCAATACATGACGGCGTATGAAGAAGCTATTCGTGCAACGAGCACGAAACACGCGCCCTGGTATGTCGTCCCCGCAAATCACAAATGGTTTGCCCGGCTTGCGGTCGCGAACGTGCTCATTGACGCGCTGGAGTCGCTGGAGCTGAGCTATCCGGCAGTGGACGCCAAGCGTCGGCGGTTTCTCGTCTCCCTGCGCGACAAGCTCGCGCCGTAGCCCACGGCCTGGCATGCGATTGGCTCGCTCACCCGCATGCGCATCGTGTACAGCGCGATCTTCGTCGGATTTGCAGTCGTCGGCTTCGCGGGTGTATGCAACACCCACAGTCCCGTGACGAAGGAGCTCTCATCGACGAATCTGTCGCCGCCCCATCTGCTCGCCAGGGGCTCGGCGCCAATGGGTTCCGACTCCACCATTACTGTTCAGACCGAATTCTTGCAGCCGGTCGTCGTTGGCGACGGCTCGGGCGAGCCCGGCGACAACGTGTCGCGGTCGCAGGTGCAGCGCGCCGTCCGGCGTCAGCCGGCACCCGGGTCGAGGTCGCGGCTCGCCCGGTTCGTGTTCGGTGACGGGCAGTTTCGGCCGCGACCGTTCCCGACGCCTGCGTCCGACCTGAAGTAAAACGTGTGCGATTGATTGTCCGGCTGAGATCGCGGATCCTTGGGATCTCGTGACCGCAACTGTTGATCCCGTCGACACCTATCTCGCCGCCGCAGCACGGGCAGCCGCACGCGATATCGATACGGCCCCCGTCGCGCTCGCGACCTGCGACGTCTCCGGTCAACCGTCCGTGCGCATCGTCCTGCTCCGGCACGTCGACCGGCGCGGCTTCGTCTTTTACACGAACTACAACAGCCGGAAGTCGCGGGCGCTCGACCGCAATCCCAGGGCGGCGCTGTGCCAGCACTGGGTCGCTCTCGAGGAGCAGATTCGCGTCGAGGGACGCGTCGAGCGGGTCTCGGACGCGGAATCCGACGCGTACTTCAGCGGCCGTCCTCGCGAGAGCCAGATCGGCGCGTGGGCCTCGGATCAGAGCGCGGAACTCGATGAGCGCGCCACGCTCGACGCGCGGGTGCAGGAGTTCACCGCGCGCTTCGAAGGCCAGTCCGTACCACGCCCGCCGTTCTGGGGCGGCTACCGGATCATTCCTCACTCGATAGAGTTTTGGTACGGGCGCCCCGGCCGCCTGCACGAGCGCGTCGTCTACACCCGCACCGGCGTGGGCTGGGATCAACAGTATTTGTATCCGTAATTGCTCGCGTCGCGAGATCAGTCGGCGCGCAGCGCGTGCATCGGATCAACACGGATGGCGCGGCGCGCGGGTACATACGACGCCGCGATGGTGATGAGCGTGATCCCGGCGCACGTGAGCGCGATCACCGTCGGGTCGAGCGGACTCACCTCGAACAGCATCGTCTGCAGGGTGCCGGTCAACAGGCGCGCTCCCAACAGACCAATCGCGAGTCCGATACCCGCGAGCACGAGTCCCTCCCCGATGATCAGCCGCAGCACCGCCCGTCGATCCGCACCCAGCGCAACGCGGATCCCCAGCTCGCGCGTTCGCTGCGCGACTGAATATGCGATGAGACTGTAGATACCCACCGTGGCGAGCAGCCCGGCGAGGATGCCGAACACCGACGTCAGCACCGAGGTCAACCGCGCCGTGCCGGCGGAGGTCGCGATGACCGTCTGCATCGTTCGTGGCTTCACCAGCGGAAGCTCGGAATCGATGGCCGAAATCCGCTGCCGGATCGCGGGCAACAACGACGCCGGATCGCTCAACTCGGTGTGCACCACGACGGCCATCGTATTTTGCGGAAACTGCGAGAGCGGAAAGAAGGATTCCGGAACCGGCACCGACGCCAGACTCTGCGAGCGCGTATCGCCGACGACTCCTACGATCTCGTTGTCGTTCGCCGTGCCTGGACCGAACGAAATCCGCTGACCGATAGGATTGCCCTTGGGCCAGAACCTTTCCGCCATCGTCTGATTGATGATCATGACCTGGGTGCTTTTGGCCGTGTCGGTTGCGTTGAAGTTTCGCCCTTTCAGCAACGGGATCCCCATCGCCTGGAAGTACTCGGAGGTAATCGCACGAATTTCGACGATCGGTGCGCGGTCCTGCTGCGGAAATGGAGGACGGCCCACGATGTTGAAGGAAGTGTTGTAGCCGAAATTCACGAGCGGCAGCATGTTGATGGCACCCGCGGCCTGAACGCCCGGCACGCTCTTCACCTCGTCGAGGACGCGATCGTAGGACTGGGTCAATCGATCGTTCGAGTACCGGCTGCCCGGAAGAGAGAGACCGAAGGTCAGCACGCCGTCCGGGCGAAATCCACCGTATTGCGCCTGGAGGCGGAGCAGGCTTTTCACCATCAATCCGGCACCCACGACCAACACCATCGCGATCGCGATTTCCGCGACGACAAGCACGCGGCTGGCACCTTTCGCGGCGCCGCTGCTGCCGCCTCTCACGTTTGTGTCGCGCAGACCGTCGTTCGGATCCGTCTGAAATCCGCGCCGGGCAGGCGCCACTCCGAACACCAGGCCGGTCACGATCGCCGCGGCGAGGGTGAAGAGCAGCACCTGTGTATCGATCCCGATGCTCTGAACGCCGCCGAAGTTTGCCGGGGCGTACGACAGGAACATACGCAGCAACCAGCTCGCGACCAGCACTCCAACGATCCCCCCTGCGCAGGACAGCAGGATGCTTTCGGTGAGGAGCTGGCGCACGAGCCGAAATCGGCCCGCGCCAATTGCGGCGCGAATCGACAGCTCGCGCTGACGCCGGACGCTGCGAGCCAGGAGGAGATTGGCGACGTTCGCGCAGGCGACCAGCAGCACGAATGCGACGGCGCCCTGCATCATCAGCAGCATCTGGCGATTGAACTGGGTCAGGAATTCCTGCAGCCCGATCACCTTCTCGTCGCGTTGAAGTTTCAGCGGCGCGTTGTACGCCGTCGACAGCGCGCGAAGATCGTCGCTGGCCTGCTGGACGGTCACGCCAGGCTTTATCCGGCCGACGAGCTTGAGGAAATTCCCCAGATTATTCGAGTTCGCCGGTACAGCCAGCGGGACCCACACGTCCGTTCCCGCCGGGTAATTGAACGACTGCGGCATGATGCCGGCCACGGTATACGCCTCTCCGTTCACCGTCATCGCCTGGCCGACGATGCGTGCGTCGCCGCCGAACCGCCGCTGCCACAATGCCCAACTGAGGACGATTGCTTTTCCGCCGTTGGGCACGTCGTCGTCGCGGTTCAGCCATCGTCCATACGCCGGCGACACCTCGAAGACCTTGAAGAAATCGCCCGAGACGCGCATCGCTGCCGCCTGCTGCGGCTCGCCGCGACCGGTGATCGTCACCGTGCCCGGCGCCAGGGCCCCGAGCGCCGTGAGTGTACGGGCGCCGTCGCGCAGCGCGAGATACTTCGGCCACGAGACAGCGGCGTACGGGACTGCGGGGAAGGTGTCGTACGCGAATATCAGCTGCTGCGGTTGCGGGAACGGCAGCGGTTTCAGCAGGATCGCGTAGACGACGCTGAAGACGGCGGTGTTGGCGCCGATCCCGAGCGCGAGCGCCAGAATCGCCGTCAGCGCGAACGCGGGCTGGCGGATGAACGTGCGGAGGCCGTAGCGGATATCGTGAAGGATCTGTTCCACGCGATCGGGAAGGTCAACGTCCGTGCCACTCGCGAGTGAGGCAGAATCGGCGTCATTTGCCGTTCGCCCCTGGCCGCGGTCCCTCGCGCGCGACTCTGCGTCGCGCCCGCGGGACGGGGTCAGACCCCGGTCGTCGGATTACCCACTCCACCGCCGCGTCGCTGTGTCACCGCGCGGCCGGGGTCAGACCCCGGTCGTCAGATTACCCACTTCGGCGGGGGCCGCCGCGTTAGTCGCCGCTCGAACCCCGAAACTGGTCGTCGGGGTCCGCGAACAGGACGTTGAAGCTGGTCAACGATCCGTAGCAGCCCGTAATGTAGCCCTGGAGCTTCACCTTCGCGTCCTCAGGGATGTCCAGCGCGTTCACCTGCTGTTCGAGCGTCCGGAGGCGGTTGCGGACCATCACGACCTTGTGGAAAAACGTTTCGATCGGCCAGCTCTTCTCCTGGACGCCGGGTACGCCCGGCCGGAGCACGAGATGACCGCCGCGCCACTTCTCCGCCGGCGCCGCCGGGGTCAATCCCGTTTCTTCGCGGATGATCCGCCGCAGCAGCAGCTCGAAATCGACGTCGCCAATCTGTTGAGCGCTCACGGGATCCCCTGTCCTTTCTCGTTCCGACACTAACGGAAGCGGCTCCGACGTGCGGGCAACCGCATCCCGAGGACGCGAAGACCCCGCGGCCGGGGGTTGCGCGTGCCCCGGTGCGCCGACGCGAGGACCTCCGCGGTAATTGTGCTCGCTGCTGCAGTAGCCGCACGAGACCCGCAGCGGCCCGCCGTCCGCGTCCGCGGCGACGACCGTGTGCATGCGATCGATCTTGCACACACGGCAGAAGTCCTCGATAGAGTCACCCGCTCCGTACCGCCGTTCCGGCATCGCACTACCCCGCTTTCCGGCCAACGCCGATGAGGCTCAACCCCGGACCCAGCTTCATCGCTTCGGCGAGCTTGGCAAGCGGCAGCATCGCCTCGAACGCGCGCATCTGTCGCGGGTTCAGATCCCGGCGTCCGAGTTTCTTGTTCAACCACCAGCCGGGCACGCCAAGGCGGTTGAACTCCTGCATCGAGACAACCTCGAAGCCGGCCCGCTGCATCTTCGTGTGCAGTTCCGGCTGGGTGTACCGGCGTTCGTGACCAATTGCCGCATCGCATGGACCGTACAACGAGGGATGCGCGGGAACGAGGATGATCGCGTGGCCGCCCGGCTCGAGCAGATCGTAGTACGCGCGCAGCACCGCCTCGTCCGGCCCGATGTGCTCGAGCACGTTCAGGCAGATGATCGTATCAACCTGCTCCGGCTTCAACGTCGCGTACGCGGCCGTGTCCGACAGATCGAATCTCAGCGCGCGCAGATTCTCGAGGTGGCCTAGTCGCCATTTGATCATCTCGATGTACAGCGGATCGTTGTCGAGGCAGATCAGGCGCTCGCGGTCCAGCAGCAGCTCCGTGAAGTTGCCGATGCCGCAGCCCGCTTCGACGACACGCTGACCCAGATAGGCGCGGAACTGATCGAGAATCCATCGATTCAGCCCCCGCGCCCGCCGCATGCTTTGCAGCACGTAATAGCCGTCGTGCGTGGTGAACCGGTCGTCGATGAATTTGTATTTCAGCAGACACCAGACCGCCGAGACGGCATCCTTCCAGCCGATGTTCTTGCCTTCGGCGACGGTCCGTCCGTGATAACTGATCGGGACTTCGTACAACCGCAATCTCCACTGCGCGAGCCGGGTCGTCAGCTCCGGCTCGATGCCGAAGCGATCGCTGTGAAGCGGGGTCTGACGGAGGATGTCACCTCTGACCGCCTTGTAACACGTCTCCATGTCGGTCAGGTTGATGTCGTTGAGGATGTTGGTCATCCACGTCAGGAAGCGGTTCGCGACGCCGTGCCAGTACAGCAGGATCTTTCGTTGCGACGCGGAGGCGAAGCGCGACCCGAACACGGCGTCCGCCTTGCCTTCCAGAATCGGCGCAATCAACGCGGGATAGTCGTTCGGATCGTACTCGAGGTCTGAGTCCTGGATGATGGCGATGTCGCCGCGCATTTCGGCAATCGCGCGGCGGATCGCCGCGCCTTTCCCTTTGTTCACCGGCTGGCGGAACACCCGCACACGCGGGTCGACCGCCGCAAGCGACTCGAGGATCTCGACCGACCTGTCGCGGCTCGCGTCGTCCACGCACACGAGTTCGATCGGAACACCGACCGGACTGGCGAGCACGCGCGCCACTATGGTTCTCAGCGTGCGTGCCTCGTTGTACACGGGCATCAACACGCTCAGCAGCTTTACGTCGGTCGCCAGTTGCCAGTCTCCAGTCGCCAGTGGCCAGTAGCCAGTTCGTGGTCGCCAGTTGTCCTGCGCGTCGTGCCCAAAGTGTAACTCGTCGGACCGTCGCGCGGAATGCCGCTTGCTCTGATCGTGGTTCGCCGGAACGAGCGAGGCTGCGTGACACCCGCTGGCCTCTTTCTGGGAGGAGGATGTCCATTGAGCGGCAACCGATTGACTTTCGCACTCGCCGTGCTCGCGGCCATGCTCCCGCTTCGGGCCTTCGCGGACCCGGTGGTCGTCTACACGAGTTTCGACGCCGGCAACTCGTATCAGGACGCGGCGTCGTTTTTCGGGTTCGATACGGGTGAAGAGGGCGACCCGGACTCGACCTTCTCGCGCGCGTTCGCGTTCGTGCCGTCGTCGACGGTCAACCTTTCAGGTCTCGATCTTCCGTTGACGTTTCCGTTCTCGTTCAGCGACGGCGTGCTGCAAGTCAATGTCTACTCCGCGAATGGAGCCGTCCCCGGCGCGCTGCTGGAGAGCTTCAGTACGAGCGACCCGATCTATAACGCGGTCGCGCATTTCACGTCGGTGCTGAACCCGCTGCTCGCAGCGGGAGACACTTATTTCATCGAAGCGACGACACTCGGACAGGCGGACGGGCTGTGGTTCTTGTCGCCTCTCGAAGCGCCGCCCGCGACGGACGTGGCCCGCCTGAACAACGGTCCGACGTGGGTAACTGGGACGCGCGAATTCAACGCGGCGTTCAGTGTTTCGGGGACACCCCTGGCTGCGGACACGCCGGAACCTGCCACGCTGGTGCTGCTCGGAACGGGGTTGCTCGCCGCAGGCTGGGGCGGCCGCACATCCGGTTCACGTCGTCGCCGCCCGGCTGCCGAATAATGCGGTAAACGACGCGCCTGCTTGCGGTCCGGGCCGCCGTAGAGCAGGATAGCGGTCTGCCGACAGCCACACTGTTCATCAAGGCGCTCGAGATTGCGGGTGCCGCCGCCCTCGGCCGCTACTGCGGATCGCGCGTATCGGATGCGCTCAGGGCGCAGCCTGCGCACCGGCAGCGCGTGGCCGGCACCATCAAGGTCGTCCGCTTCATGATTGCCTACCTGGCGGTCCTGACAATCGTGTGGGCGTTGGAGTTTTCGCTGCTGTCCTTCAGCGAAGAGGTTGCGGTGACCGTGCTCGCCGCGTTCGTCGGTGGCGGAGCACTCGAGACGGATAGGCCGATTATCCGCGCCATCTGCAGTCGCTGCGGAACGCCGATGACGATGCTCGCCGAAACGTCCCGGGCGACCGCCTTCGCGTGCGAACGGTGCGGCGCGACACTCTCCGTGCCGAAGCGCGCGCAAAGATAACAGAGACGGGTGGTCCCGCAGACGGCCAGCTACGGGAGCCCGCGCCGGTGACAACAAACAGTGCCGGGGGCGGGAATCGAACCCGCACGACTCTTGTGGAGTCTTCGGATTTTAAGTCCGATGCGTCTGCCAGTTCCGCCACCCCGGCCACAGATGGCCTTGCGATTTTACAGGAACCGTCGCGCTGTATCGGCCACTGACCGCGCCAGGCTTGCACAGATTCAGCCGACTGGCAGTCGATTGAGGGTGTCGCGCTCAGGAGACACCAATCGGGGCCTACCGTTTCAGAAGTAGCGGCCGCCTGACGGTTCCGTATCCGGGTTTGCCCAGACTCACCGTGAACGCCCGCAAAACCGTGCATCGCCTGCGGCATCCGAGTTGCTGCTCAGTGTCTTGCAATTCCAAGAACACCGCTATGGCGAAGTGGCCGTATCGCATTCTCGTCATCGATGACGACGAAAGCGCGTTGGTCGGGATGTCCGAGCTCCTGTGTGAAGAAGGGCACGACGTCACTGCCGCCGCGACCTACGACGAGGCGAAGTGCGCCCTCGCCGAATCCGTTTTCGATCTGCTCGTCACCGACGTCCATTTGCGGCCCCATAACGGGCTGCATCTGGTGATGCACACCCGCGCGGAGCACCCCGACACCGCGATCGTGATCACGACCGGCTACGACGAACCGGCGATGGCCCTCGAGGCCAGCCGGTACAACGCGCGGTTCGTCAAGAAGCCGATCCGTCCCGCAGAATTCCTGAAGACCGTCGACGACGCCCTGAGCACGGTACGACGCCGGCGCCGCTGGCCGCGAAAGCGGCTGGACAGCGGGTTCCGCGTCATGGCCGACGGGCGGCCGGCGGCCGTGGTCGACGTATCCTACGGCGGCCTCCGCCTCGAGCTGCCCGACCAGTCGCCGCTGCCCTCCGCGTTCGAGATCGAGATGGCCAGCATCGGCCTGCAGCTTGCGGTTGAACCGGTCTGGGCCGCGGTCATTCCGCAGACAGGTACGACGATCTGCGGCGCGGCGCTCGCGGAAACCGAGGAACGCACGGTTGAAGCGTGGCAGGCGATCGTCGACCGTCTGAACGCATAGCCGCAGCAAGACCTTCCGTTCGCCGTGTGACGCGCTGCCGAATCGCCATCAGTTGGTAAACAGGGGCGGCGTTGCTACAGTAGCGGCGCCATGACCAAACAGTTGCTCGCCGCTGCCCTGGCCGCGGCCTTGCTCCAGCCCGCCCCCCCGCCGTTTCCGCTCGAGGAAGCTACGGCACCGCAGCTGCAGGAGTGGATGACGAGCGGCCGCTACACCGCGCATCAGATCGCGCAGATGTATCTCGATCGGATTCAGCACATCGACAAGGAAGGGCCGCAGCTTGGTTCGGTGATCGAAATCAACCCCGACGCGCTGTCGATTGCCGACGCGCTCGACAAGGAACGCGCCGAGAAGGGACCGCGCGGCCCGCTCCACGGCATCCCGGTTCTGATCAAGGACAACATCGATACGGCCGACCACATGTCGACCACGGCGGGATCGCTGGCGCTCGAGGGATCGCATCCGCTGCGGGACGCGTTCGTCGTGTCGAAGCTGCGCGCCGCAGGCGTCGTCATTCTCGGCAAAACCAACTTGAGCGAGTGGGCGAACTTTCGTTCCACGCATTCGACCAGCGGGTGGAGCGGCCGGGGCGGCCTCGTGCGGAATCCGTACGCGCTGGATCGCAACGCCTGCGGCTCGAGTTCGGGCACGGGCGCAGCCATCGCGGCCAATCTCGCGGCAATCGGCATCGGCACGGAAACCGACGGCTCGATCGTGTGTCCCTCCGGTACGAACGGCCTGGTCGGCATCAAGCCGACCGTCGGGTTGATCAGCCGCTCCGGAATCGTTCCGATCTCGCACTCGCAGGATACGGCGGGGCCGATGGCGCGGACCGTCACCGACGCCGCGCTGCTCCTCGGCGCAATGACCGGGGTCGATCCGGCTGATGCGGCAAGCGGGCCCAGTGCGTCGTACGCGTCACGCGATTACACGAAGAGCCTCGACGCGAACGCGCTCCGCGGCGCCCGCATCGGCGTCGCACGCAAGCAGTACTTCGGATACAGCGACGTGACCGACGCGATCACGGAGAAAGCGATTGCCGATATGAAGGCCGCGGGCGCGGTGATCGTCGATCCCGCCGATATTCCGACCGCGTCGAAAATGGACGCGTGCGAGAACGAGGTGCTGCAGACGGAGTTCAAGGCCGGCATCAACAAATACCTCGCGTCGCTCGGACCGTCTGCACCTCGGAGGACGCTCGCGGATCTGATCGCGTTCAACAAGGAGCACAGCGATCGCGAGATGCCGTACTTCGGCCAGGAGATCTTTCTCCAATCGGAGAAGCGCGGGCCGCTGACCAATCCACAGTACGTCGCCGCGCGCGCCCGGTGCCGCGCGCTCGCGCGAGCGCAGGGGATCGATCTCGTGCTGCGTCAGCACCGCCTCGACGCGATCGTGGCGCCGACAGGAGGGCCGGCGTGGACGACCGATCTGGTGAACGGCGATCACTTCGGCGGCGCGAGCTCGACACCCGCTGCCGTGGCCGGATACCCGAGCATCACGGTTCCGGCGGGCGAGGCCTTCGGGCTGCCGGTGGGGATTTCGTTCATCGGGAACGCATGGTCGGAACCCCGGCTGATCGCGCTCGCGTATGCGTACGAAACTCTCACGAAACATCGCGTCGCGCCGACCTTCGCGGAGCACGCTTCGCTCACACGCGACGCCAGATAACTCCACGACTTCACAACTACCAACTACACAAGGCGTCAACTTCCAGGACAATTACCTTGCGTAGTTGCGTAGTTGTGTCGTTGTGGAGTTGCGTAGTTGTCTGAAGCCGCGGTCCAGCACGCGGCTTATTTGCTAGCGGCTTAATGAATGGTGGTGCGCGGGACGGCGGCCGCGGCAATGACCCGCCGGACCATGGCGTCGAGCCTTTCCTGCTCGATCGCGAACGGGCCGGCCACGGCGGCGCCTGTCGGGATCTCAATCGCGATCACCACGCCCTCGTCCACCGGCTCGATAATCCAACTGAAGCCTCGCAGCGCGATGTGGGCCGCCGGATTGTCCGGGTTCTTGACGCGATCGATCGCGCGGAGGATCTGCTCCAGCACGATCCTGACGTCGCGCTCTCCCCAGGCGCGCGGCTCGATACCGTGCTCGATCTGCTCGGTCACGGCGAAGTTGCGCTCCCGAAGGACGATCTCGATGTCGTACTGCATGGAGCTAGCGGTCGGTCCAGCGCGGCGCGCGCTTTTCGAGGAATGCGGTGATGCCCTCGGGAGCATCGAGCGTGTCCATCAGGTCTCGCAAGTATAACTGCTCGAGCGCGGGCAGCAACTGCCGCACACGCGCGGTCGTCCCGGCGCGCGCGGCGAAGGCGGCATGCCGCAGGCTCGCAGCCGACCTGACGCGGAGGTGCTCCGCGAACCAGCGTTCCACCTCGTCTCCGAGCGCCGCCCCATCGGCGACGAGTTCGATCAAGCCGGCGGCGGCCCACTCTTCCGCCGAACTGGAACGGCCGGTGAGCAGCGCGCGCGTGGCTCGCGCCGACCCGACGCGGTCTCCGAGCAGCACGGAGCCCGCCGGCGCGAACACCCCCAGCGCGATTTCCGGCAGCCCGAACGCCGCGTCAGCTGATGAGAAAATGAAGTCGCACGCCAGCGCCAGCTCGAATCCACCGCCGAGACATCGTCCTCGTACGATCGCCGCGGTGGGTGCCGGCGCGATCAGCAGCGCATAAATCAGTTCGTGCATGCGAGGCAGGACGCGTTCGATCTCGCCAGGCGCGTGCTCGGGCACGCTCGCGCCGAAGCTGAAGTCGGGGCCGGCGCCCTCGAGGGTGATCAGCTTGAGGTGTGGATTCTCCCCGGCGGCCGCCAGCGCGTCAGACAACGCCGACACCATGTCGGCTGTGATGATGTTGCCCTTGGGGTGAAAGAACCTGAACGCCGCGCGCGTTCCGTCGCTGTTGACGTCCACCGAGAGCGGCGCCGTCATGCGGCTGGTCCCAGTTGCCCGGCCAGCGCCGCCGCAGTGGTCACGGGCTCGCGACAGACGAAATCGCGGCAGACGAATGCCGTCGGCTCTGACCGCGCCGCCATCGGACGTACGAGAGGCATCATCTCCGTCAGCCCGTCGACGTTCGTGTCGGGCACCACCGGGACGACGACAACGAACGGCAGATAGTGCCTGCCCAGTTCGGCTTTCAGCGCGAGCGTCGCCGGGTTGGCAGGATCGCCAACGACGATCACCTGTCCGATACCCGCGTGCCAGGCCGACAAGTCAGCGAGCATGAAGGGAATCACCCGCCCGGCCCGCCCTGCGCGCGGGCCGTATCGCGCCAGCGTGCGCCCGGCCATCTCACGCGCGGTCTCGTCTCCGAGGAGATGCGACAGCCTCAGCAGGTTCATTACGGACACCGAGCTTGCCGCCGGCTCGGCGCCATCGTAGTCTTCCTTCAGGCGGAGAAGCACCGCCGGGTCGGTGCCCGTCGTGCTGAACCAGCCGCCCTCCTCTGCGTCCCAGAACAGCTCGTTCTGACGCGCCTGCAGGTCACGCGCCCAGGCGAGCCACGAGGGATCGCCGTCACACTCGAACAGCTCGATCACCCCCCAGATCAAACATGCGTAATCTTCGGCGTACGCATCGATAGCCGCATCACCGTCCCGATAGCGGCGCAGCAGCCGCTGCTGGTCGCTGCGCCAGAGGGTCGCGCGTATAAACGCGGCGGCGCGCCTGGCGGCCTCCAGCCACTCCGCGGCGTCGGGGCTTTCGGGCAGCACACGCGCCGCACGGGCGAGCGCCGCGATCATGAGTCCGTTCCAGGCGACGAGAATCTTGTCGTCGAGGTGCGGACGCGGGCGCCTCGCGCGAGCGTCGAAGAGCACCTTCCTCGCGCGGCCGAGCGCCGCGACGACCTCGTCGATGGATCTGCCCGTGTCGGCCGCGACCGCGTCCAGCGACCGCGCGCTGTAGAGGATGTTCTGGCCGGTGAACTCTCCCTGCGGATCCTCGGGCGCGTTCCCCTGCGGTTCGATCCCGAAGCGTGCGCGGACGACGTCCGTATCATCGCCGAGCAGGTCGCGGATTTCCGCGTCGGTCCAGACATAGAACGCCCCTTCGCGCTTCTGCGAGCTATCCGGCGCGGGAAGACTGTCCGCGTCTTCGGCCGAATAGAAGCCGCCCGTCTGCGGGTCGCGCATCTCTCGAAGGACGTACGCAATCGTGTCCTCGGCAACCGCCGCAAAGAACTCCTGCCCCGCCGCCTGGGCGCACTCGAGAAACGCGATCGTGAGCTGGGCCTGGTCGTACAGCATCTTCTCGAAGTGCGGCACCCGCCAGGCCGCATCGACGGAGTACCGGTGGAACCCGCCGCCGACGTGATCGCGCATTCCGCCATGCGCCATGGCGCGCAGCGTAGCTGCGACCGTGTCGAGCAGCGCGGGTTCCTGCGTCCGCGCGTATTCACGCAGCAGGAACAGCAGTTCGACGGGCCGCGGAAACTTTGGCGCGTCGCCGAACCCGCCATTCCGCTGATCGAAGGCCGAGAGATACTCGGCGGCCGCGTGGGTCAGCGCGTCGGCGCCAGCGATTTCGGACTCCGCGCGCGAACGTCCGTCGCTGCCCGTCACGCTCTTCAGACGATCGAAGAGTTCCGCGGCGGCAAAATCCACGCGCGCGCGATCCTCCGTCCACACGCGCACGAGTTCGCGGAGCACGTCGACGAATCCCGGCCGTCCCCACCGCGAAGTCGGCGGGAAATACGTGCCGCCGAAGAACGGCTTCAGCTCGGGCGTAAGGAAGACCGACATCGGCCACCCACCGCTCCCCGTCGTCGATTGCACGAACGCCATGTAAACGCGATCGACGTCCGGCCGCTCCTCGCGATCGACCTTGATCGCAACGAACGAGGCGTTCAGCAGCCGCGCGACCTCGTCGTTTTCGAAGGATTCATGCTCCATGACGTGGCACCAATGGCACGTGGAGTAGCCGATCGAGAGAAAGATGGGTTTGTTCCCGCGCCGCGCGGTCTCGAACGCCTCGTCGCCCCACGGGTACCAGTCGACCGGATTGCCCGCGTGCTGCAGCAGGTACGGGCTTCGCTCCCGCGCGAGACGATTCATCCAGCCATGCTGACATAGAATCTCTGCGACATGGAATTGGCGGTCGAGACACGCGGGCTCTCGCGGAGCTTCGGCGCGCTGCGCGCGGTGGACGGCATCGACCTTCAGGTGCCGGTCGGCAGCTTCTACGGATTTCTCGGTCCCAACGGCGCCGGGAAGTCGACGACGATCAAATGTCTGACGGGGCTGCTGCGTCCATCGGGCGGCGAGATGAGAATTCTCGGGCTCGATCCGCTGAAGGATCCGGTGGCCGTGAAGCGGCGCGTCGGCGTCGTTCCCGAAGACCTCGCGCTCTTCGACCGCCTCACCGCGGCGGAGACGCTGACGTTCATCGGACAGGTGTACGGAATCCCCGCAGAAACGTTTCACAGCCGTTCGGCGGATCTCCTGTCGGTGATGGAGCTGACAGGAGCCTCGACGACGCTGGTTGCGGATTTTTCACATGGCATGCGTAAGAAGCTGGCGCTCGCCGCCGCGCTGCTGCCGGCGCCGAAGCTCCTGTTCCTCGACGAGCCGTTCGAAGGCATCGATGCGGTCGCATCACGGCAGATCAAGGAACTGCTGCACGGGTTCGTCGCCCGCGGGGGCACGATTTTCCTGACGTCGCACATCCTGGAAATCGTCGAGCGCCTCTCGACGCATATCGGCGTCATCGCCAGAGGCCGGCTGGTGGCGCAGGGCCCGATCGAGGACGTTCGGGCGGGCGCCGGAGGGGCGAAGACGCTCGAAGAGCTGTTCATCGACCTCGTCGGCGGCGAACGCCCGGCCGCCGAACTGCACTGGTTGTAGCCGTGCGGCTCCTGCGAGCATTCGTCTGGCTGCGGTGGCGCGTCCTCGTCAATTCGCTGGAACGCACCGGCGCACGCGACACCCTCGACCGCCTCTCGATTGCGGTCGAGAACATCGGGCCCATCATCGCGCTGCTCCTGCTCGTGCCGTCGTCGCTTGGTATGGCCGTGCTCGGCGGAGCCGCCGGATTCGGACTCGCCTCGGGTGCCTGGCTCCTGCCGTTCGACGTGCTGCGGTACCTGCTGCTCGCCGCGGTCGCGTTCTCGATCGTCGGCCCGATCGCGCTGCCCTCTCGCGATGCGGGGAATCCCGTCCGCTACCTGCTGCTTCCGGTTCCGCGGCAACTTCTCTACCTGGCCAACCTCGTCGGAACGTTCGCCGATCCGTGGATTCTGCTGAGCGCACCAGCCGTGCTCGGTGTGGCCGTTGGCATCCTCATCGGCCGACAGCCACTCGCCGCGCTCGCGGCGCTGCTGGCCGGCGCGGTGTTCGTGTTCATCCTCGCCAGCACCAGCGCGCTCACCTCTGCCGTCGTGCACCTGCTCCTGCGCAACAGGCGGCGCGGCGAGATCGTCATGCTCCTGCTCGTGCTGATCCTTCCCATGTTTGGCGTGATCCCCGAAATGATGCGCGGCGACCACCACCGCGCGCGAGGACGCGCTGGACATGAGCCGATCGCGCACGCGCCGACCGCCGTGGACCGGATCACGCAGCGCGCGGCAGCGTTCACTCCGTCGGAGTTGTATCGAGAGACAGGTCTCCGCGCTGTGCAGCGCCGCGGGGCGACAGCCGCTCCGCTGGTGGAACTACTCGCAATCGGGGTGGGCCTGCAGCTCCTCGGGTTCGCCGCGTTCAGCCGTGTGCTCGATATGCCGCAGACGCTCGGCGCGCGGCGGGGCGCAGCGTTCGGCGGCCTCTGGAGCCATACGATTCCAGGGCTGACGGCCGGCGCGTCGGCCGTTGCGCTGACGCAGCTCCGCCTGGCGCTGCGATCGACGCGCGGCCGCTCCATCCTGATCAGTCCGCTGATGCTGCTCGGCGTCTTCGGCACGCTGCTCTACCGCCGTGGAGGAATGCCGCTTGCCGGCCTGTCGATTTCCGATGGCCTCACGCTCGCCACCGTCGCGAGCTTCATCGCGATGTTCGCCGTGATGCCGATCGCCGCGAACCAGTTCGCCGTAGACCGCGCGGGATTCACACGACAGATGCTCTCGCCCCTCGGCGTCGGCGAGCTGCTCGCGGGCAAGGCGGTCGGCAATGCGCTGATCTGTCTCGGCCCCGCGCTCGTGTGCGTTCTCCTCTCCGCGGCTGTGTTCCCCGGCGGTGAGCCCGCGCTCTGGCTTGCACTGCCGCCCGCGTGGATTGCCACCTACGTGACGATTGCTCCCATTGTCGCGGCCCTGTCGGCGATCTTCCCCCGAGAAGTCGATCTGAGCCGCATCGGCAACGGCAGCAACGCCCATCAGGCCGCGGGGTTGTTGTCCGTGCTGGCGCTTGCCGTCTCCGGCGCACCGTCGCTGGTCCTGGTTCTCCTCGCGACACGATGGCTGCACAGGCCTGGGCTCGCGCCCATCTTCACGCTGGGGTGGTGCCTGGTGGCGATCGGTGTGAGCTATCTGCTCTTCATGCCCGTTCGCCGTCTGGTCCACAGCCGCCTCGAGACGCTCGCGCAGTACGCCTAGGCGGCACGGGTCAGCGCGCGGTACGCGCATTGCTCACCCGTTGGCGATGGCACGATCACTGAAGCATCTCGAGCGCCTCATGCGCGGAACCTTCGGCCTGTCCGAGTTCCGGCCGGGGCAGCAGCAGGTCGTCAACGCGATGGTCGACGGCCGTGATGCGGTCGCGATCATGCCAACGGGTGCGGGCAAGTCGCTCTGCTACCAGCTTCCCGCCCTGCACCTGCCGGGCACGACAATCGTGGTGTCTCCACTCATCGCGCTGATGAAGGACCAGGCCGACAAGCTGCGCGAGCTCGGCGTAACGGCACAGACGATCAATTCGACGCTCACCTCCAAAGAGACCGACGCCGCGCTGGAGGAGGTCCGCGCGGGCGCGGTGGACTTCGTGTTCGCCACGCCTGAGCGGCTCGAGGATCCCGAGTTCCTCAGCCTCCTCAAGTCCATTGAAATCGATCTCTTCGTGATCGACGAGGCGCACTGCCTCTCGGAATGGGGGCACGACTTCCGTCCTGCATTTCTGTCCCTCGGTGCCGCGGTCCGGGATCTCGGACATCCTCCCGTGCTCGCGCTCACCGCCACGGCCACGGACCGGGTCATCGACGACATCGTCAAACAACTGGGTCTAAGAAACCCGGTGCACGTGAATCTCGGGGTGTATCGTCCGAACCTGCATTACTCCGTCGAGCACACCGCCAGCGACGTGCGGAAACAACGCACGCTCATCGAGCGGCTTCGGGCAATCGAGGGGAACGGCATCGTGTACGTCGCCACCGTCAAGCACTGCGATGAAGTCACGCGTGTGCTCGAGACCGAGGGGCTGCCCGTCGCGAAGTATCACGGCCGCCTCGCGAAAAAAGCGCGAACGGACACGCAGGACCGCTTCATGAACGGTGAACTGAAAGCGATCGTGGCGACGAATGCGTTCGGGATGGGGATCGACAAGCCGGACATTCGATTCGTCATTCACTACGACATGCCAGGGTCGCTCGAGTCGTACTACCAAGAATCGGGCCGCGCCGGCCGCGACGGCGATCCGGCCGAGTGCCTGCTGCTCTACAAGGTCGAGGATCGCCGCACGCATCAGTTCTTTCTCGGCGGGAAGTACCCTGGCGCTGAGGCGCTGCTTGGGGTTCGCGACGCGCTGATTCGGGCGGACGCCGCCTCGAATGCCGCGACGCTGGCGGTCATTCAGGAGTTGTCAGCGCCGGTGCCAAAGAACAAGGTGCGGTCGATTCTCTCGATGATGAAGGAGCTGCACCTCGTACGCGAATTGCGCGGCGCGCGATTCCGGCTGGTCACCGGCGAGGATATCCCAATCGACCGCCTGGAGGCGGTCGCGAAGGAGTACTCGGACCGCCAGGAAGGCGACCGCGCGAAGCTCGAACGGATGGTGCAGTACGCCCAGAGCGGCACGTGCCGGTGGAAGCTGCTGCTCGAGTACTTCGGCGAAGGTGTGGCGTTCGATCGCTGCGGCACCTGCGATAACTGCGTCACGCCGATCGAGCAGCGTCTCGGGATCGCTGGCTGAGAACGCCCGGAACCCCCACTCGATCGTCTCTACAACTGAAAGCGGCGCTCCGCCCACCACCACGCGGCGAGCGCGGTGCCGAAGAACGCCACGCCGACGAGATACGTCGAGAGCGATGGCGTCGGCGGTGCGGGCGCACGCGCACCCGCGTGCGCCACGAATTCCAGCGCACTCGATGCGGCCGATGCGACGGAGGCGACGTTGAGCAGCGCCGCAACGCCGCCGATCACGATGAGCAGCCCCAACGCGAGCAGCGCGTTGAAGACACGGTCGACCTGCTGCTCGGACTTCCACCGTTCGCTGCGGATACGCGAGGCGACCGCCGCGGTGAACCGCGCGGGGGCCGGAGGCGACGGGCGCGCGGCCAGCCGCGTTTCGATCCGGCGCGCGCCGGCCAGCGCCGACGCACAACGTACACAGCCTTCCACGTGGTCCCGGAACCGGTCGCTGGCCGGCTCTCCGGCGGCGACCGCTTCGATTTGATCGTCGGCTTGCGCGCACGTCATCGCTGAATCAGCCCGATGGTCACGATTCCTCGAGCAGCTCCCGGAGCTGTCGTTTCGCGCGGTACAGATGCGTCTTCACCGTGCCGAGTGGGATGCCCAGCGCCTCGGCCAGCGCCTCGTACTGCACGCCGTGCAGATGATGCGCGGCGATCAGCACGCGATACTGTTCCGGCAATCTGGCAATGGCCTTCTCCAGCCGATCGTGCAGCTCCATGTCGCCAAACGCCGAATCGTCCCGCCGCAGCTCGATCGGCCGCCCGCCGCGGTCATCGTCCAGCGAGACCTCGCGAGGACGCCGGGTATTCGCCTGCGAGCAGACGTTCATGACGATGCGATAGATCCACGTCGACAGTCTGGCCTCTCCTCGAAAATACGGCAGGCCGCGGTGGACCTTGAGAAAGACGTCCTGTGCCAGATCCTCCACCTGCGACCGGTCGCGCGCGAGACGCCAGACCATCCCATACACCAGGTCCTTGCAGGCGTCGACGAGCTCCGCGAACGCGCGCTCGTCGCCCGTCCGGCAGCGCTCGATGAGCGCGCGTTCGGCGTCCTGCTCCATCTCAATCGGATTGCGCCCGGACGGCCATCGGGATGATTAGAGCGCCGGCACAGACGGATTGTTTCACACCCCTGCTGAAACAATGCCGCTCGGCCGGCAGTCTAATTGACACTGACGGCCAGGAGGGCTCGTGAACGATTTCACTGTAGGCATCCTCATCCTGTTGACCGTGATCAGCGCCATGTCGCTCATCGCGATCACCTTGCTGGGGCATCAGCGGCTGCGGGAACTGGCGATCAAGGAGCGCATTGCCATGATCGAGCGCGGATTACTGCCGGCACCGGAAGCGGATCCGGCTCGATTCGAGCGGGCGATGCTGCTCGCGTATGCCGCGAGACGCGGCTCGAGCCCGAAGAGCGCACGCTACCGGACGCTGGGAGTGATGCTGATGGGACTTGGCGGGGCGTTGTTCCTGCTCATCGCCTTTGCGGCCGGAATGCCGGCAACGGCATTCGGCGTAGCCGGAGGCATTTTCGTACTCGGCATCGCCGCGTACATCAACGGGTCTCTGATTGCGCGGGATGGGGCGGAACCGGCGCCTCTCACGTCGACCCCCACCGCTACGCCCCCGCTCACGCCTCCACCACCCGACAATATCGCGCCATAGCTGAACCTTTTTACTCGCGTGTATCACGCGCTACTCACTTTCCACATCGCACGAGGTAACCAACTCCACAATAGGCCGCCTTCTGGCGGCTTTTTGTCCGTTCCCACCTCTTTGTGACGGTGGCATCACGGTTGCTTTTTAACGAGGCGTCCGGTCGCTACGGTGGCCGGGCCCGCCGCCCAGGTGTTCTGCCAGGGCAACCGCCCCGCCACCACACCCTGCCAACAGGCTGCAGGGAGCGTCTTCGGACCTCCCTGTCCTGCCATCCTGATAGCGCCAAAAGAGTGAAAGGGTAACGCGCCCTATTTGAAACTGCGACTGCGACTGGTAACTTCGAACTGGCAACTGGCAACTGGCAACTGGCAACTGGTGACTGGTGACTGGTGACTGTCGATGGCGAAGAGCACTTCTCTCTGGCGTGATACGACGACCGCTCCTGACACTCCCCCGCTGACCGCTGATGCGACCGCCGACATCTGCATCGTGGGAGCGGGCATTGCCGGCTTGACGACGGCGTTTCTGCTCGCGCGCGAAGGCCGCGACGTGCTCGTGATCGACACCCAGGACATCGGAGCAGGACAGACAGGGGTTACGACCGCGCACCTGTCCAACGAGATCGACGACACGTATAAAGAAATCGTCCGGCTTCACGGCCCCGACGGCGCCCGTCTCGCGTGCGACAGTCACCGCCAGGCAATCGACACCATCGAGAGGATCTGCAGAGAGGAATCGATCGATTGCGCATTCGAACGGGTCGACGGCTTTCTGTTCCTTGCGGACGGGCAGCGCGAAGACGTGATCGACTCCGAACTCGAGGCGGCGCGCCTGGCCGGCGCCGACGTGATCAGGCTGCCCGATGCTGGCGTCACGGGCTTCCACAGCGGCCCGTGTCTGCGCTTCCCGAACCAGGCGCAGTTTCATCCGCTCCGCTATCTGCATGGGCTGGCCCGCGCGATCGAACGACGCGGGGGCCGAATTTATTCGGGCACGCGCGCGGTCTCGGCCGAAGGAGGCGACAGCGGGCGCGTCTCGGCAGCCGGCGGGCAGACGATTCAGTGTGCATCGATCGTGATCGCCACGAACTCACCGTTCAACGACCTCGTCGCGATTCACACGAAACAGTATCCCTACCACACGTACGCGATCGGTGCGCGCGTACCGCCGGGTGCGATCACGCACGCGCTCTACTGGGACACCGCGGATCCATACCACTACGTCCGTCTGCAGCGAACGACCGAGCGGCACCTGGGCGGCGACACCGATGACCCCGTCGACGTGCTGATCGCCGGCGGTGAAGATCACAAGGCCGCACAGGCGAAGGATGCCGACGAGCGTTTCGCCCGGCTCGAGGCGTGGATGCGGGAGCGCTTCGCCGCCGTTCGTGATGTGGAATGGCGATGGTCCGGCCAGGTGATGGAGACGATGGACGGCCTCGCCTTCATCGGCCGGAATCCTATGGACGCCGCGAACGTCTATATCGCGACCGGCGACTCCGGCATGGGCATGACGCACGGCACGATCGCCGGGATGCTCCTCAGCGATCTGATCCTCCGGCGCACGAACCCGTGGACCGCGCTCTACGATCCATCACGGACGCGGACCGGCGCCGCGCTGGAGTGGCTCGGGGAGAACGTCAACGTCGCCCTGCAGTACAGGGCCTGGATCACGGGCGGCGACGTCGAATCGGTCGATCAAATCGCGCCGAACGATGGCGCGGTGATCGTGGAAGCCGGTCGAAAGATTGCCGTCTATCGCGACGAACGCGGCGACCTGCACCGCATGTCCGCCGTCTGCCCGCATCTTGGCTGCATCGTGGCGTGGAACCCTGCCGCATCGACGTGGGACTGTCCGTGCCACGGGTCGCGCTTCGACAAATCCGGCAGCGTGATCAACGGACCGGCGGCAAAGAATCTCGATCGCGTCCCATAGAACGGCGCGTCTACATCCGCGGCGCCGGGGCTGCTGGAATCTCTTCGGGACGATGACGCCGCAGCCGCGCATTCGCGGCCGTGACCTCGACGCCGTACAGGAACAGCACGGCGCACGTGTAGATCCATACGAGGAACACGACGACCGCCGCAATCGACCCGTGCACGTTGGCCAGGCGGGCCATGCTCAGGCGCAGGTACAGCGAGAATCCGAAGAGCGTTCCGCGCCAGAGCAGCCCCGTCACGACGGCGCCGACCCACACGTCGCGGAACCGCACCTCCGCGTTCGGAACGAAATAGAAGATCAACCCGACGACGAAGATGAACACAGCCGTGCTGCCAATCTTCACTGCGATGTTCTGCAGCACCGCAAGCGCCGGCGTGCGGACAAGGACGACGGCGAACCACCGCGCCTCGATCACGTTGATGGCGCTGACCAGCAGCAGCCCCGCGAGCATGAGGACGCTGGCGGCGATGAGCATCATCAGCGCGATCAGCTTGTGCTTGAAGTAGCTTGGCTGCTTCTCCACACCCCACGCGTGATTGACGGCCGACGTAATCGCGCTGAAGACCCCCATCGCGGCCCACACCATGACGATGCTGCCCACGATGCCCAGGCGAATGCGCTCGAGCTGCAGCGCGTCCAGCTGTGAGGTCACGAACTCGAAATGCTGAGGGAAGTAGCGGAGGACGAACCCGAGGATCTCCGCGCGGTCGCCCGCGTTGACCGTGACGCTGCCGAGGACTGAAAACGCGAGCAGGAAGAACGGGAAAAGGGAAAGAAGCGCGTAGTACGCGATGGACGACGCAAACGTCAGGTCGTTGCTGTTATAGATGCCGACCACGCCGCGCCAGATGGCAAGACCCGTCAGACGAATCTCGCCCCGGATGCGTGCGGCCGTGCGCGGACGCGCGGTCACGGCCCGATGATATCAACGAGCGTGGTCCGAAACGTCCCACGCGTGCCGCAGTTCGGTTGCCGCCCAGACCGCGAGGGGCCCCCGCGCCCACGAGCGCGCGAGCTGCCACGCGAGCCGCCGCAGCCGCGGCGTACGCAGCACGGCATATGCCGCGCCGGCCGCGGTCGCCGCCATGACGACGTTCGCGGCCGTACGCGCCTGGTGCTCTGTCATGAGCGTCGCGATTAGTGCGTGCCGCCCTGCGTGCTGGTCGACCCGATGTCGCGGTTACGCGTCGTCCCGGCGCCGCCGGTCGTCGTGTTCGACGCCGATGTGGACGCCGATGTCGACCCCGCCGAACCGGTGGAACCGGTCGTGCCCGTTGTCCCGGTGGCGCCCGACGCCATGTTGCTCACGCTGGACCGTGCGCGGTCGTACGCATCACGCCCACGGTCCGCCATCTGGCTGACCTTGTCGGACGCCTGCTGATACGCATCGTTCGCCGTCGAGCGCAGCTTGCCGGCCGATTCGCCCAACTGGGACCGGAGTTCCGAACCCGCTTTCGGCGCGAACAACATGCCCAGGCCTGCGCCCAGCACCGTCCCCGCCAGCAGCCCCATCAGGAACGAGCCGCCGCCTTCTTCCCGCTCGTAGCGATCGTATTCGTACGCCATGCAACCTCCTTGAATCCGTTAACTGTCGTCCGTCGTCCGTGGTGCGGCGCCCGCCGCGGCCGCACCTTTCGCACCTGCCGCCTTCTCATCCTCGCGCCTCGCGCCTTCCGCCTCGCGCCTCGCGCGCTACGCCTGCTGCAGGACGGACATGATCGCGGCGCGGACGCCGCGGACCACTCCGACCGCCTGATAGACCTTTTCCCGTACGGACGAGCGCATGCGATCGGCCGTCTCGTCCACGCGATCGAACGTGCCGGTGATCGCGTGATCCACGCGCTCCGTCTGCTGGCTGACGCGCGCGGTGATCGTCTGGACGTCGCCGAGGATCGCGTCGACCTTCGCGCGCAGCGGCGCAATCTGGCGGCTCTCGAGATCGCCAACGAGCTGCATCACGCGTCGATAGGCGAGGAAGCCGCCGACCCCGGCGCCGATCAACACCAGCGCTTCGAGCACGCTGACAGCCGCCATAATCCCGAGGAGCACGTTCGTCATGTGGAGATCGACCATGCGCCCTCCTATGCAGACCAGCGTCCTTGTGACGTGCCGCCCGGTTGTGCGCCGCCGGTCATCTCGCCGAGGGAACGCCAGCCTTCGTTTGCCGCCGTTCTCGCCTTTTCCACGGTCCCGCGCAGGTTATGCACCTCACGGATGAAATCGTCGAGCTTCGGCTCGATCTGACTCCGAACCCGACGGCCCTGCTCCGTCATGTACAACCATCCCCACACGCCGCCCGCTACGGCGCCGAGCACCGTCGCCAGCAATACACGCGATCGCTCTTCCACGTCGGCCTCCTTCACGTGCGGCGCATTGGACGCACGCTCCTAACCACATCCAATGAATCCAAATGCTGTGCCACGGACTGTCCGGCCGTCCGCTGCGGTCATGAGCCGGCCAAAGACCAAAGAAAAAGGCGCCCGAACGGGCGCCTCAGCAGAGCCGTCGCAGCGAATGCAGACGAACTCAGGCGGTTGCGGGCCGGCGTCCGGCCGCTTTGGCTCCGTCCTGGATCTCGTGCTTTTTCATCTTGCTGTAGAGCGTCGGACGATACAGCCCGAGAATCTGCGCCGCTTCCTGCTTGTTCCAGTTCGTCCGCTGGAGCGTCTGCAGAATCGCCATCCGCTCGATCTCCGCCAGCGTGCGGTGCGGGGGAATCACGAACTCCGTTGTGGTCGTACTCTCGGTGCGCAGCGACTCAGGCAGGTCATTGACGGTAATCTCCTGCCCTTTGGCGACGAGCACGCCGCGCTCGATCACGTTCTCGAGTTCACGCACGTTGCCGGGCCAGCGGTGCCGGATGAGCACGTGATAGGCGGCCGGCGCAATCGACTTCACGTTGCGGCCGTGCCGCTGACGGTATTTCTCGAGGAAATGCTCACAGAGCAGCGGAATGTCCTCTGTCCGCTCGCGAAGCGGCGGCACGCGCAGCGTGATCGTGTTGATCCGGAAGTACAGGTCCTCCCGCAGCTTGCCGTCCCGCAGCGCCGCGTCGAGGTCGATGTTCGTGGCGCAAATCAGGCGGAAGTCGACCCGGACGATGCGATCGCTGCCAATCGGGCGATATTCCCGCTCCTGGAGAACGCGAAGCAGCTTCGTCTGGAGATACGGGGGCATTTCGCCAATCTCGTCGAGCAGCAGGGAGCCGCCCTCCGCCATCTCGAAGAGGCCCTCCTTGTCCGTTGCCGCGCCCGTAAACGCGCCCTTCTTGTAGCCGAACAACTCTGATTCGATCAGGTCCTTGGGGATCGCCGCACAGTTGATCTTGATGAACGGTCCCTTGGCGCGCTTCGAGTTGTAGTGAATCGCGTTGGCAATCAGTTCCTTACCGGTGCCGTTTTCACCCTGAATGAGAATGTTGGCGTCCGACCCGGCGACGCTTTCCACCAGCTCGAGCACCTCGTGCATCTTCTTGCTCTTGCCGATGATGTTGCCGAAACGGAACTGCCCCTCGAGCTTCTGCTTCAACAGGAGGTTCTCGCCGACGAGATCCCGCCGCTCGATGGCGCGCTCCAGCATCGCCAGGAGCGTGTCCGGTTCGATCGGTTTCTCGACGAAGCTGTGGGCGCCGGCCTTCATGGCTTCCACGGCTTTCGGCACACTCCCGTGGCCGGTGATGACAATGACCTCCGTGTCGGCGTGGGTCTGCTTGAAACGACGCAGGAGCTCGAGCCCGTCAAGATCCGGCAGCATCATGTCCGTGATCGCAACGTCGGGCTTCCATGTCTTGAAAATCTCCTCCCCGCGGGTGCCAATCATCGCGGTGCGGACCTCGTAGCCTTCGTGTTCGAGCAGGATTTTCAGCCACTCGATCATCGCCGGCTCGTCGTCCACCGCCAATACGCGGTACTTCTTTTTCATCGACATATCAATCACAGAATTATACAGACCCTCGACGAACTGTCTACGAATTTGACATTTGTTCTATTTTGATACGGTAAATTCTGCAGCCAAAGCGTTTCCGGGGCATACACCCGTATGACGATATAATCCCAGCGATGGCTGACCCGACCCGGCCGGAGCCACCGCCCCACTCCACGTCAGCGCCAGTGCGGCCGACTGACGTTACCCCCCGACCGACCACGTGCTCAACCGACCGCATGCCGTGCGACCGCTGCGGCACGGACATGTTCCGCATGCACGCCGTCTGGCGCTGCCCGAACTGCGGATACAAGACCGACTGTTGCGGCTGGTAATGGACCGCCTGGCGTCACACGTCGACGCGAACAGCGAGGAGTTTCGCCGCAATGCCGAGCGGATGTCGGCGCTCGTCGACGAGTTGCGAGAGCGCACGCAAATCGTTCGACAAGGGGGCGGGGAACGCTACCTGCAGCGCCATCGCGATCAGGGCAAGTTGACGGCGCGCGATCGCATCGCCAAGCTGCTCGACACCGGTTCGCCGTTTCTGGAACTCTCGCCGCTGGCGGCGTGGGACCTGTACGAGAACGACGCTCCCGCCGCGGGGATTGTCACCGGCGTGGGCCGCGTCTCCGGGCGCGAAGTCGTGATCGTGGCCAACGACGCGACCGTGAAGGGCGGCACGTATTACCCGATGACCGTCAAGAAGCACGTGCGGGCGCAGGACATCGCGCTGCAGAACCGTTTGCCGTGCGTCTACCTGGTCGACTCCGGCGGCGCCTTTCTGCCGCTTCAGGCCGACGTGTTTCCCGACCGCGATCACTTCGGGCGGATCTTCTTCAATCAGGCGCGCATGTCCGCCGAACGCATCCCGCAGATCGCGGTCGTCATGGGATCGTGCACCGCCGGCGGCGCCTACGTGCCCGCCATGTCGGACGAGACGGTCATTGTCCGCGGGACGGGAACGATCTTTCTCGGCGGTCCGCCGCTCGTGAAAGCCGCCACGGGCGAAGAGGTAACCGCCGAGGAATTGGGCGGCGCGGACGTCCACACACGCCTCTCGGGTGTGGCCGACTATTTCGCGGAAGACGACGAGCACGCGCTCCACATCGCACGGACGATCGTCGAAACGCTGACGAGCGTGAAGCACCTGCCCGCCGACACCGCGAGACCCGAAGAGCCGGCGTACGATCCGCGCGAGATCTACGGCATCGTCAACGCCGACACGCGGAAGCCGTATGAAGTCCGCGAGATCGTCGCGCGGCTCGTCGATGGCTCGCGGTTCGACGAGTTCAAGGAGCGCTACGGCACGACGCTCGTGACCGGGTTCGCGCGGCTGCACGGCTTTCTCGTCGGGATCGTCGCCAACAACGGCGTCCTCTTCTCGGAGTCGGCGCTCAAGGCGACGCATTTCATCGAGCTCTGCAATCTCCGCGGGATCCCGCTGATCTTTCTGCAGAACATCACCGGCTTCATCGTCGGCCGCGAATACGAACGCGCCGGAATCGCGAAAGACGGCGCGAAGATGGTGCACGCCGTCGCGAACTCCGTCGTCCCGAAGTTCACGGTGATCATCGGCGGGTCCTTCGGAGCGGGCAACTACGGCATGTGCGGCCGCGCGTACGAGCCCCGTCTGTTGTGGATGTGGCCCAACGCGCGGATCTCGGTGATGGGGGGCGAGCAGGCTGCCGGCGTGCTGACCACGGTCAAACGCGATCAGCTTGCCCGCCAGGGGAAGACGCTCGATGCGCAGGAAGAGCAGGCGATTCGCGGCCCGCTGATCGAGAAGTACGAGCGCGAGGGCTCCCCCTACTACTCCACGGCCCGCCTCTGGGACGACGGAATTCTCGATCCGGCAGAGACGCGATCGGCGCTGGCGCTCGGTTTGTCGGCGGCGTTCAATGCGCCGATTCCGGAGCCGGCGTTTGGCGTGTTCCGGATGTAGTGAAACGCAAGGACCTGAAGTGAGTGCAGTAGATGCTCTTACACGTTGAAGTCCAGAACGCTGTCGCGAAGGTCACGCTGAACCGTCCGGACGTTCGCAATGCGTTCAACGACGCATTGATCCAGGAACTGACGGCCTGGGCTGAGTCGGTGCACCCCGGCGGCCCACTGCGCGCGGCCGTGCTGTCGGGAGCGGGCAAGGTATTCTGCGCGGGCGCGGATCTGACGTGGATGGCGAAAACGATCACGTATTCGCACGAAGAGAACATCCGGGATGCGCGCGCGCTCGCGCGCATGCTCGAGGCGCTCAACCGGCTGCCCATCCCGTTGATTGCGCGCGTGCACGGGGCGGCGCTCGGCGGCGGCATCGGCCTGGCGGCGGTCTGCGACATCGTCGTGGCCGCGGAGGACGCGATATTCGGGTTTACCGAGGTCAAACTCGGGATTGTGCCGGCGGTCATCTCGCCGTTTGCGATCGCGAAGATCGGCGAATCCGCCGCGCGTGAACTGTTCCTGACCGGAGCGCGATTCACGGCGGCTCGCGCGCGGGAGATCGGTCTGGTGCACACCGTCGTGGATGCCGCGGACCTGGACCGCGCCGTCTCGAAGCATCTGAACGACCTCGCCTCCTCCGGGCCGCGTGCGGTGGCCGCGGCGAAAGCGCTCATCGCATCGGTCGTGTCGAGCGATGCCGACTCGGCGGCGGAACACAGTATCGAGGCGATTGCGAGGCAGCGCGTGTCGGCGGAAGGCCAGGAGGGGATGCGCGCCTTCCTCGAAAAGCGGACGCCGGCCTGGATCACGCAGCCGTAGCGCATCGCGTATGGATCCACGACCGATCCGCCGAGTGCTCGTCGCGAACCGCGGCGAAATCGCGGTCCGCGTCATCCGCGCCTGTCGCGAGATGGGGATTGAAACCGTCGCGGTCTACTCGGACGCGGACGCCGGCGCGAAACACGTCCGGCTCGCCGATCGCGCCGTCCGCATCGGACCGCCCCCCGCGGTCGACAGTTACCTGCGGATTGCTGCGATTATCGACGCGGCGCGGGCGGCCGGCGCCGACGCCGTCCATCCGGGCTACGGCTTCCTCTCGGAAAACGCCTCGTTCGCGCGCGCGTGCGCGGATGCCGGACTGATTTTCATCGGCCCTCCGGCGGACGCCATCGGAAAAATGGGCTCGAAGATTGGCGCCCGTGGGCTGATGGAACGGGCCGGAGTTCCCGTCGTGCCCGGCCGCACGCCGGCGGACCAGACCGACGCCGGGATCGCCGCCGCTGCACGGGAGGTCGGCTTCCCCGTTCTGGTCAAGGCCTCTGCGGGAGGCGGCGGCAAAGGCATGCGCGCTGCTCACGATCCGGCGTCGCTCGCCGAGGCCATTCCCGCGGCACGGCGTGAAGCGCTTGCCGCGTTTGGCGACGGCACGGTGTATCTCGAGCGCCTCGTCGAACGGCCGCGCCACGTCGAGATTCAGGTCTTCGCCGACGCCCACGGGAACGTCGTGCATCTCTTCGAGCGGGAGTGCTCGATTCAGCGGCGGCACCAGAAGGTGATCGAGGAGAGTCCGTCACCCGCGCTGACGCCTGCGCTGCGGGCGCGCATGGGGCACGCGGCGGTCGAGGCGGCGCGGTCGGCGGGATATCAGAACGCTGGCACGATCGAGTTCCTGCTCGACGGCCGCGGAGACGACGCGAGCTTCTACTTCCTCGAGATGAACACGCGATTGCAGGTCGAGCATCCGGTGACGGAAGCGGTGACCGGGTTGGATCTCGTCCGCGCGCAACTGCAGGTCGCGATGGGACAGCCGCTGCCGTGGCAGCAGTCGAATCTGCACCAGCGCGGCCACGCGATCGAGTGTCGCGTGTACGCCGAAGATCCGTCCGCCGGGTTCCTGCCGCAGGCGGGTCCTCTCCTCCTCTACCGCGAGCCGTCCGGCCCGGGAATCCGCGTCGACAGCGGCGTCGAGGAAGGAAAAGACGTCGGCGTCTACTACGATCCCATGCTGGCAAAGCTCGTCGCCTGGGGCGAGACTCGTGAGGCGGCGATCGAAAGAAGCATCCAGGCGCTCGAACGATTCCCCGTACTCGGGGTCAGAACGAACATCGAGTTTCTCGGGCGCACCCTGAGTCACGCCGCGTTTCGCGCCGGGGATACGCACACCGGCTTCATCGACGAACACCTCGAGGAACTGCTCGAACGTGCCGCGGCCGCTGATGCCGTGTTTGCCGCAGCGGCAGCCGCAGCGGGTGAACGGAGCCCCGCGGGCGCCGGGCCCGCAGCCGTGATCCCGGATCCCTGGATGACGCTCACGAACTGGGGACGTTGATGGCCGACGCGTTGTCGATCACCATTGGAGATCGGACGGCGACCGTCATGCCGTCGGGCAAAGGAGACGTCCGCGTAGGAGACGTGTCCCTCGATATTGCGTACGGTCCCACGCGCGGCGAAGTCGTCATCCGGGAGGACGGCCGTCAAACGCGTGCATTCGTCGTCCGGGCGGCCGACGCGACCTGGGTCTTTCACGAAGGGCGTATTTTTGTCGCCGGGGTGGAAGCGGAAGGCGCGTCGCGGCGACGCGCGCCGCACGGGCCCGGGTCACTCATCGCACCGATGCCTGCGACCGTCATCGCGGTGAACGTCCGGGAGGGAGACGCCGTGAAGGCGGGCGACGTCCTGATCCTGCTCGAAGCGATGAAGATGGAGCTGCCGCTGCGAGCCACCCATGATGCCGTGGTGTCGGCCGTGCACTGCAGCGCCGGCGATCTGGTGCAGCCCAATCTGCCGCTGGTCGACCTGACGTGACGACCGTGCCCCGGCGCGTGCGCCTCGTCGAAGTCGGGCCGCGCGACGGGCTCCAGAACGAAGATGCGACGATTACCGCCGACGACAAAGTCGCGTTCATCGATCATTTGAGCGCGGCGGCATGTCCGGTGATCGAGGTCGGGGCGTTCGTCAGCCCGCGATGGGTGCCGCAGATGGCGGACACGGCGGAGGTGTTCAGCCGAATCACGCGGCGGGAGGGCACACGCTACACGGCACTCGTGCCGAACCTCGCAGGCCTCCAGCGCGCGATTGCGGCGCGCGTCGATGAGATCGCGATCTTTGCGGCCGCGTCGGAGACGTTCAGCCGCCGGAACATCAACGAGACGATCGATGCGTCGCTCGAAACCTACCGCACGGTCTGCGCGGCGGCGCGCGCCGCATCGATCCCCGTGCGCGCCTACGTCTCTACCGCGTTTGGCTGCCCCTTCGAAGGAGCGGTCGACCCGGCCCGCGTCCGCGACGTCAGCGCCGCGCTGATCGACATGGGGGCACGGGAGGTGTCGGTCAGCGACACCATCGGCATCGCCCATCCGGGACAGGTCCCCGTGGTGGTGTCCGCGGTTGCCGAACGCGTGCCGCTGGAGAAAATCGCCCTGCACTTCCACGACACGCGCGGGACGGCCCTCGCCAACGTGCTGACGGCCCTGCAACTCGGCGTCACCACCTACGACTCCTCCGCCGGCGGCCTTGGCGGCTGCCCCTACGCACCGGGCGCCACAGGCAATCTCGCTACCGAAGATCTGCTCTACATGCTCGACGGCCTCGGGATCGAAACCGGCGTGAGCCTGGCGAAGGTCCTCGCGGCGTCGCAGTTCATCGAGCAGCGCCTCGGCCATCCGCTCGCGTCGCGGTATGCGGCGGCTGTGAAGCGGTAACACTCACCGGCGCCGTTCCGCCAGCCACTTGTCGAATTTCGCCTCGGGCCAACAGTTGACGATCCGCGACGCGGGGATGCCGGCGATGCGCGCGTGGGCGATCGAGTAGTCGGTGAAGGGGAACTCGCGGATGCTGTGCGCATCGCTGTCGAGCGCAAACAGGCAGCCGGCGTCGAGCGCCAGCGACGCGAGCTCGTAATCCACGTCCTGACGATGCCAGTTGCCGTCGATCTCGATCGCAACCCGCAGCCGCGCGGCTTCGACAAAGACCTGTTCCCAATCGGCTGAGACGCCGGGACGTGAATTGAAAATGCGGCCCTGCGGATGCCCGAGGATCGCGACGCCCGGACCGCGCACCGCCGCAAGCATCCGGCCGGTCTGATCGTGCTCCTTGCGCAGCGCCGAGTGCGGCGACGCGATCACGTAGTCGAAGACGCGCCGTTCGCCGACGGAGAGATCGAGAGACCCGTCCGCGAGGATGTTGGCTTCGACGCCTTTGTAGACCCGCACGCGGCCGTCGAGCCGCTCGTTGAGCGCGTCGATTTCGCGATGCTGCAGCACCGCGTCCTGCATCGACATTCCCCGCGCGATCGGCAGCCCGTACGAGTGGTCGGTCACGCCGATGCGCCGCCATCCGAGCGCTTCGGCGCCTTCCGCCAGCGACGCGATCGACTCCACGCCGTCGCTCCACGTCGAATGCATCTGCAGGTCGCCGAGAAACGTGTCGGGCCGCACGATCGTTGCGACCAGCGGGGCATCCAACGCCAGCATCATCGAGTGGCGGCTCAGGTAGGCGCGGCGGAATTGCCGTCGCTTGTGCACGTCGGCGCGCTTCGGCGAGGCCTCCACGGCTCTGGACACCGTTGCCGATTCGCCGGTCGCGACGACTTCCTCGATGATGCGCTCGCTGGCCCGGCCAAGATACGGCACGTCGCGCACGGTGCCCCGCGCCACCAGCTCCCGCAGGGATCCATCGAGTGCCGTGGCGATGACCTTGGCGGCACGCTTGTAGCCGAACGCGCTGCGGGCGGAACTCTGCAGAACAGCCATGTCGTAGAGGAATCCTGCCGCAACGATGTTGACGTCGTCGCGAATGTGGGTAAGCAGGTTCCTACGACCAAGCGCGACTGTGGGCACCGCCCTTGCTCTCCTTCCTCACGTGGACCGCTCGTTGCACAGGTCGCTCCGGCGGATCGGCGTCGTCGTGGTGGGGCTCGGCCTCTGCGCGACAAGCGCGTGCCGGCGCGCCCCGGCTGTGAGCACGCGCGCCGCTGTTCAACCGGATCTTCCTGCCGCTCTGCAAGCCGTACTTCGCGACAAGACGATCCCGTCCTTTGTCGTGCGCAGTGCCTCTGGACGCCATCTGTGGACCGCCACGCGTGAGTTCTATCAGAAAAGAGCCTTCGATCCAGTCTGGCGGAGCGCCGAATCCGCGAAACACGACGCCGACGAACTGATCGACGCGCTGGTGCACTCGGACCGCGACGCGCTCGACCCGGCGCGTTACCGCGCCGCTGAAGTCATTCGGTTGCGGCAGGACCTCGCCCGCAACCCGACCGACCAGAAAGACGCCCTCAGGTTCGCGCTGCTCGATGCGCGGCTCACCTATCTGTACCTGCAGTACGCAACCGATCTCACGACCGGCATCACCGACGCGCGGCATCGCTGGAAAATCCCGCCAATGCGGTTCGACGGGGCTGCGGCGCTCAGCGACGCCCTGACGCGGGACTGCGTCGGCCAGGCGCTCGTCGAACTGCAGCAGCGTGACCCGGACTATGCCGCGCTTCGCAACGCGCTGCAGCGCTACCGCACGATTGCGGCGCACGGCGGCTGGCCGTCGCTGCCGCCGGATATCCGGCTGAAGCCGGGCGCCCGCGGCGCAGCGGTCGCGCTGCTCGCAAAACGGCTCTCGATCACCGGCGACTATGCGGGACCAGGTGCACCAGCGTCGTACGACGCGCCTCTGCAGGACGCCGTCAAACGCTTCCAGCAGCGGCACGGCCTCACCCCCGATGGCGCGATCGGTCGACGCACCATTCAGGAACTGAACGTGCCCGCCGCCGCGCGCGTCCGCCAAATCGCGCTGAACATGGAGCGGTGGCGGTGGATCCCGCCGCGGCACGGCCGTCGCATCGTGGTGAACGTGCCGGAGTACCGCCTCGAAGTGCAGGACAGCAGCGGCGTCCCGCTGTCGATGCGGGTGGTGGTCGGGAAGAAGGACGCACAGACCCCCACGTTCAGCGGCGAGATGACATACCTCGTCTTTGCGCCGTTCTGGAACGTGCCGGCGGACATCGCTGAAAAGGAGACGGTCCCGTCACTGCTGAAGGACGCCGCGTTCCTGCAGCGAACCAACATGGAGATCGTCGACAAACGCGGACGGCACGTCGATCCGAACAACGTGGATCTTTCCGACCCCAGGGGCTATCGGTTCCGCCAGCGCCCGGGCCGCACGAACTCGCTCGGGCTGGTGAAGTTCATGTTCCCGAATCCATACAACGTCTATCTGCACGACACGCCCGCAGACGCGCTGTTCACGCGCGAAACCCGAACGTTCAGCCACGGGTGCGTGCGCCTCGAAAAGCCGGAGAAGCTTGCCGCGTACGTGCTGGGCGGCCAACCCGAGTGGACAGAGGATCGGATTCGCGAAGCGATGAACGGGTCGGAACAGCAAACCGTCCGTTTGCGCGAGACGATTCCCGTCTACATCACCTACTTCACCGCCCGCGCGTCACGGGACGGCGGCGTCATGTTCTTCGGTGATGTCTACGGGCGCGACGGCGGCGCATCCTGATGCGGGGCGACACGCCAGCCGCTTAGCAGAAAGGCGCGAGCGTTTCGAGCAGGATGTCGAGATCGATCGGCTTTGCGAGCCACGCGTCCGCGTCGATCGGCGGCACGCGATCGCGCGGCCCCGCGGCCGTGACGACGACGACCGGGATCTGTGACAGCGACGGATCGCTCCGCTGCTCCGCGCGGAATTGCCATCCGTCCATGACCGGCATCATCAGGTCGAGCAGAATGACCGAGGCTTCGTCGCCGGCCCGCAGCGCGTCGAGGGCTTCCCGTCCGTTTGCCGCCTTCTCCACTTCGTACCCTTCGAGCTCGAGAAAGCGCCCGAGCATCTCGCGCGTGTCGGGGTCGTCCTCGACGATGAGCACGCGGGCAGGCGGACGCATCAAGCGGAATGGGTATGGCGGCCGTTGGCGAGCAGCGACCGGATCGTGGATTCGAGGTCTTCCGGGAGACACGGCTTCGGGATGATCGCATCGCAGCCGGCGCGGTCGGCGCGCGACGGATCCTGCGTGAAGGGCGCGTACCCGGTGACCGCGATAATCGGGATGCGGGTGGTCCGCTCGTCAGCCTTGAGGCGGCGAGTCAGTTCGTAGCCGTCGATGCCGGGAATATTCAGATCCGTAACGATGGCGGCGGGCAGGACATCGAACGCCCGCTCGAGCGCCTGCAGGCCGTTGTGGGCCTGCTCCACCCGAAAGCCGGCCTGCTGGAGCCATTCCGCGTACATAAGACGGCCGTCCCGGTCGTCTTCGACCAGCAGCACGAGCGGATGCTCGACCGTGGTGCTCACGTCAAGGCCCCTGCGCACAGTATATCGGCATCCTCCAGGCCCGATGGCGTTCGTGCAGATGTGTGTTGATGAGCTATGCCGGCGCGGTCTCCTGACGCCGGATATCGCGGCATAATCGATCCATGTCCCACTTGTACGAAGACCGGGCAGCCACGCTGGGCCGCATCGGCGGGACGCTGGAGTCGCTCATCGATACGCTGAACACGATCCGTATGCAGTTGGCCGCCATGCCGGAGCGCGATCGTTCCGCCGCCCTCGGGCGCTACGCCTCCCTGCTCGAGCGCGCGCGCACGTGGCGCTGGTATCTCGAGGTTCAGCGCGAAGCGGTCGGCCTGACGCGGCACGACCTCATCGACCAGTTGTATCCCCTTCCGCCGGCGGAGCCGCTATGACGACACCGAAGCGCCTTGGTATCCTCGTGGGCGGCGGGCCCGCGCCCGGCATCAACAGCGTCATCAGTGCGGCGACAATCCGCGCCCGCCTCGAAGAGGTCGAGGTCATCGGGATCCGCGACGGCTTCGAGCGGATCATGCAGGGCGACGCGACGCACGTGCTCCCGCTCGACATCGACGCGGTCTCGCGGATGCATTTTCGGGGCGGCTCGTTCCTCGGCATCTCACGCGCGAATCCCACGACCGATACGAAATATCTCGAGAACGCCGTCGAGGCGCTGAGGGCGATGGGCATCTCGATGCTCGTCACGATCGGCGGCGACGACACGGCGTTCTCGGCGATGAGGCTCGAACAGCAGTCCGGCGGACGCATTCAGGTCGTGCACGTGCCCAAAACGATCGACGACGATCTGGATCTGCCGCCGCACGTCGATACCTTCGGGTTCCAGACGGCGCGCCACTACGGCGTCGAGATCGTCAAGAACCTGATGGTCGACGCGAAGACCACCTCGCGGTGGTATTTCGTGATCGCGATGGGTCGCAAGGCCGGCCACCTCGCGCTCGGCATCGGGAAGGCCGCGGGCGCCACGCTGACGCTCATCCCGGAGGAATTCGACGGCCAGCAGGTCGAACTCAGGACCATCGTCGACACGCTCGTCGGCGCGATGATCAAACGCTTGAGCTACGGGCGGCTCGACGGGGTCGCGGTTCTCGCCGAAGGGCTCGTTCTCGATTTGAGTCCGGCGGATCTCTCCGCGCTCGGCGAGGTGGAGCGCGACGCCCACGGACACGTGCGGCTCGCGGAAATCCACATCGGCGACATCGTCAAGAATGCCGTCCGCAAGCGGCTGCGCGAACTGCACATGAACGCCACCGTGGCGACGAAGGATATCGGGTACGAGCTGCGCTGCGCGGATCCGATCCCGATGGACATGGAGTACACGCGCGACCTGGGGTATTGCGCGGCCAAGTACCTGTTGTCGGGCGGCAATGCCGTCATGATTTCGATGCAGGGCGGCCACTTCGTGCCGATCCCGTTTGCCGAGCTGATGGATCCCGCCACCGGGCGCACGCGTGTGCGGATGGTCGACATCCATTCGACCCGCTACGGCATTGCCCGGCGATACATGATCCGTCTCCGCCGCGACGACTTCGAAGACGCCGAGGCGCTCGCGAATCTCGCCAGAACCGCGGGGATGACGCCCGAGGAGTTTCGCCGCGAATTCGCCTATCTCGTCGAGCAGGAACCGGAGCCGCTCGCCATCGAACGCATGTAGTATCCACCTGTCCCCAACCGCCGGTATCATTCCCGCATGGCAGAACTCAAAAGCGCCTACGAACTCGCGATGGAGCGGCTCCGCAAGAAAGACGCCGACGAAGGGGTCGTCGAGCACAAGCTCACCGACGCGCAGAAAGCCGCTATCGCGGAGGCCCGATCCATCCATGACGCCCGCGTGGCCGAACGGCAGATTCTCCATCGTCAGAAGGTCCTGACCACGTTCGACCCCGCCGAGCGCGAGACGATCGACGAGCAGTACCGGCGCGATCTCGATCGATTCGCGAGCGACCGCGACGCAAAGATCCGGGCCATCCGGGAGTCGCGGTGACGCGGCGCCGATTGTGTGTCGCCGCGCTCGTGGCGGCCGTCCTCGTCACCCAGTCTGGAACGTCCAACAGCATCCTCGTCGCACAGGCTGTCACGCCTGCCGCTGCGGTGACCTTCGAACAGATCCGCCTCGAGGGAACGGACCGCTCGCAAATCGAATCGACGTTCGCGACGCTCACCGACGACATCGGCCCGCGCCTCACCGCCTCCCCTGCGTTCAAGCGGGCCGTCGAGTGGTCGCGCCAACGCATGCAGACGATCGGGCTCTCGAATCCGCACACGGAAAGCTGGCCGTTCGGCCGTGGATGGGTGCTCGACGGGCTCACTATCGAGATGACCGAACCGCGGTTCGCGCCGCTCATCGGGTATGCGGAGGCCTGGTCGCCGTCAACCAGCGGCGACGTGACGGGCACGCCCGTGCTGATCGGCGGCAAGAGCGCAGCGGAGGTCGCGGCGATGCGCGATCGGCTGAAAGGCGCAATCGTGTTCATGCAGCCGGAAACCTCGTTCATCAAAGAGGACCGCCCGCAGCCGACCACAGCCGACGGCCCGGTGCGAACGGGGGCTCCGCCGTCGCCAGTGCGCCGGCAGGATCCCACCGAAGCCCTGCTAATCGCACAGACCGTTCGCGATGCCGGTGCGGCACTCCTGGTGCGCACCAGCATCGGCGAACACGGCACCGTGTTCGTACAGCGACGCGACGAGGGGCCGGGCGCCGTCCCCGCAATCGTGATCGCCGGCGAGCACTACGACATGCTCGTTCGCATGGTGACACGCGGCCTGCCCGTGAAGCTGCATGTGAACGTCAAGTCGCACTACGTCACTGACGACACAAACGGGTACAACGTCATCGGCGATATTGCTGGAACCGATCCGCAGCTCAAAGACGACGTGGTGATTCTTGGCGGGCACCTGGACTCGTGGCACACGGCCGAAGGCGCCGCCGACAACGCGGACGGCGCGGCGTCGGTGCTCGAAGCGGCACGCATTCTCCGCGCGCTCGATGCGAGGCCAAAGCGCACCATCCGGTTCGCGTTGTGGGGTGGCGAGGAAGAGGGCCTGCTCGGATCGAAGGCGTACGTCAACGCACACTATGCAGGCGACGCGAACCGCGCGGCACGGGATCACGTGGTCGTTTACCTGAACGAGGATCCGGGCTATGGCCCCGTCTACGGCTGGTATCTGGAGAACACGCCCGCCGTACAGCCGCTGTTCGACGCGTGGCTCGAGCCGTTGAAGGCGATCGGCGCGCGGCGGAACGTGCTCGCGGGCATCGGCGCCACCGACCATCTGAGCTTCAGGGACGCCGGGATCCCGGGGTTCAACGCGATCCAGGAATACGCGGATTACGACGTGCGGATCCATCACACGAACATGGACATGCCCGAGCGGCTGCGCCCGCAGGACCTGAAACAGTCGGCCGTCACACTCGCGTGGTTTGCCTGGCAGGCCGCCAACACGGACCAGCGGATTCCGAGGCCGCAGCAAGCCGACGGAGTAAAGCCCGGCGGAGCGCGGCCGCCGGGCGGCACGCATTAATCCGTTGCCTGTCACGACACAGTCGCTGCGCCGCTTCGTCCGCGCGGATTCGATGGTCGCGGCCGGCATTCTGACGAGCCGGCTGGCCGGCCTCGTACGGACGACGATCTTTTCCTATTATTTCGGCCTGCGGTCCGATGCGGCCGACGCGTTCAACGCGGCCGTTCGAATCCCCAATCTCCTGCAGAACCTGTTCGGCGAGGGCGCGCTGTCGGGGTCCTTCATCCCCGTGTACGCAGGGTTACGTGCACAAGGGCGCGACACCGAGGCCTCACAGGTCGCGCGCACGATCTTCGCGCTGCTGATGCTCGTGATGGCGGTCCTGGTACTCGCCGGCGTTCTGGCGACACCGCTGCTGCTCAACCTCATCGCGCCAGGCTTCGCCGGCGTACGGCGCGAACTCGCGGTTCGGCTCGTTCGCATTCTGTTTCCCGCCGCGGGTCTGCTGGTCGCGGCCGCCTGGTGCCTGGGCGTCCTGAACAGCCACCACAAGTTTCTGTTGTCGTATGCGTCCGGCGCCGCGTGGAATGCCGGCATGATCGGCGCGCTGGTGCTGTTCGGGCCGGGCAGCCCGCTCGAACACCTCGCGGTCATGCTGGCCTGGGGCTCGGTCGTCGGCGCAGCCCTGCAATTCGCAGTGCAGGCCCCGACGGCGTTCCGGCTGTCGTCCGGCGGGACGGGCCTTGCGCTGACCGAACCGGTCCGTCGGGCCGTACGCGATTTTTTCCCCGTGTTGACCAGCCGCGGTGCGGTGCAGATTTCGGCATACATCGACACCTTGATCGCCAGTTGGCTGCCGGTCGGCGCCGTCACAGGACTGCAGAATGCCTCGCTGCTGTACACGCTGCCGGTCAGCCTGTTTGGAATTTCCGTGTCCGCCGCCGAACTCCCGGCGCTCTCGGGCGTCGCGGCACGGGCCGAGACCGACGCCTTGCGGACGAGGATGGACGCGGCGCTGCAGCGCTTGACGTTCTTCACGGTTCCCTCCGCCGTCGCGTTTGCGCTGCTCGGTGACGTCATCGCCGGCGCGCTGCTGCAGCACGGACGCTTTCGCCCTCAGGACTCGCTCATCGTCTGGGGCATTCTCGCCGGCTCGGCAATTGGACTCGTTGCCGCCACGCAGTCCCGCCTGTACTCGGTCGCCCATTATGCGATTGGCGACACGCGATCGCCGCTTCGGTTCGCGCTGATCCGCCTGGCGTTTGTCACACTGCTTGGATGGTATTGCGCCCTCCGTGCGCCTGGATTGCTGGGCATCGCAGCGATCTGGGGAGCGGCGGGCCTGACGGCCTCTGCGGGCGTTTCAGGGTGGATTGAATTCCTGCTGCTGCGCAGAAGCTTCAACGCACGTGTCGGTCATACCGGGGTGCCGGCCGCGTACACGCTCAAGCTGTGGAGTGGCGCGATCGTGGCGGCGGTGCCCGCCTACCTCGTGAAGATGCAGATTCCCGTCACCCAGCCGCTCGCTCGCGGCGCAGCGGTGCTGCCGCTCTATGGCGGCGCGTTTCTGCTGCTCGCGGTTCTCCTACACATCCCCATCGCCGGTTTACGCCGACGGCGCTGAGACAGGCGTGAAGGCCTGCTCAATCCCAACCGCCAAACGGAGACATTTTGCGAGTGGGGAGTTGGGAATTGACACGTGAACCCCTTTAGCTCTGCCCGTGCAGTTTTGTAGAGTAATCAGGTATGCGGTATCGCACATTCCTGAGCGTGCTGTCGGTCACTCTCGGCGTCTGCATCCCCGCGGCAACAGTTCTGCGGGCCGCAGATCCTGTTCGCATCCTCGTGCTGAACATGCACGCCGGCAAGGACGCGTCGGGTAAACCGAATCTCGACGGCATCGCGGCACTCGTCAAGGACCAGAAGCCGGACATTGTGCTCTTGCAGGAAGTCGACCGCGGCACCGCCCGTTCGGGCCGTGTCGACCAGGTCGCAGACCTCGAGAAATCGACGAAGTACAACAGTGCCTTTTCACCAAGCCTTTACAACTACGACGGAGGCCAATACGGCATCGCACTGCTCTCGCGCGGTCTCATCGGCTACCGGGCGACGATGCCGCTGGCGGTGTTCCCGGTCCAGGCCCGCGCGGGAGGCTCGCACGAGCCGCGCGTGGCAATGGTTGCGATCCTCTCCGTCCAGGGCGTGACCTGGCGCGTCGTCAATACGCACCTCGATCCGGCGGAGGACGGCGGCCGCGCGCAGGAAGTGGCGGCGCTCGTGAACGTGATTCACAACCAGCAGGTGGCAGGTACTCCGCTCGTCGTCGGCGGAGACTTCAATGCGACGCCGGACAACGCGGTGCTGAAGCCCATCGCCGCGGCCGGGCTGCACGATGCCTGGGCCGAGTGCGGCTCCGGTGACGGCTTCACCTATCCAGCCGACAGGCCCGCGAAGCGAATCGATTTTTTGTGGATGTCCGAAGGTATGCACTGCGCGTCCGCGCAGGTGCTCGATACCCAGATCTCAGATCACCGACCGCTGCTCGTGACTCTCAAGTGATCCGTGAAGAAGATTAACTACGCCGCTACCAACTGCACAACTACGCAAGGAGATAACTCGCGGTCTTGCGTTGACGCCTCGAGTAGTTGGAAGTTGTGTAGTTGTCGCCTGTCTCTCTCAATGCCTGCCTGAGGTCATCCTCAACACGCGCCTGATCGCTTCCACAAGGGTTGCGGGATCCTTCGTGTCGTCGTTCAGCGACAGGACCGGAACGCCGGCCATGGACGGTTCGCTCTCCATTTTCCGCCGCAGCATCGTCTCGTCCTTCAGGTGAGCGACGACGATGTTGGGTCTGAGGACTTGCATGACGCGGACCGCTTCGTCGGCGGTATGCGCGGGTGCGACTGCGAAGCGCAGCTTCGCGAGAATCGCCTCGCATCGCGAGCTGCTGTCCTTATCGTCATCGGCAACGAGCACGAGCGGCGCGTAACCCTGGTGATCGCTTGGCCGTCGTCCGCCCCGCGGGAGGCGGCGCCGGTCCGGACTCTGACGGCGCTCCGGTGTCTGTGGGCTCATGTCAGGGCATCCTAGCATTACAGGGCTGGCGCGCGATAACTCCCAATTCCCAACTCCCAACGCCCAAAACTCTCAATTCGAATTGGGATTTGGGAGTTGGGAGTTGGGAGTTGGGAATGGAGAGTGGTGACCGTTCCCCCTTGCTGTGTCGGCTGGAGTAGGCTGTAATCGTCCGCCACCCTGGCGAAGAAGGAATGATTTCGATGCTCGCGCCGCTGCTCCTCACCACCCTTCTGCAGGCACAGGTCTCAGGGGCGCCCCCTCCGCCGGCGGCCGGTGCGCCGAGAGCCGCGGCCAATCAGACGCTCACCGCGGCCGTGAAGGACGTGCCGCACGCGTTCGCGCGCCTCAAGAGCTGGACGGCTATCGCCGTGCTGAGCGCGAGCGGAGCCGGGGCCGCGGCGGTCCACCCGGAGGATCGTGATCTGACGATGGATGCCGCCGGTTCCAGGACCGTGGATCGGCTGACGGAGGGCGGCTCGATCCTCGGCAGCGGATACGTTCAGGTTGGCGGCGCCGCCGCCGTGTGGCTGACAGGTGTCGCTACGTCACATCCGGGATTCGCGGGCCTTGGCGCCGACCTGCTCGAAGCGCAAGCGATCAACGGTGTGCTCACTTCCGCGGTGAAGTACACGATTCAGCGCCGTCGTCCGAACGGCGGTCGGTATTCGTTTCCGTCCGGCCACACGTCCGCAACGTTCGCAACCGCGGCGGTGCTCGAAAACCATTACGGTCTCCGGGCGGGGCTCCCGGCCTACGCGCTTGGCGCGTACGTGGCCGGCGCGCGGCTCCATGATCGAAAGCACTTCGCGAGCGACACGCTGATGGGGGCCGGCATCGGTCTCGTCGCGGGCCGTGTCACGCGCGCACATGGCGGCCGCGCGACCGCGGCTATCGTGCCCCTGCAACGTGGAGTGGCGATCGCAGGCTCGGTGGCGTGCCCGTGGTAAGCCATCGTCACTCGGTCCTGACTCTGACGTTCGTGTTCGTTTCTGGTGCGATGGCGTCAGTCGGCTTCGCCCAGACGGCAGCCCCTTCGAGCCTTTCGCTGAACGAGGCGATGGCGAGAGCCATCGCGGCCAACCGGACGGTGCTCGCGGCGCAGGCGGCACGCGCCATCGACCTGGCCGGCGTGCAGGCCGCCGCCCAGCACCCCAATCCCGAGCTGAGCGTCGAAGAAGAACGCGAGACGCCGCACTGGTCCTTCGGCGGCACGCTGCCGCTCGAACTCTCGGGTAAACGCGGCAGGCGGGTCGATGTGGCCAACGCTACGCTCGCGGTCACCGAGGCCGATACCCAACGGGTCATCGCGGACGTCCGCGCTGACGTGCGCCGCGCGTACTATCAGGCTGTTGCCGCGAGCCGCCGCGTCGAAGTCGCGCAGGACCTCGAAAACGTCGCATCCCGCGCGAGCACTGCAGCACAGGAACGGTTTCAGACCGGCGCGGCTCCGCGGCTCGATGCCTTGCAGGCGCAACTCGCGCTGTCCGAAGCGCAGAACGAAACGGCGAGTGCGCGCGGTGAGCTGCAGGCCTTTCGCGCGGAGCTGAATACGCTGCTCGGATACTCCGCCGATGGCGCACCGCAGCTCTCCGACACGCTCGAGGGAGGGGCGCTGCCGGCGATGGACGCGGCCGTCGCCCAGGCGCTGGCGGGGAACGCGGATCTCCGCGTGCTGGATCGTCAGGTGGACGAAGCGCGCGCACGCGTGGCGCTGGCGACGGCGATGCGGCGCCCGGATCCGAATCTGTCGGCGACCCTGACGTATGGCGCGCAGCCGGAATTCACAACCGGCTGGCGGTTCGGGGCGGCCGTCGCGCTGCCCATTTTCACGACCGGCCGCGCCGACGTCGCAGTAGCGCAGGCGACGCTGACGCGCGCGCAGGCCGATCGCGATGCCAAGGCCGCCCAGGTCAGCGGAGCCGTCGCCGCCGCCGTTGCGCGCGCGGCTGCGGCGCGACAGGCGGTCCAGCGGTATCAGACCGATATTCTTCCGGCGGCGCAACAGGTGGAAACCATGGCGCAGGAGGCGTACTCGTCCGGACAGACCGGTCTTCCCGCGCTCCTGCAGACGCTGCAGGCCGGACGCGAGATCCGGCAGCGCGCCGTACAGGCGGGGCTCGATTATCAACTCGCGCTCGCGGATCTCGAACGGGCGATGGGAACAGCGCTGCGGTAAAAGCGCCAGTGGTGGATTGGTGAACTCATTGAAAATCACGGCGACGTGGATGCTGCTTGCGCTCGCGCTGGCGGCGTGCGGGCACAAGGCGGTCGAGGACGTCGAAACCGAAGCGGCGCCGACCGTCGAGGCGATAACGGTGACTCCGGAGACGTTCGACGCGACGATCTCCGCAACGGGCCTGGTAACGGCGGCGCCGGGCGCTGATTGGACGATCACTGCCCCCGAACCGGCCCGCATCGTCGAATTGCCGAAAGCCGAAGGCGACCACGTCAAGCCCGGCGACCTGCTCGTCCGCTTCGAAATCCCGTCGGTCTCGACAGACCTGGCGCAGCGGGAGGCGGAGGTGCGCCAGGCGCAGGCGCACGTCGCGAACGCGCAGGCGTCGGTGAACCGTTTGACGACGCTCGTGCAGCACGGTGTCGCGGCGCAGAAGGACCTCGAGGATGCCGACCGGGACCTCTCCGAGGCGCAGGCGGCGCTCGCGCAGGCGCAGAGCGCGCGTGAGAATGCGTCGGTGCTTGCGTCGCGGTCGGTCGTCCGCGCGCGCTTCGCCGGCGTCGTCGCCAAACGCGCGCACAATCCAGGAGACATGGTCGATGCGAGCGCGTCGGACGTGATTCTGCGGATCATCGATCCCAGCCGGCTGCAGGTCGTCGCGTCCGTGCCGATTGCCGACCTCGCGCGCGTGCGCACGGGCGAGGCCGTTCACATCACCGTGCCTGGCGCCCACGAACCGGTCTCCGGGAAGGTATTGACGCGTCCCGCTGCCGTCGATCCCGGCGGGGTTGCCGCGGACGTCCGCATTGCCTTCGACCACGAAACAACCCTTCCCGCCGGCACGCCCGTCCGCGTCGACATCGTGACGGACGAGCATCCGAATGCGCTCGCGGTCCCCATAGAAGCCGTTCTGCACGGCGACGAGGGCGCCTTCGTCATGCTGGTCGGCGCCGACCACAAGGCGCACATGACGAGGGTGACGACCGGCCTGTCGACCGCAAAACAGATCGAGATCACGGGCGGCCTGAAGGCCGGTGACGCCGTGATCGTGCAGGGTCAGCTGGGGCTGCCCGGCGGGGCGCCGGTCACCGTCGCGAAATGACGCTCGCTTCCTTCGTCGATCGCTTCGCCGGCGCGATCGTGACGCTCACGATCGTGCTCGCCGCGGCCGGGCTGTTCAGCGCGTTCTCGCTGCCGAGCGATATCTATCCGCCGCTCGTCTTCCCCCGCGTCGTCGCGATCGCCCACAGCGGCACGACGCCTGGCCGGACGATGATGCTGACCGTCACGCGCCCGATCGAGCAGGCGCTGCTGGAGGTGCCGGGCGTCCGCCGCGTGCGTTCGACCACCTTCCGGGGCGCTGCCGAGATCAGCGCGCAGTTCGATCCCGCGACCGACATGGTCGTCGCGCTTCAGCAGGCGCAGGCGCACGTCGCGGACATCCGGTCGTCGCTGCCCGCCGATCTCGATCTCACCGTCGACCGCCTCACGCCGGCGGCGTTCCCGTTCTTCAGCATGAACCTGTCGGGGCCGCTGTCGTCCGCGGACCTGTACGACTACGGCTTCTACGTCATGCGGCCCGCGCTGTCGCGTGTCGCCGGCGTGGGCAACGTCGAGGTGCTCGCCTCCGACACCCACGAGATCGAAGTCATCGCGGATCCGGCGAAGCTGCGGGCTACCGCGCTCACGATCGGCGACGTGGCCGACACGCTCGCGGCCGCCAACCAGCTCGCGCCCGTCGGCCGGTATCCTGCGAACGGCCTCCTGCACCTCGTCGTCGCATCGGGACTCTGGTCGTCGATGCAGGACATTCCGCCGACACCGCTCGTCGTCAAAGGCGGAACGACGATCCGCGTGTCCGACGTAGCGACGGTGGAATCCGGCGCGCCGGACCGCACCTCGCTCATCAGCGGCGACGGCAAGGTCGCCGCGAACATCAGCGTCTCCCAGCAGATCGGCGCCAATATCCTGCAGGTCCGCTCGGGCCTCGAAGGCGCGTTGACCGAAGTCGCGCACGCGCTGCCCGCGGGCCTTCGGCTGTCGAAGACGTACGACCTCGCCGAATTCGTCGCCACCGCGATCGCGAACGTCCGGGACGCCATTCTCATCGGCAGCGGCCTCGCCGTGATCGTGCTGCTGGTGTTCCTGCGCGACTGGCGGCTGACCCTTGTCGCCTCGGTCACGCTGCCCCTCACCGTGATGACGACGTTCCTCGTCATGCGGTGGCTGGGCGAAACGATCAACGTCATGTCGATGGGCGGCCTCGCGGTCGCCATAGGCCTCGTCATCGACGACGCCGTAGTCATGGTCGAGAACATCTACCGGCATCTCGATCTCGGGGAGTCGCCCGGGGGCGCGGTGAACGCGGCGCTCCGGGAACTCGTCGCGCCGGTCGTCGGGTCGACGCTGACCACCGTCGTCGTCTTCGTGCCGCTCGGGATGCTGTCCGGCGTGGTCGGCCAGTTCTTTCGAGCGCTGTCGATCACGCTGGCGGCCGCGGTCCTGATCTCGCTCGCCCAGGCGCTGACGCTGATTCCGCTGCTGGCAAAGGCCGCAGCGAAACACCGGGCGGCAGGCGTGCACGAACATCACGAGGGCCGGCTCGAGCGCTTCTATTCACGGACGCTCGATGCGACGATGCAGCGTCCCTCGGCGGGCATCCTCGGCGCAATCGTGTTGGCGGTCGCAGGCGTCGCGCTGTTCATGAGCCTCGGCACGGGCTTTCTGCCCGAAGCGGACGAAGGCGGATTCGTCATCGACTACCTCTCGCCGCCGGGCAGTGCACTCGAGGCGACGGATCGCATGGTGAAGCCGGTCGAGGCGATCCTGCAGCAGACACCGGACGTCGCGGCGTTCACGCGCCGGACCGGATCAGAGCTCGGTCTCTTCGCTACGCAGCAGAACAAGGGAGACATTCTCGTCCGCCTGAAGCCGCGGGGGGCGCGGCGGCCGGCCGAGGAGATCATCGACGAGCTGCGCGACAAGCTGAAAGAGGCGGCGCCGCAGCTCGACATCGAGTTCGTGCAGCTCCTGCAGGACATGCTCGGCGACCTCGAAGGCGCGCCGACCCCGATCGAAGTCAAGGTGTTCGGCGACGACCCCGACACGCTCGCCGACATCTCCGAGCAGCTCGAAAAGATGCTCGGCGGCATCCAAGGCGTCGTCGACATCGTCGGCGTCGAGCGCGGGAATCCTGATACGACGTGGACCGTGGACACGGCGGCGGCGGGACGGCTCGGCCTGTCGGTCCAGCAGGTCTCCGAACAGTTGTCGGACGCGTGGCTCGGCGACGTCCGCACGGAGCTCCGCCTCGCCGATCGCACGATTCCCGTGCGCGTGCGCTATCCCGACGCGTATCGGCTCGATCCGGTGCAGATGGCGTCGACTCCCGTTCGCGCGGCGGACGGTCGCTCGGTGCCGCTCGGCGCAATCGCACAGTCGCAGACGTCGGAAGGTGAAATCATCCTCGAGCGGGAGAACCTGCGGCAGATGGCGCTCGTGACAGGGCGTCTCGAGGGCCGCGATCTCGGCAGCGCCGTTGCGGAGATTCAGCGAAAGCTTGCGGCGTTGAAGCTGCCGGTGGGTTACACGACGGAAGTGGGCGGCCAATACGCGTCGCAGCGTGAGTCGTTCCACGAACTGCTGACGGTGTTCGCGATCGCGGCCGCGCTCGTCTTCATCATCCTCGTCGTGCAGTTCCGGCGCTTTCTGCCGGCCGTCCTCATTCTGCTCGCCGCACCGCTGTCGCTCGCGGGCGCCTTCGCGCTGCTCCTCATCACGGGCACCGACCTGAACGTCTCGTCGGCGATGGGACTGATCCTGCTAATCGGCTTGATCGTCAAGAATGGGATCGTGCTCATCGACTACGCGCATCGTCTCGCGGACGAGGGAGTGCCGTTCACCGAGGCTCTCGAACGCGCCGGAAGAGTCCGCCTCCGGCCGATTCTGATGACCACGTTGTGCACGCTGTTCGGGCTGCTGCCGCTGGCCCTCGGACTGGGCGCGGGGGCCGAACTGCAGCGCCCGCTCGCGCTCGCCGTCATCGGAGGACTGTCGCTCTCGACGTTCGTGACGCTGTATCTGGTCCCGCTTGCGTATCGCGCACTGCGAAAGCAGCCGGTAGCCGGTAGCCAGTAGCCAGTAGCCAGTAACCAGTAATCAGTGATCAGTTGCCAGTTGCGAGTAATCAGTTGGCAGTTGGTTACTGGGTTCTGAGCGCGACCATCGGATCGACGCGCGTGGCTCGCTGAGCGGGGACGAGCATTGCCACGATGGCGACGACGGCGATGAGCGTCGTCACGACGCCGTAGGACCAGGGATCGCGTCCACTGACGCCGTAAAGCACGCCCTGGATACCCGCGTTGGCGAGCGTCGCGAGCGTGAACGTCAGTCCCATCCCGACGATCAGGCCCGCGCCGACCTGCCACGCCCCCTGGCGAAGCACCATCTGCAGGATCCGCGTCGTATGGGCGCCGAGCGCCATTCGCACACCGAACTCCTGGCGGCGCTGATTCACCGAGAACGACATCACGCCGTAGATGCCCACCGCAGCCAGAATCATCGCGACCGCGCCGAAGATCGTGAACATCGTCGCGATGATCCGGTTCTGCGCGACAAAGGAATCCAGGTTCTTTGCGGCCGTGCCGATGAAATACAGCGGCAGGTCGGCGTCGGCTTTCGAGACGATTCGCTGAAGCGCCGTCGCGAGCGCTTCCGCCCGCTGGCCGCTGCGCGGTTTCACGGCAATCGTGGTGAACTGCCCGGCAAATGGGCCGGCGGTGACCGGACCGACCGGGTTCGCATAGAACGGGACGTAGTAGCCGCTCTCGTCGATGCCGGGTTGATTGAATGGTCCGAGCATCCGGACCGTCGAGACGACGCCGACGATCGTGCGCCAGGGACCTGCCTGCGCGTCGGTGCTGCCGGCATACGTCCGGAAGCGGCGCCCGAGCGCGCTCGACGCGCCGAAGTACTTACGCGCAAAGGCGGCGTTGACGATCGCCACGGGCTGGTGGTCGTCGCTGTCGTCCTCCCCGAACGTGCGCCCTTCGAGCAGCTTCTGTCCGGTGACGTGGAAATAGCTGCCTGTCACCTGTTCGAAGTTCGCCGCCTGCCGGTCCTTCTTGTCGCGATACACGCGTCCGTCGACTTCGATCGGCACGTTTCCGGAGAACACCATCCGGAACCGGTTCGTCAGCGCCGCCGCTTCGAATTCCGGCGCCGACGCAAATTCGCGCAGCACGCGGTCATAGAACGCCTTGCGCGCCTGCGGCGTCGGGTAGCTCCCTTCCATCAGCGCCATGCGCGCCGTCAGCACGCCCGTCGTGTCGTACCCGTAATCGATCGTCTGCTGCTTCGTGATGGATCGAAGCTGCAGCAGCGACCCGACGAGGAGCACGCAGGTGACGACGACCTGGAAAACGACGAGTCCTCGCGACACGAGCGAGACTGCCCTGTTCGTATTGCCGCGGCCGCCGTCGCGCAGCACTTCGACCGCATTGGCGCGCGACGAGATGATGGCCGGGAGCAGCCCGGAGAGCACCGCGGCGGCGAGCGTGCACGCGACCGTGAACGCCAGAACCGGCGCGTCGACATCGAACCGGATCCAGGCAGGCGGCGGGTTGTCGAGCGCGTGAACGGCGGCCGACAGCCAGTCGATGGATACGTACGCGAGCGCGATCCCCAGCACGGCCCCGATCGCCGCGACGAGGAGGCTTTCGGTGAGCATCTGTGCGATGAGCCGTGACCGCGAGGCGCCCAGCGATGAGCGCACCGCGAGCTCTTTGGCTCTGAGCGTCGCCCGCGCAAACTGCATGTTCATCACGTTGACGCACGCAATGAGCAGTACGCCCACGCAGAACCCGAGCATCGTCAGCAACGTGCCCCGCAGCGGCGCCGGCGTGAATGTCTTCAACAGCGGCTCGACCTGTCCGGTGTTGAACTGCCTGTTCGTATCGGGAAACGCGGCGGCGAACCGCTTCGCAAACGTGGTCGCCTCAGCATTGGCCTGGTCCAGCGACACGCCAGGCTTGAGCAGTCCCAACACCGACGGGTTCACGACCGACGGATCGTTCCGGGGCTTCGGCGGGAACTCGCTGTACAGCGGAATCCAGATCTCTTCGTTGGTCGGAAACGCAAAGCCGCGTGGCATCACGCCAATCACGGTCGCGGCCTTCCCGTTCAGTCGAAACGCCCTCCCAACCACGTCGGCCGCGCCGCCGAAATCGCGCTGCCACATGCCGTAGCCGATGATCGCGACCTTGGCGGCGGTCGATGTGTTGTCCGCCGCGACGAAGTTTCGTCCCATCAACGGCCGCTCGCCGAGGATGTCCAGAAACCGCTCGGTCACGTATGCGCCGGTCAACCGCTGCGGCTTGCCGTCGATCGTCACGTTGACGGTGGACCCGTTCAGGTACGCCGCGAGCGCCTCGAACGATTGCTGATGCGGCTGCAGTTCCTCGAAATCCAGGGAGGAGATCTGCCCGTTGACGCCAAAGAACGTCCGCGTCGTCGGGTCGATGAAGTTGACACTGACCAGGCGGTCGGCCGTGGGAAACGAAAACCCACGGAGCATCACGCCGTTGACGACCCCGAACATGGTCGTGACGCCGGCGATGCCGAGCGCCAGGACGAGGACGGCCAGGGCACAGAAACTCTTCTCTTTGCGCAGTACGCGCAACCCGATGCGCACATCACGCGTAAGGTCTTCGGCGGCCATACGGAGCATAGACGGCTGAACACTGCCCGCGGTTCGACGGGTCGTCCCTGCATCCGTCACTCGCGGTTCAACCGGCTCCCCAATGCACCCACGCGGCCGTCAGTTACAATGCGCGCCATGCGCATTGTTCTGCTGTCACTCCTCGCCTGCCCGGTTCTGGCTATGGCGGTCCTGACCGCCCAACCCGCGACTCCAATCACGATCCGCGCCGGCCACCTGATCGACGGGCGCGGGCACGATCAGCGCGACGTCGTCATCACGGTGACTGGTGACACCATCACGAGCGTCGAAGCGAAGTCAGGCGCCGTCACGCACGATTTTTCGCGCCTGACGCTGCTGCCGGGATTCATCGATACGCACGTCCATATCCTGTGGCACTTCGGCAAGGACGGCCGCTTCGAGAGCCGCGGCGAGACGCCCGACGATCGCGTGAAAGCCGGTGAGGAGAACGCCCGGGTGACGGTCATGAACGGGTTCACCACGGTCCAGAGCGTCGGAGAACCCATGGACCTCGAACTGCGCAAACGCCTGCACGACCAGAATCTGCCCGGGCCGCGGATCCTGACCTCGGTGCGCCAGTTGAACGAGTACTCCGGCACGCCCCGGACAGG
>DATJFQ010000081.1:0-3386 GCA_035495555.1 Vicinamibacterales bacterium
GGAATACCTCACCCAGGAGTTCGTCATCAGCTCGCAGTTCAAAAAGGAATCCGACACCTCGAAATGGCGTCCGCGACCGTGCGAGATCCCTCCGCCCGTCGTGGAGCGGCGCGTCGCTGCTGCGCAGTGAGCGCGCGGCGAAGGAGCATTGCAATGGATCGTCGTACGTTTCTCAAGACGACGGCGGCGGCATCGGCAGCGTTGCTGCGGCCGTTTGCCGTTGAAGCGGCGTTGCCGCAAGCAAAGATTACGCGCATCCGCCTGTACGAAGCGCCCACGGTGATGCCGCTGCAGATCCCCCTTCTGCAAAGCAACCTGGTCGTCACGATCGAGACAGACGCCAACATCACCGGGATCGGTGAAGGGGGCACTCACGACACGTTGGAGCCGTGTGCCGGCCGGCTGATCGGCAAGAACCCGTTTCACATCGAGCGCCTGTGGCAGGACATGTATCGCGCCTTCCACTATCCGCCCGGACGCGAGCGGCTTCACGCGATCGGCGCGCTCGACCTGGCGCTCTGGGATCTGAAAGGCAAGGCCCTTGGCGTACCCGTGTACGAGCTGCTCGGCGGAATGAATCGCAACTACCTGGAGTGCTACACGACGACGTTCCGCGGCGGCGGAAACAGCCTGCGCGATCGCGCCGCGGCCTGCATGGACGAGGGTTGGCGTTTGTTCCGCTTCGATGCCGCGAGTCTCCCGCCAGGCGGTACCAGCTACGACGCCCGCGAACGCATGCGTCAGGTGCAAGCCGACTGCCGCGCGGCGCGCGAAGGCGTTGGGCCAGGCGGCAATTTCAGCGTCGACTTCCACCAGCGATTCACGTTCGCCGACGCGCTGCGCGGGTGTCGCCTCATCGAAGAGTTCGAGCCCTACCTCGTCGAAGATCCGGTGCAGACCGACTCGTTTCTTCAGGACATCCCCAAGCTTCGGAGCCTCACCAGCGTCCCGCTTGCAGCCGGTGAAGAATGGGGTGCGCGCTGGGATTTCCACCGTCTGGTCGAAAACCACGACCTCGATTTCGTCCGCTGCTCGCTCCCGAATGTCGGCGGCATCACCGAGATGATCCGTGTCTGTGCGCTGTGCGAAACGCACGACATCGGCATCGTTCCGCACTTCACCGGCCCGATCGCGACCGCCGCGCAGATACACGCGCTCGGCCCGTATCCTCAGTCGGTGGTTTTCGAATACAACTATGGATCGCAGCCGATCGAGTATCTCAACGAGTTCCTGACGTTTCGCGAGGGCAAGCTCTATCCCAACGATCGACCCGGTCTCGGCGTGTCCGTGAACATGAACCGGTTGCGTCTGCTCGCCACGATTTCGGAGCCGGGGCCGAACCGGCCGACCTACTACCGCCCCGACGGATCGCAAATCACATGGTGATGCCGCACCTCGAACGGATTCATTCAACCAAGTTGAAACGGCGTGCGCGCTCGTCCGTCTCGATCGCTGTCGTCGTCCTGGCATGGGCAGCAAGCACAGGTGACTCGACGCGAGCTGCGGCCGATCCGATGCCTCCCGGCGCCGCCGCCTGCACGGCACTCGGTGCGGAGAAGATCGCCGCGCTTGCGGCGATCACGACGACGTACGACGCCGGGTCTGCCGCGCAACCTGCACACTGCATCGTGCGCGGGTCAGCAGCGCCGCGTACTGGTGCAGACGGAAAGGCGTACGAGACGCGCTTCGAACTCCGTCTTCCGACCACGTGGAGCGGCCGCTTCCTGTATCAAGGTGGCGGCGGCAACGACGGCATCGTCGCGCCGGCGGTCGGACGCAATACCGGGTCGTTTCCGGACACCGGCCTGCAGCGCGGCTTCGCCGTCGTGACAACGGACGCGGGCCATCAGGGTCCGACGCCGGAGTTCGGTCTCGATCCCGTCGCACGCATCGATCATGCCTATGCGGCTCACGAACGCACGGCGACCATCGTGTTTGCGCTCATCGAGCGCTATTACGGCCGCGCACCCGATCGCAAGTATTTCGTCGGGTGCTCGGGCGGCGGACGGCAAGGCATGATGTTCGCGCAACGGTATCCGGCCTACTTCGACGGCATCGCGATCTGCGCGCCCGCGATGAGCGTGTCGAGCGGGGCAACGATCGCCGCGGCATGGGACACACAGACGTATCTCTCTGTCGCTCCGACGAATGCGGATGGACAGCGCGTGCTCAGCCAGGCGTTCAGCGACGCCGACCTGGCGCTCGTCTCACGTGCCATCACCACGGCGTGCGACGCTGTTGATGGTGCAACGGACGGCATGGTCCTGCGCCCGGACGCGTGTCGTTTCGATCCGAAGCGCTTGGTGTGCGCCGGCGCGAAAGACGCGAACTGCCTGACGGCCGTGCAGGTCGCAGCCCTGGCGCGGACCTTTGGCGGTCCGCGCGATACCTCGGGACGAGCCCTGTATGTCGGGCAGGCCTGGGATCCTGGAATCGCCGCGTCGGGATGGCGGCAGTGGAAGCTGGGATCGTCGCCGACCGGCACGCCGAACGCAGCAAATGCCACGCTGATGGCTGGCGCGCTCGCACACGAATTCTTCACGCCGCCCGACCCGGCGTTTGCGATCACGCAGTTCAACTTCGATCGCGATCCCGCACGGATGCAGGCGTTTTCATCGGTCTTCGACACCTATCGCGACTCGACCCTGGCCGAGTTCCGCAAGCGCGGCGGCAAGCTGCTGATTTTCCACGGGACTGCCGATCCGATCTTCTCGGCGCTCGAGTCGATCGACTACTACCAGCGTCTGACGCGCAACAACGGCGGGCCCGAGTCTACAGGCAGGTGGGCAAGGCTGTTCCTCGTGCCTGGCATGAACCACTGCGCGGGTGGGCCCGCGACCGACAGCTTCGATGGGCTGGGTGCGATCGTCGATTGGGTGGAGAAAGATGCCGCGCCGGCACGCATCGAGGCGTCGGCCCGTCCGGGTGCGACGTACTTCCCCGGACGGACGCGTCCGCTCTGCGCGTATCCCTCCTATGCCCGCTACGACGGATCAGGCAGTCTGGAAGACGCCGCGAACTTCGTCTGCTCGGTGAAGTGAGGTCCGGCTAAAGCCGGACTCTACGCCAAGGCCGCGTCAGCGGCGTGGCGGCAGCAGCGGCTTTCGATCGGGCGGCAACTGTTGATCGACAGCCGTCAGCATGAACCCGACCATCACGTAATCGCCCATTGTCGCGACGATCTCGACGGCGCCCTGACGTCCAAAGAACTCGACCGTCTTCGCCCAGAGTTCGGGGCTCACCGCGTGATCGCGGAACAGCGCGCGCCCGAGGCGGATCACGGTGGCCTCCTTCTCGGGCAACCCGGCGACGTCTCTGTTGAACTTGACGGCGTCGATCACGGCCTGATCGAGCCCCGCACGCACCCCCGCCGCTTCATGCCCCGA
>DATJFQ010000082.1:0-86263 GCA_035495555.1 Vicinamibacterales bacterium
GCGATGGGGGCGAGGACGGGCGCCTCCTTCGCGCGGAGGCGGCTCCTCGTCGACAGTGTTTCCGGCCGCCGAGCACGAAGCGGGCTGTCCGAGCGGGGGCCCCATCGCACAAAAGGCGGATCGGCGCGCGGCGAGAGGCGCGAGGTGCGAGGCGCGAGGCGCGAGGCGCGAGACGCGAGGCGCGAGGCGCGAGGCGCGAGGCGGGAGGCGCGGGAGCGCGACGCATGCCTGGCGATGGGGGCGAGGACGGGCGCCTGCTTCGCGCGGAGGCGGCTCCTCGTCGACAGTCTTTCCGGCCGCCGAGCACGAAGCGGGCTGTCCGAGCGGGGGCCCCATCGCACAAAAGGCGGATCGGCGCGCGGCGAGAGGCGCGAGGTGCGAGGCGAGAGGCGAGAGGCGCGAGGTGCGAGGCGCGGCGCGCGGCGGGAAGTGCGGGAGCGCGACGCCTGACTGGCGATGGGGGCGAGGACGGGCGCCTCCTTCGCGCGGAGGCGGCTCCTCGTCGACAGTGTTTCCGGCCGCCGAGCACGAAGCGGGCTGTCCGAGCGGGGGCACCATCGCAGGGCAAGGCGGATCGGCGCGCGGCGCGAGGGGGAGACGCGAGGCGCGAGGCGGGAGGCGCGAGGCGGGGAGGCGGGGAGGCGGGAGGCGCGGAACTTATGACGTCGCGCCTGTGAAAAAAAAGGCGCCGTGAGGCGCCTTTCTCTCAGGCCACTTCGATCTGCTTCGGTTTTGCGTCCTCGCGCTGCGGAATGCGCACCGTGAGCACGCCATCCTTGTAGGAAGCGGAGATGCGCGACGGATCGACGGTCGCGGGCAGCGTGAAGGAACGGCTGAACGATCCATATTGCCGCTCGATGCGGTGGAACCGATCCTTGGACGCTTCGTGTTCCGCTCGGCGCTCGCCCTGAAGGGTCAGCGTGCCGTTCTCGAATGTCACGTTGATATCTTCCCGCTTCATGTCCGGCAGCTCCGCCTTGACGACGACCTCATGGTTGTCGCTCTCGAACACATCGACGGCGGGCACCCACCCACGACCGAACGGCTGGTTGTAGAAGTCCGCAAACATCCGATTGAGGCGGTCGACTTCCATCGACGCCAGCTCGCGAACGGGATCCCAGCGAACCAGAGTCATAACGTTTATCCTCCTGGAGGTTGTAGTCACGCCCCAAATATAAGCGGCATATGAGCCAATGTCAAGCACAAGATCTTAGTTTATAAGACTCATATACCCGCGTCAGCCTCTGTCGGCCGGCGCCCCCGTCAACGCGCGCCGGCCACGGCGCGTCTAGTGTCCCGCGGTCAACAGGCACTGCTAGAATCTGCAGGATGGGGCGGATCTATGTTGAACGCCGCGACCTGCCGGCAGATCTCCGCAGGCTGCTGGACGGCATTTGGGACGACGGTGCCAGCCAGGCGGCCACCCCGGCCGAATTCAGCCCTGCCCTCGACGTGGTCGAAACGGCCGACGGCGTCGAACTCGTCATGGACGTGCCAGGGGTCGCCGCCGCGTCGCTTCAGATCGTCTTCAGCCGCAACGTGCTGATCGTGGCGGGCGAGAAGCTGCCGGCCCGAGAGCAGGCCGGCGCGGCGTTTCACCTTGCCGAGCGGGGCTTCGGGCGATTTGCCCGCGCCGTCCGGCTCGAGGGTGCCTATGATGCCGGCCGCGCCGAGGCCACGCTGACGGCGGGCGAGCTGCGCGTCCGTCTTCCGCGCATCGAGGAGCGGCGCGGCCGCGAACTTCGCATCCCCATCCGTTAGCATGCGTACCCTCTTCATCGGCGACATCTTCGGCCGTCCCGGGCGCGACATCGTCCGTCGCGCGCTGCCGGCGCTCATCGAGCGCGAATCGCTCGATTTCGTGATCGCGAACGTCGAGAACGCGGCCGCTGGTTTCGGGATCACCGGCGACATCGCCGACACGATTCTCAGTTACGGCGTCGACGCGATGACGACGGGAAACCACGTCTGGGACAAGAAAGAAGTCCTCGACTACATCCCTCGGCAGCCCAAGCTGCTGCGGCCGGCCAACTTCCCCGCCGGCGTGCCTGGACGCGGAAGCTATCTCGGTCGAACGCGCACCGGCGAGCCGATCGGTGTCATCAACATCATGGGCCGCATCTTCATGCAGCCGCTGGACGACCCCTTCGCCGTCGTCCTGAAGGAAATCGATGCCCTGCGCGCGAAGGCGCGCGTGATCATCGTCGACTTTCACGCGGAAGCCACGTCCGAGAAGGTGGCCATGGCCTGGCATCTCGATGGCCGCGTCACAGGCGTGTTCGGCACGCACACGCACGTGCAGACCGCAGACGATCGGATCCTGCCGAAGGGCACCGCCGCGATCACCGATGCCGGGATGACGGGCCCGCACGATTCGATCATCGGCGTCGTGACCGACGCGGCGCTGGGCCGCTTTCTCACGTCGATGCCCGCGAGGTTCGAGCCGGCGACCGGGCCCGCACGGCTGAATGCCGTCATCGTGACGGCCGATCGCGCCACTGGCCGCGCGACGTCCATCGAGCGGCTGAACCTCTCGGCCGCCGACGTCGAAACCCTGGCGGCCAGCGTTCCGGCGGAGCGTTGACGCGCGTGTCCGATCTGTTCGATCTCCCGTTCGAAGAATCCGACCGATGGCCACCCGACGACGACCTGCTCGCGGAGCCGCCGGCTCGTGTCACCGCCGAACGCCGCGTCGTCACGGTGTCGGAGCTGACGGCGGCGATCCGGCGTCAGCTCGAAACGGGGTTCGGCGATCTCTGGGTCGAAGGGGAGATCTCGAATTGCCGGCTCTGGAACACCGGCATCCTTTATTTCACGCTCAAAGACGACGGCGCGCAGCTCAAGGCCGTCATGTTCCGGACCGCCGTCCGCTACCTCCGATTCAAGCCGGAGGACGGACTGCACGTCGTCGCACGGGGTCGGCTTGGGTTATACGAGCCGAAGGGGGAATACCAACTCGTCTGCGAGCACCTCGAACCGAAGGGTCTGGGTGCGCTGCAGCTCGCCTTCGAGCAGCTCAAGAAAAAGCTGCAGGCCGAAGGGCTGTTTGATCGCAGCCGGAAACGGCCGCTGCCGGCGTTCCCGACGCGCATCGGGATCGTGACGTCGCTTGATGGAGCGGCGGTCCGGGACATTCTGAAGGTCCTCAGCCGGCGCGCGCCGAACGCGAGCGTGGTGATTCGCCCGGCACGCGTGCAGGGCGACGGTGCCGCGGAAGATGTGACGCGCGCGCTGCGAGCGCTCGGCCGGTTACGAGACGTCGACGTGATCATCGTCGCGCGCGGCGGGGGCTCGGTCGAAGATTTGTGGGCGTTCAACGAAGAGCGCGTCGCACGGGCGATCGCGGCATGCCCGGTGCCGGTCATTTCCGGCGTCGGTCACGAAGTGGACTTCACGATTGCGGACTTCGTGGCGGACGTCCGGGCGCCGACACCGTCGGCGGCGGCCGAAGTGGTCGTGGCGGCGACGAGCGAATTCTGCACGCGCATCGACCGATTGTCGGCGCGGCTTCGCGCGGCCGTTCACGCGGACGTGCAGCGCCGGCGCACGCGCGTACAGATGCTCGCGGCTGGCCGTGGTGTTACCGGCGTCCAGACGCGCGTCGCGATGCGTGGCCGCGACGCGGCGGAACTCGATCATCAGCTTCGCGCCGCGATGCGAACAGCGCTGGCGGCGCGGATCCGCCGGTCCACGGCGCTGCGGCAGCGGCTCGAGCAGCGGGACCTTGCGCGGCGCCTTGCGGCGATCCGCACGCGGATCGCCAGCGCCGACGCGAAGCTGCAGGCGGCCGTGCGCCGTGTGCAGCATCGCTCGGACGCCGCCCTGCGGATCCTGACCGGACGTCTGGACACGCTGAGCCCGCTTGCGGTACTGGCGCGGGGCTACGCCGTGTGCTGGACGGAGGATCGGACCGCGATCGTACGCGACGCGGCCGCGGTGTCCGCCGGCGATCGCGTGCAGGTGACGCTTGCCCGCGGCGAGATCGACTGCCGGGTGGAGGCGAAACGCGGTGAATAGCATTGAGAGGTCAGGCGTCGGGATCCGGAGCGGCTGCAGTCCGAGTTCGGTATTCTGAATTCCGCATTTTTCGTCGGCTCGCCCGCAAGGAGAACCGTGGACTCTACGATCAAAGACTTCGAAAGTGCGATCGCCGAGCTCGAGACGATCGTCAAGACGCTCGAAGCCGGCGACCTGGCGCTCGAGAAGTCGCTGGCGCTCTTCGAACGCGGCGTGCAGTTGTCGCGCTTCTGCCACGCGCAGCTCGAGGAAGCGGAGCGCCGCATCGAGATCCTCACGGAGCGCGGCGATATCCGCCCCGCGCCTGCGGCGCTCGGCTCGGACGAGCCCGAGCGCAGCCGATGAGCAACGCGGCGTGGGTCGAGGCCGCGCGCCGCGACGTCGAAGCTGCGCTCGCGCGGTACCTGCCAGGCCCACCCGCGTGCCCGGCACGTGTCGCCGACGCGATGCGGTACAGCCTCCTCGCCGGCGGGAAGCGCCTCCGCCCGATCCTCGCGATCGCGGCGGCCGAAGCCGTCGCGGAGCGCCTCGGGACCGACCACGCCCACGCCCGCGCGCTCGCGCTGCCGGCGGCGTGCGCGCTCGAATTCGTCCACACCTACTCGCTCGTTCACGACGACCTTCCCGCCATGGACGACGACACGCTGCGCCGCGGACGGCCGACCAACCATGTCGTCTTCGGGGAGGGGCTGGCGATCCTCGCCGGTGATGCGCTCCTGACCGAAGCCTTCGCGCTCCTCGCGCGCGAGCCCGACGAAACGAAGCTGGACGACGAGGACCTCGTCGCCAGGAAGCTGCACGCCATACGAACGATTGCCGACGCTGCCGGCGCGTGCGGCATGGTCGGGGGGCAGGCGATCGATCTGGAGGCGGCGGGGAGCGGCGCGGCCTTCGACGCTGACGGCCTGCGCGCGATGCACGCGCGGAAGACGGGTGCGCTGATCCGCGCGTCGGCGGTGGCCGGCGCAATTATGGCGGGTGCCGGTCCACCGCAGTTGGACGCGGTCGGACGCTACGCGGCCGAACTGGGCCTCGCCTTTCAGATCGTCGACGACATCCTGGACGTGGAAGGCGCGTCATCGGCGCTTGGCAAGACGGCCGGGAAGGATGCTGCCGCGCGCAAGCCCACGTACCCGGCGCTGTTCGGGCTCGACGCGTCGCGCGCGATGGCCGCCGCGTGCATCGACCGCGCGCTCCAGGCGCTGGACTCCGCGGCGATCGGGGGGCAGCTTCCCGGGTTTGCGCGGCTGGTGGTCGATCGAAGCCATTGAGCAGACGCGAACGGCTCGACGTGCTCGTCGTCGAACGCGGCCTCGCCGCGTCGCGCGAGCGCGCACGAGCCTTGATTCTCGCGGGCCAGGTACGCGTCGACGGCGGTGTCGTCACGAAGGCGGGAACACCAGTTGCCGCTGACGCCGCGATCGACCTGTTGCAGCCCGATCATCCGTATGTGAGCCGCGGCGGGGTGAAGCTCGCGCACGCGCTCGAGGCCTTCGGGATCGATCCCGCCGGCTCGACAGCGCTCGATGTCGGCGCCTCCACAGGCGGGTTCACCGACGTGCTGCTGCGGCGCGGCGCCAGGCATGTCGTCGCGCTCGACGTCGGCCACGGCCAGATCGACTGGTCGCTGCGTACGGATCCGCGCGTCACCGTCCTCGAGCGTGTGAACGCCCGCGCCGTGACCGCCGACCGGCTGCCGCTCGAGTTCCGCGCGTTCGATCTGGTCACGATGGACCTGTCCTTCATCTCCCTGAAACAGGTGCTGCCAGCGGTGGCGCCGCTGCTGAAGCCGGGCGCGTCGCTCGTCGCCCTGGTGAAGCCGCAGTTCGAAGCGGGGCGCCGCGAGGTCGGCAAAGGGGGAATCGTGTCGGATCCGGCCGTTCAGGCGCGTGTGGTGGAGGATGTGGCGGGCGCGGCCGATACACTAGGATTGAGCCGCGTCGCCACCATCGAGTCGCCGATCACCGGGGCCGAAGGCAACCGCGAGTTCTTCCTGCATCTGCGTCGCCCATGAGTCATATCACCCGCGTCGGCCTGATCGCCAAGCGTCACCTCGACGCCGCCGCAGGCGTCCTCGCCGAGCTCGCCGGGTGGCTGCAGGCGCGCAATATCCGCGCGGTCTTCGAGACGCAAACGGCGCGGCTCGCCGGTGTGCCGCCGGACTGGCCCACCAGCTCGCGCGACGATCTCCCCGGCCAGTGCGACCTCGTCGTGCTGCTCGGAGGCGACGGCACGCTCATCGGGATGGCAGGCCGCATCGCGAGCGCCGGCGCGACCGTGCCGATCCTGGGCGTCAACTTCGGCAGCCTGGGTTTTCTGACGGAAATCACGCTTGACGAGCTGTTCCCCTCGCTCGAGGCCGTCCTCGCGGGTGCGGCCGCGATCGAACGGCGGCCGATGCTGACGGCACGGACGGTCCGCAGCGACCAGCCGTTCGCCGAGCACACCGTGCTCAACGACATCGTGATCACCAAGGGTGCGCTGTCGCGGATCATCGAGATGACGATCACGGTCGGCGGCGACGCCATGACGCGCGTACGCGCCGATGGGCTGATCGTCGCGACGCCCACGGGATCGACGGCCTACAACCTCGCGGCCGGCGGGCCTATCGTGCATCCCGCCGTCGACGCGGTCCTGCTCACGCCAATCGCGCCGCACACGCTGACCAACCGCCCGATCGTGATCCCCGCCGATGCGGAGGTGCTCGTCCGCCCGATCATGGATACGCAGGACGAAGTGTTCGTCACCTTCGACGGCCAGTCGGGTTTTCCCCTCGCGGCCAACGACGTCGTCCACATCCGCCGCGCGCGCCAGGCGCTGCTGCTCGTCAAGTCCGCCAATCGCACGTACTTCGACGTGTTGCGCCAGAAGCTGAAATGGGGAGGGTAGGGGGCCAATCAAAATAACTACGCAATTACACAACTCCCAACTACGCAACAATTCCCAACTACGCAACAGATTTTCCTTACTTTGAGTAGTTGAGCGTTGCGAAGTCGTGTAGTTATCTTGTATTCCCCCCCGCCTTGCGGCGGTCGCGAAAAAACTTCTTTTGAAATTCCTCTACATTCCTGTTGTGTTCTTCCAGCGTCGTCGCGAACGCGTGCGTGCCGTCGTTGCGGCTCACAAAATAGAGGTATGGCACGCGGGCCGGGTCTGCGGCGGCCGCGAGTGAGCTGCGGCCGGGATTCGCGATCGGACCGGGAGGCAGGCCTGCGTAGCGATACGTGTTGTACGGCGAATCGAACATCAGGTTCTCTCGCGTGAGATTGCCGGTATAGCGTCCCGCTCGCTCGAGCGCGTAAATGACCGTCGGATCGCATTGCAGGCCCATGCCGATCGCGAGGCGGTTCGAATACACAGCGGCGACCAGCGGCCGCTCCGCCGGATTCCCGGTTTCCTTCTCGACGATCGACGCAAGCGTCACGAGCTGCCGCACCCCAAGGCCGCGTGACGCAGCCTGCTGCCGAATCTGCGGCGTCAGCGCCTTTTCGAACCCCGCCACCATGCGCGACACGAGCTGATCCGCGGTCGCGCTTCTCGGGAGCGTGTACGTGTCGGGAAACAGATACCCTTCGAGGTCTTCAGCCGATGGATCGATCGAGGAGATGAGCGACGTATTGCGCGCGGCCTTCAGAAAGGCGTCGGCCGTGCCGAACCCCTTCTGCGCGTACAAATCCGCCATCTGCCGCATGGTCCAGCCTTCGGGAAAGGTGATGGGCCGCAGATAGACCTCGCCGCGCGCCAGTTTGTCGACGACCTGACGTGCCGAGACGGCGTGATCGAATCGGTACTCACCCGCCTGCAGACGCCGTCCTTCACCTGTCATCCAGACCGCGAGGCGGAAAGTCGTCGTGTTGCGAACGACGCCGGCCTGTGTGAGGCGACGCGCGATCCCGGCCGGACCTGCGCCTTGCGGGATCTCGACGAACTGCTCCGCCCCTTCATAGCCTTTGTACGCGCGATTGACGCCCGTCACCAGCCACGCGGCAACACCCGCGCAGACGAGGACAAGGACGACGAACGCGAGAAGAAGGCGTTTCACCTGGAGTGCTGATGATCGAGATAGTCCTGCAGGATCAAGGTTGCGGCCATCTGGTCGACCCGCGCCTTGCGCTTCCACCAGTCCGGTTCACGCTGCGCGAGCAACGCGTCCGCCTCGTGGCTCGTGAGGCGTTCGTCCTGCAGCACGATCGGAAGCGAGGTCTGCGTCGCGAGCAGGGACGAGAGCGCGCGCACCCGCGCGGTCTGTTCGTTCGGGTCGCCGTTCAGCCGCCGCGGCAGGCCGATGACGATGATGCCGACGCGTTCCGCGTCCTGGTCGAGCGCCATCACCTCGGAGACGATGCGTGCCGCGGCGCGGTCGAGATTGGCATCGTTGGCGAGGGTCTTCCATGGAGACGCGAGCAGGCCCGTCGGGTCCGACAGCGCAAGGCCGATGCGCCGCTCGCCGTAATCGATGCCCAGCGCCCGCACGAGCACAGGGTAGCATCACTCCAAGCGGGTATAATTCCAGGACCCCATGAACAGGCGTACGAGCGTCGTCGCGATTCTGGCGATGCTGTCCGGCGGAGCTGTCGCCGGCGCGATGGCAACGCCGCAGAAACCCGACGACGCCACGAAGCGTGCCTCCGAGCGGCTCGCGTCGCTCCAGCATGAATCGGACGCGCTCGCGACCCAGCAGCGAACGCTGCTCGTCGAGCTTCGCAAGCTCGAGGTGGATCGTCAGATCAAGGCGGAGCACCTGGCGAACCTCGATCGCGAATCGGCCGCAATCGAGGTCCAGCTCGCCGACGCCGAGCGGCGGGCCAGTGTGCTCGCGATTCAGGTGGACGCGGACCGGCCCGACATCGAGGCGAGGTTCGTGCAGCTCTACAAGCTCGGCCGGTTCGGGTACTGGCGCATGCTGCTCGACGTCGACAGCCTCCGCGAGCTCGGGCGCGCGTATCGCACCGCCGCGGCGCTCGGGCACATCGACCGCGATCGCCTCGAACAGCATCGGAAAAACGTCGTTGCGCTCCAGGACGAACGCACGCGCCTGCGTCAGCGATCGTCGGAACTGCTGCAGCTTCAGCAGCAGGCGCAGGCGGCCCGCGCTGCCGCCGATCGGGCCGTTGTCGCGCATACGACGCTCCTCAAATCGATCGGCGAGCGTCGTGATTTGAACACCCAGCTTTCGACGGAACTGCAAGAGGCACGCGATCGGCTCCAGTCCGAGGTGAGCCGGATGCAGATCGGCCCGTCGACGGAGACGAGCCTGCCAATCCGCCCGTTTCGCGGGGCGCTCCCCTGGCCGGCCGACGGGATCCCGCTCGTCCGGGCCCATCGCGGCGCGGCGGCGAACACGCGCAACGGCCTCGAGCTGTCGCTGCCGGCCGGCGAGCCTGTCAAGGCGGTCCACGAGGGCACCGTCGCGTATGCCGACCACTTCACTGGCTATGGAAACCTCGTCATCGTCGATCATGGCGACAACGCGTTTTCCCTCTATGGCAACCTCCAGACCGTGGCAGTCCATAAAGGCGATCACGTGAATGCCGGATCGACGCTGGGGAGTTCAGGCCGGGACTCGGCCGGTAATCCGTCCTTGTATTTCGAGCTGCGGATCGACGGACAGCCCGTCGACCCGCTACAATGGCTCAAGAGGTCCTAAGCCTTCATGACGACCCGCACCCGCTTGTCCGTGCTGCTGATCTCGACGCCGCTGCTGGCCTTTATCGTCATCGGCGGCGCGCTCGGACGAGCGTCCACCGGTGACGACGCCTTCCAGCACCTGCGCGTGTTCGAGGACGTCGTGTCGCTGATCCTCAATAACTATGTCGAAGAGGTGAAGGTCGATCACGTGATGGAAGGCGCGATGCGGGGCCTCGCGGACGGCCTCGATCCGGATAGCGCCTATCTCACCCCGGACGAGGTGAAGGCGCTCGATCGGTCCGGACCGTGCGCGTCGCTCTCGCCGAGCGCCGCGTGCGCCTCTGGCAGCATGCCCGCCGGCGACGTCGGCGTCGAGCTGACGCGTCAGTATTACCTCCGCGTGATTGCCGCGCGAGACGGATCACCGGCGGCAAAAGCGGGCTTGGAGACGGGCGACTACGTGCGGGCGATCGACGGGAAACCCACACGCGACATGTCGGTGTGGGAAGGCGCGCGGATGCTGCGCGGCACCCCGGGGTCGCACGTCAAGCTCACCATCATCCGCGGAAACGCCGCCGACCCGCACGAAGTCGACCTCGTTCGCGAAACGACGCCGGGGACAATGGTCAGCGGACGCGCCGCGCAGCCCGACATCGGCATCATCCGCATCGGCGCGTTCGGCACCGGAACCGCCGCGCAGGTTCGCGACAAAGCGAACGAGCTGCTCAAGAACGGCGCGACGCATTTGATCATCGATCTGCGCCATACCGCGGAAGGGCCGTACGAGAGCGGCCTCGAAACGGCGCGACTGTTCGTCAAGAGCGGCACGCTGGCAAAACTGGCCGGGCGGGATCCGGATCAAAAGGCGGACGACAAGGTTCCGCCGTCGCCGACCGAAAAGGCGCAGCCCGTGGCGGCGTCCGCAATCCGCCAGACGATCACCGCTCAGCCGGGCGATGGCGCCATCACGGCCCCGGTGACGCTCCTCACCACGACCGGCACATCCGGCGCCGCCGAACTCTTCATCGCGGCGCTCGAAGACAACAAGCGCGCGGACGTCGTCGGCGAGCGTACGCTCGGGCGCGCCGGCGTGCAGAAATTGGTGCGCCTCCCCGACGGGCGCGGCCTGTGGCTCACGTATGAACGCTACGTGACACCGGACGGCTATGCGATCTCGGGACGCGGCATCTCGCCGGATCAGGAAGTCGATGAACCTGACGTCGACTGGGGCGAGCCCGCCCCCGCTGGCGATCCCGTTCTCGACGCCGCCGTCCAGCGGATCCAGAAGAGCGCGACCCGCTAGTCGCGGCCATTGATCATTTGCCATTCCGGCCAGTTGTCATTTACACTGATCGTTCCGGCAAGGCCTGTGTTTTCAAGACATAGGCGCGTAGCTCAGTGGTTAGAGCGCCTGCTTGACACGCAGGAGGTCAGTGGTTCGACTCCACCCGCGCCTACCAGCCTCCGCTCGTTTTTGTCGCGGAGGCTGTCCGCCGTAGCCTTGGCGATGGCGGACCTGCCCGCTCGACGCGAGCTACGGCTGGCGAGCCAGAGCGTTGTCACGACTGGTTGGTAATCGCTTGAACGCGCGCGTCCACATGCTTCATGTCTGATATCTCGGTCACGCTTCCTGACGGCTCCGCCCGCCAGGTTCCCGCCGGCAGCACGCCTGCCGACGTTGCGGCCGGGATCTCTCCGCGTCTGGCCAGGGCGGCGATCGCGGCGGTCGTGGACGGCAAGCCGGTCGACCTGACCTTTCCGCTGACGAAGGATGCCAGCGTCGCTCTCCTGACCGACAAGGGGGCCGACGCGCTCCACGTCTACCGCCACAGCACGGCGCATCTGCTGGCCGCCGCGGTGACTCACCTGTTTCCGAACGCGCAGTGCGGGATCGGTCCCCCGACCGAGGACGGCTTCTTCTACGACTTCGTCGTCGACCGCCCGTTCGTCCCCGAGGATCTCGAGGCCATCGAGAACAGGATGCGCGAGCTTGCCGCCGCCGATCTGGCCTACGAGCGCCAGATGTGGCCGCGCGAGGAAGCGATCCGCTTCTTCCGCGATCGCGGCGAGCCGTTGAAAGTACAGCTCATCGAGGAAAAGACCGCCGGCGAGTCCGAGGTGTCCTGCTACACCATCAAGGATCGCGACACCTTCGTCGACTTCTGTGTCGGGCCCCACGTGCCCTCGTCCGGCCGGTTGAAGGCGTTCAAGCTCCTGCACACCTCGAACGCGTATTGGAAGGGCGACGCGAAGAACCAGCCGATGCAGCGGATCTACGGCACGGCGTTCTTCACCGAGAAGGAGCTGCAGGCGTACCTCACGCGCATCGAGGAAGCGAAGAAGCGTGATCACCGGAAACTCGGAAAGGAACTCGGGCTCTTCATGTTCCATCCGTGGGCGCCGGGGGCGGCGTTCTGGCTGGGCAAGGGAACGACGCTGTACAACACGCTCGCGAACTACATGCGCGACGTGCTCTTCCCGTCCGGCTACCTGGAAGTGAAGACGCCCCTCATCTACAACAAGTCGTTGTGGGAGACCTCGGGGCACTGGGCACACTACCGGGAGAACATGTTCCTCGTCGAATCGCGTGACGGCGATCCGATGGCGGTGAAGGCGATGAACTGCCCGGGGCACATGCTCGTGTTCGCGAGCGACGTGCGCAGCTATCGCGACCTTCCGCTGCGCTTTCACGAGCAGACGCCGCTGCATCGCAACGAGGCATCGGGCGTGCTCTCCGGATTGACGCGCGTCCGCCAGTTCTCGCAGGACGATGCGCACTGCTTCGTGGCGCAGGACCAGATCGGCGAAGAGGTCGAACGGCTGATCCGCCTCGTGCAGCGCGTCTATGCCGATTTCGGGCTGCCGTTTGTCGCGAAGCTCTCGACGCGACCGGACGATTTCCTCGGGGAGGTCGCCACCTGGGACAACGCGGAGGCGCAGCTCGAGGCCGCGCTCGAACGTACCGGCATGGCGTACGAGCTGAACGAGAAAGACGGCGCCTTCTACGGACCAAAGATCGACTTCGACATCACGGACGCGCTCGGCCGGCGCTGGCAGTGCGCGACGATTCAGCTCGACTACCAGATGCCGCAGCGGTTCGGGCTGAAGTACGTCGGCGCGGACAACGCCGAGCACACCCCAATCGTGATTCACCGCGCGATTCTGGGAAGTTTCGAGCGGTTCATCGCCATCCTGATCGAGCATTACGCGGGCGCGTTTCCCTTGTGGCTGGCGCCCGTCCAGGCCATCGTCCTCCCGATCGCGGACCGGCACGCGGACTACGCCAGGGCCGTCCGAGACCGTCTCGACGCGGCCGGCCTGCGAGTGGAGATCGATGAGCGCCAGGAAAAGGTAAACTATAAAATTCGCGAAGCCCAGCTTCAGAAGATTCCCTACATGCTGGTGATCGGGGATCGGGAAGTGGCCGAGGGTGCTGTCGCCGTGCGAAGCCGGAGCGGCGGCGACCAGGGCAGCCGAACCATCGACGCGTTTCTCGCGGACGCGCAGTCGGAGATTGCGGGCAAGGGACAATTCAAGGACGAACCCGAGGTGGAGACTGTTAATTTCAGTTCACACTGACTGTCCTTGGGGCCTGGGCGCGCAGGCGCGCCTGCGAGAAGCGGCGAAGGGCGCCGGGTCCCCCGCTAGCGACGAGTCGGGGTTTGGGGCGCAGCCCCATGTGAGGAGGTAGTTATCGCTTTTGATCGCAACCCGCGGCGGGACGACCGCACCCGGGTCAACGAACGGATCCGGGTCCGGGAGGTCCGGGTCATCGATGAAAACGGTGAGCAGCTCGGCATCATGCCGCCGCCGCAGGCGCTCGCGATCGCACGCGGGAAGGGCCTCGATCTCGTGGAGATCGCGGCCACGGCGGTGCCGCCGGTCTGCCGGATCATGGACTTCGGGCGCTACCAGTACCAGGAACAGAAGCGCGCGCGGTCCGCCAAGAAGCACCAGAAGGTCATCGAAGTCAAAGAGATCAAATTCCGGCCGAAGGTCGACGAGCACGACTACCAGTTCAAGAAGAAGCACATCGAGCGCTTCCTGGCGGAAGGCGACAAGGTGAAAGCGACGATCTTCTTCCGCGGCCGTGAAATGGCGCACCCGGAGATTGGCCGGCGGATTCTCGAACGCCTGATCGAGGAGCTGTCGGATGTCGCGGTCGCGGAAACGCAGCCGCGCCAGGAAGGCAACCAGATGCACGCGATCCTGTCGCAGAAGGGCGGCGGAAAGCGGACGGCGCCGAAGCCGAAGACGGAACAGACGACGGAGAACGCGTAAATGCCCAAGTTGAAGAGTCACCGCGGCGCCGCGAAGCGGTTCAAGAAAACAGGGACGGGAAAGATCGTCCGCGCCAAGGCGTTCAAGCGCCACATCCTGACGAGCAAGACCCGCAGCCGCAAGCGCAAGCTGCGTGGAACGGTCGTCGCCGCGCCGGCCGATCAGGCGAAACTGAGAAGGATGCTGCCGTAACCAGTGGCCAGTTTCCAGTGGCCAGTCGCCAGTCGCCAGCGCTGAGTGAGCGCCTGCGGCCCGAGCGAGGCGACGGAGTGAACCGCCGCGCAGCGGCGGCGCCGAGTGAGAGCGAGTGGGGGTGGGGCCCACGAGCGCTGAGTAAAGAGGACTAGATGCCGAGAGTCAAAAGAGGAAATGTCCGCCGGGCGAAGCGCAAAAAGCTGCTCGCGCGCGCGAAAGGGTTCTACCAGACCAAGAGCAAGCTGTATCGCTCTGCGAAGGAGTCGGTCGATACGGCGCTCAAGTACGCCTTCGTCGGCCGCCGCAACAAGAAGCGCGACTTCCGCCGCCTGTGGGTGATGCGGATCAACGCTGCGGCGCGGGAAAACGGGCTCACGTACTCGGAACTGATTGCCGGCCTCAAAGCAGCGGGCAACACGCTCGACCGCAAGAGCCTCGCCGAACTCGCCGTGTCGTCGCCTGCCTCATTCGCGACGCTTGCGAAAGTCGCCGCCGATGCGCGGCAGTCCGCGGCCCAGCCACACGCCTGAAGGCGGTTCCGGGTTCGGACGTGCGGGGGTGCGGAGGTTCGCTTCGGGGTTCGGGTTCCGGGTTCGCGTTCGGATTCCAGGTTCTCGTTCGGGTTAAGAGTTCGCGTTCGGAGAAGCGTTCGGGTTAAGGGTTCGCGATCGCCGAACGACGACGAACCATGAACCGCGAACCGTGAACCAGAACCGCGAACCAGAACAAAAACGAACCCCGCACCGCGGAACCCCCGCACATTGAACCGTTCATGGACATCGCGAGTCTCCAACTGCAATTCGAGTCCGACCTCGACCGCGCCGCGGGAGATGCGGAGCTGCGGGCCATTCGCGACAAATATCTGTCGCGCAAGAACGGCCTCCTTCCGGCGTTCCTGAAGACCGTCGCGTCGGCGCCCCCCGATGTCCGGCCAGCGCTCGGCCAGGCGGCGAACGAGCTGAAGAAGCGCGTCGAGCAGGCGATTGACGATCGGCTTGCAGCCGCGGCGAAGAAGCCGCGCGTCGATGCCATCGACGTCACGCTGCCCGGGCGCGAGCCGCTGGTCGGCCATCGCCACCCGCTGACGCTGCTGCGCGAGCAGATCGAGACCTTCTTCCAGCGCATCGGCTTCCTCGTCGTCGAGGGGCCGGAACTCGAAGACGACTACCACAATTTCGAAGCGCTCAACATGCCCGCGCAGCATCCCGCGCGCGACATGCAGGACACGCTGTACCTGGCGTCGCCAGTGACGTCTGCGGTCGGCGTGCCGGCGACCCTGCTCCGGACGCACACGTCGGGCATGCAGGTGCGCTACATGGAGCGGTTTCAGCCGCCCGTCCGTCTGATCGCTCCGGGCCGCGTGTACCGCCGCGACAATCTCGACCTCACGCACACGCCGATGTTCACGCAGGTCGAAGGTCTCGTCGTGGACGAGGGCATCACCCTCGCCGACCTGAAAGGGACGCTCGTCGCCTTCGCGCACGAAATGTTCGGTGCCGAGCGGAAGACGCGCTTTCGCCCGAGCTTCTTCCCCTACACGGAGCCGAGCGCCGAGCTCGACATCAGCTGCGCGGCCTGCGGCGGGACCGGGCGGGCTCCGCAGGAGCCTGTTTCGCAGCGCGACAGCGACGCCGTGCGCGCCGGCTGTTCGATGTGCAAGGGCACCGGCTGGATCGAAGTCCTCGGCAGCGGCATGGTGCACCCCGCCGTATTCGAAGCCGTCGGTTACGACCCGGAGCGCTATACGGGCTTTGCGTTCGGCGTCGGCATCGAGCGCATGGCGCTGCTCAAGTGGGGTGTCGAGGACATCCGTCTGTTCTACGAAAACGACCTGCGCTTCCTGGAGCAGTTCCCGCTGTGAAGCTGCCGCTCGAGTGGCTCCTGGATCTCGTCGACGTGCCGCGGGATGTCGAGGTCGTCGCGCGCACCCTTGGCCTGCGCGGCTTCGAGGTCGCGGCGATCGAACGGTCTCCCCACGCGGTGATTGATTTCGAAATCACCGCCAACCGCCCCGACTGCCTCAGCATCGTCGGCCTGGCGCGCGAAGCATCGGCCGCGTTCGATGTGCCCCTGCGCCTGCCGCCGACGGAAGCGGCGCGCGCCGGCGCGACGGCCGCGGCGGAAGCGCCGCCGGTCGACGTCGTGCTGGAGGATGCGGACGCGTGTCCCCGATACTGCGCGCAGGCGTTCGAGGTACGCGCGGGTGCGCAGACGCCGTCGTGGATGGTCGAGCGGCTGGAAGCCGCCGGCGTCCGAAGCATCAGCGCGATCGTCGACGTCACCAACTACGTGATGCTCGAGATGGGTCAGCCGACGCACGCGTTCGACCTCGAGAAACTCGACACGCGCACGCTGCGCATTCGCGCGGTCCGCGCGGGCGAGCGCATCCGGACGCTGGACGATGTCGACCGGCCGCTCGAACCCGGGATGCTCGTCATTGCTGACGGCTCGCGGCCGCAGGCGGTGGCCGGAGTGATGGGCGGTGCCGACTCGGAAATCGGCGGCCGCACGAAATGGATGGTGATCGAGAGCGCGTATTTCCAGCCCGCGTCCGTCAGGCGGACCAGCAAGCGGCTCGGTCTCAAGACGGAGGCGTCTGCCAGGTTCGAGCGCGGCGCGGACATCGACGCCGCTCCGCGGGCGATCGCGCGTGCCGCGCTGCTCTTCGAGCAACTCGGCGCCGCGCATCCGGCAGGCGCCCTGATCGACCGCTACCCCGCGCCTCGGAAGCCGCTGACCCTCACGCTTCGCGCCGACCGGATCGAACGCGTGCTCGGCATGCGCGTCGCGGACAGCAAGGTTCCTGGAATTCTGGTCCCCCTCGGGTTCCAGGTAAACCCGAACCAGAACCCGAACCAGAACGAGAACGAGAACGAGAACGAGAACCTCGAACATCGAAACGGAACCGCCGCACCGCCGAACCGCCGCCCCCCCGAACCGCGGGGGACGCGCTGGGATGTATGCGTCCCGTCGTTCCGCGTGGATGTGGAGCGGGAGATCGATCTGATCGAAGAGGTCGCGCGGCACGACGGCTACGCGTCGTTGCCCGCCACGTTCCCCGAACTCCAGGCCGCGCAGGCAGCGCCCGACGCGCGGACGCTGCTCGACCGGCGTCTGCGCCATGTGCTGACCGCGTGCGGGATGTCCGAAGCGATGACGTTCGCGTTCATCGAGCGTGCGGCCGCGCAGCCGTTCCTCGGCGACAGCCAGCCCTCCGAGCTGGCCAATCCGCTGTCGGAGAAGTATGCCGTGCTGCGGCCGTCGCTGCTCCCGGGCCTGATCGATTCAGCGGCGCACAATCGGCGCCGCGAGCGGAAGGACATCCGTCTCTTCGAGACCGGAACACGGTTTCCCGCGGCGGGAGAGCAGCGTGCCGTGGCGGGCGTCTGGACCGGTGCCGGCACGCCGCCGCACTGGGGCGAGAAGCCCCGCGCTGTGGATTTCTTCGACCTGAAGGGCGTGGTCGATGCGATGCTGAGCGCGCTCGGCATCGAGGCGCGGTTCGACCCGCTGCAAAGGCCGTATTTCGTCGAAGGCCGCAGCGCGACTTTCACCAGTGCGTCGGGGACCGTGCTCGGCGAACTCGGTCAGCTCGAACACGAAGTGCTGAGCGCGCGGGGCCTGCCGCCGGGCGAACCCGTCTACGCATTCGAGATGGACGTCGATGCGGCGGCAGCGGCGCGTCCGCGCGCCGATCTGCGCGCGCAGTCGCTGCCGCGCTTCCCCGCGATCGTGCGCGACCTCTCGATTCTCGTCGACAATGGCTTGCCTGCGGCCACGGTTCGTGGCACTATCCGTGCGGCGGCTCCCGAAACGCTCGCCGGGATCACCGAGTTCGATCGGTACCGCGGCGCCGGCGTTCCGGAAGGGCGCGTCAGCCTGTCGCTGCGTCTCACGTTTCGATCGCCCGATCGCACGCTGACCGACGCCGAGGCCGACGCAGCCATGGCGGGAATCGTGGAAGCGCTGGCGTCGACTCACGGCGCCGTGCGTCGTTAGTCAATTCAAGGATCTACATCGTATGGCGAAAGCGGCCGTTGCTACTCCCACCTCCGAACTGGAATCGATCGACCGGCTGGAAGAGAAAGTCAGAGCGCTCGTCGGCGTCCTCGAGCGGATGAAGACCGATACGGCGCGGCTCAACGACGAGAACACGCGTCTCAAGGCGGACATCTCGCGCGCCAACGAGGAGAACACCCGGATGCGGGCCGATCTCGACGCTGTGAAGACGCGCCTGGGCGACGCCGAGGGCACGCGCGCCGAGCTGACGGCGCTGCGCGACGAGCGCGAGCAGATCCGCAGCCGCGTCGCCGACATGCTGACGCAGATCGAAGCGTTGAACCTGTAAGCGCGAATCTCCGGAAAGGGATCCGAATGGATCAGACCCGCGTCGTAACCGTGGAGATCAACGGGCAGCGGTACCCGATCCGCAGCAATCTCGACGCGGCGTACATCGCGGAGCTGGCGGCATACGTGGATCAGAAAATGGCGGTCGCGCATCGCGAGTGCCCGCAGGGCGACTCGCTGAAGGTGGCCGTGCTGGCGGCGCTCAACATCGCCGACGAGTGCTTCCGCGCACGCGACGAAGACGCGACGCGGCGGCGAACGCTCAACTCGCGCGCCGAGGAACTCGAGAAGATGCTCGACCTGGCACTGGGAATCCAGGTAGAGCCCGCCGCGGACGCGGCCGCCAGCTACCCGACTCCCAACTACGCCGGGTGAAGGTCGCGGACCTGTTCCGCGCATTCGGCTGCGCAGATCTGAGATAATCATTCCGACAACTGCGGCTCCCGACAGCTGCGAAAGTTGCCGGTCTTTTCGGGATCCCTGCTTTGCGCGTGATGGATCGGAGGCTCGGTTTGAGCCAATGTTCCATCCAAGCGAATCGCGACGCTGCGCTGTGTGCATGCCTCTGTTCCGAGGAAGCCTGACGCGCGGCTTCAGACAGCGGTTCCACCTGCTTAGTGCAGGTTCAAACGACCTCCCCACACGGCAAAGCGGGGGCATTTACCGCGCGCGGCGCGGGGTGCTTGGGGCTCGGTACCTCGGACGGGTGCCGGGCACGGAGCACCGAGCCCGACGCACATGGCGCGAAGCACCCATCCGAGGCCCGAAGCCCCAGGCCCGAAGCCCCCCACGCGAAGCACCCGTCCGAGGCACCAAGGCCCCAGCACCCCGCGCGCAGCGCGGAAAATCTAGTACGCTGTGGCCTGACGTATGGGTGCCGCAGCGACCAGCATCGTCTCCCTCATCGCGTCAGCGGCGGTCGGGCTCGGCCTGGCCGCGTCGTGGTTTGCCGGGCGGCGCCGCGCCGCAGCGGCGATGATCGCGGACGCGCAGCGCGCCGCCGCTGCCGATCGCCAGCAGGCGCAGCGCGAGGCGGACACCCTCAAGAAGGAAGCGGCCATCGAGGCCCGCGAGGCGGCGCACACGCTGGTCGCGAATGCCGAGCAGCAGGCCCGCGCCCGCCGCGATGAAATCATCGGTCTCGAGCAATCCCTCGCCGACAGAACACGCGCGCTCGCCGATCGGCTCACGGCCGTCGAAGCTGTCGAGCGGGAACTGGCCGCCCGGGAGGCCGCGGCTGCAGACATCCGCGCGCGCGCGGAAGCAGACGTCGCGCGCGCCGAACAGCTCGTCGCGGAACGCCAGCGCGAACTGCAACGCGTCTCCGGCCTGAGCGCCGACGAGGCGCGCGAGCTGCTGATCAAGCAGATCGAGGCGGATGCGCGGCGGGACGCCGCCAACCTCGTCAAGCGCCTCGACGCGGAGGCGCGCGAGACGGCCGGCGAACGTGCGCGGCAGATCATCACCGACGCCATCCAGCGGAGCGCCGCCGAACACGCGATCGAAACGACCGTTTCTGTCGTCGACCTCCCGAGCGACGACATGAAGGGCCGCATCATCGGCCGCGAGGGGCGCAACATCCGCGCGCTCGAGACGACCACCGGCGTCGAGCTCATCATCGACGACACCCCGGGCGCCATCATCCTGTCCTCGTTCGATCCGCTCCGGCGGGAGATCGCCCGTCAGGCAATCGAGCGGCTCATCGCGGACGGCCGCATCCACCCGGCGCGCATCGAAGAAGTCGTCGAGAAAGTGCGGACGGAGATGGAGACCGCGGTTCGCCGCGACGGCGAAGCCGCCGCTTTCGAGCTCGGGCTCTACGATCTGCACCCCGAAGTGGTCGCGTTGATGGGACGCCTGAAGTTCCGGACGAGCTATGGACAGAACGTCCTCAATCATTCGCGCGAAGTCGCGTTCCTTGCGGGCATCATGGCCAGAGAACTCGGCCTCGACGGCCATGTCGCGACCCGCGCCGCATTCCTGCACGACATCGGCAAGGCCATCGACCGCGATCTCCAGGGCACGCATCTGGAACTCGGCCTCGATTTCCTGCGCCGGCACGGGGAGCAGGAACCCGTGCTGCAGGCCGTCGCCGCGCACCACATGGACATCGACTGGCCGTCGCTCGAGGCCATGATCGTGCAGGCCGCCGACGCCATCTCGGCCGCGCGCCCTGGCGCGCGCCGCGAAATCCTCGAGTCGTACGTCAAACGGCTCGAGAAGCTCGAGGGCATCGCTGACTCCTTCAAAGGCGTTTCTCGCGCGTTCGCCCTGCAGGCCGGCCGCGAAATCCGGATCGTCGTGGAAAGCGAACGCGTGTCGGACGAGGAGGCCGTCTGGCTCTCCAAGGACATCGCCCGCCGAATCGAGAACGAGCTGGAATATCCCGGCCAGATCAAAGTCACCGTCATCCGGGAGACGCGCGCCATTGAATATGCCCGCTGACACGGCAGCACCCGCGGCCCGGCTGACCGTGGCAGACGAGGGGGAGCGCGGCATCATCGCACGCATCCGCTCTCGCCTCGCCGCAGATCCGTCATGGGCCGTCGTCGGCCTCGGAGACGACGCAGCGGTTGTCGAGCCTCTTCGCGGGGCGCTCCAGGTCCTGACGACGGACAGCCTGGTCGAGGGCGTCCACTTCGATCTGCGATTCAGCCGTCCGTCTGACGTCGGATGGAAGGCGCTTGCAGTCAACCTGTCGGACATCGCGGCCATGGGTGCAGCGCCACGAACCGCACTGCTCTCGCTGGCGCTCCCCTCGTCCTTGCCGATCCAGGCCTTCGATGAACTCATCGATGGGTTCCTGGCGCTCGCGCGCGAAAACCGGGTCTTCCTCGCCGGCGGCAACATCACGCGATCGCCAGGTCCGCTCGTGGTCGACGTCACGGCAACCGGAACCGTCAGGCGCCGCGACGTCCTGCGTCGTGCGGGCGCCAGGCCTGGCGACGGCGTTTTCGTGACGGGTTCCGTAGGCGCCGGTGTGGCGGGCCTGGAGTGTCTGCGCGGCGGTGGTGTCGGTATCGAAGCCGAAGAGATGGGCGCGGCGGTCGAGCGCTACCGGCGTCCGGCCCCGCGATCGCGGATCGGCGCCCTGCTCGGTCGATCGCGCGCCGCCAGTGCCTGCATGGATCTGAGCGATGGGCTGGCAGACGCGGCGACGCAAGTCGCGGAAGCCAGCGGCGTCGGTCTCCGGCTCGACGCGTCCGCGCTGCCGATCGATGCCGGGGCGAGGCGCTGGTTCGAGCGGCAGGGGAAAGATCCGTTGCTGGCCGCGGCCGCGGGCGGCGACGATTACGAATTGCTGTTCACGGTGCCACGCAAACGGACAGGGCAGCTGCGACACGTCGCGCAGCAGGCGCGTGGGGTGCCGCTGACGCGCATTGGCGAGGTCACGGCGGAACCCGGCGTCGTGCTGGTTCGGGACGGCAGGCTGGAACCGCTGCCAGCCGGGTTCGTCCACTTCTGAACCGAATGCAGTCGCCCCGAATCCGGCGCTGGCTCGACCAGCTGCTGCACACCCACGACACGCCTCAACGAACCGCGGCCGCGTACGCGCTCGGCGTCCTGTTCGGGTTTTCTCCGCTCCTTGGCCTGCACACCCTGCTCGGCATCGCGCTGGCGTTCGCGCTCAACCTCAATCGGGTGGCGGTCCTGCTCGGAATCTACTCGAACCTTCCGTGGATTCTGCCGGCGTATTACACACTGGTCACGATGCTCGGCGCCGCGATCCTGCGCGCGCGGGTGCCGCCGCGCCTGCTGCAGGATCTCACCGGCGCCTTCCGCGACGCGTCCTGGGCAGACTTCCGTCACCTCGCGCACGCTCTCAAACCGCTGCTCTGGTCCTATGTGCTGGGTTCGACGATCGGGGCCATCATCCTCGCGTTCATCGCGTATCGCGTCGCGCTGGCGACGATCATCGCGCACCGCCGGCACCTGGTAAAACTGCAAGACCAACATCATCAATAAGTTACAAGTCTGCACTCGGGGAGTTTCGTTTTGACGGCCCCCCCTTCCAGCCGGTATAGTGAAGGCGGGTCGAGCGCCCGAGCCCAGCCGGCCCATTGGCGGCGGCTGCGGGCTGGCCAAGCCCACCGGTTGAGACATGCTGATTTCCAGATCCCTCGGCCGGAAACTGGTCGTCACCGCGATGGCCGTCTCGGGGTTCGTCCTCTACCGGGAATCAACGGTGATTGATTCGGTGATGACGCCCCCGGCGCTGCAGGCGACGCTCCTGCCCTCGACCGCTCCCCCTGCCGCCGGAGGCCGTCTCGATTTCACCGCGACCGCCTACTGCAAGGGCACCACGACGGCCTCGGGCGTGAACGTCCGTACCGGGATTGCGGCCGCCGACCCCGACCTGCTGCCTGTCGGCTCCGTCGTCCAGATCGACCGCCTCGAAGAGCGCTACAACGGGATCTACACGATCATGGATACCGGCCCCGCCGTTCAGGGCCGCCACATCGATATCTACATGTGGAACTGTACCGAAGCGCTGGCGCTCGGGCGCCGCGAGGCCAAAGTCACGGTGCTTCGGCTCGGCTGGAACCCGAAGGCGACGGCGCCCAGTCTGATTCACAGATTCCTTGCGCGTCGGTGAACAGTGGCCAGTTGGCAGTTCCCAGTTGCCAGTTCCCAGTTGCCAGTGCCCAGTTCCCAGTGCCCAGTGCCCCGTCTTCAGTTGCCGGTTTTCAGTTCACAACTGGCTACTGGTTACTGGCTACTGGCTACTTCGGTCCGTTCTTGATCCCGATACTGCAACTGATAGAGCTTGAAGTAGATGCCGCGGCGGGCGAGGAGTTCCTGATGGGTGCCCGCCTCGCGCAGGTGGCCCTTGTGCAGCACCAGAATCTTGTCCATGTCCTGGATCGTCGACAGACGGTGGGCGATGGCGATCGTCGTGCGGCCGGCCATGAGCACTTTCAGCGCGTCGCGGATGAGCAGTTCGGTCTCGGTGTCGACGCTGGAGGTCGCTTCATCGAGGATCAGGATCCGCGGGTCGAACGCGAGCGCGCGCGCGAACGAGAGGAGTTGCTTCTGGCCCACCGATAACGTGGCGCCGCGCTCCGCGACCGGCGATTCGTACCCGTTCGGAAGCCGCCGCACAAAGGCGTCGGCGTGAACCGCCGCCGCGGCGCGCGCGACCGCCTCGTCCGAGATGCTCGCATGACCCAGCCGGATGTTGTCGGAGACCGTTCCGGTGAACAACTGGACATCCTGCAGCACCAGGCTGAACAGGCCGCGAACGTCATCAAGCGCCATCTCGCGGATGTCGAACCCGTCGATCGTGATACGCCCCCGCGTCACGTCGTAGAACCGCAGCAGCAGGTTGATAATCGTCGACTTCCCTGCTCCGGTCGCGCCGACGACCCCGACGCGCTCACCCGGCCGTACCTCGAACGAGACGTCGCGGAGCACGTAATCCGGCTCTCCGGCGTCGGTCGAGCTGTACGCAAACCAGACGTGGTCGAACACGATATGGCCTGCGGCCGCCTGCGTTCGGCTGGGGGTCGCGGGGTTCACGATGCTCACCGGCTCGTCGAGCAGCTTGAAAATCCGCTCCGAGGACGCCATCGCCGCCTGCAGGATGTTGAACTTTTCCGACATGTCGGAGATGGGCCGGAAGAACCGCTGCGAATAGAGCAGGAACGCCACCAGCGAGCCGAGCGTCAGCGCACCCTGCAGCACCCACTGTCCGCCGTACCAGATCGTCAGCGCCGCGGCGAGCGCGCCGATGATTTCAATCGCCGGGTAGAAGACCGCGTAATAAAAAATAGACTGGATGTTGGCGTCGCGGTGGTCGACGTTGATGGCATCGAACTGACGGAACGCGCGTGCTTCGCGCCGGAAGAGCTGGACCGTCGCCATCCCGGTGATGTGCTCCTGCAGGTACGCATTGATGCGCGCAATCAGGCGCCGCACGGTTCGATACGACTCGCGCACGCTCCGCCGGAACCACTGCGTGACGACGACGATGAGGGGCAGCACGGCGAAGGACACGAGCGCCAGCTTCCAGTTCATCGTCAGCAGGACGATCATGATGCCGAGCAGCGTGAAGACGTCGCCGAAGACGGACACGACGCCCGACGTGAACATGTCGTTGATGACGTCGACGTCGGTCGTGACTCGGGTCATGAGGCGGCCGACGGGATTGCGGTCATAAAACCGCAGATCGATCCGCTGCAGGTGCCCGTAGATCTCCCCCCGCATGTCGAACATGATGCGCTGGCCGGTCATCTGCAGGAGCCACGTCTGCGTATATTCCAGGCAGAACGAGCCAACGAGGATGAACAGGTACGCGATCGCTATTCGGTTGACCCCCGCCAGGTCGCGCGCCGGGATGTAGCGATCGATCGCCAGCTTCATCAGGTACGGCTGCGCGAGCTGGAGCACGGACGCGGCAATGATCGCCGCGAGCGCCAGCGCCGCCTCCGAGCGGTATGGACGCAGATAGTGCAGCAGCCGCCGCATCAACCGCGCGTCATACGCTTTCCCGACTACGTCGTCATCCTGCATGGGTCAGAAAGAAGTTTCCAGTTACCAGTCGCCAGTTGTCAGTTGCCAGTCGTCAGTTGTCAGTTGTCAGTAGTCAGTGTCAGTTGTCCGAGTTGGGAACCGGAGGTTGGTAATTGGCGTTAACTCGCCTGTAATTCCTCTTCGAGCAACTGCTTGCGGTGGAGCGCGGCATAGAGGCCGTTGCGCTGCACGAGCTCGTCGTGCCTCCCCCGCTCGGCAATCCGGCCATCCTGCAGCACACAGATCTGATCGGCCTCGCGAACCGTCGACACCCGGTGGGCGACGATGAGCGATGTGCGCTGGCGCATCACGTGTCGCAGCCGTGAGAGGATTTCCTCCTCCGTGTACGTGTCGACCGCCGAAAGCGCGTCGTCCAGCATGAGGATTGGTGGGTTGGCGTACAGAGCGCGCGCGAGCGCGGTGCGCTGCTTCTGTCCTCCGGACAACGTGATGCCACGTTCGCCGACCATGGTGTCGTAGCCCCGCGGGAACTCTTCGACGTCCTTGTCGAGGCGCGCGATGGCCGCAGCCTTCCTGACCTCGTCGATCGGCGCGCGGGGCTCCGGAGAAGAAAACGAGACGTTTTCGGCGATCGTGTCGGAGAAGAGGAACGGCTCCTGCGGAACGAATCCGATCGCCCCCCGAAGGCGAGCGAGCGGAATTTCCCGGACGTCGACGCCGCTGATGAACACCGTCCCGGCGGGGGGTTCATGCAGCCTCGGGAGCAGATTCAGCAGCGTCGACTTGCCCGACCCCGTGCTTCCGATGAACGCGACCGTCTGGCCGGGTTCGATTCGTAAGTCAATGTCCCGCAACACGGGTCGATCGGATCCCGGGTAGGTGAAGGTCAGCGACTGGATCTCGATCGGTCCGTCGAGCGGCGCCATCATCCCCGCCTGGGTCACGTGCGAGTCATCGATCGCCGCCGGTTCCCGCATGATCTCCTGCATCCGGCCCCACGAGGCGAACCCGCGCTGCAGGATGTTCGTCACCCAGCCAAAGGCAATCATCGGCCAGGCGAGCATGACGAGATAGCCGTTGAACGCGACGAACTCCCCCAGCGAGATCTCGCCGCGAATGACGGCGCGGCTCCCCAGCCACAGGACCATCAGCGACCCGAGCCCGAGGAAAAACGTCATGCTCGGATAAAACGCGCCCTGCAGCCGGATCAGCACGCGGTTTCGCTCGAGATACTCGAGGTTCGAACGGCGGAATCGGTCCTGCTCGTGTGCTTCCTGCCGGTACGCGCGAACGACGCGCACGCCGGACAGCGCCTCCTGGACGACTGCGCTCACATCGGACAGTTGCGCCTGGATCTTCTCGAAGCGCTTGTGGATGGCGCTGCCGAAGTACTTCACCGAGAGCGAGACGAACGGCAGCGGGATCAGCGCGATCAGCGTCAGCCTGGCGTCAATCGCCGCCATGAGCGCAATCGCCACGACGAACACCAGCACGGTCTGCGCGGAGTACATGATCGCCGGGCCGATCATCATGCGCACGGCGTTCAAATCGTTGGTCGCGCGCGACATCAGGTCGCCCGTGCGATGCGCCTGGTAGTAGCCCAGGGACAGGCGCTCGAGATGCGCGAAGAAGTCGTTGCGCATGTCGTACTCGATGTCGCGCGACGCCCCGATGATGATGCGGCGCATCAGGAACAGGAACACGCCGCGAACGAGCGAGATGCCCAGCAGCAGTCCCGCGTAGAAGAGCAGCTTCTCGCGCGTGACGCCGAGGTTCAGGTCGTCGATCGCGTACTTGAGCACCCACGGGGACGCGAGCTGAAACGCGGTCGTCAGCAGGACGCAGACGAATCCAATCGCGAAAGCTCGACGGTAACGAAGGACGTAGGGAAGGAGGGCTCGAACGGACGAGGACATGAACTCTCAGGATACCCAAAAACCCAACGAACGGTTCTGGGTTCGGCGGTTGCGGAGGTGCGGCGGTTCTTTTTCGTTCGCGTTCAGGTTCGGGTTCTCGGTTCGCGTTCGGGTTCGGGGGGTCGGATGTTCGGGCTCATCACGCACGAAGATGCTGCAGGTATGGAATTGAGCGGACCTTACGCCGCTAAATGCCACGCCGTTGCAGTCCCGCACGCGACTTGATCTGCTGTGATGAAAAACTGGTGGCTGAAAATCTGGCGTGTCGACCCGAACCCCGAACCCGAACCCCGAACCCGAACCCGAACCCGAACCGAGAACCCGAACGAGAGCGAACCGCCGCACCGCCGCACCGCCGAACCCAGAACCGCAGCGAAGAAAAAAAGGGCGGCCCAGTTTCCTGAGCCGCCCCCTCCCCTCCTGGCGTTATTGGATGGTGGTTTGGGCCGCCGTACGAATCAGAATTGAATACGCGCGCCGAGCTGCAGCTTCCGCGGCGTGTAGCTGGTGTTGTAGTCGGTCAATACCAGGAACGTCGACTGCGTGTTCAGGTTCCCGCCCGGGTTCGCGAAGTTCGTGTGGTTCGTCAGATTGAAGACGTCCGCCGCGATTTCCAGCGTGCGTCCGCCGGTCAGCGGGAACTTGTACCCAAAGCGCATATCGAGCTCGAAGAACCCCGGCCCGCGCGCGCCGTTGCGCTCACTCTTGTAGTCCTTGAGCGTGTACGTGTCGGTCGTGCCGAACGCCTGATATGACCCCGCCGGGAGCGGTTCCGCCTGGATGCCGTTCTGGTCGGGATCGATGGCGCTGTTGGTGAGCGAGAACGGATTGCCGCTCAGGGCGCGCGCCACCCAGCTCAAATTCAGTCCGTGGGTCCGCGGCACGAGCGCGGTCCCGCTGACGGTGAAGTTGTGGTGGATGTCGAAATCCGTCGGGCCTTCGTTCAAATCCAGGTTCATGTCCTGTCCGACCTGGAAGTTGCTGCCCGGGGCGCCGTTGCCCGACGTGTTCCCGCGCGAATTGCCGTAGGTGTACGACACCTGCGCGCTGTAATTCTGGCTGAACCGCTTCTTCATCTGCAGCAGGATCGCGTCGTAATCCACCCGGCCGGTGTTCACGAACTGATTCACGTTGCCGACGAAGTTCTTGAAGGTCGGATGGATCCCCTGCACGAACGTCACCGCATCCGTGAGAGCCGGGCTGCCGATTCTGACGGCCGTTGACTGGTTCACGTTCGGCGTCGGACGATGCGACGGGTTGAGGTTGAGGATCATCAGCATCTGGCGTTGGCGGTTGTGCACGTAATCGCCGGACACGCTGAGATTCGCCGCGAGCTGCCGCTCGTAGCCAATCGTGAACTGGTCCGTGTACGAGGCGTGCCGATCCGGGTTGTCGAACGTGACGGTCCCGGTGTTCTGGAGGAGTCCCCCGCCGCCGCCGAGTTGCTGCAGCAGGCCCTGGTTGATCGTCGGACCGTTCACGAGGAACGGATCGGTCGGCAGCAGACCGTTGCGCGGTCCGAGATCGGGGCCGTTGACCGGCGTGGTGAACGTCGTCGACGACACAAACGGCGTTCCGGTCCACAGACCGCCGATGAGTTCGAGGTGCTGCCGTTCGTAGAACCGCCCGTATCCGCCGCGTACGACCGCCTTGCCGTCGCCCATGTCGTAGGTCACGCCAACCCGCGGTGCGAAGTTGTTCGTATCCTTCGGCGCTTTCGAGACAAACGGGTCGTCTGTTTCTGGAATCGGGAAGTTCTCGAGGTCGTAACGCACGCCCAGGCTCAGCGTCAGCTTCGGGGTAAAGCGCCATTTGTCCTGCACGAACGCCGCGAGATAGTGAATCTTCTCGTAGGTGGTCGTCGTGCCGCCAAGCCGAATGGAGAACCGATCCGGATAGGTCCGCGGATCGTTCGCGTTGAACGGCTTGTCGTTCTGGCCGAACGAGAACGTGCCGTTCGCGTTGCCGTCGTTCAGGTTGTTGGCACCCGTGTACTCGTACTGGGCGCCGAACTTGATGTCGTGGTCGCCGTGCTTGTTCGGCACGAACCAGGCGAGCGTCTCATCGAGCTGGATCGCGTCGTCGATACGGGCCTGCGCCGTGTTGTCCTGCTGATCGGAGTAGGTCTGGTACGCCAGCGTCGGCGGGCACTTGGACAGATCGCGGCCGCTCGTGTTGTAGCAGTGGTTGGCAAACGCGACGTTCTCGCGCGTCCATGTCAGGCGCAGCGTATTGACCTTGGTGTTCGAGAGGACGCTGTTCACGTCGGTCGACAGCGTCTGGTCGACGTCCGATTCCTCCCGCGCGCCCGCCAGCGACACCCGGTTGATGATCTGATTCAGCTGCGGCGACTGCTCACGCAGCCAGCGCACGCTGTACGTGTTGTTCTTCGTCAACTGGTGATCGCCCCGGAGGATCGTGTTCCACACGCGATCCAGCGTGGCAGTCGTCGTGTTCAAGTCCGGCCGCGCCGGGATGTTGATCGTGTTCGGCCGGTCGATCGCGAAGCGCTCGAGGCTGAAGAAGTAGTGGAGCTCGTTCTTGACGATCGGTCCGCCGACCGTGCCGCCCCAGCGGTCGTACTTCGTGTCCGCTTTCGGAAGGTTCTCTTCCTTCGCGAAGAAGTCCTTATTGGTCCACGCGCCGCGCTGGAAATAGCCGAACGCGCTGCCGCGCAGCTCGTTCGTCCCGGCCTTCGTCACCGCGTTGATCACGGCACCGCCCGTGCGGCCGAATTCCGCGTCGAACTGATTGGTGATGACCTGGAACTCCTGAATCGCCTCAATGGGCGTCCGCGCCTGCGTGCCCGCGCGCTGCCCGATGACGTCGTCGTTGTTGTTGCCGCCGTCGAGCATGTAGTTGTTGTTGCGCGGATCCTGCCCGTTGACGCTGATCGAATCGCTGCCGAACGACTCGGTGCTGATCGAAGGGACAATGCCGGGGAGCAGCCCCACGAAGCCGACGAAGTTCCCGTTCACACTCGGGAGTTCCACGAGCGTCTGGTTCGTGATGTTGCCGCCGATTTCCTTGGACGTGACATCGACCAGCGGCGACTCGGCGGAGACGTTCACGGTCTCTTCGAGCGAGCCGACCTCCATGGTCACATCGATGGACGTCGTGTTGCCGACCGAGAGCTGAAGGTTGCCGCGGGTGAACTTCTTGAAGCCCTGAAGCTCGGCGACGACTTCATAGGTGCCGGGCGTCAGGCCGCTCGCGATGAACGAGCCATCGCTGCCGCTCTGCGTTTCGCGGAACATGCCGGTCGCCTGATTGCGCACCGTGACGGTGACGCCGGGAAGCACCCCGCCCTGCGAGTCGACAACCTTTCCCCGAAGCTCGGTAGTGCCCTGCTGGGCGTAAGTAGGTACAGTGAGAAGCAGGAGCGCGAACAGCGCTCCCAACACACGACGGAACATAAGCGGTCCTCCCAACGGCTTACGAGTCGACCGATTCGGACTTTTGGACGGGCAGGATCCTGATTCATGGATCCTGGCGGAGCCGAAGAAGTCTAAGTATTTGATTCTGTACAGGTCTCCCAGGGATACGCGCGGTATACAGCAAATAAAATGCCGCGACCGACACTCCACCAGCGTATTGGTATCAGGTCATGGCGACGCCGGCGAGCTGGCCGCGCATGAGCGCGTCCTTCATCAACCGGCTGCCGCAATCGAGGTGGGCCTCCATGCGATCGCGCGCCGCGGTGGGGTTCCGGGCGGCAATGGCGTCGACGATCTCGCGGTGCGCGTCCGACGCGCTGTCTTGAAACGGCCCGAAGCTGACGCCGAGCGACATGAACCGGTCGACCTGCCCAAGGCACCGTTCGATGAGTTCCAGCGCGAGGCCGTTCCGGGCGACCGCGGCGATCGCGAGGTGAAACTGGACGTTCGCGATTTCCGATTCGCGAAAATTCTGGGCAGCCCCGATCGGAACGCTGGCGAGGCGGCGCAGGCGCTCGACGTCCTCGGGAGTGGCGAGTTCGGCCGCGCGCGCGGCCGCGGCGCCTTCGAGCAAACGTCGCACGTCGAACGTGTCGTGGATGTGCTGGACCGTGACGCGGGCGACGAAGTATCCATGCCCAAGCACGCGCTCGAGGTACCCCTCCTGCCACAGCCGCGCGAGGCCCTCGCGAATCGGCGTGCGGCTCATGCCGTGCTCGGTTGCGAGGCTGACTTCTGACAGCGGCGCGCCAGGCCGATAGCGGCCCTCCACGATCCCGGCTTTGAGGTTGCGGTAAGCGCGTTCCACATGCGGCGCCGCATCCTGCCCGTCCCGGGCCGGCGATGCTTCACGCCGCGTCCGTCCCCGCGCAATGGAAGGGTGCTTCAAGGCCGATGAGTATACTCACGGGATACGCAGGCGGCAAGCGTAACAGTAGCCAGTCGTCCGTTTGGAAGTTGGGCATTGGGAGTTGGGCATTGGGAGTTGGGAATTAAAGATGCTATCCTCCCTGTAGCCTTCTCCCAGCAGGCTCCTGCGAAGCGTTTCCCAAAATCAACCGGGGCGAGAACCAGTCATGCGCATACGTCCGCTTTCGACCTTCGTCTGCCTGCTCGCAGCCATGACCGTCGCTTCTCCGGCTGTCGCGCAGTACGGCGGCTCGGGTCTGTCGAACCGCGCCACCGGAGAGAATTACCGCGTCGAGGCCGGCATCTTCTTCTGGGGGCCCTCCCCCGACATCGTGATTGCCAGCGAGGGCCTCGGGCAGGAGGCCGACAAGATCGACTTCGTCAACGACCTCGGCATCGAGAAGAGCACGTTCAAGCAGTTCAAGATCACGCTGCGGCCTGCCACGAAGCACAAGTTTCGCTTCGAGTTCACGCCGATCCGGTACAACGCCGCCCAGACGATCACGCGCGTGTTCGTGTTCAACGGCCAGCGGTACACGATCGGTCTTCCGGTGCAGACCGCCGTGCAGTGGAACGCCTACCGTTTCGCGTACGAATGGGACTTCGTCTATCGTGACCGCGGCTTCGCCGGCCTCGTCCTCGAAACGAAGTACACGGATATCCAAGCCTCGCTCGATGCGACGTTCGCGGGCGTGACGGACCACGAGTTCACACACGCGAAAGCGCCGATTCCTGCCATCGGCCTCATCGGCCGCGGCTACGTCGCGCCCAATATTTCGATCACCGGCGAATTCACCGGGTTCAAGCTGCCCGAGATCGGGTCCGCCGACAGCGACAACCATTACAGCGGCAAATACTTCGACTTCGACCTCTACGGGACGGTGAACTTCACCGACAACTTCGGCGTGGATGCAGGGTACCGCTCCTTCGACGTCGATTACCTCGTCAAGCGCGATTCGGGCACGCTCAAGTTGAAGGGCCTGTATATCGGTGGCAAGGCGAGGTTCTGAGAGAGAAAAGCGATAACGACACAACTACGCAACTGCCAACGATACAAGGTGACAACTTCCAGTTTGTCACCTCGATTAGCTGGAAGTTGTGTCGTTGGGTCGTTGACGACGTCACCTGACGCGCACGTACACCCCCAGAAACCGAGCATCCCTGTTGCCCGGCTCGGTTTCCGAAGGCCGGAAACCAGAGGATGATGTAAGCCTGATCAGCGCGGCGTTGCGTGGCGAATCGATGGGCACGCGCACGTCGCGCTCTTCGCCGGGCGCGAGCGTCACCACGTCCCGCCACTGGCCGGCTTCGAGCGTGACCTCGTTCTGCACCGGCGCGTTCCGCACAGCGATGTCGATCGATGCCGCCGGTGGGTCAGGCGCGATGACGATGGATGTAGATCGCGAGCCGCCCACCCAGAAGCCCGACGGCTCCGCGAAGGACCGGTCGTCCAGGAAGAACACGACCGCCGAACCGTAGCGGACCGCTCGACGCGCCAGACCGTCTGTCAGCCGCTCCCCGGGCGACAGCAGGTGGACGGGCCGGAGTGTCAGGCGGCGGATCGCGTCCCGCGCAGTTTCGTCCGAACGAACGACGATCGAACGGACGTCGACGGGAAATCGCAGCAGCACGCCATGTTCGAACGTCGAGAGCGGTTCGGTCGCAATCGCGAACTGATCCTGCGCAATGCCGGCCATCACCCAGCCTTCAGCGGGCGGTCCCGTGACCGATAACCGGTAGTCACCCGCCGGGATCGCCGGCAGCACCGCGACCGATCGGTTGCTTCGTGGCGCGCCACGGGAACCGCTCGTGCCGGGATCGACCTCGATCGTAATCGAGGCCGCGTAGCGCGCGGACGGAACGACCCGGTATCGCCGCAGATCGACGACCAGGGTCGGCGCCGACGAGAGGGTCCGCAGAGCGGACAACTCCGAGAACGGCTCCCGCAGGGGCTCCGCCGCCGAAAGATGCCAGACGATGGTCGCGCACGCCATCGTGGCAAGCGCGCTCGACCACGTGACGATCGTCAGCAGCCGCTCCGGTGCGCTCCGCGATCGCCAGCGCGCGACGGCGGCGATGAGGGCGCATGCCACGAGCCACGGCAGCGCAGCGAGCGTGCCCGCCCGCGCGGCCGTCTGCCTCGCGCCAATGGCTGTTCCGACAGGCAGCGGGACGTATGCGGGAAGCGCGGACGACAGATCGACGGCGCGGCTCGCCCACTCGGCCCACGGCGCGGGCGTCATGCCGGCGTCGTTACGGGCGTGATAGGCGAGACGGCCGCCGCCAGCGCCGGCCGTGACTGCGGAAATCCAGAGCGTGACGACCAGGGCAGCCAGCATCACGGTCCGAATACCGCGATGGGCTGCGGATGCGGACCACGCGCGCGCGGCGGGAATGGCGAGCGGCAGCAGCACGGGCACGAGGAACCGTGCCGGACCGCTCCAGCCCGCCCACCACATCGCGAACGTCGCCACGATCAGCAGGTACGGAACGACCATGACCGCGTAGTCCACCGCGAGGCGCCGCGCGTGCGAGAACCCGGCGAGCGCGACCGCGAGCGCCGGCGCCGTGAAGAACAGCCCGAAGCCCTGATCGAAGAGGAGGCCGCCAAGACCATTCGACAGATACGCGAAGGAGTTCTGCGCCTGCCGACCATACGGCGCGGAGGGGTCGGGCATGCCGTACACGATGACGAAGAAGAACAACCAGCCGAGCGCGCTGACTGCGGGCACGCTGAGAAAGGCAATCGCCTTGGCCACCGGATTCGGCGTACGCGCGAGCCGCACGAGGATCAATCCGCCCAGCGTGGCCGCGAGCACCGCGAAACGCGTGTGCATCCAGGGAAGGAGGGCGAGCGCGAGCCCGTGCAAGAGCCAGGGCTGCCATCGCGTGCTGTGGTCGCTCGCTTCCCACTCCGTACGCATCAGCGCCCACACACCGGTCAGCACGACGGCCGCGCCCGGGCCGTCCGGATACACCGTGTAGGTCTCCACGAGAAACGGACACGCGAGCGCAACGCTGGCCCAGCCGAACCACGCCGCCGCTGCGCTGGTCGTCGCGCGCCACGCGAGCCACCACGTCAGCGCCCCCGCCGCAGCAGCCACGAGGATCAGGAACAGCACAACCCCGCGGTAGCCGCCGATCGCAAACGCCGGCAGCACCAGCGCCGGAAGGCCGGGCGCGTGGATCGAATACACGGCGCCGTTGCGGCCGCGCTGGACGAAGTCCGGCTTCAGATCGCCGGCGAAGTACGCGTGGTAATCGCCGCGCTGATGGTTGTTCTCGATCTTCAGGTCGTGGTCGTAGAGCAGACTCTGGGTGACGACGAGATAGTGCGGCTCATCGCCGCCGGGCAGCGACGGCGATGCGCACCAGGCCGCGGCGGCGAAGACGACGAACGAGAGAACGGCCGCGTGGAGGCACTGCCGGCGCGGCGGGGTGGCATTGTAGTAGGTGGTATTGCGCTGCACGACCGCAAGGACCGCGATGGCGCACGCGATCCAGAGCAGCGTCAGGATCGGCCCGGTCCAGAGGAGAAACGCCGCCGGCACCCTGAACGGAAGCCACGGCAGGAGAACGAACGCGAGCGGCGACAGCGCGATGAGGACGCCGCGCGATCGCGCCGGCGGCCACGCGGCGCCACACGCGGCGGTGCCCGCGAGCAGCGCAATCCCGATGTAAGCGGGATCGATGGGCAGGAGTGCCACGCGGGTTGCGTCGCCAGCCGCGACCACCAGCGAGCCATACGACAGCCAGGCCGCGGCAGCCGCGACCGCGCCCGCCAGCACGGCATACACACGCGACGAAGGTAGAATGCGCAATTCTACATGGAGTACCGCTCGGACCTGCGCGTCCGCGAAACGGCGAGCATCTGGGTCGCCGGCGCCGCGCTCGCCATCCTGATGACGTGGCCGCTCGCCGCAGGTCTCGGCCACCTTGGCCGCACCACGGGAGCCGACGGACAGTTCAGTCTGTGGAACGTCGCCTGGGTCGCGCGCACGCTCGTCGCGAACCCCGCGGGGCTCTTCAACGCCAACATCTTCTATCCGCACAGAACGACGCTCGCCTACTCCGAAGCGAACCTGCTCGAAGGTGCGCTGGGCGTTCCGATCTGGTGGGCCACGCGCAATCCTTACGCAACGCTCAACGTCATCGTCCTGCTCGCCTTCACGACCTCGTTCGCCTGCATGTATTTCCTCGCGCGGCATCTTTCGCGCAGCCGCGCGGGTTCCGCGGTCGCGGGCATCGCTTACGCGTACTGTCCGTACGTCTTCGCGCACACGCCGCACATCCAGTTGCTCGCGACTGGAGGGCTGCCGCTCTCAATGCTCATGCTGCAGAAGCTCGCCGACCGGCCGTCGCCGAAACGCGGCGTGCTGCTCGGGCTGGCGCTCGTGGCGCAAACGCTCGCATGCGCGTACTACGGCGTCTTCGCGGCGTTGATGGTCGCGTTCGGGACGCTGGTGTTGGCGGGCACGCGGCGCTTGTGGCGCTCGAGGATATTCTGGCAGTCGGTGGCCGCAGGGGCATTCGTCGCGCTGGCGGCGACGATTCCGGTGTTCCTCGAATACGTGCGCGTCAAGAGCGAGACCGAGTTCGGCCGGACGATCGCCGACGCGGCGCGATGGTCCGCAAAACCGCAGGACTACATCGTCTCGTCTGCGCACGCCCACGCCTGGCTCCTGGCCATCGCCCGCCGCTTCGAGCACTGGGAAGAAGTGCTCTTTCCGGGCATGCTGGCGCTCCTTCTCGGACTGGCCGGCCTCGTGCTGTGCGCGCGCCGCAGCGCATCGCGCCAGGCGCGGGAGGCGGCTCTCCTCTACGGCTCACTGGGCGGCCTGGCGCTCTGGAGTTCGTTCGGACCGGCCGCAGGCCTGTATCGCGTCCTCTTCCACCTGCCGCTCTTTTCGTTTCTTCGAGCGCCCTCGCGTTTCGGTCTCGTCGTCGTCTTCGCGCTTGCGGTGCTGGCCGCCTTTGCCGTCCGAGCGCTGCTCGATCGTTTCGCAAGTCACATGCGCGCGCCAGTGGCCGCCACACTCGTGGCCGCCGCGCTGCTCGAATTGAACGTGCTTCCGTTTCCGTGGGAGCGCGCGCCGATGGTGCCATCGCCGTATCGCGTGCTCGCGTCGCTCCCTGTTTTCCCTGTAGCGGAGTTCCCGTTTTACAGTGAGCGCGTCACGTTTCCGCTTCACGCGCAATACATGCTGTTTTCAACGACGCACTGGATGCCGCTCGTGAACGGCTACAGCGACGTGATCCCGCTCGATTTCCGGGAGTCCGCCGCGGTGCTTGGTGCGTTTCCTTCGAGAGAAGCGTTCGCCGTGCTTGCGCACCATCGCGTGCGCTACATCGGTGTGCACTGGGACATGTACGGCCCGCGCGCCGAGGCGACCCGCCATGCGATCGATGGGTACGCTGGCAACTTGAAGGTTCTCGCGGCAGATGCGCGGATGACGCTGTATGAGGTGGTGCGTTACCCCTGACGCCGCGTGAGCGTCGTGGTTCTACCCGCCGCCTGTTTTTCTGCGTGCCGGTTTCTTCTTCTTCGCGGCGGCCTTCTTTTTCGCCGTGCTCTTCTTCGAAGGACTGCTCTTCTTCGCGGCGGGTGCAACTGTGGAGGTCGCGCTTGCAGGACGCGGTGCAACCCGGATCGGCTGCCCGCCCGCTTCACCGTACAACCGCCGATAGTCTTCCGCCGTGCCGAGGATGCGCTTTACGTAGTTCTGTGTCTCGGGGAACGGGATGTCGTCGATGAACTCGTCCTCGTCCAGGCCGGGCCGTTCGGCTTTCCAACGCACCACGCGGCTCTCACCGGCGTTGTAGCTGGCGAGCGCGTAGTATGTGCCGCCGAATTGCTGCACCAGTTTCGCGAAATACAGCGTGCCGAGGCGGATGTTCAACTCGGGGTTCGTCAGCATGGCCGTATTGAAGCGGCGGATGCCGAGCGACTGCGCGAGGCGGCGTCCCGTCGCGGGCACGACCTGCATCAGCCCCCACGCGTTCGCGTTCGAGCGTACGCCCGCTTCGAACGTCGACTCCTGCGCGATGAGCGCTGCAACGATATAGGGATCGAGGTCGTGCTGGGCGGAGTAGCGCTTGATCGAATCCCAATAGGTGAGCGGATAGATGACCTGCAGAATTTCCGGCGGCAGATCCTCGCCGCCCGAGGCGAGGTGCTGCGGATACGCCCGCCGCATCAGCGTGATCGCTTTTCGCAGTTCTCCTTTCTGGTGGTAGACCCATGCGATCGTCGCGTCGATCACCGGCGAGTTGCCCCACGCCTTCTGCGCGTATCGCAGCTCGTCCAGCCCGTCGTCATAGAGACCCGCGGCGAGCAGCTTCTGTATCACGGCGGCATTGGGCGGGAGTTCGACGGCCGGCGCCTGCGTCGACCGTGCCGACGCCGGAACGACAACGCCGTCGCCGTCGGCGTGCCTTGCGCCAGCCGTCGACAGCCGACGGCCGGCGAGACGGCCGTAATACGAGTTCATGTAGTCGGTATAGACCAGGCGCAGCCGCGCGTTCGCCGTCGTGCGGTCGCCCATCTGCGCGCGTGCGCGGGCCGCCCAGTACAGATACGGCGGCCGGTAGTCCGAACGCGGGAACGCGGCCGCCGCGGCTTCGAACACGCGGACGGTCTCGGCGTAGTTCGCGGTCTTGTAGCACCACCAGCCGTACTTCCACGCGGCCCGCTCGGCGCGCGTGCCGTTCGGAAATTTCTCGAAGAGCTCCTTGAACGTCTGTGCGGCGAGCTCGTCCTCGTTCGCCAGAATGTAATACGTCCCGAGGTTGTTCAGCGCCTCTTCGGACCAGGAGCTGTCGGGGAAATCCGATACGAGCGTGTGGGTGAGCGCGATGTACTGATCGCGATCCCCGATTTCGCCGATCGCACCCAGGTAGAAAAACCGCGCCTCCGCGCGGCGAGACGCGCGATCCAGGTACGGCTGCAGCGCGTCGCGCGCCGCCGCGTACCGCTTCAGGAAGTAATCGCACTCCGCGAGCCGGAGGTCGACCAGCTCGCGGTCGTCACCCGTCGCCTGCTCCTGCAGCGCAGCCAGCGCGGTCCGTGCTTCCTGATACCGTTTCGCGCCAAACAGCAGCGACGCCCGTCCGAGATCGAGCTTGTAGCTGGTCTTGACGATCTGGTCCTGCAGCGATGCCAGTGGTGCCTCCGCGGCGTTAGCGGCATCGCTGAGCGGGAACTCGTAGTAGACGCGGACGTATGCCTCCGCGGCGCGCTTGCGATCGCCGGCGGCAAGCGCCGCACGGCCAAGCCGCATCAGCACGTCGTCTGGAGCCGACGTCTTCTGCGACGACAGCTTCTCGTAAATGTCGGCCGCACTCCTGGGATCGCCCGTCAGTTCGTCGGCTTCTCCAAGCGCGAGCCGTGAGGCAATCGAAAGGTTGCCGTCAGGCTTGCGTTCGACGAGCGCGGCGAGCACGCGCTTCGCCTCCGCCGCGTGAGACAGCCGCAGTTCCGAAAGACCCTGGTAATACGCGGCGTAATCGCCAAGCGCGGCGCCCTCCGCGTACGCCCGCTGCGCGGCCGCGAGCGCTCCAGCATAGTTGCCCGCGGCGTAAGCGGAGGCCGCGGCCGCGAGCGACGCGTTCTCGTGCTTGTCGCGCTCGGCGCGCGTCGGCGCGAGCCAGAAGTCGTCCACGTTCTGCGGCACCGCGGCGTGAGCGGTGGGAACCAGCAGCGGCTCCGCGGCGGGCGTGGGCGCGCTCTGCTGTGTCTGCGGATCCTGAGTCTGCGCGGTCGGATGGAAGGGCAACAGCAGCGCTGCCGCCACCGTCAGAGCGGCCGTGGTGGGACGAGATACGAGCATGGTGCTTAGACTGCGGTGCCGAGCAGGGCCGCGTCGCCGTCCGCGAGCGCCTGCACGAGTTCCTGCTGAAAGTACGTCGCGCGTCCGCCAATGGTCGGCGGCACGCGTTCCTCATAGAGCCGGCGCGCCCGATCGATCTCGGGCCGCAGCCGCTGGAGCAGGTCACGCTGCTGGCGGCCGAGGCGGATGGCCGACTCGTTGTACAGCTTGATTTCGGACAGCAGCAGCCGCGCGTAGCGTCGGGCGCGCTGCTCGTCTTCGACCCGCGGCGGTGCTATCGCCAGCATATCGCCGTTTCTCGGCGCGACGGCCTGGACAGTCCGTGCAGCCGTAACCGCGCCGAGCACGAGCGACGCGTGGCGGGCCATCGCGTCGACCGCGTCGGTCCAGTCGCGGCTGGACGGGTGCGAATAACCCTTCGACCCGTAGACGTCCAGCACGTTGACCGCCGCGTCGGCATACAGGACCGCGACGACGCGTTCGCCGACGCTGAGCGGAACCGCAATCCCCGTCTGCTCGGGTCCGATCGCGGCAAATGCCGGAGGTGGGACGTCCATGCTCGACAACTGCATCTCGCGGCTGCGGACGGCGAGCGACAGCAGTCCTGTGCCGCTGAGCGACGTCTCATAAGGCGAGCCATTCGTCGACGGAAAGCCGGCGGTCCGGAAGGAACTCAAGCGATCGCCGCTCAGCACGAACACGGCGGCGCGTCCTGCAACCGCTGCGGCGTGTTCCGTCAGCGTCTCGAGCGCATGGGTCAACGACGTGCTGTGGTCCAGCGCGCGCACCGCGGCGACGACAGCTCGAACGGTCTGTCGCGCGGTAGCCGCCTCGACCTCGCGCGCGGCCAGCGCCGATTCCGCGCGGTCACGCTCGTCGGCAATCGCGTGCTCCGCGCGGATGCGTTCCGCTGCCAGCGTGCGTTCGAGCTCCTCCCGCGTGCGCGCCAGCGCCTCCGCGTGGTGGCGGTCAGCCTCCATACGGACCTGCGCAACCGTGTCGGCGGCCTCGCGTTCGGCATCCGCGCGCGCCTCGGCGACTCGCTCGTCCGCCTCGGCCTGCGCTGCGGCGCGCGCCTGAGCGATTGCCTCTGCCAGCCGCTGCTCTGCGTCCGCGCGTGCCTTCTCGACGGCTTCCGCTGCACGCCGTTGGACGTCTGCGTGCGCCTGCGCGATCGCGTCGGACGAGGCACGTTCGATCTCTGCACGAGCCTGCGCGATCCGTTCCTCGGCACGGCGGTCCGCATCGTCTCTGGCACGCGCAATCGCGTCGTCCGTCCTGTGCTCCGCGTCGGCTCGTGCCTGCGCGATCGCGTCCTGAGCGCGCGCCTCGGCGTCTGAACGCGCCTGCGCGATTGCCTCCGACGACGTGCGTTCGATCTCACCGCGTGCGGCGGCGATGGCGGCTGCACCGGCGCGTTCGGCGGCGTCACGAGCGAGCGCGATCGCCTCTGCTGACGCGCGTTCAATCTCGGCGCGCGCCTGCGCGATGGTGTCCGTCGCCCGCTGATCCGCCTCCGTCAGGGCGTGTGCAATCGACTCGTCCGCCCGGCGTTCCGCTTCGGCCCGCGCCCCGGCGATTGCCTCGGCGGCCTGACGCTCGGCGTCGGCACGCGCCTGCGCGATCAGCGCGTTTGCGCGCTCCTCATGCGCCGAACGCGCCTGCGCGATCGCATCAGCGGAACACCGATCGGCTTCTGTCCGAGCCGCAGCAATCGCGATCGCGGCGGTGCGCTCCATGTCGCTGCGCGCTCGCGCGAGGAGTTCTGCGTGTGTGCGTTCTACTTCGTCGCGGACTCGCGCGACCGATTCGTCCAGTTGACGCTGCGCGGCGGCGTGCGCATCGGCAAGTCGCGCCGCTGCCTGCTGCTCGCTGTCCGCGCGCGCCTGCGCGACAGCATCTGCCGTGCGCCGCTCCGCTTCCGCGAGCACGGCCGCTGTGGCTTCGGCGACGCGGCGATCGCCGTCGGCCCGAAGGGCCCGGGTCTCCGCATCGAGCCGCGCCGCCCACTCGTCCCGCAGCGCGTCGATCTGCTGGTTGAACGCGCGTTCTGCGTCCTCGCGCGCGCGCCGGCGGGCGTCATCCAGCGCGGCTGCATACTGGACGGAGAACGCGGCAAACTGCGCGTCGATGACGCTCTCGAGGTTGTGCCGGAGCGTATCGACGGGGGTGCCGGACTCGTCCGGAGGCATGTCGTTCGCATTATCGGGGCGCGGATCAGCCAAGTCAAGACCCGAAAAACCGCACAACTCCCATCGTCACAGTAAGTTGACCGTTGGCGAGCAGAGCGGGTACAATAGGCGTTCCGGCGGCAGCGCGGGAACAGTGTGCCCGCGCCCGAACGACGGTGCCCGGAGCACCTGGCACGGCGCACCGAGCACCAAGCACTTCGGGGCGTGAGCCCCGAACTACGGGGGCGAATCAGATTCGACGGAGGTACGGTTCCGATAGATGCGTGCCGAGGACCATCACCCTCGCTAATCAGATGGAAACAAACCTAACTGCGGATACGCAGCTCGCTCTCGCAGCGTAAAACCCTGTGAGCGTCCGTCCTCATCAGCCTGCGGGTGGGGAACGGATGTCATTGCAGCAGGCTGGCCGACCCCGGCTGATTCGGACGGGACAGGCGAGATTTTCCCGGATCTGGTGCCCGGCTTTTCTTCGTCGCGACTCGAGGCCGGGCGCGACATATCAGACGCGGCTACGCACGTAGATGCTGTCGGGGATGTATTTTCGGACGCGGGTGCAACTCCCGCCGCCTCCATTATTCTTTCTTCCGAGGGGCTTCGCCCCTCGGACTCCCCTACTCTCAGGCTCGGCGGCTTCGCCGCCGGGCGCTGCGGGCTGGCGTGCCTCAGACGCGTGCTGGGTATTCGCCGTCTCTTTCGCACGCAGCACCCGTTCCGAGGTACGTAGCCCAAGCACCCCGCGCGGAGCGCGGCTGGGCGGCTTCGCCGCCGGGTGCTTGAGGGCTGGTGTGCCTCGGACGCGTGCTGGGTATTCGCCGTCTCTTTCGCACGCAGCACCCGTTCCGAGGTACCTAGCCCCCAAGCACCCCGCGCGCAGCGCGGCTCGGCCATCGGCTAGAATCCACTGCACGTGAGCGACGATAGTCCTGGAGTTCGGTTTCCCCCGCCGATCGTGTACGTCGCGGCGATCGGCATCGGATGGATCGTGAACCGGTCCCTGCCGCTTCCCGTCGGCGCCGGCCTTCCTCGCGTGTTGGCCGCCTGGGTTTTCGTCCTCCTGTGGGCCTCGATCACGGCAGCGGCGTTCTACACGTTCTGGCGCAGGCGTACCAGCATCGTTCCCATCCGGCCGGCGACGGCGCTGGTGGACGCCGGACCGTACCGGCTGACGCGCAATCCGATGTATGTCGCATTGGCGTTCCTCACGATCGGTATGGGGCTCTGGATGAACACGTGGTGGGTCATCCTGCTGCTCGTCCCAGCCGTCGTCGTGATCGATCGCTACGTGATCGCGCGCGAGGAAGCCTACCTGCGCCGCCGCTTCGGTCAGCCCTACGAAGACTACACACAGCGCGTGAGGCGCTGGATCTAACGTCAGGTGCCAGCGGCGCCAGTCCCTTGCTGCGGTTCAGGCCGCACCAGCGAGAGCGCCAACGCGACCAGAACGACTCCCACGCTTCCTGCAATCGGTCCGGTGACGAAGAAGCCGAACAAGCCGCAGAGATTCCCGGCATCCGGGCCGGCGCACGCCCACTTGATCCCGACGACGATGCCGACCAGTCCCGCCACAACGCCGCAGATGATGGCGCCCAGCACATAAAGGACGGCCGAGACACGCCGGGCCGGTTCGATGACGCGGCAGTGGCGAACGTACAGGAGCACCGCACACACGATCGCAATCACAGGCCACAGGGGCGCGAGCCAGATGAGCGTGCCGCTGTTCATGAGGCTACCGGTCCTTCGGCGCGTCCCATCGGACGAATCGGTTGAGCCTCAGCACCGTCGTCGCGGTCCCTCCGGCGGACGCGAGCGTCACCGTGTACTCGCCAGGTGCGGCAGGCCGCTCACGGCCGGGCGCGCCAATCAGCAGATCCCAATCCGCGACGTTGAGGCCAGGCGTTGCCTGAGTCCTGAGGGTCTTCACTACTTCGCCCTTCTCGTCGCGCACGGTGAACGTCGCGGGACCGGACGCATCAACAGCGAACGCCATCGTCGCGGTGCCGGGCGTGCCATTCGGCTGCATTTCGTCGGCGATGCGCACGAGCGCGGGGTGCGGCTCGAACAGTAGCGGCCCTGCAGGATGAGTGGTGTTCCATTGCTGGATCGGCCGCGCATCGAGCATGAAAATGCCACGTCCATGTGTGCCAACCACGATCTCGTCGTCTCGTGGATGAACGACGAGGTCCATGACCGGAGTGGTCGGCAGCGTGGCGGAGAGCGAAACCCACGTGCCGCCACGATCCATTGACGCGTAAACTCCGGCGTCGGTCCCCACGTAGAGAATGGCGGGATTTCGGGGATCCTCGCGGACGACGTTTATGGATTCGTTCGGCAGATTGGCAGTGATTGACGTCCAGGTGGCACCGGAGTCGGTCGAGCGATACAGATACGCGCGGCTGTCGTCTTCGCGATACCCGGTGAACGCCGCATACGCCGTCCCCGCGTCGTATCTCGACGCGATCAACGAGCTGACCCAATGGCGCGGGAGTCCCGCATCGACCGCGGTCCAGTGCGCGCCGCCATCGGCCGTCTCGTGAATGTGGCCGCCTTCAGTGCCCACGTAGATGACGCCGCGCTGAACGGGCGACTCGGCAATCATCGTGATCGTGCCGTACGGGACCAGCGCACGATCCCCGCCGGCGGGATCGGACAGGCCAGGGCTGATCGCTCTCCAGGTCGTGCCGCGATCTGTGCTCTCGAGCAGCTTGTTCGCACCGGCGTACAGCGTGCTCGGGTCAAACGCCGAAATCACGTAGGGCATGTACCAGCCGATGCGCCAGGGTGGTTCCCCGCGCGGCGCGCGCGGCATAATGCGCTCAGACGAGGGGCTGCCGGTCTGAATCGATGGTCCCCGGACGTCCATTCGGCGCAGGTCGCCGTTCTGGTGCTCGTAATACACGAAGTGCGGATCGGTCGGATCCGGCAGCGTCACAAACGAGTCGCCGCCGGTCCACTGATCCAGATAGACGTGTTTCCACGGCTCGCTTTCATTGCGACTGTCGTCCACCTGATACGTACTCGGACCGTATTCGGCCGCATCGTCCTGCGTCCCGCCGTAGATGTTGAACGGCTCCGCCATGTCGACCGCCACCGCGTAGAACTGCGCGATGGGGATGCTGTCCAGGTGCAGCCACGACTCGCCGCGGTCGTACGACGAAAACACGCCGCCATCGTTGCCGAGCAGCAGATGGTTCCCGTCCGCCGGATCGATCCAGATCTCGTGGTGATCGAGGTGCATCACGAGACCGCCGGTTTCGTGCAGGCGCCGGATCGCCTCGCCGATTCTGACGTAGGTGCGTCCTCCGTCGGTGGAGTGAAACGCACGGTTGCCGAGAATGTAGATCTCTTCGGGGTTGTCAGGCGATACGTCGATGTCGCAGAACTTCCAGCCGTAGATGCTGAAGACGTCCCAGAGGTCCTGCGTGTTCGCTTTGTGCCATGTATCGCCGCGATCGTCTGACCGATAGACCTCGCCGCCGACGTACGGGCGGTCGCGGCCGCCAGGAAATGCGGTGTGGTTGTCGAGAAATGCGTAAACCGTTGAGGGACGTGAGGGTGCAATGGCGATGTTGCTGCGTCCGATCGGGCCCGCGGGCAGGCCGCTCGTCAGGCGCACCCAGGTCTTCCCGCCATCCGTCGTGCGGTAAAGCCCACTCTTCGGTCCGGTGTCGATCTGCCACATCGAGGCGTAGAGCACGTCGTGGTTCGACGGATCCATCGCTACGTCAATGGCACCGGTCACGTCGTCGAGATACAACGACTGAGACCACGTCTGACCGCCGTCAGTCGTCTTGAAGACGCCGCGTTCGTGGTTCGGCGTCCACTGATGGCCCATGGCGCCGGCATAGACCACCTCGGGGTTGGACGGATTGATGACGATTTTCGCGATGTGCTCGGAATCGCGCAGCCCCATGTTCGTCCACGTCGATCCCGCGTCGGTCGACTTGAAGATGCCGGTTCCGGCAAAGGCATAGCCGGCAAACCGCGGCTGAACCTCACCGGTCCCGACCCAGACGATGTTCGCGTTGGACGGGGCGACGGCGATATCGCCGATCGCGAACGCAGATTCATGGTCGAAGATCGGCCGCCACGTGAGGCCGTTGTTCGTCGTCTTCCACACGTTCCCGGCGCCGGGCGCGACATAAATCGTGTTGCGGCTGCCGGACGGCACCGCGATGGCCTCGATGCGGGCACCTTCGGATACCGGACCGAGCGCACGCCAGTGCAGCTTTGCGAACGGCGACTCGGCGGCCAGTCGCCGGTGGGCCGCCCACGCCGCCTCCCGCTCGCCGACAGAGGTCGGCCCCTGCGCAGGCGCGGCCGCCACAGCCGCAAACAACCCGATGGCCGCAAAGCAGGTCCAGATCGGCGTCCATCGACACAACATGCGGGTGCGACCGCTATGGTTCATTCAGTCCTGCTATCCACCGGCACGTCCGGCGAAGATGAATTTGACATTGTACTAGTGTGATAGTACATTATGCGGTAACACCACGGTTGTGACCCGGCTCGGGAAGGAGAGACAACATGGATGTGGCGCTCGCATTCGTCGTTCCAGGACTGGTCGGCGGTTTGTTGCTGGCAGCGCTGCTCGCACGCCTGAATCGGCGTCCTTCATCCGGTCTGGTCAGACATTCGACGCTCGAAGCCGTTTCCCCCGACGTCATCAACATGGCGCATATCCGCGTTGCCGGGATTGGCGGGCTGTCCATGATCGCGGCAGGAATCATCATAGCGGTGAACCTGCCGGAGATTGGCCTGTCGCTGCTGACGGCTCTGTCGCTTGGGGCAGCCCTCGCCGTGGGGATGATCGTCTATCGTTCCAGATCCACGTCGGCTCGGGAGGGGCAGAACGGCGGCTTACCTCCGAGTGTGCTGGCGCTGGATCGAGACTCGAAGCACGTCGACGACGTGCGCCACCCTGCCGCGAAGAATCTATGCTCTGCGCAGTGACCTGCCGACGATGGCGGCGATCGGCAGGCCGATGCACACCATCAGGATCACGGTGCCGATGATGGACTGCAGCCGCAGCGGCCGGTGGCCGACGCCGCTCGTCGCTTCGCCGTGACCGTGCCCCTGAGCGGGCTCGTGACCGCCGTCGTCAGCGGGTCGGCGAAATCTCAGAAGCTCGCGAGCTGCGTCAGTTGAATCAAGTTGCCGCAGGTGTCGTTCAGCGTGGCTATCGTCGAGGCCGTCACGTCCGTCGGGGCCATCGTGAACTTCGCCCCTTGCGACATCAAACGCTGGTAGTCCCGATGGATGTCGTTCGTGAAGAACATGGCCGCCGGCTGGCCCTGCTGAAAGAGCGCCTGCTGGTACGCCCTCCCGGCCGGATTGTCGTTCAACGCCAGTTGCAGTTCGGTGCCGTCCGGCTCTTCGGGTGATGCCACCGTCAACCATCGGAACGGGCCATTGCTGACGTCGGTCTTCTTGACGAAGCCCAGCACCTCCGTATAAAAGCGGAGAGCGTTGTCCTGGTCGTCCACATAAACGCTGGTCAGCTTGATTCTCAATTCGATCCTCCTCGTCCGGCGATTGGTCACAATTCGGGGGTGCCGTTCGTCTGTACACTGACGAACCGCCAAGGAGGAATGTGACCGATGCTCACACCTGAGCGGCTCGCCGACCGATTCGAAGCGCACCGGCCGCACGTCCGCGCCGTCGCATATCGCATGCTCGGGTCGGTCAGCGAGGCGGAGGACGCCGTCCAGGAAGCCTGGATACGCTTGAGCCGCACGGACGCCAGCACCGTCGAGAATCTGCGCGGATGGCTGACGACGGTCGTAGCCCGCGTGTGTCTCGACATGCTGCGCGCGCGAGCGTCGCGCCGGGAGGCTCCATTGGAGACGCACGTGCCCGATCCGATCGTGCGGGCGATCGGCGACCGGTCTGAAGGACCCGAAGGCGACGCCATGCTCGCCGACTCCGTCGGCCTGGCGCTGCTCGTCGTTCTCGAACGGCTCGTGCCTGCGGAACGGCTCGCATTCGTGCTGCACGATGTCTTTGGAATGCCGTTCGAGAACATTGCGCCGCTCGTGGAGCGTTCCGTTGTCGCGACCCGACAGCTCGCCAGTCGCGCGCGGCGGCGCGTTCAGGGCCAGGCGCCAGCATCAGAGGCCGACCTGCGCCGCCAGCGCCGAGTCGTCGACGCGTTCCTCGCGGCCGCACAGAAGGGCGACTTCGAGTCGTTGGTTACCGTGCTCGATCCGAACATCGTTCTGCGGGCGGATGGCGGAGCCGCCACGGGGCTGTCGCGGATTGTGCAAGGCGCGCCGGCGGTGATCGCGCAGGCGAAGGCGTTCTCTCACGTGGCGTTATCGATGCAAGTTGTGCTCGTCAATGGTCACGTCGGCGTCGTCACGCGCCTTCCGGATGGCCGGGTCTTCTCGATCATCGGGTTCACGATTGCGGAGGGCAGGGTGGTCGAGATGGACATCCTGGCAGACCCGGAGCGGCTTGGACGGATCGATGTGCCGCCAAGAGCCATTAATAATCGGTGTCGGTGCCGACCCGATCACTGATCGGTGAGTCTCGGCGATCGGGCGCGGAGTTCATCGATGCGCTTCGATGCCTCTGCTTTCGTCAGCGCCTCGTCGAATTCCTCGCCGGTGTCGCGACACAAGGTTTCGAGGTACGAGCGCTGGGCGTCGGTCATCGGCTCGTCGCCGGTTTTCCAGTCCTCAGGGTCGCGCTGCAAAGATGGCTGAGCGGTATCGTTCGCTGACGGCTTTTTCATAGGGCGAACAGATCGCAAAACCAGAGCCAATCCGGCGCCGTGCGACGAGGTAAGGGTCTCAGATTGTTCAGCTTCGCTCGTGTGCAGCGGAACGGCCGCGAAAGTCCGTTTATGGTCTCTTCGCTTCGACGATCAACGTGCCCTTCATGCCCGGGTGCAGCGTGCAGACATAGTCGAGACGACCGGCCGTCCGGGGCGTGAACGACCACGTTGCGCCTGCGGGTAGATCCGGCGAGTGCAGATGCGCGCGCGAGGCGGTCACGTTGTGAGGAAACGGATCCTTGTTCGTCCACGTCACCGTCTCGCCGACGGCGACGTGCAACTCCGCGGGTACGAATGTGGTTCCATCCATCGCGACCTCTGACGGCCCCTGGGGGCTCGGGTGTGCCGCGTGCTCGGGTTCCGAATGCTCCTCCGTCAAGTCGCCAGGCGCGAGTGTCGGCACGCGGCGCACGAATGAAACAAGTTTCCACGTCTCCTCCGCCGTGTGTTCCTGGCGGAACGCCGGCATGCCCGTCCAGCGCACGCCGTTCTGGATGATGGCGAACAGCGCGCCATCGCTCATCTGCTGAATACCAGGGTCCGCGAAATCCGGCACCGGCGGAAACATCTTCTTCGCGATGTCGCTGTCGCCCCTTCCCGAGCGTCCGTGACACACCGCACAGTGTTCCTGAAAGTGCTCTGCGCCGTCGCGCCAGGCCTGCGGGTCATTGGCAAGAGGATTCTTCTGCTGGCGTGCTGATGCCGGAATGGAGAGGACGACGAGCCGCCGCGCGACGGTCGTTTCAAGCCGTCCGGGCGGATGGTCGGACACGAGCCCGTGCCGCGACAAGACCCAGAACCCTGCGCCGATCGCGGCACACACGATCACGAGCAACACGACCAGAGCACGCGCGACCCTCATGATCCATTAGAGATCGCAGCGGCTCGCAATGTTCCCGCGGGGAGAGCAAATTCAAAACCGCCGCCGCTGTCAGCCTCCGCCGCACTCCTGTGGTAATTGAAATACGTGTGCTCCTCGTACATGCGATGACGAAACAGGAACAGAATCGAACTGCGCGATCGGATCTCGTAGTGCGACGGAAGCCAGACATCGTTCTCTATCGGCATCTGATCCAGCTCGAACCGGGTCCCCGGCTGGACCTTGACGAGGAATCCGGCGATCGACACCGGTGTCAGTACGCGCGCGCTCGCGTGCACCCACTGATAAGTCGCCGTGTCGATCCAGAACTCTCCCTCCATCCCGGTCAGCACTTTCGAGGCGGCGTTCGGCGGGTCGTAGCCGGCCCGCGGTTTCGCGCGGAGCACATAGACCGTCCGGCCGCGCGCCTTCTTCGTGGACGCGACGGCGTACACGAACGCCCGCGGCATTTCTTCGATGATCTGGTGCGCCTGTTCGCGCGTCTTGTGATACTCGGCGATCCGATCGGCGCGCTGGCGCGGGGACTCGGCGTTCCGTTTCGCGACCTCCTCGGCGAGCTCCTTCCCCTCCTTCGCCGCGTCCGCGGCGCTCAACGGCCGGTCATCGATGCTGATCAGGCGTTCGTACGGTGTGCCGAGGATCATCGTGACGGCGCTCGTGCGTACTCCGTCGCTCGTCCGCTTGCGGTCGAAGTAGTCGTATTGCGGCGACGCGGCCCAGTCGCGCGCGCTGGCGATCATCGATTGCCGGATGATTTCGTCTGGAGAAGGCCCGTCGAGCCGCGCGAGCGCCGCACTTGCGCAGAGGATCGCCACCGCCGGCATCGTCAGCCGCAGACACGGCGGCACTCGAATCAACACTCGAAGACTCTCTTTCAGAGCTGCCGCAGGGTCAAGCGGCACACGCCGACGTGGGTTCGCGGGGAACGTTCGCAGAACCGCCGAGGTCGGGCCGCTGAATTCAGGACGTCGCGGACTGCCGCATCAAGGCGCGCAGTGTATCGAGTAAGGTTTCAGGAGACACCGGCTTGTACAGAACCGCGTCACACGACATTCGGAATTCGTCGAGCGCGGCGCTGGTGTGCGCGGTGACACCGACGACCGGCACGCGCTGCAGCCGCGGGTGCTTCCGGATCAGCCGGGCGGCATGCGCGCCATCGAGCCCGGGCATCGAAAAGTCCATCAGAATCGCCGCAGGCGCCGAGATTCCCGCGAGTTCGACGGCCTCATAGCCATTGCGCGCCTCGGCGATTTCGAACCCCCACATCCGCAGGTACGCGCTCCAGAGGGTCCGCACGTCGTCGACGTCATCCGCAACCAGGATGAGTTGGGGACGCGGCGCCAGCCGCCGCTCGTGCGCTACCTGCCCCGTGGTCATACTCCGGCCCACAGCAAGCACGCTGACCTGAGCATTTCCGGCGGCTGTGTTCTGTCGCGCCGTTGTCGCTGGATCCAGATTTGCCGCGGTGATCGCATGCCTGAGGGCACAGAACTTCCGGGCTCGTCGCCCGTGCCGGCTGCGGGAGCGCCGGAACTGAAAAGTCTCCTGGTCGTCGTGGTGTCTGTGGTCGTCGTGGCGGCACTGTACATCGGCAAAGACGTCCTGGTCCCAATCGTCCTGGCGATGATGCTGTCCTTCGTGCTCTCGCCGCTCGTCGATCTCGTTCAGCGTACGGGGCTTTCGAGAGGCCCGTCGGTGATCTTCACGGTGCTGCTGGCCTTCTGCGTCATCGTGCTCGGAGGCGTGCTGATGGCGCGGCAAGCCTCAGCGCTCGCGGCCGATGCGCCGCGGTATGCGACGGCAATCGACCGCAAGCTTCACAGCGTTCAGATGTTCACGACGTCACACTTGATGCTCCTGACAAGGCTGTTTGCCCGCGGAGAGGGCGCGACCCCGACGCCGACCGAATCGGCCGCATCGACTCCGGCGGGAGAGAATCTCGCCAACGCGAACGCTGCGCGCCAGCAGCCGGTACCGGTGAAGATTGCGCCCGCAAGCGGCGTGTCGGCCGTGTTCGGAACGATCCTCGCGCCGGTGGTCGGGCCGATGGAGACCGCCGTCATCGTCGTCGTGATCGCCATCTTCGTGCTCATGGAACGGGAGGATCTGCGCGATCGCTTCATTCGTCTGGCCGGCTCTGAAGACCTTCAGCGGACGACGGTCGCGATGAACGACGCCGCCACGAGGCTGAGCCGGTACTTCGTCTCGCAACTCGCCGTCAACGCGACGTTCGGCACCGTCATTGGCGCCGGCCTGTGGGCCATCGGCATACCGGCGGCAGGATTCTGGGGCCTGGCCGCCGGCCTGCTGCGATTCATTCCTTACGTCGGCCCTGTGCTGGCGGCGATCGGCCCCGTCGCGCTTGGCGCAGCGATCGACCCCGGGTGGCGCGCCGCCGTCGAGGTGACCCTGCTCTTCGTCGTCGTCGAACCCTTCACCGGCTATTTTGTGGAACCACTCCTCTACGGCCACTCCACAGGGCTGGCGCCTATCTCGGTGATTGTCGCGGCGGTGTTCTGGACGTGGATCTGGGGACCGGTTGGGTTGATCATTTCCACCCCGCTCACCCTGTGCGTCGTGGTGATGGGGCGGCACGTGAAGTCACTGGAATTCTTCGACGTCCTGCTGGGGGACCGGCCGGCACTCACGCCGGCCGACAGTTTCTATCAGCGCATCCTCGCCAACGATCCGGATAACGCGCTGGCACGGGCGGAAATCATCCTCGAAGAGCTCTCGCTGCTCCAGTACTACGAAACGGTGGTCCTCGAGGCGCTCAAGCGCGCTGCGCAAGACCGCGCGCGCGGGACTCTCCCGGCCGGGCGTGCGGTGGAGGTCACGCGCCGAACGATCGAAGTGATCGACGAGTTGAAGGATTTCGAATCAGCGCTGCCGCAACGCAGGCACGAAGACACGCCGTCGGCCGCGTCCGTTCTCTGCGTTTCAGGGCATGGTGCGCTCGACGACGCGGTGACCGCGATGCTGGCGCAGCTCCTCCAGGAGCGCGGCATCCGAGCGCGTCAAGTGGGGTACGGCGCGCTCGCGCGCGACCGGAGCGCCGGTCTGGATCCGGCCGACGCCACCGTCATGCTGATCTCGTATCTCGATCCCGTCGAGTCGACGCCCCATGTGAAATATCTGATCCGGCGCCTGCGGCGTCAGGCTCCTCACGTCCAAATCGTCCTGGGACTGTGGGCCGCGCTGTCAGATCGCGCGGCGCAGAACGCGCCAGCGCAGACGGTTGGAGCCGACGCCTGCGTCACCTCCCTGCAGGACGCACTCGAGGCGTGCCAACCCGGCACTCATGTGAACGGCTGAGGACGCTGATCTCCCGGTGACCCGGCAGACCAGCGCCGAAGATTCCGCTGTGCGGACACGAGCAGCGTCAGCGTTTTTTCCGTGACGTGCGCTGCGTGGATGATCCCTTCCGGCTGCCGGTGGTGCTGCGGCTGGTGCGGCCCCGCGCCGGACGGGCGTCCTGCTCTTCCTCCTCCTCCGCGTCACCCTGGGCTGCGCTGGCAGCCTGCTGATTGATGCCGCTCTCGGCGAGCGCACTGAGCTTCTCGTCGGCCGCCTTTTCTTCTTCGAGGATTTCGTCCAGCAGGTCGGCGGCTTCCGAGTGGCCCATGACCTTCGCCCACGCCGCGAGCGTGCCGTAGGCCGCCATCTCGTAATGTTCGCTGCGCTGGCCGGCCGCAATCAGGCTCGCGTCCATCGTCTGGTCGTCGAAGTCCTCACCCATGATGGACTGCGCTTCCTTGATGATCCCGGCAATGCCTTCGCAGTGTTTGCCGCGCACCTTCTCGTCGAGCGAGCCGAAGACCTGCTCGAGCTTTGCCACGTGGCCGCGCGTCTGTTCGAGGTGCTCTTCGAAGGCCTCGCGCAATTCGTCGGAGCTCGAAGCTTTCGCGAGCTTCGCGAGCCCCTTGACCAACTGCTTTTCCGCGTCGTATGCGTCCCGCAACTCATCTACGAATGCATCGTGAAGACCGCCCGTCATGTCGTCTCTCCCTTGAAATCATGTGCTGTCGCTGACACTCGGAACTCGCCAGCGTGCAACACACACGCCAGCAGGCGGCCCCGCGGGCCGTGGCGAGTTGACAACCGGAACGACCAGACGCCACTATGCTCAGTGGCGCACGGGGCGCCCGCGGGTCCGCGCGAAGGACTGAGTCCACCCTCTACGTTCAGACGACCGCACGGCTGTCTCCGTGCTGGCCGGCTTGCGGACCGCCGGCATGCAGCATGGAGGTCCTATGACGGCCACGCCGTTTCCCGAACGCCCCAACCTCGAACAGCTCAAGCACCAAGCCAAAGACCTGTTGCGCTCCGCGCGCGATCGCGACGCCGGCGCGCTCTCGCGCTTCAAAATCCTGCCCGCGTTCGCCAGCGCAACAGACGCCAGCCTCTCCGGTGCCGCGCTTGCGCTGCACGACGCGCAGTCCGTCATCGCTCGCGAACAGGGCTTCGAGTCCTGGAACGCGCTGCGCGAGCACGTCGAGGATCGCACGCTTGCCTTCGACGCGGCCGTCGACCAGTTCCTCGAAGCGGCCACTTCGGAGCGTCCCGATCGCGCCGAGCGGCTGCTCGAATTGCACCCGGAGATCGCGCGCGCGAACCTTCAGACGGCACTGGTGCTCGGCGACGCGGCGGCCGTCGAGGCGCGTCTGGCACGAAACGAGGCTCTCGCCACCTCGGAGGGCGGCATCCGCGGCTGGCAGCCGTTGCATTACCTCTGCTACACGTCCATCGGCGCGCGATCCGCAGCGCGTGAGCACGGCCTGGTCGCGATCGCGCGGCGTCTGATCGCTGCCGGTGCCGATCCGAACCTGCGGTTTCCCTGGCGGCACCACGACGTGAACCGGCCGGTGCTCTGGGGCGCGGTGATGAAGGTGGGCTCGTTACCGCTCGCGGACGTGCTGCTCGAGTCAGGCGCGAATCCGAGCGACGGCGTCACGGTCACGCTGGCGGCGAGCGCCGGTGACCTGGCCGCGCTCGACCTGCTGCTCGGCCACGGGGCCAACGTGAACCATCCGTGGGCGACGGACGGTTCCGCTCCCCTCTATGCAATCCTCCACTGGTCGAGCACGGCGGAGGGCGCCCGATGGCTGCTCGATCACGGCGCGGATCCGGACCCGGTCTTCCCCGCCAACGGCGAAACGCCGATGCACGTCGTCGCGGCGGCGTGGGACGCGTCACTTGCGGCCGAGCTGGCCAGCCGTGGCGCGGATATCTCGCGGCCGCGCGCCGACGGTCGGACGCCGTATGCGGTCGCCGAACTGCACGGTAATCGAGAGGTAGCGGCATGGCTGCTGGCGCAGGGCGCCTCGGACGACCTCCTGCCGATCGATCGCCTCGTCGCGGCGTGCAGCCGCGGCGATCGCACGCTGGCGGCGGCGATGCTGGCGAACAACCCCGAGCTGCGCTCGGATATCGGCCCTGAGCACTACGCGGCGTTCTATCGTGCGGCGGAAAAGAACGATACGCCGGCCCTCGACGCGATGCTCGCGTGCGGGTTCGATCCGAACCGTGGCGACGAGTCGATCGGAAAGACGGCCTTGCACGCCGCAGCGATGGAGGGCTGGCCCGATGCGGTGCGCGTGCTGCTTGCTCACGGCGCATCGGTGACGGCGCGCGATCGCGAATTCAAGGCGCAGCCGCTGCTCTGGGCTGCCGAGGGTTCGCGGATGCAGCGTTCCGGCCGCGATCATGCGGCAGTGGGACGGCTCCTCCTCGACGCGGGATCGCCCACCGACTGGGAGCAGAGCGAAGAGCCGTCGGAAGCGCTCATCGAGATCGTCAACTCGTGGAAACGGTAACCGTTAGAGACGAAGCGCCAGAATGACCGCGAAGGCGCCCTCGCGCCAGATGATTTCGGGGCGAAAGCCTGCGCCCGACAGCATCGTCAACTCGTCGGGGAGCGGCACGTAGGCGTCTTCGTGCGCCCAGGCCGCGAAATAGGACGCCGTGCGCCGCGCGGAGTACGCGCGGCGCAGGTGCGCGCGCCAGGCGTCATGCTGCTGCGCGGCAGTCGCCGCATCGCGGGCCGGACAGCAATCGGCGATAACCAGACGCCCGTCGGGGCGCAGCGCCTGCCGCAGTCTTTCGTACACACGACGCTTCGCCGGACGGGTGCGAACGTGATGCAATGCGAGCGCGGCGACACAGGCGTCGCATCTCGGCACGCCGGCCCGGACAAATGAACCGTGTCGCAGATCGACGTCCTGCCCGAGCCGCGCAGCGGCAGCGCCGAGCATCTCTTCATCGACGTCGATGCCGATCACGCGGGCGTTGCGGCTGCGGCCAAGGCACCGCTCGGCCAGCGCCCCCGTGCCGATCCCGAGATCGACGATCAGCCGCTCGTCGCCGCGAAGAGCGCCGGCGGCGGCATCCAGCATGGCGTCGTAACCCGGGATGAACGTGCGAATGCGCGCGTCGTAGTCGCGCAGGTCTATCCCGAGGTGACGGGCGACCCGGCCTCTCTTCGACTCGTCCTGGCGCAGCATGGGAGATCCCGACATGGCCCATACTAGCGGACCCCTCTGATCAAAAAGAAGCCGCGTAGAATGGCAACGTGGTCGTCCATGCGATCCGGATGGCATGGCGCGGGCTTCGCCGTGCGCCCGGCGTCTCCGCGCTCGTCGTCGCCATGCTGGCAATCGGGATCGGATCCACCACCGCTATTTTCAGCTTCGTGAGCGCGCTGCTGGTGCGTCCGGTGGGCGGCGTCGCCGATCCGGCACGAATCGTTTCGCTCGAGCGAAGTGGCGGCAACGGCGTCATCGATATTTTCTCGTTCCCGGACTACCTCGACCTTCGCGGCCACGTCTCGGCGGCCATGGACCTCGCGGCCTTCCGGCGCGCGGGAATCGACGTGCGTGCAACGGACAGCGATCGCGTCCGCAGCGTCCTTGTGAGCGCGAACTATTTTCAGGTGCTTGGCGTCGACACGCGACTGGGCCGGACGCTTTCAGCAAAGGACGAGAACGGCAGCGTTGCGGTAATCAGCGACGCGTGCTGGCGACGGCTGTACGCCAGCGACCCGGACGTCATCGGCCGGCCGCTCCATATCAACGGACAGGCCTTCACGGTCGTCGGCGTGCTCGCGCCGTCGTTCACGGGCACGTACCCGGGCCAGCCCGACGCCGTGTGGCTCCCCATTTCGGCTCAGCCCGTCGTGCTTCCGCGCATGTCTGCCGGCGTGCTCGCGAACCGCAATTCGCGGTGGGTGCAAATCATCGGACGGCTCCGCAGCGGCGTGTCATCGTCTGTCGCCGAAGCGCGCGCAGAAGCCGCGGGGGAGGCCATCGCTCAGGCGTTCCCGGGCGATCATGCGGCGGGACGGGTGACGGTTCGCGGCGGTCTTGGTCTGGCTTCCGATGACCGCGTGCAGATCGCGCAGCTTCTCTCGCTCGTTGGAGGAGCGGCAGCGCTCCTCTTCTTGATCGCGTGCGGCAATGCGGTGAACCTGCTGACGGCGCGCGCACACGATCGGCGGCACGAACTGACGATCCGCCGCGCGCTCGGCGCCAGCACGACACGTCTGGGCGCCGAGCTGCTGACCGAAGGCGCAATGCTTGCCGTGACCGCGGGCGCCATCGGTCTCTGGTTCGCGCCGCGGGCCGTCGCGTGGCTGACCGCGGTCACCCAATCCGGCTACGGTTTTCGATCGGACGCGCTGGCGCTCGATTGGCGCGCCGCGCTGTTCACCGCAGCCGCATGCGCGCTGGTCACGGTTGTGTTCACCCTGTTGCCGCTTCATGCGGTGGCGTTCGCGACGCGTGCCGAAGACGCGCTTCGCGCGGGAGGACGCGCCGTCTCACAGGGCGGCGCGCGCGTTCGCGGATCGCTCGTGGCGTTGCAGGCCGCGTTCTCGATCGTCCTCGCGGTTGGCGCAGGCCTGGGCCTGCGCACCATGACTCGGATTGCGCACGTGCAGCCCGGCTATGCGACCGATGGCGCCGTGATCGGAAGCTTCGCACTGGACGTGCACGGTTACACCGCGCCTCGCGCGGCCGGCTTCTTCGAGCAGACCGCCGCAGACCTTCGGCGCCAGCCTGGCCTGAACGCGGTGAGCTGGTCGACCGCGATCCCGCCCGTCCTGTACGGCGGGCGCATGTCTGTGTTCCGTCTCGGGGAAGCGCCGTCACAGAGCGAACTGCAGAAACATGAAGACGAGTTCGGGATCCGCTCCGATGTCGCCGTCGTCGGTCCGCAATTCTTCGAGGCCCTGCGCATCGAGCTTCGCAGCGGACGCGGCTTCGAGGATCGCGACCGCACCGGCTCCCAGCCGGTCGCGATCGTCAATCGCACGCTCGCCGAGCGCCTCTGGCCAGGTCAGGATCCGCTCGGCCGGTTCCTGGAGGCCCCGCCGTATAGCGGCGCTGTGCCGCCGCCGATGCAGGTGATCGGCGTTGCCGCGGACACCCGCCACCGATCGCTGTTGAGCAGTACCCCCGTGCCGGTGCTCTACCTGCCGTTCCTGCAGAACCCCGATACGCGTGCGACGCTCATCGTGCGCACGTTTGTATCAGCTGACACGGTCTCGGCGGCGATTCGTCGAGCCGCGGCGTCCGCAGACCCCGACGTGCCGCCCCTCGCGATCCAGGAGATCGCCGACTACGATGCCGCGACGCTGTGGCCGCAGCGATCGATCGCTGGCGCGTTCGGATTCTTTGCGCTGTGCGGGCTGTTGCTCGCCGCAATCGGGATCTACGCCATGCTCGCCCACGACGTCGCATCGCGCCGTCGAGAGCTGGCCATTCGCGTCGCGCTCGGTGCGTCCGGACGCCGCCTGTCGACATTCGTCGTCGGAAGCGCGATGCGATTCGCGCTCGTGGGTACGGCCGCCGGACTGGCGCTCTCGTTTGGCGCGGGCAGTCGGCTGAGCGGCGTGTTGTTCGGTGTCAGCGCGCACGACCCGATCACGTTCGCCGGCGCAGCGCTCGGACTCGTTGCGATCGCCGGGGCCGCCAGCGCAGTTCCGGCGCGGCGCGCCGCGCGCGCCGATCCGAATGATGCGCTGCGGCTGGAATAGGGACGGAGGAATACGCCATATGAAAAGCCTCACGGCTGCCGTGTTCACGATGGGTCTCGCCGCCGTTCCGGCGCAAACGCCACAGGCGCCCCCGAGAACGGAGGTCTATCTGGCATCGTTCACGAGCGGCCCGGCAGGCACGGTCAGTGGGCCCCTCATCAACGTCAGCCAGAGCCCCGGGTACGACAACCAGCCGAGTTACACACCAGACGGGCAAGCCATCCTGTTCACGTCGGACCGCGTCGATCGGCAGACCGACATCTTCCGCTACAACCTGGCGTCGAAGTCGCTCACGAGGCTGACGCACGACCCCGCGAACGAGTATTCGCCGCTCGTGATGCCCGGCGGCGGCGCGTTCTCGGTCGTCCACGGCGACGAGCAGTCGCTCTGGTCCTTCGACCTCGACGGATCGCATGGCCATCTGCTCTATCAGCACAAAGGCAAGATCGGCTATCACGTGTGGATCGATCCGTCGCACGTCGGCATCTTCGTGCTGGGCGATCAGGGCCAGCCGGCGACGCTTCAGATCGCGAACGTGAAGACGAACGAAACGACCGTGATCGCGTCGTCCATCGGCCGTTCGCTGTCGATGAGGCCAGGCACCGGCAAGATGACGTTCGTCGACAAATCGAAGCAGGGCCACTGGTCGATCAAAGAACTGGACCCGAAGACCCGCGCGATCACCACGCTCGTGGAGACGCCGGAAGGGAGCGAGGATTACGCCTGGGATCCGGCGACGGGACAAGTCGTGATGGCGAGCGGGACGCAGATTCTCGGCTGGTCGCCGTCGCGCGCAGCGCAAGGATGGCGTCCTCTTGGAGATCTCTCGACTGAAGGCGTCACGAGTATCACGCGCCTTGCCGTGAACCCGGTCGCGAGTGCTCCAGCCGTTGGACGCCTCGCGCTGGTCGCAGTACCGAAGTAGCTGACCGTACCCGGCACCCATCCGAGGCCCCCAGCACCCCGCGCGAAGCGCGGCCCCAGCCCCCGTCCGAGGCACGCAGCTCCCAGCACCCGCGCGAAGCGCGCACCCGGCGCGTCAGACGGAACCGAGCGCGCGCGCGAGCGCGTCAACCACGCAGTCCGCATCCGAGATCGTCAACGGCATCGGGCCCCGAATCTTGATGACGTTGTGATGTGGACCGTCGGTGCCCGTGAGAACACCGAAGTCGCGCATGCGATTCACCACCGTCGCGGCTTCCGCCGGCGCCGGTTCGAGTGTGCGCCGGTCGCGCACCAGTTCGACACCGATGAAGAGCCCCGAGCCGCGAACGTCGCCGACGAGATCGTAGCCATCCTGCAGGCGGCGCAATCCTGTCAACAGGTGTTTCCCGACCGCGAGTGCGTGTGCCTGCAGTCCCTCGCTGACAGTGGCGCGCAGCGTCGCGAGCCCTGCTGCGCACGCGGCGGTGCTGCCGCCGAACGTGCTGAAGAACTCCATACCGTTATCGAACGCATCCGCCACCGCGCGCGTCGTCACCACGGCGCCAAGCGGGTACCCGTTCGCGATCGGCTTCCCCAGCACGACGATGTCGGGGACGACGCCCTGCCGTTCGAACGCCCAGAAATGCGTGCCGATGCGGCCGAACCCGGTCTGCACTTCGTCGGCGATTGCGACCCCGCCCGCGGCGCGCACCAGCCGGTACACCTCCGGCAGAAATCCTTCCGGCAGCATGATTTGCCCGCCAACGCTTGGGCACGTTTCGGCAATGTAGCCGCACAATCGCCCGCCGCGGCCCAGAACGGTATCGATGACTTCGCCGACCTGGCGCGCGTACATGACGCCCGCCTCCGAGTCGGCGGCCCCGTGCCGCCCGCGATACACATCGGGAACCGGCGAGGTGTGCACCCAATCCGGAGCTCCCGATCCGCCGGGTCCGCCGTGCTTATAGGGGCTGATGTCGATCAGCGTCGTCGTGTGTCCGTGGTAAGCGGCGTCCATGACGATTACGTCGCGGGCTCCAGTGAACGCGCGGGCCAGGCGGAGCGCCAGCTCGTTGGCCTCGCTGCCCGACGCCGTGAAGTAACAGACCCGGAGCGGCGGCGGGAAACATTCGGTCAGCGCCGTCGCATACTCGACCACGACCTCCTGCAGGTAGCGAGTGTTCGTGTTCAGCGTCGCGAGCTGCGCGGACGCGGCCCTCACCACCGAGGGATGCGAGTGGCCGACGTGCGGCACATTGTTATACGCGTCGATGTATCTCCGGCCGGTCTCGTCGAACACGTATTGCATCCAGCCTCGCGCAAGCTGCAGCGGACGCAGTCCATACGACAGGCTCAGATTTCCGCCGAAGCGCTGACGGCGGGTCGCAAGAAGCTCGGACGCGGGCGGATGCCGCGCAAATCGCTCCGGCGGGATCCCGAGCAGCAGGTTGGGATCGGGACAGAGACTCAGCCACACTCCTCGCTCGCTCTGGGGTGCGACGCCGTTGAAATTGCACGGCACGTCCAGCATGTCCACGATGACTTGAAAGTGCACGTGCGGCCACCAGCCGCCGTTCCACGGCGGCGCGCCAATCGCCGCGAACGACTCCCCCGCCGCGATTCGCTTCCCCACGACCAGCCGATCGAGCGACTCGCGCTCGAGATGACCGTACAGCGTGTAGAACGTCAGCGGCCCGTCGGCGTCACGAACGTCGTGACGCAGGACTATCATCGGCCCGTAGTCGAGACGGCCCGCAGCGTCCATGAATCCGTGCACCACGCCGTCGAGGGGCGCATACAACGGTGAACCGGCGGCGAGCGTGACGTCGATGCCGAGGTGAACGGTGCGGCGTTCCTGCGAGTCCAGCGCGGGAGAACGCGGTCGAGACAGGGGCTGCTGATCGAGCGTGGGCTCGCTCTCGTATGCGTCCGTCGCGTACAGGACACGCGCTTCGTCGTAGCCACCGGCTGCTATCTCGACGCCCGATTCACGCATCGCCTCGAAGATGCGGCGCGTCAGCGGTTCCGGTTCGTTCTGCGCCGGATCGCTGCTCACGAGCGGACTGCCGACGCTGAGATCCAGCCCGAGCACCGGCGTCCTGCGAAGGTCGTGACCCGTCAACGGGGCGAAGTGTCCCGCATTGGCGCGCAGCCAGTTGACGACGCGCCCGGTCGCCGGAACGGGCGTCACTCCGCAGGCATCGCGCAGGATGTAGTGCGCCAGCCGCGGATGGATGTCTGCCAGCCGCGGCAGGGCCTCGCGAATCGCGCGCTGGCTGACGCCGAGGTATTCGTCGCCTGGTCGTTCTGCCTGTTGCACGCAGGCGACCGCAACGCTGACGCAGAGCCGCAGGCCCATCAACGGAAACAGCACCGCCAGCTCGTCGTCTGCGAGCGGCCGCACGGCGTGGTAGCCGCGCGCGACGGTCGCCGCCGCGATCAGCGGACGCCCTTCGCCAAGCGCGGCATACGCCATCGCGACTGCAAGCCCGTTCACGGTCTGTGTGAAGACCATGTCTCCGAAATCGACGATCCCGACCACGCGGTCCGTCCGGCCGTCCACCAGCACGTTGTGATCGTTGGCGTCGTTGTGAATCACGCTGCGGGCGAGCGTCGGCAGGCGCGGAACCACGGACGACTGGTGCAGCGACAGGAAGTGCTCTATGGCGCGCCGCAGGTCCGGGTCCGCGACGCGCGGCAGCTCGCGCGCGATCGTGGCGCTCGCGGCAGCGAGGTCCCAATGGAACTCGCGATGGAGCGCGGGATGATCGAAACTTTTCAGGGAGAGGTCGATGACGGCGACGGCACTCCCGACGCTCTCGAGCAGTCCGCTCGTCCGTGCGCGCGCGACGGCCAGCGGCTGTCCATCGATCCACTCGATGAGGCGAACGCGATGCCCGTCGCTGACGCCGATGTCGCCGCCGTCGCGGGTCGGGACGAGCACGGGGGTCAGGCGCGTCGCGGCGAGGTGACGCATCGCCGCGTTCTCCGCCTCGAGCATGCCGGTCGGTTCCCGCGCGTTCGCGATCTTCAGCACGTACCGCGCCCCGTCTGGCGTGTCGAGGCGGAAGTTGCGATCGCGTTCGCTCGGAAGCGCCGCCGCTACGGCGTCGAGGCCGTACAGATCGCGCCCGAGCCGCTGCGCGGCGTTTTCACTCACGTCGGGCGGGTGCGCGAAGAAGGTGGGCACCCGCTGATTATGCGCAAAGATGCAAAGCTGCAAAGATCTAAACGATGGCAAAGATCTAAAGACGGCAAAGATCTAAAGACGGTTTCGATCTCTGGATCTTTGCGGATCTTTGCGATCCTTATCTTTGGATCTTTGCGATCTTTGCGATCTTTGCGGATCTTCAGACCTGTTGATCTTTGCGCCCGTCATCGCCGTGGTCGCGGCGGCGGATCAGATCGTCGACGCCGAGGTGCCCGGTGCCCTGTGACTGCAGCCGGCGGATGTAATCGGGGTCGACGCCGTGATCGCGCAGGCGAATCAGCGATTCGATCGGCACATCCTTGTACCCAAGGCTGGCCAGATCGCGGGCGTAGCGCGGATCCACGCCGTGATCGCGCAGACGAATGAGCGATTCGATCGGCACGTCTTTGTAGCCGGCGTCGGCCAGCCCGCGCACGTACTCGGGATCGACGCCGTGATCGCGCATCTTGATCAGGAGATCGAGCGCTACGTCCTTGTAACCGCGGCCGGTGATCCCGCGCGCGAATTGGGGATCGACGCCATGATCGCGCGCAGTGACCAACTCCGTGACCGAAGCGGTCCGATACCCGAGATCGTGCATGCCCGTGACGTAGGGCGGATCGACGCCGTGATCGCGTAGCCGCACCAGCTCGTCGGCGTCCAGCTTGCTGATGCCTGCCGCGCTCAGGCCCTGTACGTAATTCGGGTCGACGCCGTGGTCGCGCATGCGGATCAGCGGGTCCAGCGTGTCGAGTCGATATCCGAGCGACGCCATCGCCTTCACGTAGTCGAGGCTCACGCCGTGCTGTGCGGCGCGCACGAGGGTCCGCACATCGGGAACCGCGTAGCCTTCGGCCTTGATGCCTTCGAGATACGCGACGCCCACGTCCTGCATGGCCAGCGCGTACTGTTCTGACGCCGTCGGAACGCCCACCCCGTACTTGGCAAGTCTGGACGGAAACGCCGGATCGGGGACAAAGGTGTACGTCCCGCCGCACATCTGATTTCGACAGACGCCGTCGAAGTTGAACGTGCCCGCGTCGCGGCGGCTGGCAAACCGCACGGTCCCGTCGACGATCCGCCCATCGCGCACCGCGGCTGTCATCCCCGGCTCATTCAAGCCCTCGAAGCGCGAGAGCGGCACGGTCGTCCCGTTTTGCGAGTGCGCCGTACGCAGGCTCACGTAGACCATCCCGGGTTCGCGCGCCGGACGCAGTTCCCACGTGCCCGAGAAATCGTCGCTGGTAACGCGGTCGCCCGAGCGGTCCTGAGGTGTCTCTCGAGAGGCCGAAGCTGCTTCGCGAACGTCCGTGGCACGCGCAGGGGCTGGTGCGCCAACGCGTGCGACCGGCGCGGATGGGTCCGCGGTCGATCCAATGTGCACGACGGCCGTTGGTCGATCGCTCTCGCCGCTAACGACGTTCGCGTGCAGGGATGCGATCGGCAGCAGCAGGGCCGAACCGGTCACGGCGGCCGCGATTCGCGCGCGCCGCGCCAGCGTGCCGCGGTTGCGGCCATCGTCGATGACGGCCAGCAGCCGGTGCTCGAGCTGCGTCGCGCGGGCCATGCCGAGCGCGGTCGCGGGCGCCGGTGTGCCGCGGAACGCGTGCGCGATCTCCAGCAGGTGCGCCGCGTACTCGCGCGCGGCTGTGCCGGACGAGAGCACGCGGTCGTCGCACGCGAACTCGCGTTCCGCCCGCAGCCGCCGCGCCGCCCACCACACCCCGGGGTGTGGCCAGTAGCACGCGCAGGCAATGGCGGCAAGCCGCTGCACGAAACAATCCGCGCGCGCGACGTGCGCCAGCTCGTGCAGGATCACGGCGTCCCGTCTCTCGTCGCTCCATCGCGCGGATGCCTCGGGCAGGACGACGGTCGGGCGGAGCGTGCCGCAGGTGAACGGCATCACGTTGTCTTCGCTCCTCAGCAACCGAACGGGACGTCCGATGCCAAGGCGCCGGCTGCCGGCCTCGATGAGCGCCCGCCAGTCGGGATCAGCCACGTCGTCTGCGCACGCGGTGAGCCGGCTGAGCGCCAGGTGTTCGGTCGCCAGCCTCGCGAGCAGCAGCACGACGCCGGCCGAATACAGCGCGAACGCGAACAGCAGCGGATTGAAGCGTGTGCGCGAGCTGGCCGGGAAACCTGTTCGAGTCGTCGTCGTCAGCGGCGCTATAGCCACAGTGCCCGGATCGATCGGTGCCGAGAGTACGGGGGCGGTATTCGACGACTCCGACGCGGCCGCAGGCGAGGACGAGGGAATCGAAACGGTGATGGACCAGTTGGGCAGCGCCGCGATTGCCACGGGAAGCGCGAGCAGCGCGGCGATTGCCATCGTCCACGCGAAGTGGCGCGAGGCGGCTGACGCCCGGCGTCTGAGCCACACGTCGGCAAGCGCCGCGACCGCAAGAACGAGGGATCCTTTGATCACGAGGTCGACCGCGAGCATAGTCATCGTCGAGCTCCTTTTTTCTCCGGGGGCTTCGCCCCGCGGACCCCCTGCACCCTCTCTCGCGCGCCGCTTCGCCGGCGCGCTCCGTTCGCGTGGCTCATTCGCTGCCGCTCTTTCGCGGTGGTCGCACGCCTTGCTCTCGCGCGCGCTTCAACAAAGCGCTCAACCTCTTGTACTCGTCCTCTGACAGCAACTCGCCGTTCATGTCGAGCAGCGCCGCGGCGGCCGATCCCGGCGAGTTGTTGAAAAATGTCCGGACGAGCTGTTTGAGTGCGGACCGGCTCGCGTCTTCCGGTGTGGCCGCAGGGAAGTACACGAATCGCGGGCCGTCGTACTGGCGGCTGAGCAAGCCGCGGTCGATCATGATGTCGAGCAGCTTTCGGACGCTCGACGGGCTCGGCGCGTCGGGAAGCTCGGCGCGGATCTCTTCGACCGCCGCGCGACGCCGGCGATGAAGGATTTCCATGATCTGCGCCTCCCGGCGTGTCAGGTTCGGGTGTGTCAGTCGGGGCATGTTCTCAACAGGGCCGCGGCGTGGCGAAAAATTTCGCCACGCGCGAATATATTCGCGCGCAGCCCGCCTGTCAACTGGCTACTGCTGAATGGAGACTGGCGACTGGGAACTGGCGACTGCCCTCGTGAGCGGGTGATAGAATTCCCCGTTCCTCTCTTAAGGAGTACGATTTTCATGACCCGCCGGACGTTTCGACTCTCCGCCATCACTCTTGCCGCCGGTCTGGCGCTCACCTTCGGACTGAATCCCGACCTGCTCGCGCAGCGGCGCGGGGGCGGGGCCAGCGTGGGCGAGAGCGCCGGTCCTTTTGGACCCCTTCGCTGGCGGAGCATCGGCCCTCAGCGCGGCGGCCGTTCGATTGCCGTTGCCGGCAGCGCCCAGCGCCCGCTCGAGTACTACTTCGGCGCGACCGGCGGCGGTTTGTGGAAGACGACTGACGGGGGTGTGACGTGGCAGCCCGTCACCGACGGGAAGATCACGGCCTCGTCTGTGGGCGCGGTCGCCGTCGCGCCGTCGAATCCGGACGTCGTTTACATCGGGACCGGTGAGAGCGAAATCCGCGGCAACATCGCGCCCGGCGATGGCGTTTACAAGAGCACCGATGCGGGCAAGACGTGGACGCACATCGGCCTCGAGGACGCGCAGAACATCTCGAAGATCCGCGTCAACCCGACCAACCCCGACGTCGTCTTCGTCGCCGCGTTCGGACATCACGCGGCGCCCAACGAGCAGCGCGGCATCTTCCGCTCGAAGGACGGCGGGAAGACCTGGGAAAAGGTCCTTTATCGCGATCCGAAGACGGGCGGCATCGAAGTGGTGTTCGATCCCAACAACCCGAACGTGCTCTACGCATCGCTTTGGGAGGCGTTCCGCAACACATACATGATGTCGAGCGGCGGTCCGGGCAGCGGCCTCTTCAAGTCCACTGATGGCGGCGATCACTGGACGGAGATCTCGCGGAACCCCGGCCTGCCCAAGGGCGTCCTCGGCAAGATCGGCATGGATGTCTCGCGCGCCGACAGCAACCGTGTCTACGCGCAAATCGAGGCGGAAGACGGCGGGACCTTCGTTTCAGACGACGCGGGCGCGACGTGGAAGAAGGTCAGCGAAAACCGCGATGTCCGCCAGCGTGCGTTCTACTACACGCGCGTCTTCGCCGATCCGAAGGACAAGGACACGTTCTACGAACCGAACGTCGGCTTCATGAAATCGACCGACGGCGGCAAGAGCTGGACGCAGCTCCGCCCGCCGCACGGCGACAACCACGACCTGTGGATCGATCCGACGAATCCGAAACGGTTCATCCTCTCGAACGACGGCGGGGCGACCGTGACGACCAACGGCGGCCAGACGTGGACCGACCTCGATTTCCCGACGGCGCAGTTCTATCACGTGATTACGACCAATGACGTGCCGTATCACGTCTGCGGCGCGCAGCAGGACAATTCGAGCGCGTGCGTGGGCAGTCAGGCCACCTCGTTCGGCCCCGGCCTGTCGGGCGGCGGACCGGGCGCGGCCGCCAGCGCCGATCAGATCTTCTACACGGCGGGCGGAGGCGAGAGCGGCTACATCGCGCAGGATCCGAAGAACCCGGACATCCTCTTTGCGGGAAGCTACGGCGGCCTCCTGACGCGGCTGAATCGCCGGACTCGGCAGGAGCAGGAGATTAATCCGTATCCGGACAACCCGATGGGGTACGCGACAAAGGACATCGCGGAGCGTTTCCAGTGGACGTTCCCGATCGTGTTCTCCCCCGCCGATCCCGGCGCGCTCTATGTCGGCTCGCAGCACGTGTGGCTGACGCGCGACAGCGGCCACAGCTGGACCAAGATCAGCCCCGATCTGACGCGCCACGATCCCAAAACCATGGGCGATTCGGGCGGTCCGATCACGCGCGACGAAACCGGCGTGGAGACCTACGCGACCGTGTTCACGATCGCGCCATCGCCGCAGGACGCCAATCTGATCTGGACCGGGTCCGACGACGGCTACGTCTTCATCACGCGCGACGGCGGGAAGAACTGGACGAACGTGACGCCGAAGGATATGCCGGACTTCGCGCGCATCAGTCTCATCGAAGCCTCGCCCCATCGGCCCGGTACCGCCTACGTCGCGGCCAACCATTATCAGTTCGACGACTTTGCGCCGTACGTCTACCGAACGGACGACTATGGCCAGACGTGGACGAAGATCATCAACGGCATCGCGCCGAACCACTACGCGCGCGCGATTCGCGAAGACACGGTCCGCGCGAAGATGCTGTACCTCGGCACCGAGCACGGCATCTACGTGTCGTTCGACGACGGGGCGAACTGGCAGTCGTTGAAGCAGAACCTGCCGGACACTCCCGTGCACGACATCAAGGTGGAAGCGCGCGATCTCGTCATCGCGACGCATGGCCGCGGCTTCTTCGTGATGGACAACATCTCTCCCCTGCGCCAGTGGGGCGTGGAGACGACCGACCTGCACGTGTTCAAGCCCAACGACGCGCTTCGCGGACTGGATCGCTCGCTCGCCGTCGACTACGTGCTGAAGAACGCGGCGCAGAAGGTCACGATCGATTTCCTCGATTCGAAAGGCGCCGTGATCCGCAGCTTTTCGAACGACGCGGCCAGCGCGGACAAACCCGAGGAACAGGGGAACGATGATTTCCGCGGTCCCCGGGATCCCAAGCCACCCCTCGGCGCCGGGATGCATCGCCTCAACTGGGATCTGCGCTACAAGGGAGCGACCGACTTCCCGGGCATGATCATGTGGGCCGCGGGCACGCGCGGGCCGGTGGCGCCCCCGGGAAGCTACCAGGTTCGGGTCACGGCCGACGGCCAGACGCAGACGCAGCCGTTCGCCATCAAGCGCGAGCCGCACATCCTGGCCGATGTGACCGACGCGGATCTTCAGAAGCAGTTCGATCTCGCGATGCAAATCAGCCAGAAGACGTCGCAGGCGAACGAGGCCGTGCTGATGGTCCGCGGCATTCGCCCGCAGATCAACGATCGGAAGAACAAGCTCGATGACAAGACGGGACCGACCGCGAAGGCGCTCGATCAGCTCCAGGAGCACCTCACGGCCGTCGAGACGTCGCTCTATCAGGTGAACAACCAGAGCGGCGAAGACCCGCTCAACTACCCGATCAAGTTGAATAACAAGGTGGCGGCCATCCAGGGCGTCGTCGAATCGGCCGACACCGTGCCGACGGAACAGAGCGGCGAAGTGTTCCAGATGCTGTCGGGCAAGGTGGACGAGCATCTGAACGCGCTGGATAACGCTGTGAAGACCGAACTGCCGCGCGTCAACCAGATGCTGCAGCGGCAGAAACTCGCGCCGATCAAGGCCGAACCCCTCGATCCCAACAAGCCCGCCGACAAGGACAAGGGCAAGGGCCAGGAGCAGGAGCAGTAGCCAGACAACGACACAACTTCCAACTGCCAACTGCACAAGGCGCTCTCGTCGACGTCCTTGCGTCATTGGCAGTTGGAACTCGTGGACGGGTTCTGCCGTTCATCCCTCTCCAGGAGCCATTCGTCCCGGCGCCCGTTCGAACACTCGGCTCAATTCCTTAGAATCCGCACCGCCGGACCGGTTCTTCGGCAAGGAGGATGGTCATGGGTCGATGGATGGGTGTCGTCAGCCTGGCGCTGGCCGGCGTCGTCGCCGGCTGCGGCGGATCGCCAACCGCGCCAAGCGCCCCAGGCGTCAGCATCACTGGCCTGGTGGTACAGATCCAGAATGATAGCGACGGCAGCTACGGCTACATCGTGTCGTACACCGTCCACAACGGCGGGCCGGCCGACGCGACCTTGACCGGCATCGACGCGTTGCTGAGTGCAAAGGGAGTCCCGCTCCGCTCGTTCAACGTCGGTTTCCCCGGCGGACGGAGTGTGCCGGTATCGCAGACCATCTCCCCGACGACGACGACATTCACGACTCCTGCGGGGGTTGCGACCGCAGATTCGCTGACGTTAACGGTCCACTACACGACCGGCGGCGGCGAGCAGACGGCGACGCGCACGACGCCGCTCGGCTAGACCCCTGGAAAACGTGATGCGTCACACAATTCCCCGGACGGGGCATCCCGCCTGGCGGCGTTGCTCGTCGCTCGAATTCTCCCGGTATTGTCGCTCCTCGCGCCTTGCCAGCCGGGCGCCGCGCTCCGGGACTTATGCAACGCCTCACGTTTCCAGGGGACTAGAACGAACCGACGCCCGCGCCTGCAGCGCGCCTGAGATCGCCGCAGTGCGTGTCGACGCCGAACACGAAATGGCGGGTGTCCGAGCAGGGACCCCATCGCGTTCGACACCGATGGGAGCGAGGACGGGGCCGCCCCGCTTCGCGCGGAGGCGGCTCCCCGTCGACATGTGTTTTCCGCCGCCGAGCACGAAGTGGGGCTGTCCGAGCAGGGGCCCATCGCGCTCGACACCGATGGGGGCGAGGGCGTCTGCCATCGGGATTCCGGCGGCGCGATGCTGGTCAGGAGGGAGTCACCTGGGCGCTCGCCATGAGTGATCTCCGCCGGATCGACGTCGCAGTGCAATGCCGGCCAGCTTCTACGCAACCGTGAACTCGCCCGAACCGGTGTCGAGCGTGTTGCCGCAAGTGCCCGCTGCGGCCCTGCGCTGATGCACGCGAAGTCTTGTCCCGACCGCCGCTGAAGTCTGGCGCGGCCCAGACTGCGCATCGTGATCACGCACACGTCGGCGCGATCTCGGCGGCACCGATTTGGCGTAGCGGGATAGACGGGACCACGGTGAATTTCCCCGTCTATCAGCATCACCGCTGCCGCTTCTGCGACGCCGCCGATTCGCTGACCGAGGACATCCTCGTGCGAAACGATGTCGTCGTGCTCACCTGGCGCTGCAGTACCTGCGGCGCCGAGTGGCAGCCCTCAGCAGACGAGCAACTGAAGCCGGATCGTCGTGTGGGACCGCCGGATCGCCGGCGGGTATCGCGCGGCGACCGGCGGAAGTCGTAACTACGCAGCCCCCCTCGAGGCACGTGGCCCGAGGCACCCAGCCTCAGGGTACCCAGCGCGCAGCGCGGCCACCCAGCACCCATTCGAGGCACACAGCCCCAGGCACCCCGCGCGGAGCGCGGACGCTATTCGGCGCGGACGCCGTCCGGCACCGGCCGCTCGGGCTGAAGGAACACAGGAATCAGGCCGTCCGCGTAGCCGGCATCGCACAGCATCGCTTCCGAGGTAAGGCCTCGAATCTGTTTCTTCGGCAGGTTGAAATAGAACAGCGCCTGGCGGCCGACGATCGACGATAGATCGGTTCGCTCCTGCCGAATGCCCGCGACCACCTGCCGTCGCTCGCTGCCGAAATCGACCGTGATCTGCGCCAGCCGGTCGGCGTTGGCGACCTCCGTCAGCGCGACGATCGTGCCCACCCGCAAATCGACCCGTTCGATCACATCGAGTGGAATCTCCGGCTTCTGCGGCTGCGGATTCCATGGCGACTGGCTATCACCGGCAGCACTCAACGCCCGCTCAATCTGGGTGCGGTGGTTGATATCGTGGCCGGCAAGGAGCCGGAGCAACTGCCGGACTGTTTCGCGACCGCGCTCCTGATGGACTCCGTAGTGCTCCAGCTGCGCCGGATCAATCGAAGCCGACACGCGCAGCGTTCCCGTGCGATATGCGCTGAACAACTCGAGCGATAGGAACGGATCCAGCGTGGCGTAGTGAAAGGTGTCCGCCCAGACGTTCTGATCGTAGGCCGCAATCGGCGCTGCATCGGTCGCGAGCATCGTCCGCACGCGGTAGCCGGCGACGAGCTCCGCGTCCGCGAGGTGCGCCAGGATCTCGGCGATCGACCATTTCCCGGGATCGCTTCGCCGCGCCAGTCGCGGGGGAGCGACACGTGCAAGAAGACGCGCGAGATCGCCGGGCGTCGAACGAAGAATGGCGAGTGGATCCTCGCCCGCGAGCCCGAGGAGCCGCGCAACGTAGTCGTGGACGGGTTCAACCATGAACGGGTTCTCGGTTCTCGGGTTCTCGGGTTCTCGGGTTGGGTTCTCGGGTTCCTGGGTTCTCGGGTTCCTGGGTTCTCGGGTTCTTCGGTTCCTGGGTTCTTGGGTTCTTGGGTTCTCAGCTTTCTCGGGTTTTGGATTGGCGATTTGTGGATTTTCTGATTCAGGCGAGTGTGGGTGCAGTCGAATAGCCCCGATGACGCTGCCTGGAGACAACGTTTGGGATCGGCCTCGGCCGAAACAGAAAAGGCGCGGCAAAAAGCCGCGCCGAGAACCATAGAACCCAACCCGGAGAACCCGAGAACCGAGAACCCAACGCGAGAACCCGAGAACCCGAGAACCCCGAAAACCCAAGTCGGGCGCCTAGCGTTTCGTGACCAGCACCGCCTTCACCCACCCCGACGCGTTGCTGCTCTGGACGTTCACGTAACCGTCCTTCGCCTCGCCGATGACGACCAGCTCTTCTCCGCGCGCGAGGGTCGCCACCGCTTTCGACGTGTCGCTCGCGTCCGCGTACAGCTTGACGTTCGCGATCTTCGGCACGAGCACGTCGCCTTCGTTGTAGCCGCCGGCGGATTTCTTCGCGCCGCCCGCCGCCGCTTCCTGCTTCAGCGACCCGACATTCCTCTTGAGCGCGGGATCCGCGCGGACGGCGAGGACGATGTTGTTGTAGTTGTTCAGCAGCGCCGCAGCGATGATCTTGCCTTCGTTCGTGTTGCCGTACCCGCCGCCCACCGCGCCGCCAAAGCCGCCGAACACGCCGGCGCCGACGCCGAGGTCCGCCTTCTTCGTGCTGCCCTCAGCCGCCGCCACCTGCACGCCGCTGCGCGAGTCCGCCACGAGCATGCTGGTCTGGGCTTCCTTGAATTTCAGGCCGCCCGCGACCGCGCCGACCTTGTGGCCGAACAACCCGCTCGCGATTCCGCCGCCGACGCCGCCGGCGTTGTTCTCCGAGAACACCACGTTCGGCGTCAGGATGAAGTCGGCCGCGACCATCTGGCCCTTCCCCATGTTGGATCCGCTCCGCGCTTCACCGGCTTCGGAGAGCTGGCGCTCCTGCATCATGTTCTGCATGCCCACGCCGCGCTCCACGACGATGAAGCAGTTGGACTGCTGGATCATGAGCCGGATCAAACTGACGGGCGAGGAGAGGTGATACCGGCCGAGCGCCGCGAGGACCTCGTTCTGCGGCTCCACGACCGCCATCGCGGCCATCGGCGCATCGCAGTGTTCGAGCCCTTTCTCGCCCTGCGATCCGCCAGTGCCGGCAGATCCTTTGACGACGCTGCCACCCTGCCCCTGTTTCGGTTTCGTCAACCCACCCTGCGCAAACGCCTGCGACACACCGAACCCGAGCAGCACGCACACCGTGGCGGCGAACCGCTTCCCTGTAATGCTCATACTCCCTCCAGCCGAGATTGCCGGCGATTATACGGCGAACGCGGCCCCGCCGCGCTATATGATCTTGCGGGGTGCCGTTCCGTTTCTTTCAGGCGTTACAGGCGGCCGTCGTCGTCGCCGTCTCCATCATCACAGTCCTCTCGGCCGCGCAAACGCCTGCGCCCGTCACGCCTTACACGGTGGTGACGCGCAGCGGACGCCAGCCGCTCGCGGTCCATGTCGTGAACGGCCAGGAGATGTTCGCGCTCGACGACCTGGCACGGTTGTTCAGCCTGGCGGTCCGCGAGGACACGCTCGCCGGCGGCATCACGGTCTCGACCAACGGCCAGACGATCGTGATGACGCCGCAGCAGCCGCTCGCGTCGGTCGGCGGACGCATGATTTCGCTGCCCGCTGCGCCGGTCCGGGAGGGGCGCCTCTGGCTGGTTCCGGTGGATTTCGTGTCGAGAGCGCTCGCGCCAATCAGTCAGCAGCGCGTCGAACTGCGGAAGCCCTCGCGGCTGCTGCTCGTCGGCGACGTGCGGCTGCCCCGCGTGGCCGCTCGCAGCGAAGCGCTCGGCGGGATGACCCGCGTGACCGTCGACGTCGCCCCCGCAACCCCGCACACGCTCGCGCAGGAAGGCACGCGGCTGCTGTTGCGATTCGACGCCGACGCGCTCGACGTGGGCGATATCCGCATTACACCGAACGACGTCCTGCTGGGCGTGCATCCGGGCGATACGCCGTCGGTCCTCGCCTTCGATCTGGGCCCGCGTTTCGCCTCCTTCCGCGTCTCCGACCAGCCGCCGCCCGCGCCCAACGCTGGCCGCATCGTCGTCGAACTGCTCTCGCAGACGGAGGCACCGGGCGCGCCGGGTGCGGCGCCCGCGCCGTCGCCGCAGACCCCGACAACCGAGCCGCCACTGCTCGACCTGACGCCGCCGGGTGGTTTCCGCATCATCGTGCTCGATCCGGGTCACGGAGGAGACGATGCCGGCGCGAAGGGGGCCAACGGAACGCTCGAGAAGAACGTCACGCTGGCGATCGCCCGCAAGCTGAAGGCGGCGCTCGAGTCGAGGCTCGGGGTGCGCGTGCTCCTCACGCGCGACGGCGATCAGAACATCAACATCGATCAGCGCGCCGCGCTCGCGAACAACAACAAGGCGGATGTGTTCCTCAGCATTCACGCCAACGCATCCGCGCGTCCGGGGGCGTCTGGAGCGGAAGTGTTCTCGCTCAGCGCGAGCGACGACACGTCGCGCGCGACGGCGGCCACGCCGGAGTCGCTGCCCGTGATCGGCGGCGGCAACCGCGATATCCAGGTGATCCCGTGGGAGACGGCGCAGGGACGATTCCTCGAGCCCTCGTCTGCGTTCGCCCGCACGCTCGAAGGCGCCCTTCGTGAGCACGTGCCCATGAGCCGACGGCCCGTCGTGCAGGCGCCGCTTCGCGTGCTGGTCGGCGCAAACATGCCCGCCGCGCTCGTCGAGACGGGATTTCTCACGAATGCCGCACAGGAGAAGCAACTCGCCGGCGACGAGTTCCAGAACGCGATCGTGCAGGCGCTGGCCGACGGCATCGTCCGCTTCCGTGCGTCCGCGGGGGGAGCGGTGCGATGAGCCGCCGAGCGCTGGCATTTGGCGGCGCCATCGTCCTGGCGATCGCGATAGGCTGGGTGTTGTTCGTCGCACTGCCCAGGTGGTATCGCCCGACGCCGGCGGCCACCGCAACGGCGCCGCAGGCCCCGCGCGTCGAGCCGCCGCAGGCAGCCGCCGCCCGCAAGATCACGGCGACGCTGTATTTCGTGAGCGACGATGGATTCTCGCTGGTGCCGGCACAGCGCGAAGTGGCATATGCCGAGGACGTGGCCGAGCAGGCGCGCGCGATCATCGAGGCGCAGTTGATGCCGTCGCCGCCGCTCGTGTCCGCGATTCCTGGCGGCACCCGGCTCCGCCAGGTGTTCGTCACCGGGCACGGCGACGCGTTCGTCGACCTCTCACCGGAGGTCTCGACGAACCATCCGGGCGGCTCGCTGGAAGAAACGCTGACGGTCTACGCCATCGTCGACGTGCTGACGGTGAACCTGCCGGCGATTACGCACGTGCAGATTCTGGTCGACGGGAAGGAAGTCGATACGCTCGCGGGTCACGTCGATCTGCGGCATCCGCTCGCAAAGAGCCTGGAATGGGTGGTTCATGACACGCACTGATGGACGTTCGACCTCGGCCCTCAGGCCGACGAAGATCACGCCCGGCTTTCTGGCGCACGCGGAAGGGTCCGTGCTGATCGAAGTGGGACGCACCCGCGTGATCTGCGCGGCCAGCATCGAGGACCGCGTGCCGTCGTTCCTGCGCAACACCGGAAAAGGGTGGGTGACCGCCGAATACGGCATGCTGCCGCGCGCCACGTCGACACGCACACAGCGTGAGGCGAGCGCCGGCAAGGTCGGCGGCCGCACGCAGGAAATCCAGCGGCTGATTGGACGTTCACTGCGCTCGGTCACGAAGCTGTCCGACATCGGCGAGCGGACGATCTGGATTGACTGCGACGTGATCCAGGCCGACGGGGGCACGCGCACCGCGTCGATCACCGGCGGGTTCGTCGCGCTCGCACTGGCGCTGCAGCGGATGAAAGAGCTGGCGCTCATTCGGGACGTCCCGCTCACGGACTTCGTCGCCGCGACGTCGGTGGGCATCGTCGACGGCGAAGCGCTGCTCGACCTCGCGTACGACGAAGATTCGCGCGCCGAGGTCGACATGAACTTCGTCAAGACCGGGACGGGAAAGTTCATCGAGCTGCAGGGAACGGCGGAAGGGCAGCCGTTCGACCGCCGCGCGCTCGACGCGCTGATGGAGCTTGCAGACGCGGGTATCAAACAGCTGATCGAGATCCAGCGGTCGATCGTCGGGGATGTCGTCAAGCGATAGCCCGGTCCTGCAGTCCGGCGATCGGCTGCTGATCGCGACCACCAACCCGGGGAAGATTCGCGAGATCAAGGGCATCCTGGCTGGCGTGCCAGTGGCACTCGTGACGCTGCAGGACTTTCCTGCTGTTCGGGAGCCCGAGGAGACGGGCCAGACCTTCGCCGAAAATGCGCGGTTGAAAGCGCTGTACTACTCGAAGCAGCTCGGCGTGGCCGCGGTGGCAGACGACTCGGGCCTCGCCATCGATGCGCTCGGCGGCGCGCCCGGGGTCCATTCGGCACGGTGGCACGGCACGCACTATCCGACCAAATTCGCCGTCATCTATCGCGAGCTTGCCTCGCGGGGGCTGACGACGAGCGCGGCACGATTTGTCGCCCACATCGCGGTCGCGCGGGGTGACGCGGTGGTGTTCGAAGCGGCCGGCGTCGTCGAAGGAGAGATCGCCAGAGAGCCGCGCGGCGAATACGGCTTCGGCTACGATCCGATTTTCTTTTATCCGCCGTATGGCTGCACGCTGGCCGAAGTGGACGGCGAGCGCAAGGCCGACGTCAGCCACCGCGGGAAGGTTTTCAGGGAGCTCCGCGCGTGGATTCTGGGCGGAGCGAGATAAACTCCCAACTCCCAATTCCCAACTCCCAACTCCCAACGCCCAATTCCCAAACGGCCGACGCTCAACGGCTAAGGAATGGGTAACCCGCACGGGTCGGTCGTGTCCACGACAGCGAACGAGTAGCCCTTGTCTTTCAAACCAAACTGACCATTACTGTCCGCCTCGAGTTGCCGGGCTGAGTGGAACTCGGATTCCCAGGTCTCGACTTCCTTTATTGGACGCTCTGACGGGGGAACCTGTGTACGCTCCGTACAAGGCTCCGCCATCGTCTTTTCGATCGGTGTCGACGCTATAGATGGTGTAGCTGCCGGAGTGCGAGGCAAATGCTATCGGTCCGCCGCTGAATGGATCTATGGGGATCTCCGGCAGATACGCCGGCACGAGTCGATCCAGAGTCGCTGGCAGCGCCTCGCCGTGATCGCGACGGTAGCGCTCAACCCCGAGAGTCGCCAGAGCGACGCGCCGTCGGGCAAGTATCAAGCCCGCGTCCGGCAGATTCCATTCCAGATTTGCCGGCCCCAGATAGGTGTGAAACCTGCCGAGGCTCCAAATGAACGAGGTCTCCGGAAAAATCTTGCGAACGGGATCGATGGAATACTTCCGCGACAGTGCATTGGCTGCGTCGAGTTTCGAGGGCCACGGCAGCCGCGCCACCGCGAGCGCTTCGTCAAAACCTGGCAGCATCCTCCGGAATTGATGGGTAATCCACGGGCGTGCTGCGACAAAGCCGATCGCCCCCGCCAGCCCGCTGCGGATGGGTGGCTGCATGCGCAACTCCCAAGGAGTCATCTCGGGCGAATACGGCCAGAAGTCCCCAACGAGGCGGGCGCGGCCCATCAGGAGGTCCGCTTCAGCACGATCGTGATCGGGCGTGTCTTCGTACGCGCGGCGAAGCGTGTCGAGCGCACCTGTCGTAAGTACGTTGCTGCTGAGGACCGCCCGCAGGGCATCGAAGGTGCTCGCCGTCGCGAGCTGCTCGTAAAAAGCGTTCGGCATGGTCCGCTGCAGGCGAACGGATGCGGCCACCGCCGCGACCGCGGCCTCGGCTTGACCGCGTGCGGCGGCGATTTGGGCGCGAATGGAGTTGAAGGCACTCAATTCCACCATGCCGCTCCCATTCGTCAGCAATTCCGGTGCGTGATCGCCAAAGCCTGCGAAGCGCAGTGGCGTTGCGCGATCGAGCAGGTCCAGCGCCGTCCCGCTGTCGGCATACTCACGCTGCAGGTCATCGAGCCGGGCATCCAGGGCGGAAGAGCCAAGCACGCTTTCAATCACCAGCGACGGACGATGGAGGTACTGATCCGGATTGTCGCGAGCGACGGCCAGAGCGAGGTCCGCCGCAGCGGCATAGAGGCGGGCGGCCTTTCGTTCGTCGGCCGCCGGCAGCGTCGCGCGCAGCGGCTTCAGATTGATCGGCTCACCCCGGCGTTCCAGATCGCGAACCGCTCGCGCGAGCAGTGACGCTTCAACCTGATCCCAGACCGCCTGCAGCGCCAGAGGGATCAGGACGATGACTGCAACGACAAGCGCGCCTCGCACTCGCGGACGGCCGCGCTCGACGCCGGGCACTCCTTGCCTCACCATCGTCCGCTCGCGGCCTGCTGTTGCTCCCGTTCGGCCGCCTCTTGCCGGAGCATCGTGTCGGCGAGCATTCTCGCTGTGGCATCTCCGCCGAGTTGTGTCGAGAGGGCGGACACCGCATCGCGGAAAATCGGATCCGTGTTCAAGGAATCGGAGGCCGACGTACGAGCAGGCGAGTGGAATCCGGCCGTCAGGGCCAGCAGAGCCGCCGCGGCGGCGGCCCACGGCCACACGCGCGGCGACTGCCGTGGCGGCATGGCCGCCAGGTGGCCAATTCGTCCATCGAGTGAGGAGGACGGACCGGCCGGCCGATAGCGCGTCAACAGTTGCTCTACATCTCTATCGTCCATGACTATCCCAACACGTTCCGCAGCTTCTCCAACGCGTAGCGATACCGCGCGGCCACGGTGTTGATCGACTCCCCCGTCGCCGCGGCCGCTTCCTTGAACGTCAGCCCCTCGTACACGTGCAGGTGCACGATCTCGCGCTGCTCAGGCGCAAGCTCTCCCAGCGCCTGCTCCAGGGCCAGTCGTTCAGCCGGCGAGCAGTCCGCCGATGCTGGCTGGAGGATGAAAATGCCCGCGTCACGAACGACGCGCCGATGGCGCAGCAGCGAATACACGGCGTTCCGCACCGCAGTCCGGAGGTATTCCCACGGACGGGTGGGCACGTGGCGCCCATCACTGACGACCGTTGCGAATACCTGATGGACCACGTCCTCGGCGTCTCCCGCATTCGCGAGAATCATCAGCGCGTACCGATACAGCGCGGCGCCGTGCTCCGCATAGAGCGCCGCGACGAGCGCGCCGCGATCGGCGACAGCGCCACGACCGGCCTCCGCCATGGTTTCGAAGCTAAAGACGCGCGAGACAGCCGTTTTTGTGCAGGTCGAGATAGCGGATTGTACGCCTCGCCCCTGGGACGCCAATCGCGGCGTGGCCCTTCCGGGACCGGTAAACGCATGTACGCTACTGACTATGCAGAAAAACCCGTACGCCGAGCCGCTCGGGCGCCGCGACCCGTTGCAGGCGCTTGGAGAAACGCCGGAGAAGATTCGTGACGTCGTGTCGCGCTGGAGTGACGCGCAGTGGAACGGATCGTACGCGCCCGGCAAGTGGACGGGGCGCGAGATCCTCGTGCACCTCGCACAGACGGAGCTCGCGCTCACCACGCGCGTGCGATTCGCGCTCAGCGAGGAGCACTATCGGGCGCAGCCGTTCTCGCAGGATGCCTGGATGGCCAACGAAGCGGGCAGCGACGGGAGGGTGGCGCTCGACGCGTACCTCGCGCTGCGTCGGCTCAACGTGCTGCTGTTTCGCGGGCTGACGTCCGAGCAGCGCCGCAGGACGTTCGAGCACCCGGAGTACGGCGAACTGACGCCGGAGTGGGTCGCCTCCCAGCTCGCGGGACACGACCTGCACCATCTGGCCCAATTAGAGCGCATCAAATAGCCGGGCCCTGAAGGCCTGCGCTGCGGCCTTCGAACCAACGGCTATCGCACATCGTGCATCGAGCATCGTCTATCGAGCACCGAGCACCGAAGCACCGGGCACCGAGCACCAAACTTCAGAATCCCGGCCGCAGGTTGAATTCCCACATCCAGCCGCGGCCGAGCCGGTCGAGCGGCCGCACGTAGTCGATCTCCGCGATCGCGAACCCGAGCACGTTCACCCGCGCGACCGCGCCCCAGCTCTTGACGAAGTTCTGATCCGCTCCGCTGAGATGGATGGACGTGCTGCTGTCCCACGCCGCGCCGCCGTCCAGGAACACGCCGAGTTCGAGCGGCAACGGCCCGTAGAAGTTGCTGCCGCCGAACGCGCCCCACGGCGGGAACCGCAGTTCCGCGTTGGCGACGAGCATCCGGGAGCCGATCAGCCGATCGAACGCGGGACACGAGCCGTTGGCCGCCGTCCCGCACTCCGCCGCCGTGAACGACCCGTAGTCGTAGCCGCGCACCAGATCCGGATAGCCGATGAAGACGGGCGTCAACAGATTGCTCTCCGCGCCCGCGCCATGCCGCGCGTAGTACAGGCCGCGCAGCGCGATCGTGAACGGCCGCACCGGCATCAGGTACGTCCGGAAATCTCCGAGCGTCGCCCCGTACGTGAGCGAATCCGTCGTGCCGCCCGTCAGCGTCGGCGAGCTCGGCGTGCCGCCGATGTCGTATGTCTGGTCGTACTCGAGACGTAGTCGAGACCCCCGAATCGGACTCGTCGCGCCGAAGATCGACGTATCGTGCACGAACGCCGTCGACGCGATGCCGAGGTTCAGCGTCGGGAACGTCGCGAGGCGCGTCGTGTCCTGCGAGAGCTGCTGGCCCGACGCGTAGTCGAAGAGACGCGTCGTCACATCGGTCTTGCCGGTGATCTGCCGCAGCCCGGTCGAGACTTCGACGCGTTCGGCGCGGCTGAACGGATACACCACGACCCCCGATAGTCCGCGGTCGGTCTGAATCTGCCGGAACTCGTCCTGTTCGACCAGCAGGTTGCCCGAGGTGTCCTGCACGAGCCCTTGTGTGAACCCGCGCACGACATACGGCGTCTGATCGAGCGATGCGCCCCAGTTCCAGCGGTGCGTGCGATTGAGATAGACGATCGTGCCGCCCGCCTCGTCGAACCGGTTCGTCACCTGTCCCCCGACGCCGAGCACGTGGTTGCCCAGCGTATCGCTGAACATCGCCGAGATCCCGCCGCCCACGTACGTGCCGAAGCTGTCCACGCCGACGCCCACGACCGGCTGCCCGAGGAAATCCAGCGACAGCTTCGGCTTGTAGGGCTGCGACTCGAAATTCGCGTTCACCGGCAGGCCGGCCGCATCGTTGTGCAGGTAGGCATAGACGACGCCCTCACCTGTTTTCCGCGGCGGCAGCAGCCCCGCGTTCCGGTCGACACCCTGCCAGAGCGGTCCGCCCGCCATCAACTCCGGCGTATCGAGTGCGTAGATGTTGAACCCGTCGGTTTCGTAGACGCTGAACACCAGGCGTGAAGCCGCGACGGAGAGCGCCGGGCTCAGGTCGGTAATACCGCTGGCGCCGGTGAGCAGGTTGGTGACCTCCGTCGGGCTCTCTCCGCCCGACGGAAGTCGGTACACGTTCGAGATGCCCAGGCGGTCCGAGATGAAAAACAGCGACCCGTCGGCTGCCCACACGGGGTTGATGTTCTTCGCATCGTCGAAGCCGCCGGCCTGACGGATCTGCCCGCTGGCGACGTCGAGGAACGCGAGCCTGAGGTTGCCCGGACTCAGCCGTTCGAGGTTCGTCCCGAACCGGTCCGTACTGAAGGCGATCGTCTTGCCATCGGGAGACCACGCCGGTTGAAGCTCGGTGAACGCGTCGTTGGTCACGCGGTGCAGCGACTTCGATTCGAGATCATAGATGAACAGGTCGTCGTAGCCGCCAGCCATCCCGGTGAACGCGATCTGCCGCCCGTCGGGAGACCACGTCGGGGTCATGACTTCGTCGAGCGTTTTGAACGGAATTTCGGCTTCCTTGTCGCCGTTGTCCGCATTCACGATGGTGAGAATCGGATTACCGCCTGAGAGACCCGGAAAGGCAAACCGCTTCCCGTCGCGCGACCACGAACCCGCCGAATCGATGAATTCGATGCTGTCGAGATGCGCGTCCGTCGCAGTGTCGGTCACCTTTCGCAGAATCTTGCCGGTCTGCGCGTCAGCGATGTACAGGTCGATCGAGAAGAGATCGCGCGACGAGAAGAACGCGATCTTCGAGCCGTCGGGGCTCAACTCCGGGCTGGTGTTGTAACCGCCCTTGTTCTCCGGATTCGTGATGAGCGGACGGGCGAAGCTGCTCGCGATCTTCGTCGTTTCCGCAACGGGCCGAAACGCCGCCGCTGTGGCGTCCTGCCATTCCTGCGATAACTCCTTCGACGTCACCCCGAGCACCCGCTGAAATGCGCCCTTGTAACCGTCGCGGCCAATCGCCGTGATCAGCAGCTTCGGAATCACGCGATCGCCGTATTTGCCCCCGATGAACGCCCACAGCGCCTGCCCATAGCGATACGGAAAGTACTTGGGGTTATCGAGCTGATCGATCGTCGGCATCTTTTCGCGGCGCACCGACTCACGCATCCACATGGCGGTATTCGGATCGAGCGGGCCCAGCGACAGATATTCCGCCATCCCCTCGATGAACCACAGCGGGAGCGACATCGCGCCGGGCGAACCCGCCCCAGCAGCGGTCGCGCTCGTGTTCGTCATGTCGTACTGAAAAGCGTGGACGAGCTCGTGGCCCAGCACGTGGTCGGTCGACTGAATCGGGCCCGCGAACGGCAGGACGATACGCCGCTTGTACGCCTCGGTTACGCCGCCCGTCCCCTCGCCAAGATCCCCTTCGATCACGTTCGTCTGGCGAAACTGCGAGCCGCTCCCGTAGAGGATCACCGCCTGACGGCCCCGCAGCTCGTGATCCATCAGGGTCGACAGTCGCAAATACCAGCGCTCGGCCATCCGCGCGGCCATCCGCGCCGCGCCCTCCTCCTCGGGGTAGTAATAGATGTCGAAGTGCGGTGTCTTGAGAACCTGGAATTTGAAATTCCGGTACTGGACCTTGTTCTGACCGAAGTATCCCACCTGCGCGGAAGCGGTTGCGGCGGAGCCGGCCACGAGGGCCGTCGCGGCGAGCAGGCAGGCTGAGATGCGGATCATCCGAGCCTCCAGATCGATAGCAACGTGGAGGCTGCAACGAACGTTCCGTTCCGTTTCGCTGCCGCGGAACTCGCCGGCCTGTCGCTGCGTCTCTTTGTAAGCCCGTCCTGCGCCCGCCCGGAGGTCCGTTGCGACATTCATTTTGCGTAATCGTCTTCGCCACGATGCTCTGTCCCGGCATGTCCGGAGGACAGTCACCGTCCGGTTCCCAGTCCAGCTCGACTGACCTCGACCGCTTGATGGAACGCGCGCTTCAGCGTCGGGACATCGATCGACGGGTGCTCAGCGACTACGTCCTGGACGAAGTCGAAAGCTTTGCCGTCGTCGGTCCAGGCCAGACGCCGCTCCAGCGGTCGCGGCGCCAATACACCTGGTACGTGCGCGACGGCATCCACGTGCGCAGCCCGCTGAAGTTCGACGGCGTTCCGATTTCTGAAGACGAGCGTCAGAAATACGAAAGGGACTGGTTGCGGCGCGAGCAGTCGCGACAGAAGCGTCGGACCGAACAAGCGGCGGAGCGCGAAAAAACAGGAAAGCCCTCCGCCTTTACGGGACCGCCCACCGAGCCTCGATTCGTTTCGGAAGCCTACTTCCTCGACTTCAAATTCGAACCCGGCAACTACTACCTCGCCGGCCACGATACCGTTGACGGCCGCGACGTGCTGAAAATCGATTACTACCCCACGAAACTTTTCGACGAGGACAACAAGCGGCAGGAGGACGATGCCGCGCGTTCAGACAATCGCAGCAGCAAGACCGCGAACAAGGCGCGAAAAGACGACGCCGGCGAGCAGGACATCGAGCGCAAGATGAACAAGACGGCGCTCGTCACGCTGTGGGTGGACCCCGCCTCAGCGCAGATTGTGAAATACACGTTCGAGAACGTGTGGATGGATTTCCTTCCCGCGAAGTGGCTGGTGAGAGTCGACGGCCTCCACGCATCGATGGAAATGGAACAGCCGTTTCCGGGGGTGTGGCTGCCGCGCAATATTTCCGTCAACGGCGAGGTCACGGCCGCGCCGGGCAGCTTCGGCGTCGACTACCGCCGGGATTTCACCAATTATCGCAAGGCTGACGTCACGACACGCGTCCGCATCCCGAAGGGCGGCCGATGATCGCGCCGTTCCTCGCCGCGATGATCGCGCTTCCGTGGACTGCCTCCGGGACGGCGAACCTCCCTGGACCGACGCTCGACGAACTTCGAACATCAATCGACGGACAACAGGGCACGGCCGCGACGATCCGCGAAATCCGCGTCCACGGCAACGTCACGCTGAGCGACGCCGACGTCGTGAACCTCGCGGGCATCTCCGTCGGTTCGCCGCTGACCGCCGACACGGCGGACGCGGTCGCCCGCCGCCTGAAGGCGAGCGGCCGCTTCGACGACGTCGACGTGCGTACCCGCTATCGCACGCTTGACATGTCGGAGGCGGCGCTGGTTCTCGTCGTGCACGAAAAGCCCGGAACCGCACCTGACGGAACGCCGCCGACCATGCTCGGACGGCTCCGCCGCCAGACGATGTTCTTCCCTATCCTGCGTTACGACGACGGGTACGGCTGGACCTACGGTCTCCGCACCAGCGTCGTCGGGGAGCCCGGATCGCCGCTGCGGGTGTCCGCGCCACTGTCGTGGGGCGGGACGCGCCGTGCCGCTGTGGAGGTCGAGCGGACCTTCGATGCCGGCCCCCTCACGCGTCTGACGGGATCGTACGGCATCGCGCAGCGCGACAATCCCCATTTCAACGTCGCGGATCGGCGGGTCGAGGGGAAGGTCCGGGCCGAACGGCGGCTCGTCGAACGCGTGATTCTTGGAGCGGACGCGACGGCAGGTCACGTGACCTTCGGCGGCATCGGCGACGATCGCTGGACGCTGGCGGCGGACGCGGCCTTCGACACGCGCAACGATCCGGCGTATCCGTCCGATGCCGTGCTGCTCCGGGCGCGCTGGGCACGCCTGAATGGCGTCGACGCCGCGCTCGGCGGCGTCGACGGAACCAACCGGTACGAACTCGACGCGCGCGGGTACAAGCGGCTCTACCGCACGATCGTGTTCGCCGCGCGTGCCGAGTACGACACCGCGTCGGCCCCGCTGCCGCGCGATGAACAGTACCTGCTTGGGGGCTGGCAGCTGCGCGGCACCCGCGCCGGCCTGCTGGCCGGTGACCGGCGTCTTTTCTGGAGCGGCGAACTGCGCGTGCCGTTCACGACGCCCTTGAGCAGCGCGCGCACCGGAGTCGTCGCGTTCATCGATGGCGGCGCGGTCGCGCCGTTCGGCGCGTCGCTGCGGCACGCGCCGGTCGAGCGCGGCGCTGGCGCCGGTCTATTCCTCGTGGCCGCCGTCGTCCGGCTCAATCTTGACGTCGCGCACTCGCTCGACGGCCGGGGGACACGAGTACAGTTCGGGACCGGCTTCTCCTTCTGACGGTCCCGCATTAACTCCCAATTCCCAATTCCCAACTCACAAGAGACCAGTTCGGGAGTTCGATTGGGGATTCGGGATTCGTTGGGAGTTGGGAGTTGGGAGTTGTTATAGTTCTCCCCCGTGTCCGCAGCAGATCGCGCCAATCAGCGCAACGCGGTTCTCGCCGGATTTCTCGGCTGGACGCTCGACGCGTTCGATTTTTTCATCCTCACGCTCGTCCTCGATGACGTGGCGCATGCGTTCGGGAAGAGCCGTACGCAGGTGGCGCTCGCGATCACGCTGACGCTGGCGATGCGGCCCGTCGGGGCCGTCATCTTCGGTTTGATGGCGGACCGCTGGGGGCGCCGGCTGCCGCTGATGCTGAACGTGATCTTTTACGCCATCATCTCGGTGCTGTGCGGCATCGCCCCCACGTATGGCGCATTCATCACGCTGCGGATGCTGTTCGGGATCGGCATGGGCGGCGAATGGGGGGTCGGGGCGTCGCTCGCGCTCGAATCGGCGTCGCCGCGGCTGCGGGGGCTGCTTTCCGGGCTGCTGCAGGAAGGTTACGCGATTGGCAACATGCTGGCGGCGATCGTCTTCCGCACGGTGTATCCGATCGCGAACGCGCACTATCCGGGCAACGGCTGGCGCGTCATGTTCTTCATCGGCGGGATCCCCGCGCTCCTGTCGCTCTTCATCCGCGCGCGCGTGAAAGAGAGCGAAGCCTGGCATGAACACCGGACCGACTGGTTCACGTATCGAACCAGCATCGTCCGCCACTGGCGTCGTTTTCTGTATCTCGTGCTGTTGATGGCGGTGATGAACTTCATGTCGCACGGCACGCAGGACATGTATCCGACGCTGCTCGCGATTCAGGGCTACAGCCGCGCGCGGATTGCGGACATCACGATCCTTTCGATGGTTGGGGCCGTGGTCGGCGGGCTCGCGTTCGGCTACTACTCCGACCGGTCGGGGCGCCGCCGCGCGATGGTGAGTGCCGCGATCTCCGGGCTGATCGTGCTGCCGCTCTGGATCATGGGCATCAGTCCGCTCGCGACGATCGTCGGTGTGTTCCTGATGCAGTTCTTCGTGCAGGGTGCGTGGGGCGTGATCCCGGCGCACATCAACGAACTGTCGCCCGGGACGTTCCGAGGGTTCCTGCCCGGCTTCGCGTATCAGCTGGGCGTGCTCTGCGCGTCGAGCATCCCCACGCTGGAAGCGTGGCTGGGCGAGATGTTCACCTACCGGCAGTCGATGGGCGGCCTCATGACGGTTGTGTTCATTGCCGCCATTATCGTGATATCACTCGGGCCGGAGAATCACGGCGTGAGCTTCCGGAAGCAGCCCGCGGTGACGGCGTGAGGCGTTCGAATTCGCGCCTGACCCTCACCCGGCGCCGATGCCTGTGAACAAATCCAAGGAACCGCGGTAGGATCGTGGCTGTCGGGGCGTAGCGCAGCCTGGTAGCGCACCTGCCTTGGGCGCAGGGGGTCGCTGGTTCGAATCCAGTCGCCCCGACCACTTTCCGAAGGTCTATTCCGGAGACATAGGTAACACTTCATCCGGAGACATAGGCACCCGTTTTTTAAACCGAGAGTCTCAGACCGAAGCACACTCGTTCAGGAAGCCTTCTTGACGAGCGTGCGCCCGGTGAAGCACGGCAGCCGTGCGACCGCATCCCTCAACACTTGCCGAAACCACCGGAACATAGGATCGGCGTCCCGCATGCGATTCCACTGCAACA
>DATJFQ010000083.1:0-37533 GCA_035495555.1 Vicinamibacterales bacterium
GCTTGCGGAGGCGCCGTCGAACGACGGATCCGCGGCGACGATGGCACATACCGATCCAGGTATGGTGGTCGGGACGGTCGGCTACATGTCGCCGGAGCAGTTGCGCGGCGAGCCGGTCGACGCGCGCACCGACGTATTCAGTCTCGGCGCGGTGCTCTACGAGATGTTCTGCGGCGAGCGCGCGTTCAAGGGGAAGACGGCCGTCGATACGATGACGGCGATCCTCAAGGAGGATCCGGCGGATTTCCCGCCGACGCTGCACGCGACGGCGCCGGCGATCGAGCGGATCGTGCGCCGCTGCCTCGAGAAGAACGTCCACGAGCGCTTCCAGTCCGCGCGCGACGTCACGTTTGCGTTCGATGCGCTCTCGACGGCCAGCGGCGTGCAGTCGTCCGTCAGCGGGATCGTCGCGACTCCGACGGTCGCCGCAGCGCGCAGGCTGACGCCCCAGTTCGTTGCCGCCGGTGTCGCGGCACTTCTGGTGGTCGGTGCGGGGGGATACTTCGCCGGCGTGCGATTGGGAGACCACGCGCCGGGAGCGCCGACGATCACGCAGCTCACGTTCAGAAACGGCACCGTGCGCGGCGCGCGGTTTTCACCGGATGGCGCAACGGTGCTCTACGCGGCCGCCTGGGACGGCGAGCCGATCGCGATGTACTCGACGCGCCCGGGCAATCCTGAATCAAGTGCGCTGAACCTGCCGACCGCCGACCTGCTGGCGCTCTCACCGAGAACCAGCGAGTTGGCCCTCGCGTTGAAGCCGAGGATCGATGCGACCTTCTTCACCGCAGGCACGCTGGCCCGCGTGCCGCTCTCGGGCGGTGCGCCGCGGGAAGTTCTCGAGAGCGTGACGTCCGCCTCTTACACGGCGGACGGCTCACAGATGGCAGTGATTATCGCGACCCCGACCGCATATCGGGTCGAATATCCGCTCGGGACCGAGCGGCTCACGCTGCCGTATCTGATCAGCGACGTGCGGGTTTCGCCCGACGGCAAATCGGTCGCGTTCATTCCGCATCCGGGCGGAGGTGACGACGGTGCCGTGCAGGTGCTGGGACCATCCGGGCCGCCACGCACGCTATCCTCCGGCTGGCTCAGTATCGGTGGACTGGCATGGTCGCCTGACGGCCGCGAATTGTGGTTCACCGCGACCGAGGTCGGCGGACTGCGTGCCCTGCGCGCCGTGACCGTCGATGGACGCCAGCGGCTCCTGTATCGCGCACCGGAACGGCTGCAGCTCGAGGATGTGGCCGCCGACGGCCGGGTGCTCCTCTCGGGGATCACGCTGCAGTCGCAGGTGCATTTCGGGTCGTTCAGCGGTAAGGCGGAACGCGATCTGTCGTGGTTCGATTACCCGTCCGCTCCGAGTTTGTCCGCCGACGGCACGCGCCTGAGCTTCACGGAAAGCGGCGAAGGGGCGGGCGCGAATTACGGAATCTTCGTACGTCCGACCAACGGAGATCCGGCCGTCCGTATCGCGGATGGCGCCGCCAGTGTGTTGTCGCGCGACGGAAGGCGCATCGCCATCGTGAGCGGACCTTCGGGCAAGTCGCTTGTCATCGCTCCGACCGGGCCCGGGACGACCCGCTCGATCGACATCCACAACTACGGCTTCCTGGCGTTCGACTGGTTTGTCGACAACCGCCGAATCGCGCTCGTCGCCAAAGAACAAGGCAAGCTTCCCCGCACATACGCCGTCGATGCGGACACGGGGTCCGTGACGCCGTTGACGGACGAACGCGTCCGGGTGCCGTTCGCGTCGCCTGACGGTGAGTGGCTGACAGGCGGGATGCGCGGCGACCGCGTGCTCTACAATCTCCGGACGAAAGCGACCGTCCCCCTCAGGGGCAGCGAACACGACGACTCCACGGCCGGCTGGACCGCCGACTCACGCGCCGTGATCGTATTCCAGGCGGATGATCACGCCTTGCAGGTGTTCCGCGTGGACATCACGTCTGGTGTCCGGTCACCGATAGCGACGATCGGCGGCTCCGATACGACCGGGTTCGTTCAGTCCGGCGAGCTGACGGTCGCGGCCGACGGCGACCATTACGCGTATTCAGTCACCCGCCAACTGTCGCATCTGTATCTGCTCAAGTTCACCGAGTAGCCGGTTTGGATGCCCGTCGCCCCGCGCGCCGCACGCCGCACGCCGCGCGCCGCGTCACTACCTCAGCCGTCGCTCACGAGTGGCGTACAACGTGCACTACACTCGTGAATATGGCGAAGCAGCAGCAACCGCAGAAACAGCAAGTCAGACCGCAGCAGCAATCGAAGGCGCAGCAGCAGTCCGCTCCACCGCAGAACGACCCCAATCAGCCGCGCTCGTTCACGCGCGAAGACCTGATCGACGCCCTGAACGAGGACCTGTCGCGCGAATACCAGGCGATCATCGCGTATGTCGTCTATTCACAGGTGATCAAGGGCGCGCAGTACATGAACATCGCCGACGAACTCGCGAAACACGCGAAAGAGGAACTCGAGCACGCGCTCAAGGTCTCGTATCACATCGACTATCTTGGCGGGGAACCGACCGTCACCCCGAAGCCGGTGAAGACGTCCGACAAAGCCGAAGACATGCTTCGATTCGATCTGGACAACGAGAACCAGACGGTCAAGAACTACCGCGAGCGCGTGCGGCAGGCGGAGAGTCTCGGCGAGTACGGCATCGCTGAAGATCTCCGGGAGATCCTTCGCGATGAGCAGGAACATCAGAACGATCTCGCCACCGCGCTGGGCATCGACGTCCCGGACGTCTCCAAGTTGTAGCGCGAGATTCGGCTGCTGCCCTCGACATCACCGCGGTGCGCCTGACGCGCCGTTTGCGGTGAACGCGATCGACAATCCGTACGGCAGAAACGCCAGCTTGTCGTGATCCACCAGCGGGAAGATGCCGGATTCGGGAATCCTGAATTCGAGCGTCGCCCCCGCGCCCGCCGGCACACCGTGCGTCTGCACGTTGTGCTGCCATTCGGTGCCGCCGTCCGACACCCGCTCGAAGAGGCTGCCGACGACGTGGACCGCCGCGGTCGATGGGCCAACGTTCACGAAATACACCCGCACCAGGTCGCCCGCGGCGACGGCCACCGGCTCGTTGTCCAGGCGGCCGTTGAACATCGAGAACAGTTCGTCGTTCTTCGCGGTGCGCGCCGGGTCCGTCCCGGGGATGAGCCCTGACGCGTCGCGCGCGCCGAACACCGCGTCCTCGACGACCACGAGTTCGCGCGCGGCTGGAAGCGCGGGGCGTCGCGGATACACGATCATGGCGCCGTGCAGGCCGCTTTTGATGTGGATGTCGGTCACCGGGCCGGCGGAGCAGTGATACATGTAGACGCCTGGGGTGTCGACCGTCTTCGTGATCGTCAGTGTCTTGCCGGGCGCCACCGGCCCGTACGCACGCGCGTCGATCATGAGCCCATGCGAGTCCAGTCCGTGCGACGTCGTCCCCTTGTTGTGCACGCGGATGGTGATTGTGTCGCCTTCGCACGCTTCGATTGTCGGACCGGGGAGATGACCGCCGTACGTCCAGGCGGCGAACCGCGTACCCATCCCGAGGTCGACGGTGGTCTCGATGACGTCGATGTCGACCGACTTGTCGCGTTGGGCGCCGCACGTCTGCTGCTGGCCCGCGATCGCAGGCATGTTCTTCGTGCTCAACGGCGCCCCCGCGCGGTGGCCACACGCAGTAACGGCGATAACCGCCAATGCAGCCGTCAACGACCGGCAGATAGGTCCCACGTCACGCTCCTTGTGCGGTCGCCGGTCTCTCGTACGCGTGCCGCAGAATGTAGCCAGCCTGCACGGTGTCGAGTGCAGTCGCGACCAGCAACAGCCACCCGCTCACGCGAATGATCGGCACGGTTCCCGACGCGAGCCCCCACACGAGAAGCGGCAGTCCCGTCCACCACAACCCGACGACGATCAGTTGCGCCGGGTGCCACGGCATATCGTGCGGTGGCGTGACCGGCCCTTTGTAGTTCGTGTTCGTCATCGCCCAGTACCACGCGAACGTGGGCAGGAGGCGTCCTTTCATCGCGACGATCATCTGCGCGAGAAATCCGACCAGTCCAAGTACGCCGTACGCCATGGCAATTGCCGGTGTCGACGCCATCACCGGAGCGAACGCGAGCCACAGTCCCAGGACGCAGGCCGCGACGAGCGACAGCAGAGCAGCGGCTGCGTGCAGCACCGCAGGATCGGGCGTGCGGATCGCCGGCGGCCTGGGCTTCCGATGACGAAGCATGGTCGTCACGACGCTGAGAAAGGTCGCGATTCCGCCGACGACCAGGACCGCGAACACCGGCACCGCACGGCTTCGGAGAAGAAGAGAGACGAAGAGGCCAGCCGTCCCCGCTTCGATCAGCACGGCGCTGGCCCACAGCCGGCGTCCCCGCGGCATCTCCGACGGTAAGACCATCGGGAGCAGCCGGTAGGCGACGCCCACGACCATCAGGGTCGCCCATCCGATCGCGGCGAGGTGCGCGTGCGCGTAGACGTTCGTGAGCGTGTAGCCGGGCAGGAACGGGTGCACTTTCTGGATGGCCAGCAGCACGCCCATTACCGCGGCTCCCGCGATGTTCAGGAACGCGAGCAGTACGTGCGCCCGCACCGCGGGCTCGACGCGGTCCGACCGGAGCGGCTTGATTGCGCGCACGGCCGCGATCAGGATTCCGGCGCCCGCCGTGCCCGCGGACCACGCCATGCCGCCGTACTCTTCGATCCAGAAGTGTCCGACCATCCCGATCACCCCGATGGTCAGCAGCGCGAACGCGACGTAGTCGCCCCAACGCGCCGGGAGCGCGACGCGCAATGCCATCGGCGCGACGATGTACAGCGTCCCCAGGATCGAACCGGTGATCCAGCCAAGCGTCACCAGATGGACAAGGCCGAGCATCCTGGGGTGATAGAAGAAGCCTGCGACGCTGCGGGGATCGCGCGCGACCGCCGTGAACGCCAGAAGCAGTGCGCCATGCGCAACGGCCAGATACAGAATCGGAAGGAGGCGTGGCGGAATGAGAGAGCGTGCCTGTGACACGCTACGCCAGCGCGGTCCGGCAGGTGCCGCGGCGCGTGGCAAGCCGAAAACCGAGCGCCGCGCCCCCGAGGTCCGCGCACCCGTTCGCAGCGTCGGTGCGATCGCCGGGCCGGATGCGCCGAACTGGGGAAGCGTCCACGGCGCCATTCTACCTGCGGGCGAAGTGACGTGTCTGTCAGCGGCGGCCAAAATCGTAATCGGACAGCGGCACCACCAGTCCCACTGCATCTCGTAAGTCACGTTCGGAGCAGCAGTTAGAGCGTGATGATGCTGCGGCACCGGGGTTGCCTCAGCGGACGGGATATTCCAGGAGGTCCTGACCTATGACCCGCACCATCGGCGCCGCAATAGGGCTGCTGCTCGTCGTCTTGTTCTTCGCGTCGCTCGGTTTCGAGCGCGTCCGTTCCGCGTCCTCCGCGCCCGCGACGTTCACCCTCGCGCGGCGGTGAACGGGGTCAGACCCCGGTCGCTGATTTACACAGGGTCAGACCCCGGCGGTCGCTTTACACACTCCCGCCGGCGAATGGGGTCAGACCCCGGCTGTCGAATTACACACTTCCGCGACGATCTCGTACGACCGCAGCCGCGCCTCGTGCGCGTAGATGTGTGACATGACGATGAGTTCGTCCGGACGCATGCGTTCGACGAACCCCTCGATGCCTCGTCTCACGACGTCGCGTCCGCCGACGATCGAGATCGACTGCAGTATTGGAATCTCAGAGGGGTCGAAGGGAACGACCTCCCTCTCCCATTCATGACTGGGCGGCGGCAGTTGAATGGGGTTTCCCGTTCGAAGGCTCGCCACCGCCTCCCTCCCCGACGACGCCAACCACCGCGCCTCATTATCCGTATCTGCTGCGACGACGTTCACGCCGAGGATCAGGTACGGGGATTCGCGGTCGATGCCCGTACGGAACCGAGAGCGATACATGTCGACAGCGGGAATCATCTGCTGCGCCGCGAAATGCGACGCGAAGGCGAACGGCAGCCCGAACATCGCGGCCATCTGCGCACCGAAGAGACTCGACCCGAGGATGTAGATCGGCACGTTCAGGCCCGCGCCGGGCACGGCACGCACGGCTTGTCCCTCTTCGGGATGGAAGTAGGACAGGAGTTCCAGGACGTCCTGGGGAAATGCCTCGGGATTGCTGGCCAGCGTTCGACGCAGCGCGTGAGCGGTCGTGTGATCGGTGCCAGGGGCGCGCCCAAGTCCGAGGTCGATCCGTCCCGGAAACAGCGACTCGAGCGTCCCGAACTGCTCGGCGACGACGAGCGGCGCGTGATTCGGCAGCATGATGCCCCCCGCGCCGACCCGAATGCGCGAGGTCGCGCCGGCGACGTGCGCGATGACGACGGCTGTCGCGGCGCTCGCGATTCCGGGCATGTTGTGATGCTCCGCGATCCAGAACCGCGTGTATCCCCAGTGCTCGGCGTGACGCGCCAGGTCGACTGAGCGGGCGAACGCCGCGGCGGCATCGGAGCCCTGGGTGATCGGGGCAAGATCGAGGATCGACACGCGTACCATGCGTCCAGTGTGCCACGCGCGCCGCAATCCGCATTACACTGCCGGGCGGTGGATCCGCGCATCGAGCGCATTCTGGCGGAGCAGCAGCGCCTCCGGTTTCAGGGCGTGTCCGGTTCCGAATTCGGGGGGACGATCCGGATCTCGGACCGCCTGCTGAACGAGTGCATCGCGGCGGCGCTGCCGCCGGACCTTCCGATTCGCGCGCTGACGGTCCGCTGTCGTGAAGGCAACTGGCTCAATGTCAGGGTGACCCTCGCGAAGCCATCGTTCCTGCCTCCGCTCAGCGCCGAGCTCGCCATCGAGCGTCAGCCGACGCTGCCGCACGATCCGGTGGTCGGGCTGCGCCTGACCGGCGGCGCCGGCTCGTTGATGAAATTGTTCAATTCGCCGTTGCGCCGCGCCGTCTCACTGCCGCCCGGGATTCAGATCGACGGCGACCGCGTGCTGATCGACATCCGCGCCGTCCTGCAGGAAGGCGGACAGGCGTCGTGGCTCGATTTCGTCCAGCAGATGTGTGTAGGGACGGAAGAGGCGGGAATCGCGGTGATCGTACTGGCGCGCGTGCCATGAAGAAAAGTCGCCAGTCGCCAGTCGCCAGTTGATTCGAAAGTTGCGGACGAGCGAGTGAGCGGCAGCGTGGATGGGGTGCGGTGGGCGAAGGCTCCCCATAAAAGAAAAAGGGATCCACGAGAGCCCTCGCACGTCAGATTGGGCGCGCGTGTCCGTTTTACGGAGGTGCGCGGCGTTCGTGCGATTGAATCTCGTGGATCCCACACGTTCACCCGGCGGGAACTCCACGCAAAGGCCTCCTTTTGTGAGAGAGGCGTTCTGACCACAATATGGGCGCCGATCGCCGCCGCGTCAAGGGGTCGGCGGCCGCGCTGGCGATCAGTCGAATCGTTGTTCGTCGGCTGACGGGCCGTACACCGCAGGCACCTTCGCGTCGTTCATCCGCAGATACACCGTCAGTTGGCCCCGGTGGTGCGCGAGGTGGTTGATCGACTCTCGCAGGAACTCGTGCCGAGGTTTCTGCGAGACGACGGTTCCTGCGACTTTCAGTTGCCACGGTTTGACGAGGTCGTCGTCACGTGCGGCTTCGAGCGCGCGGCGCGCACCCGCGACGCCTTCGTTCGACGCCTGGACGAGGTCCTCGGCGGTCGAGAACGTCCGCGCGAAAGATTCCTGCGGCTGGCCCTGTGGCGGGTTCAGATCGAATTCGTCACGCTCGATCATCATCGAGAGCCATGACGGCATCGTTGCGACGAGGGAGGCGAGGCGACCGAGCGGCATCGATGTGGGATGCGGCCGCCAGTCGTCCCGCCCGGAGGGAACCTGCTCGAGCACGCGGGCGTTCAGCGTCCCTTCGCGCTCGAGTTCCTTCAGAAACAGATCGTTCAACTGCATCCGGCGATATTACTCCGGACACGCGGTCGCCACGGTTGTCAGCGGCTCGTGCTCGTCAGTTCCGGAGCACCTTTCGTTCGATCGTGCCGCCCTTCCGCGAACTCCTCGATCATCTTCTTGTTGAACGCCGGAATGTCGTCAGGCTTGCGGGACGTCACGAGGCCGTTGTCGACCACGCACTCCTCGTTGACCCAGCGCGCGCCGGCGTTCTTCAGGTCCGTCTGCAGTGACGGCCACGAGGTCATCTTCCGGCCGTTCACCGCGCCGGCTTCGATGAGCGTCCACGGCCCGTGGCAGATTGCCGCGATGGGCTTCGACGCGTTCACGAACGTTCTCACGAACGCGACGGCCGTGGGGTTCATCCGGAGCTTGTCTGGATTCATCACGCCGCCCGGCAGGAGCAGCGCGTCGTAGTCGTCCGCGCGTGCGTCGTCCAGTTTCCTGTCGACCGGGACCTGCCGGCCCCAGTCCGCGTGCTGCCAACCCTTCACCGTCGAGTCCTGCGGCGAGACGACGTCGACCGTCGCACCCGCGTCCTCGAGCGCCTTTTTCGGCTCGAGCAGTTCGGATTGTTCGAAGCCGTTGTCGACCAGGGCCGCGACGCGCTTGCCGCGCAACTGTTCTGTCACTGGGAAACCTCCTTGCTGTTTCAGGCAGAGCTGCGAGCGCCTCAACCGCGCTCACAGTTCTGTGAATCGGTTGCAAATCTGAAACCGGCTGCGGCTCCGCCATTTCCTCAATCGCGTGTTTCCGGCCGAATTTCGCGTCTCACAATTCCTGCCCGCGCCAGAAAAGGAGGAACGCAACGTGCCTACTGGTAGCGCGTCGTTCCTCCTTCCGCGAAGATGGCGCGCCGGGGCCACCCGGCGCGTCATCGTTTCCGAGGTCCATGCATGAACCTGTTCTCTGCTGTGGCGAGCGAGATGGCGATCGATCTGGGCACCGCGAACACGTGCGTGTACGCGCGCGGCCGCGGCATCGTGCTGAACGAACCGTCGATCGTCGCGTTCAACACCGCAAACGGGCAGATTGAAGCCGTGGGCACCGAAGCGCAGCAGATGCTCGGCCGCACCCCGCCGAACATCAAAGCGGTCCGCCCGCTCAAGGACGGCGTCATCGCCGACTTCGAAGCCGCCGAGAAGATGCTGATGCACTTCGTCAAGAAGGCGCACGGCCGCCGCCCGGTGCTGCGCCCGCGTCTCATCATCGGGGTGCCGCCGGAGATTACGCAGGTCGAACGGCGCGCCGTGAAGGACAGCGGCTTCCGCGTCAAGGCGAGTGAAGTGCACCTCGTCGACGAACCGATGGCGGCCGCGATCGGCTCAGGGCTGCCGGTCACCGATCCGGCGGGGAACATGATCGTGGACATCGGCGGCGGGACGACCGACATCGCGGTCATCTCGATGGCGGGCACGGTGTACGGCCGATCGCTGCGCGTCGCGGGGAACGCGTTCGACGAAGCGATCATGCTCTACATGCGCAAGAGCTTCAATCTCCTGATTGGCGAGCGCACCGCGGAACAGATCAAGTTCGAGCTCGCGTCGGCGGCACCGCTCGACGAGCCGCTCTCGATGGAAGTGCGCGGGCGCCACCTCCTCGAAGGTGTGCCGAAGATCGTTTCGATCAGCGACGGCGACGTGCGGGAGGCGCTCGCCGAGCCGCTCCGGCTGATCGTGCAGGCGGTCCGGGACGCGCTCGAGAAGGTTCCGCCGGAACTCTCGGCGGACATCTACGATCGCGGCATCGTGCTCACCGGCGGCGGGGCGCTGCTGCGCAACCTCGACAAGCGTCTGCGCGACGAGACCGGCCTCCCGGTGCTCGTTGCCGAAAATCCGCTGACGTCGGTGGTGGTCGGGGCGGGCAAGATCCTGACGGACCTGCCGCTGCTGCGGAAAGTGACGGGCGAATAGGGTTCGAATCGAGTCAACTCCCAACGCCCGGATTTGGAATTGCGCTCGTCACGCGAGCGTCTGATCACACGCCTCACGTCCCGCCGAATCCAACGGTGACCTCGTCGGCATCGACGATGACGGGCACATCGCGGCGCCCGCCGGTGTAGCGCAGCATACGGCCCATCGCTTCCGCGCTTTGCGTTACGTTCACGTACTCGAACGCAATCCCGCGCTCCTCGTAGTCGCTACGCGCCGCACGCGTGTATGGGCACGAATCCTTGCCGAAAATGGTGACCATGCCTCAATGGTACCCGGCGAGAGTCGCAAATTGGGAGTTGGGAATTGGGAGTTGGGCGTTTTTGTCAAACCCAGTCCAGCGTCCTCTCGAGCGCCTTTTTCCATCCTGCATAGCCCGATTCCCGCTGATCGACCGACCACTGCGGCTCCCAGCGTCGATCGGCGCGCCAGTTCTCGCGCAAATCGTCGAGGTCGGTCCAGAAGCCGACCGCAAGACCCGCTGCGTACGCCGCCCCCAGCGCCGTCGTCTCGGGCACCGTCGGACGTACGACGGGGACGCCGAGGGTGTCGGCCTGCAATTGCATCAGCGTGTCGTTCACCGTCGCGCCGCCGTCGACCTTCAGCACGTCCAGCGAGACGCCGGAGTCCACGGTCATCGCATCCAGCACGGCGCGTGTCTGATAACAGATCGCCTCGAGCGTGGCGCGCGCGATGTGCGCTTTGGTGTTGAACCGCGAGAGCCCGACGATCGCGCCGCGCGCGTCGGAGCGCCAGTACGGCGCGAAGAGGCCGGAGAACGCCGGGACGAAATAGATGCCGCCGTTGTCGGGAACCGTATTCGCGAGCGCCTCGACGTCTGCCGCCGCGTTGATGATCCCGAGCTGATCGCGCAGCCACTGCACGGCGGACCCGGTGACGGCGATCGATCCTTCGAGCGCGTACACCGTGTCGCCCGTCAGCCGATACGCCGCCGTCGTGAGCAGCCCGGCCTTCGAGGGGACGGCGGTGCGTCCCGTATTCAGCAGCATGAAGTTGCCGGTGCCGTAGGTGTTCTTGGCTTCGCCAGGACGAAAACACACCTGGCCGACCGTCGCGGCCTGTTGATCCCCGAGGTCGCCGCTGATCGGCACGACGCCGCCGAGCGGGCCGTCAGGCCGCGTCCGGCCGAAGCCCGTGCGCTCCGAAGACCCGCAGATCTGCGGGAGCATCGCGCGCGGAATTCCGAAGATCGCGAGCAGTTCGTCGTCCCACTCGCCGGTCCGCAGATCCATGAGCATCGTCCGGCTCGCGTTGGTGACGTCGGTCGCGTGCACGCCTCCGCGGGACCCGCCCGTGAGGTGCCAGATCAGCCACGTATCGATGTTGCCGAAGATGGCTTCGCCGCGCTCCGCCGCCTCGCGAACGCCAGGAACGTTGTCGAGGATCCACTGCAGCTTGGTCGCGGAGAAATACGTCGCCGGTGGCAGGCCCGTGCGGGTCCGGATCAGGTCGGCCGCCGACGGCGGCAGCGCGTTGACGATCGCATCCGTCCGTGTGTCCTGCCAGACGATCGCGTTGTACCAGGGGTGACCGGTCGTCGGATTCCACACGACCGTCGTCTCACGCTGGTTCGTGATCCCGATTGCGGCGAGGTCGTCCGCGCTGATGTTCGCGTTCCGCATCGCGCGCGCAATCACTTCGTCGGTGCGCGCGGCGATCTCGATCGGATCGTGCTCCACCCATCCGGGCCTGAGCATGATTTGCTGATGTTCGAGCTGATGGCGCGCGATCTCGATCCCACCGTGATCGAAGATCATGAAGCGCGTGCTGGTCGTCCCCTGGTCGAGCGCGCCGACGTATCGGGCCATCGCACACCTCAGAAACCGATATAGGCGTAGAGCGCGGCGCCGGCGATGCCGCCGATGATCGGCCCCACGACCGGGATCCAACCATACTCCCAATCGGAGCCGCCCTTGCCCGGAATGGGCAGGATCGCGTGGGCTATGCGCGGACCGAGATCACGCGCCGGATTGATGGCGTAGCCGGTCGGCCCGCCGAGCGACAGCCCGATGCCGAGCACGAGCACGCCGACGAGCAGCGGCTGCAGCCCGCGGCTGAACACGAACGACAGGTCGACGTCTCCCGGTTTCGAGAGCGCTTGCGCGTTGGCGGCAATCGCGAGGATGCCGAAGAGCAGCACGAACGTGCCGATGATCTCCGCGATCAGGTTCGGCCCGCTCGTGCGGATCGCCGGCCCTGTGCTGAAGACGCCAAGTTTCGACGCCTGGTCCTCGGTTACCCGCCAGTGGGGCAGATACATCGCCCACACCAGGATGGCGCCCAGAATCGCCCCCGCCATCTGCGCCGCGATGTAGCCGGGCACCTGTGCCCATGGAAAGCTGCCGATCACTGCCAGCGCGATCGTCACGGCGGGATTGATGTGCGCGCCGCTGATGCGTCCGACGGCGTACACGGCAATGGCCACTGCCACGCCCCACCCGGTCGTGATCACGATCCACCCGGAGTTCTGCCCCTTGGTCCGGTTCAGCACAACGTTGGCGACGACGCCATCACCGAGCAGTACCAGAATCATCGTGCCGATCATTTCAGCCAGCAGTGATTGCATGAAGCGGGACAGTAAGCGCGGGGCGCTCGGCGAGTCAAGGCTATACTGCGGAATCGGCACCCGGTGAAGGGACGTCACAGGCGCCCCAAAAAGGGGCGCCCTACACAATCGATGATGAAATCGTGGCGGCTGCCCGTATGCGCAGCCATCTGCATGCTCGCGGCGGCCACCGCTTCCGCGCAAACAGTCTTCGTGCGGCACGCGCCTGCGGGCCGTACCATTGCTGTCGTCGTCGGCCGTGCCGACGCCGGCAAAGCGACCGCGGACGCGGATGGTGATGCGCAGGTGCCCATCAACCTGCAATCGGCCGTCGGCAAACCGGAGATGGACGCGAACGTGTTCGTCGACGTCTGCAAGGACCTCACACGCGTGCTCGTCGAAGCGGGAGGTTCGGTGCCGCCCGCCCCCGACGTCGGTTGCGAGCGCCGCGACGTCCAGGGGCTGTACGCCGTCAAGGCCGAGTCGACGCTGGTCGTGAACGTCGGCAGCACCGTGCCTTCGATGCTCCTGATTCAGGGGACCTACAAACCTCCGAAGCCGGAAGAGGAGCGGCCCGAAGGCTCTGAAGAGCGGCCGCACCGGCCGGCGTCGACCGGACTGGCCCTGTACGGCGCCGGCTCGTTCACCACGATCCGCGACGCCGCCGTCAACGCCTGCGGCAACGTCGCCGACTGCACGACGGACGGCCGTGGCTTCGGCTACACCGTCGGCGGCGTCGTCTGGCTGTCGAAGTGGCTGGGCGCCGAGGCAGGCTATCTGCGGCCGGCACAAATCCGCGCGACGGACACGACGGATCCGCTCCATTTCGACCTGAAGATGAAGACCGACATCATCATCGTCGCCGGCAAGGTCGCGATCCCTGCGGGACCTGTCCGTATCTACGGCACCTTCGGCGCGGATTATCACCAGGCGACGCAGGACACCTCGGAGACGCTGCAGTCCCGCACCGTGACCGCGGCCGACGGCAGTTCCGTCACGCTACCCGGCGGCACACAGGCGCTGCACCTCGAGACCAAGGGCTGGAGCTATGTGGTCGGCGGCGGCGGCGAAGTCTGGGTCACGCGTCCGCTGGCGCTCTTCGGCGAATTGAACATCATCAATCTCAAAGGCAAGCCGGTCGGCGGTGGGGAAGGAGCGCTCCGTGACAGGCTCACGAGCCTGAATTTCGGCATCCGAATCCGGATCGGCGGGAATGCGAAGCCGACTACGTAAAGTGAATTGCAGATTCCCTTCAATCTGCAATCCCCAATCTGCAATTTCCAGTCGCTACTGAATCGAGAGCAGTTCCACTTCGAAGACGAGGGCGGTGTTCGGCGGGATGGCGTTGTTGCGGACGTCGCCGTAGGCGAGCGACGGCGGGACGACGAGCTGACGGATGCCGCCGACTCGAAGGCCGACGAGGCCGTCGTCCCATCCTTTGATCACGGTCCCGGCGCCGAGGGTGAACGTAAACGGGCCGCTCGCGGCGGTGCTGTCGAACTGAATGCCCTTGAAATCCGTTTTCGTCGGATCGTAGAGCCATCCGGTATAGTTCACGGTGAGCGTATTGCCCGATGCCGCGGCGGCGCCGGTGCCGAGGCGGAGATCCGTCTGCGAGAACGCCACCGACGACGGGCTGGTTGGGTTGTTGCTGCCGCAGGCCGCCAGGCCGAGACAGACGAAGACGACGAGCAGACGCGTCAACCGCACGACGTTCATTTTACCCCGCGCTTACTCCGCGCGCAGCGCGATGAGCGGATCGACGCGCGTCGCGCGGCGGGCCGGCAGCAGGCACGCGGCAATCGCGACGACCGAAAGAAAAACGGTGATGCTGATGAACGTCAGCGGGTCGGTCGGCGAGACCTGGACCAGCAGCGCCTGAATGACGCGGCTGAGGCCGACCGCGCCGGCAAGTCCCAGCGTCAATCCGAGCGCGAGCTGGACGAGGCCGCGGCGGAGGATCATCCACGACACGCGCCGCCCGTCAGCGCCGAGCGCCATCCGCACCCCGATCTCCGCCGTGCGCTGGACGACGGAGTACGCCATCACGGCGTAGAGGCCCACGGTGGCCATCACGAGCGCAATCCCGGCAAAGATTGCGAACACCGCACCGAACACGCGATAGGGCCACGTCTGCTGCGCGAGCATCTCGTCCATCGTCCGTACGGTGAAAACGGGCTGGTCGGCATCGATGGCCTGCACCTCGCTCTGCACGGACTTGAGCACGACGCGCGGCTCCGTGTAGCTGCGGACGAGCATGGTCATGTTCGCGGGCGCATCCTGACGATACGGCGTGTAGATGGCCGGAACCGGATCGGCCTCCTGAAAGCTCGAATGCCGCAGCGTCGGACTGACGCCGACGATCGTGCGCCAGGGCTGGGGTGCCGATGGCGCGCCCGGCCTCGCAGGGGCGGCGGCAAGCCGCACGCGGCGTCCGATGGGGTCCTCGCCCTTCAGGAACAGCGACGCGAAGCGCTCGTTGACGATCACGTTGTCGGCGCCCGGAGCGCCGTCATTCTGCGTGAACAGGCGCCCGCGGCGAAGCTGCACGCCGGCGGCACCGAAGAAATCGGGTGAGATCGTGACGACCGCGGCCTGGGCGGATTGCATGGCCGTCGCATCCGCCACGTGGCCCTCGATCTCGAATCGCCGCCGGGCCGCGTTGAACGGAGGGACGCTCGTCGTGAGCGCGACCGACTGCGCGCCAGGGGTTGCCGCCACGCGCGGGGCCAGCCGGTCGAAGAACGCGCGGCGCGCCTCCGGCGTCGGATACTTCGTCGCGGGGAGCCGGATGTCCATCGCGAGCAGGTGGTCCGGATTGATGCCGCCGTCCAGTGTGTAGAGCTTCAGGAAGCTCCGCACCATTAGCCCGGCACCGACGAGGAGCACCAGCGTCAGCGCGAGCTCCAGGACGACCATCATGCCGGTGATCCAGCTTGCGCGGCGCGCGCCGGCATTGCCGCGCCCGCCCTCTTTCAGGACGTCGTGCACGTTTGCTTTGGTGACCTGGAGCGCGGGCGCCAGCCCGAAGAGGATGCCGGTGACGAGGCAGATGATGGCCAGAAACCCGAAGACCGTGTAATCCATCGAGAAGACGATCCAGTAGGGCTTCCCGGTATTTGCCGTCGCGTTGTCGAAGAGGCGAACCCCGACGACCGCGAGCCCGAGGCCGACCGCGCCGCCCATGAACCCGAGCAGCACGCTCTCGATGAGCAACTGGCGCATCACGCGCCATCGTGTGGCGCCCAGTGCGATCCGAACGGCGATTTCGCGCGTGCGCTTGACCGACCGGGACAGCAGCAGGTTTGCGACGTTCGCGCACGCGATGAGGAGCACGAACCCGACCGCGCCCATCATCGACAGGAACACCGGCCGCACCTGATCCCCGTTGAATCGCTGCTGGAACGTTTCGATGTGGACCTTGGAGTAATCCTTGTTGGTGTCGGGATACGCCGACGCCAGCCGCGCGGCGACGCCGTTCATCTCCGTCTGCGCCTGCGAGATGCTCACCTCCGGCCGCAGCCGCGCGATCACGGCGAGCGACCGGATGTTGCGCGGCGCCACATCCGCGGTGCGAACCGCCGGCAGCCAGACTTCGGTATTGGACGGGAACTCCATCCCGTGCGGCATCACGCCGACGACGGTGTACGGCTGCGCGTTGATGCGAATCGACCGCCCCAGAATCGACAGTTCGCCGGCGTACCGGGTCTGCCACAGCGTGTAGCCGATCAAGGCCACGGGCGCCGCGCCTGCGCGATCATCGCCGGGCGCGAAATCGCGGCCGGCGAGCGGCTGCTGGCCGACGAGCGAAAACATGTTCGACGTGATGGACGCGCTGCGTACCTGCTGCGGAAGCGCCATCTCGTCGCTGAGATTCGCGGTGGCGACGTTGAATCCTGCAAGACCGGTGAACGATCGCGTTTGCGTGCGCCAGTCGTCGAGGTCCGCAAACGAAACGCCGGTGGCGACGCCCTGGAGATCGGAGCTGAGCACGAACAGCCGCCCTGCGTCGGGAAACGGCAGGCTGCGAATCAGCACCGCGTTGACGAGCGTGAACACGGTCGCGTTCACGCCCGTACCGAGCGCGAGCGCGATGATCGCGACGGCCGAGTACCAGCGATCCTTGGCAATGAGGTGCAGAGCGAACCGGAGGTCCCGCAGCATGCCCGTCTTCCTGTGAGAGTGGAAACCGGCCCCTATCATCGCACCGAGCGGCGCTCCCGCGACAAACAAAATCGCGGCGCGGCGGACCGATTGCACCCGCTGTCGCGATCCCGTGGGAAATCGTGGGAAAGGAGCGTCGAAGATGCAGATTCTGCGTACTCTGAGCGTGGCGGCGGTGGCAGTCCTTCAACTCTCCGCGGGCAATCGGACGGGGCCGGTCCTCGTCACGGGCGCGGCGAGCGCAAGGGCGATCGTCGTGCCCGGCACGGGACGCGTCACGCTGCTGGGCATCCGGACGCCGCCGACCGCGCGCACGTGGACAGGCGGATCGATTGCGCTGGACGCGCGCGAACGCCTGAACGGTCTCGTCGCGCACCGGTTCGTGCGGCTGGAATATCCCCATCCGATCGAGACGGGCACGGTCCCGCGAGGGGCGGCGTACGTGTTCCTGGAGGATGGAACGTTCGTCAATCGCGTCCTGGTGCGTGAAGGGCTGGCGCGCGCGAGCGGCGGCCGGTCGGGCGCGCACGCGGCGGCGCTGCAGGAGGCTGAAGCAGACGCGCGCGCGGAAAGGAGGGGTATGTGGGCGCGCCAGTCCAACTACACAACTCCGCAACTACCAACTACTCAAGGCGATAACTCCCAAGATAAGACGCCTTGAGTAGTTGGAAGTTGTGAAGTTGCGGAGTTACCTACGCCTTCATCACTTGCCTGTGGCGCGCGATGGATGCGGCGGCGCGGGCGCGCTCGGTGTTGACGGCGCCGTTGAATTTCGCGCCGTCTTCGAGCGCGAACTGCTTGGTCAGCAGATGTGCCGTCACGAACGCGCCAGGAAGCAGTTCGATGAAGTCCGCGGTGACGTGCCCGTCGAGACGGCCGTTCACCGAGACCTCCGCGGCGCTGACGGCCGCATTCACGAGCGAGGCCTTACCGAGCGTCAGGCGATAGCCAGGAATGTCGATCGTCCCCTCGAAGACGCCGTCGATCGTGAGATCCTCGCGCGCCATCAGTTCACCCTTGATGTTGAGGCCTCGAACGACTGTTCCCGACGTCTGCGCCATTCCTGTTACTGTCCAACAGTCGGGCTTACAGTTGCAAGCTGTGCCGTACCTTCGCCGACCGCTCGAATCGGAAGAACCACGGTGAAAACGGCGCCCGCTCCAGGTCCGGCGCTCGCCGCCGAGACGGTGCCGCCGTGCAGTTCGACGAGGTGCCGCACGATCGAGAGGCCGAGGCCCAGCCCTCCGTACTGCCGGCGGGTGCCGGCATCCTGCTGGCGGAACCGCTCGAAGACATGCGGAAGGAATTCGGGCGCGATGCCCACGCCTGAATCCCGCACGGCGATTTCAATCTGCTCACCCGTTCGTTCGGCGTCGAGGTGCACGGTGCCGCCATCGGCCGTGAACTTGATGGCGTTCGAGAGCAGGTTCCAGACGACCTGCTGGAGGCGATCCGGATCGGCGAACAGGATCCCGAGATCAGGGGCGACGTTCGTCTGGAACTGGATCCGCTTTGCGCGGATCGCGGGGGTGAGCGTTTCCGCAGCGGCCGCCAGCACCTCGCCGATCGAAATCGCCCGCGCATCGATGCGCAATCTGCCGCTCATCGCGCGGGACACATCGAGCAGATCGTCGATGAGCTTTGCCTGCGCGCGGGCATTGCGTTCGACGGCTTCGACCGCGCGCTCCCGTTGATCGTCCGGCAAGGGACCGGCCGACAGCACGCGCGCCCAGCCGTAGATTGCCGTGAGCGGCGTCCGAAGCTCGTGAGACACCGTCATCAGGAACTGGTCCTTCAGATAATTCGCCTGCTCGGATTCCTGCCGGGCGCGCTGCTCGGCTTCGAGCGCCGCGCCAAGCCGCTCATTCGATTCCCGAAGCCGCTGCGACTCGGCACGCTGCACCTCGGCCAATTCGCGTTCGATCCGCGATCGCGCCTCCATCTGGCTGAAGAGCGCGATCATGATTCCGGCGAGCGTCAGGGCGAGCACGCCGATCGTAAAGATCGATGAGCGCACCTGGTGATGCCAGTAGGCGAGCGCTTCCTGGGTGCTGTACGAGACGGCGACGATGAGCGGCGGCGTGTCGGTCCGCGCAAACGCCGTGTAATACGACGGTCCCCCGGCGTCGATTGGACCAATGAGCGATCCGGTTCCGCCCGATCGCATCGCCGCCTGGAACACCGGATTGCCTCCCGCCGGCGCATTCATCGACGCCGCGGTGGACGGCTGGCGAAAGATCACCTTGCCGCTCGGATGGAACACCCAGATCACGCCCTCCTCGCCGACATCGAGCGTCTTGAAGAAGTCGCGGAAGGTGTCGGGCATGACGGACGCCACGACCGCGCCGGCAAATCGGCCGCGGGAATCGATCAGCCGCCGCCCGAGCGGCAGCACGTATCGCGCCGGCGATACTGGCGTGAGAAACGGGAGATCGACCACGAGTTCGTCGTGGTCGGCGCCGGCAAGCGTCCTGACGACGAAGTCGTCCCGTCGCGACTGGCCGACGATCGCGTGTTGTGTGCTGTGCGTCACGATCCCGTCAGCGTCGACGACGGAGATGGAGCCGCTGCCGGCGAGGCTTGCCTTGGCCGCGGCGAGGATGGGGTCCCATTCGTCCGACGGCGCGCCGGCACCCCCCACGCGCCCCGCGTGAATCACGAGCTGCCGCAGCGACGTGTCCGCGAGCGCGAAACTATCGCGAACATACGTGGAGACGACGTAGGCGAGGTTGCGCGTGCGGGCCTCGGCGGCCGCCACGGCCCGCCGCCGCGCATCGATGATGTGCAGCACCTGCAGCACCGACACGACGACCAGGATGACGGCCGTGAAGACGGCGAGGAGAAGCTTCGGCGGTCGCGCGCCCAAGGTAGGGATTGTACATGTCGAAAAAGGCTGAGCTACGCTCGATCATCGAGCATCGAGCATCGACCATCGACCATCGACCATCGACCATCGTGCATCGATCATCGATCATCGTCGCGAAACGGCGGTACACTGCTGGTACCCCCAGTTGTTAAGGACAGGCATGCTCAGGCCGATTGGCCTGTTTCTCGGGCTCCTCGCGCTGGCGTCTTCCGCATTCGCTGCCGGAACCGACACGCTCGACGTGCAGGTGCGCGGCAAGACGCTGTCGATTGCCGTGTACCGCGCCGCCGGCGCGCCCAGGGGAACGATCATCATGGGAAGCGGGGACGTCGGCTGGGTCGGGCTTGCCGTTTCGATGGCACAGCAGCTGAATGCCAGCGGCTATACGGTGGCGGGCGTCAACGTGCGCCAGTATCTCTCCGCGTTTTCCGACGGGAAGTCGCACCTCACGACGGCTGACGTCCCGCGGGATTACCGCGTGATCGCCGATCGGCTTCGCGACGCACATCTGCTCGCCGCGCCGGTGATCCTGTCGGGCGTGTCGGAAGGCGCCGCGCTGTCGGCGCTCGCGGCCTCCGACTCATCGAACCACGACTGGATTGACGGCGTGATCGCGATGGGCCTCCCCGAAGTGGCGGAGCTCGCGTGGCACTGGTCGGACGTCGGCGCCTGGATCCTGAAAAAGGACGCGAACGAGCCGTCCTTTCACGCCCACGAGATCATCGCGGGCGTGTCGCCGGTTCCCCTGGTCCTCATCCAGTCCACCCGGGACGAGTACGTCCCGGAAGCCGACTATCGCCGGCTGTTCGATACGGCCCGCGAGCCGAAGAAGCTGATGCTGATTGACGCGAGCAATCACCGGTTCACCGACAAGGTGCGTGAGCTGCGTGCGGCGTACGCGTCAGCGCTCGAGTGGATCCAGCGCCAGCGCGATCACAAGGGGTCCGCGACGTGACGCGCCGCCGCCGGTTCGGCGCGCTCGATGGCGCGGTCGTCTGGGCGCTTGGCCATGCCGTCCGTGTGTGGCCCTTCGTGCTGTTCGCGATCGTGATCTGGCTGTCGTGGCACACGCTGCGGCAGATCCACACGAACGATTTCCGCGTCGCGCTCCGCGCGCTCCATCCGGGGTGGCTTGCCGTGTGCGGCATCGCGACCGTGCTGAACATTGCCGTCATGGGGTGGTACGACGTGATCGCGTTCCGCCACACCCGCACGGGCCGGATCCAGCGCTGGCGATACGGCGCGGTCGCGTTCGCCTGGAGCAATTTCCTCACGCTCGGTCCGCTGGCGGGTCCTGCGATTCGCTTCTGGCTGTACCGGCCGTCGGTCGATCACGTATCCGACGTCAGCGCGGGCGTCGTGTCCATCACCGTGGCGTTTGCCTCTGGGCTGGCGGGTTGGACGATTGCCGTGCTCGCGCTCGGGTCCACCTCGCTCGTGTCGGTAGCGGTGGCGGCGCTGGTCTGTGCCGCGGCGATCGCCTGGAGCATCCGCGCGGCCGGCGCGCGGTTCGAGCGGTTTGCCATCATTGCCTCGACGCCGGCCCGCGCGCTCGAGTTCGCGCTCGTCGGGTGGCTCGATTGGCTGCTTGCCGGCGCGGCGTTCGTGGCGGCGATCCGCGCCGCCGGCTTCGCGTCGGCTCCGCTCGATCTCCTGCACCCCTTCTTCCTCGGCCAGGTACTCGGGCTGGCAAGCCTCATCCCGGGAGGCTTCGGGACGGCGGATGCTTACTGGCTCACGCACGTGCCGCTTCGGGAGAGCGCGACGGCCGCAGCGGTCATGGCCTACCGCTTCGTGTACTACATCGGCCCGTGGGCGATTGCGTCGCTGGTTCTGCTGGCGTGGGCCACGCGGCGATCAGCGCAGCGGCGCGACATCGCCCGGCGCAGCATCGGGGGCCTGGTCGGCGGAGCCGGTGTCCTCATCATGATGAGCTCGGCGTCCCCCGCGCTGCACGCGCGCCTGCTCCTGCTCGAGCGCGTGATGCCGCTGCCGCTCGTCGAAGCGGGGCAGCTTGCAGCCGCGCTGGCCGGACTCCTGCTGCTGGTGCTCGCCCGCGGGCTGGCGCGCGGCTACCGCGCGGCGTTCCGCGCGACGCGGTTCGTGCTGATCGTCGCGGCGGGCGCCTCCATCCTGAAGGGGTTCGACTGGGAGGAATCGCTCGTGCTCGTGTTCGTCGCCCTGGCCGCCTCGTCTCAGAGCGCGATTTTCGATCGCCGCTCGCGCGGTGACTGGCTGGAGGGGACGGACCTGGCGGTCGCGTGCGCGGCCCTGGCGCTCTTCTTCTCGTTCGGCTTCGTCGCTCACCATCTCGAGCCAACCGTCTTCTCGCGGCTCGCGACCTTCGGCTACCGCCATCAGGGCGCACGCTTCCTGCGGACGGGCGCGTCGCTCGCGCTCGCGGTCGGAGCGGCGGCGTTCTATCTGATGCTCCGGCCGCACGTGGAGTTCGAGCCGCCGGCGCGGCGCGATATCCAGGAGGCGCTGGACTTCATCTCCGCTCATGGCTCGTCGACGACCCCGCTCATGGTCGCCAACGGAGATAAATCGATCTTCAAAGCCGACAACGGCCTTTGTCTGTATCGGACGATCGGTCCGTATCTGGCCGTATTCGCCGATCCGGTCGTCATCGCGCCGGGCGAGCGCGCGCGATTTCTCGAAGCGCTCTTCGATTTCGCAAGCGAGCTCGACCGTCGTCCGCTCTTCTATCAGGTCTCGCTCGAGTGGATTCCCTTGTTGCACGATCGTGGGTACAACTTCTTCAAGCTCGGCGAAGAAGCGATCGTGCCGCTCGAGCGGGTGACCGAGCACGGGCATGCCGGCAAGGAAACGCGCCAGGTGCTGCGCCGCGCCGAACGCGATGGCGTGCGTTTCCGGGTCCTCGCTCCGTACGAGGTCGAATCGAGGCTCGCAGAGCTGCGCGTCATTTCGGACGACTGGCTGCAGGCAAAGGGCGTCACCGAGCGCCAATTCTCGATCGGCTCTTTTTCGGACGCCTATATCGCGTCGTGCCGGTGCGCGATCGTCGAGGAGCGGGAGGGAAACCGCATCCTTGCGTTCGCGAACCTCCTCGAGGGTCCCAGACGTGAGGAACTCTCCGTCGACCTCATGCGCTCCCGCAGCGATGGTCCCCGCGTAATGGATTTTCTCATCACGTCGCTGCTGCTCGAAGCGAAGAAACTCGGATACGAGCGCTTCAATCTCGGGATGGCGCCGCTCGCGTCCGTCGGGGAGCAGCAGGGGGCACACGTGCGCGAGCGCCTCGCGCGCCTCATCTTCGAGCGCGGGGAGCACTGGTACAACTTCCAGGGCGTCCGCTTCTACAAGCAGAAATTCAATCCCGACTGGATGCCGCGATATATGGCTTACCAATCAGCCGTCGAGTGGCCTGTCGCCACCGCAGCCGTGAGTGCGCTGGTCGCGGGCGGATGGGGAAGCGCGCTGCGGCCCGCGAGGGAGACGCACGCTGCCGTCGAATTGCGCAGGGCGGAAGCGTGAGCGTCCGGCGTTCCGCACGCCGCGCTGCTCTTGCCGCGGCGCTTGCGCTGTCTGGCTGCGCGAGCCACCGCGAGCCGGTCATCCGGCCGCCTGGCATCCAGGCCGTCCGCTCGATCGTGCTGCACGGCCACCGGCTCCGGGTGCACGTCGCCGATACGCGCCAGCCGGCAGACGGCGTCCGTCCGCTGCTCGTGTATGCCACAGGGGATCGCGGGTGGGCAGGAAAGGACCTGGATTTCTACCGCCACCTCGTGGCGTGGAATTATCCGGTGGCGGGCTTCGATGCCCACGATTACGTGAAGCACCTCGGTCCCACGGACACGACGACGCCCGCGGGGCTCGCGGCGGACTACGAAGCGATCATCGCCGCGGCTCGCGACGCGCTCGGCATGCGCGACACCGATCCCGTCGTCCTCGTCGGAGTATCGCGCGGCGCAGATCTCTCGGTCGTTGCTGCAGGGACGCGGCTCCTTCGCGCGCATCTGAGCGGCGTGGTCGCTGTCGCGTTGACGCGCGAAGAAGAGTACGTGAAGTGGTTCGGCCGGCGCCTCCGGCGCGCAGAGGCGAATGCGGCGACCAACGCCGCCCGCGGCGAGGGCGACGGCGCGACGCGGCAGATGGTGCAGTTATACGAGTACCTGCCGCTGTTGCGGGAACTCCCGATTACCGTGATTCAATCAACGAACGACAACTACCTGCCAGCAGCGCAGGCACGCGTGCTGTTCGGGGCCGACACGCCATCGCGGCATTTCGTCGCGGTCGAGGCGCGAAATCACAGCTTCGCGGGCGCGCGCGACCGCTTGTACGAGGCGCTGCACACCGCGCTCGATCGCCTGTCGTCAGCCATGCGCCCGTGAGATGGCTGTGATGCGCCGATTGTATGCGACGCGCGGCGTTCCTCGCGGTAGCGTAGAGACCGCAGGAGGCTACAGCATGGACGTCGTTGCAACCCGGTTCATCTCGACCACGTTGACCGAAGCGGAATGGAAGGCGCTTAAGGTCGTGCAGCCGGATCCGGCCAGGTGGCTTCGTGAACAGGTGAAGCTGGCGCTCGCCCAGGCGTCGAGCGTTCCGCCGGCCCCTGAGCGTCAGGAAATCGCGAACTAGCAGAGGCGTTCGCCGGGCCCACGCCGCCCCGACGGTCTGTCGAGCGGCGATTCGCGCCCGCCGTCTCCTCGATCTCGAACGGCCAACCGCAAACGGACTACGATAACGGCGCATGGATCTGCGCCAGCTCGAAGTCCTGCGCGCCATCGCAGAATCCGGCTCGTTCACCGAAGCGGGCCGGCGCCTCCGCGTGTCGCAGTCGGCCATCAGCCGCCAGGTGCAGCTCCTCGAAGAGGAATTCGGCGAGCCGCTCTTCGTCCGCTCCGGCCGTCAGATCCAGATCACCCCCACCGGCGAAGCCCTGCTGCAACTGAGCCATCGCGTCTTCGCCGACATCCGGGAAACCGCGTCGTCCATCGTCCGGCGCCAGGATGTACTTGCCGGACAGCTCACGCTGGGTGGCGGGATGACCGTGTGCATGTATGTGTTCCCGGCGCTCGTCAGCGAGTACCGGCGGGCGCACCCCGGCGTCGAGATCAAAGTCGTGACCGGCGGAACCTCCCGGCTGGTGCGCAAGCTCCGGGCGGCGGCGATCGATCTCGCGCTGCTCACGCTTCCCATCAGCGATCGCTCGCTTCGCGTCGACCCCGTCTGGCGCGAAGAAATGCTGCTCGTGCTTCCGCCGGATCATCGGCTCGCGCGCGAGCGGCGTCCCATCAGCCCAGGCGAGCTGGCGCACGAGCCCTTCATCACGTTCGAGAGCGGCTCGAATACACGGCGGGCCATCGACGAATTCTTCGCGCGCGAACGGCTGCAGCCGCCGGTCGTGACGGAGACCGGCAACGTCGAGATCACCAAAGCGATGGTCGCGGCAGGCCTCGGCGTCAGCATCGTCCCGTATCAGTCGATCGCACGCGAAGCGGCCGCGGGCACGCTGCGATACGCGCGGGTCGCCGGGCCGCCGCTGGTGCGGACGACCGGATGGGTATACCTGGATAGCGGCCGCGTCCCGAAGATGGTCGAAGCCATGATGGAGATGCTGAAAGCCGTGGCGCCGCGGCTTCGTCTCACTCCGGACGGGGAGCGCGTCACCCGCGATAAACGCTCGTCCAGAGCGGCAGCAAATCCGTGAACGTCTGATCGAGCCATGTGAGCAGCTGCCGTCCGTCGGAGAGGATGGCGGCGTGGTCAGCACGGTCGGGGAACAGCCATCGGCCACAGAAGATCCAGCCGGTTTCGATTGGATTCTGCACGTTTACCAGCCACGCGATGGCGTCGCTGGGCAGGACGTTCGTCGCGGGCGCATTTGCGCCGTGCTGGATGAAGCCGCCGCTTCCGCTCATCCATGTCGCGAGGAGCTGGCGCCAGGACGTTCCGACGAGCCGCTGGAAGGCTTCGAAGTACGCGAGCGCACGGAGCTGTCCCGCTTGCGGATCCGGATCGGTCCCGGAAGCCGAAAAGTCGAAGCCAATCCCTGCCCGGACGCCGTCGCGCTCCCATTGCGGAGCCGCGAAGAGTCCAATGTTGATCTGCGGCTCCCACCGGCCGCCGTAGTGGACCGCCTGGATGTGCCCGGGACTGGTCGCGTACAGATTATTTCGTCTGTAGAGCGCCCCGCCTGGCTGCGCGGCGCGGTTGCGCGCCTCGACGACCTTCTGCGCAAAGGCCCGATCGTTCAACTCCATGAGGAGCGGCTCGAGCCGAGGAGCCAGGGCATCGAGCGCCGCGGGCGCCGGCAGATGGCCGAGCGTTGTGAAAACGCCCCGGTCGAACGGGAGGACCGGCGAGCCCGTGCTTCGTGTCCGCGTGGCTCGTGTTGCCGGCTGCGCCGGCGGCCGTCGGACCGGGCGCGGTTTAGACAGGGGGACGGGTTGGCGCCGGCGCTCGACTTCGGCCTGCAGGTTGCGCGCGATCGTGTTCTGCGGGTTCAGTTGCAGGGCGGCGTCAAGTGCGGCAGTCGCCTGCTCCAGTTGTCCCAGTTCGAGACAGCAGCGCGCCAGCCGCGTCCACGCGCCGGCGTTGCCGGGGACGAGCCTTGTCAGTTCCTCGTTGGCGTCCCGCGCAGTGACACCGAAATCTCCACGCCGCGCGTATTCGATCGCCTGCTGCTCGAGCGCCTGAGCATTGGAAGCCATGCAAGGGATCAAGGATATCGTTTTGTTGCAAACCTGCGGGACCGTTCTTCCGTCTTAGATACGGAAGGAGCCAGTCGTGACCTTTTTCCAGAAGCTCTTCTCGAAGAAATCCGAGCCGGTCAAGCGTGTCAGGGTCTGCGTGGAATGCGGTATGCCCGTTGCCGAACACAAGGACTGGTGCAGCATCTATCGCACGCAACAGGAGATGGCCAAAAAGGGACCGTCCGCCGCGCGCGCCTGAGACGCGAAACGCGGGACGCCCGTCGACGCGCACCCGCCCGCTGCCGCGCAAGCCCCACGCGCGCGCACCCGCACGCGCTACAATCGCGGCTCATGCGCGCATTCCTCGTGTCGCTGCTGATGGCCGCGACGGCCATCGCAGCCGGCCAGCAAAGCAATCCATACGCCTCCACGTACCAACCGCCGCCCGGTCGTCCGACGGTCATCCGCAACGCGACCATTCTGACGGCCGCGGGTCCTGTCATCGAGAACGGCGCCGTGCTGCTCCAGAACGGCAAGGTCGCCGCGGTCGGCCAGACCGTCAACGCGCCCGCCGATGCGCTCGTGATCGATGCGTCAGGCAAATGGGTGACGCCGGGCATCATCGACGACCACTCGCATCTCGGCGTCTACGCCGCTCCGGGGATCGAGTCCCTCCAGGACGGCAACGAGATGACGAACCCGAACACGGCGGAAGTTTCCGCCGAACACAGCATCTGGCCCCAGGATCCGCAGTTCGATCTCGCTCGTGCCGGCGGCGTGACGACCATGGAGATCCTGCCGGGATCGGGAAACCTGTTCGGCGGCCGCGGTGTGACCGTGAAGAACGTGCCGTCGCGCACGGCGGACGGCATGAAATTCCCCGGTGCACCCTACGCGCTCAAGATGGCCTGCGGCGAAAATCCGATGCGCGTCTATGGCAGCAAGGGGCAGGCGCCGTCGACCCGCATGGGCAACGTCGCGGGCTACCGCAAGGCGTGGCAATCGGCGGCGGAGTATCGCGACCAATGGAAGCGCTGGCGCGACGAGGGATCGGATCCCGCGAAAAAGCCGAGCCGTAACCTGCAGCTCGAAACGCTCGCGGGCGTCCTCGACGGCAACATCCGCATTCAGAACCACTGTTATCGCGCGGACGAGATGGCGACCATGATCGACATCTCGAAGGAGTTCGGCTTCAAGATCGCGTCGTTTCATCACGCGGTCGAGGCCTACAAGATCCGCGACCTCCTCGTCGCGAACAACATCTGCGCGAGCATGTGGGCAGACTGGTGGGGATTCAAGCTGGAGGCGTACGACGGCATCCGGCAGAACATCGCGCTGGTCCACGAGGCGGGCGGCTGCGCGATCGTCCACTCGGACAGCGCCGACGGCATCCAGCGGCTGAATCAGGAAGCGGCAAAGGCGATGCGCGCGGGCGCAGAGGCGGGCATCAATCTGACGCCGGCTGACGCGATCACCTGGCTCACCATCAACCCGGCGAAGGCGCTCGGCATCGACAAGCAGACGGGCTCGCTCGAATCGGGCAAGAACGCCGACGTGGTCGTCTGGTCGGGCAATCCCTTCAGCGTCTACACGCGGGCGGAGCAGGTGTTCGTCGACGGCGCGCTCCTCCACGACCGCACGGATCCGTCCAAACAGCACAAGAGCGATTTCATGATCGGCATTCTGCCGGGGGTGCGCCGATGAGGATGTGCTGTGCCGTCATCGCCGCCGTGGCCGTGGCACAGACCCCGGCGCCGCGTCCTCCCGCACAGCCGCCGGCGCGCCGCGCGGCCTCCGCTCCCACGGTGCAGCCGCCCCGTGCGGGTGAAACCGTAGCGATCACGAATGCCCGCATTCTTCCGGTGTCAGGCGCCGCGATCGAGCGCGGCACGGTGGTGATGCAAGGCGGACGGATTACCGCGGTGGGCGCGAACGTCACCGTGCCCGCCGGTGCGCGGGTCATCGATGCGACGGGGAAGATCGTCACGCCCGGATGGCTCGACGCCGGCGTCCAGACGGGCATCATGGAGATCGCGTCATCCGCGGAAGGCACGGCCGATGAGTCGACAACCGATGCTCGCGTGAGCGCAGCCTTCGACGTCGTCGATTCGTTCAACGGCAACTCCACGGTGATTCCCGTCACTCGGATCGAGGGGATTACCCGGACGCTCGTCACGCCCGGAAGTACAGGTAACGTGTTCGCCGGACAGGCCGCGGTCGTCGATCTCAGCGGCGATCAGGTGCCGGACGCGATCACGAAGACTCCGGCCGCGATGGTTGCGTTGATGGGCGAGAGCGGCGCGGCAGTGGCGGGAGGCTCGCGCGCATCCGCGATGCTGCGAATGCGCGAAATGCTCGAGGACGCGCGGGATTACGCGGCCAACCGCACGGCCTTCAACGCTGCCCGGCGCCGTGAATACGTGCGTAGCCGGCTCGACCTCGACGCGCTGCAGCCGGTGCTGAAAGGGCAGGAACCGCTGCTCGTCCAGGCCAACCGCGCGAGCGATCTGCTCGCCGCCCTCCGCCTTGCCCGCGAGTTCAACGCTCGGCTCGTCATCATGGGCGGCGCGGAAGCATGGATGGTCGCCGATCAGCTCGCAGCGGCGCACGTTCCCGTCGTCATCAACGCGCTCACCGACATCCCGGTGTTCGATTCGCTTGGCGCCACCCTCGAGAACGCGGCGCGCCTCTCGAAAGCCGGCGTGACGCTTGCACTCGCTTCCTTCGACACGTACAACTCGCGGACGCTGCGTCAGCAGGCCGGGAACGCGATTGCGTACGGGTTGGGGCGGGACGCCGCGCTCGAGGCGGTGACGCTGACGCCCGCAAGAATCTGGGGCGTCGCCGACCGCGTCGGGTCGCTCGAACCGGGCAAGGATGCCGACGTCGTGGTCTGGTCCGGCGATCCCTTCGAATTGACGACGGGCCCTGAACACGTGTTCATCAAGGGCCGCGAGATGCCGCCCGACACGCGCCAGACGGAGTTGTTGAAGCGCTACCGGACCATCAAGTGAAGTCGCGCGCGGCCAGTCGTGAATTGGTGAATTGTGCGTTTTGAAACATTACAGCTCCTCCGATGCCCCTTTTGCGGATCGAAGGTCGAGCTGAACACGGGCGCCTTTCACGTGTTCGAGGGCCAGGACATCCGCGACGCGCTGCTGGCGTGCCGCTGCTGCGAGTTCGTGGTCGTCGACGGCATCGCCGTCATGACGCTGTGGCCGGAGGCGGAGGTGGCGCGTCACGCGATCGCAGAGAAGCGCACGGCGGACGCGCTGAGGGCGATGCTCAATTTTTCAGACGATGCACCCGCCGCGCGCCTGATTGGGCCCGAAGGGGAGCCGCTCGGCACGTATCGCGACATCGCGGAAGGCGTTGGCGAACAGTTCGAAGGCGGCTACTTCGTCTATCGATTCTCGGATCCGACGTTCGTGGTCGCGGATGCGGTCGTGCGATCGATCGCCTCCGCGGTGCTCGACGAGCACTCGGTGGCGCTCGATCTGTGCGGCGGCTCAGGCCATCTGACCCGATCCCTCGCGTCGGTCAGTCCCAGGCCGCCGGTGGTGACGGACATCTCGTTCATCAAGCTGTGGCTGGCGCGGCATTTCACGGCGCCTGCCGCCGACGCCGTGCTCGCCGATGCGGAGCTGCCGCTGCCGTTTGCGACCGGTGCCTTCCGCTTCGTGGTCTGCAACGACGCGTTTCACTACATCTGGCACAAGGCGCTGCTCGCGCGCGAGATGTGGCGCATCGTGGATTCAAAGGGTGTGGCCGCGATGACGCATACGCACAACGCCGATACGTGGACCGTGTCCCAGGGCACCGCGTTGCGCGCGGACCACTACCGTGCGCTCTTCGAGCACACACAGGCGCGTGTTTTCTCGGAGCAGCTCGCGCTGCCGGACGTGATCGGCGGCCGGGTCGATCTGGCCCGGCACGACGCGGACGCGAGCCTGGCCGCCGATCAGGCGTTCTTTGTCATCGCGCCCCACGATTCGCGCGTGTTCCGCGCGTATGACGTCCCCGTGCCGGAGATCGTGCGAGGCGAGCTGAAATTCTCGCCGCTCTTCGACGTCGCGTTGACGAACGGCCATGCCGTGCTGAACAGGCACTACCCCTCACCCGAGTACGAAGACGAATACGGCGCGAGCCGCACGTATCTTCCCGATGTCCTCAACGTCGGCCACGATACGCTGGCGGCCATGGAGCAGGGGCGCCTGACCGAGGACGTCCTCGACCTGATGCGCCGGCGGGTGGTCGTCGACCTGCCCCCGGATTATCTGTAGCGCGTCCGCCGGCGCTGCCGCCCCGGCGTTGACTTTCTCGCAGGCAGGCGCCCACGCGCGCCAACCTTTTGCTCCTGCGTTCCCGTCCAAGCGACATGCAGGATTTGCGCTACGCCATCCGCGGCTTTCGCAAGCAACCGATCTTCGCCGCCGTCACGATCCTGACGCTCGCGCTGGGGATTGGCGCAACGACCGCGGTGTTCAGCGTGTTGTATCAGGTGCTGCTCAGGCCGCTGCCGTTCCCGCATGCCGACCGGCTGGTCTCCGTCGGGAACGTCTACCTGAAAACAAGCGATGCGCCCTCCTCAGTTGCCATCCCCGATTACCTCGACCGGCGGAGCGGCGCACCGGCCATTGCGGACGCGACCCTGTTCACGCCGCGCGTGTCGGCGCTGGACACCGGCGGCACTCCGGAGCAGGTCATCGCTCTCGCGGTGACGCCGTCGTTCTTCACGACGCTGCAACGCGGGCCTGCCATCGGACGCGCCTTCACGGACACGGATGTGAGCGGCGGGACGGCGGCAAAGGTCGCCATTCTCACCGACGAGACCTGGCGCACGCGGTTCGGCACCGATCCGTCGATCGTCGGACGCGCGATCCACGTCAACGGCGAAGCAAGGACGGTGGTGGGCGTCCTGCCGCGGGATTTCGAAATCCCGTGGCGCGATACCGCGATGCTGCTGCCGTTTGCGTTCACGCCGGCCCAGATGTCCGACGACGAGCGCGGCAACGAATTCAGCTGGATGATCGCGCGCCTGGCGCCCGGCGCAACCGTCGCACAGCTCGACGCGCAGATGGATGCCATCGTCGCCGGGCTGATGACACGCGTGCCATCGCGCGCCGAGTACATGCAGTCGAGCGGCTTCACCGGGCGCGCGGAGCCGCTGCAGCAGGCCGAGACGAAAACCGTCCGCGCGCAGCTCTACATCGTCCAGGCGGCGGTGCTGCTCGTGCTGCTCATCGCCTGCGCGAACGTCGGGAACCTGCTGTTGATGCGCGCCATGGGACGCCAGCGGGAGCTGGCGATCAGGACCGCGATCGGCGCCCCACGCCGCCGCATTGTCAAACAACTGCTGATCGAAGGGCTCGCGCTCGCCTCGGTCGGCGGCGCGGTTGGCGTCGCGCTGAGTATCGCCGGTGTTCGCGGACTGCTCGCCCTCGCCTCGGATCAGCTGCCGGCCGCCGTGAGCACGACACCGGATGCGGCGGTGCTGGTGTTTGCGATCGTCGTGACTGCGCTCACCGGCCTGACATTCGGGATCGTGCCCGCGGCCGGCATGCTGCGATCGCCCGCCGGCTCGCTGCTGAAAGAAGACACGGCGCGCGGCACCGGAGGCCGGCGCAGCGGTATCGTGCGGCGTGCGCTCGTTGTCATCGAGTGCGCGGTTGCGCTCGTGCTCGTCGTCGGGGCCGGGCTGCTCGTCACGAGCTTTGGGCACGTGATGCACATGGACGCGGGGTTCAACCCGGAGCGACTACTCACCGCACAGATTGCGCTTCAGCCGCTTCGATATCCGGACAGCGACAGCCGGCGGGCGTTCTGGCAGCGTCTGTCCGGCAAAATTTCGGAACTGCCCGGGATCAGCGCCGCGGGGTTCGTGGGCAGCACGCCCTTCAGCGGAGAGTTCAGCGCGGGCTCATTCATGATCGTCGGCCGGCCGGTCGGCCCCGGCGAGCAGACGCCGCACGCCAACCAGGATCGGGTCGCCGGCGACTACTTCAAGGCGATGCAGATTCCGCTGCTCGCCGGTCGGCTCTTCACCGACAGCGACACGCCGACCGCGCCGCGCGTGGCAATCGTCGACGCGCTGCTCGCGCGCCGGTTTTTTCCGGCTGGCGATGCGATCGGCCATCGGCTGAATTTCGGCAGCTCGAACAACTACACGATCGTCGGCGTCGTCGGCACGGTGAACACGGCAGATCTCGCGAGACCTATGGCGGAGGGCAGGATCTATCTGGCGGCGATGCAGGTCACGCCGGCTCGCATGGGCCTCGTCATCAAGGCCGCTTCCGACCCGGCGGCGCTCGTCCCGGGCCTCCGGCGAGCCGTGCAGGCGATCGATCCGGAGCAGCCGATTGCGCAGGTGAGGGAAATGAACGATTGGATCGAGCGTTCGCTCCAGCCGCGGCGGACACCCACGATCCTGCTCACGCTGTTCAGCGTGACGGCGCTGGCGCTTGCCGCGATCGGCATTTATGGCGTGCTCGCGTTCGGTGTCACGCAGCGGCTGCGCGAGTTCGGCATCCGGCAGGCGCTGGGCGCGGACCGCCGTTCGATCCTGTCGCTGGTCCTGCGCGACGGCCTCAGTACGGCGGCTCTCGGCCTCGTCATCGGCATCGCCGCGTCGCTCGTGCTGGCGCGCGGCATGCGGACGCTCCTCGTTGGCGTGCCGCCCGGAGACCCGCTGATCCTGACCGCGGCCGCCGCCACGCTGCTCGCCGTCGCTGCCGCTGCGGCGTGGATTCCCGCGCGCCGTGCCACGCGCGTCGATCCAATGGCGGCGCTGCGATCGGAGTAGGCGGGCGTAGCGCGTCAATCTACGAACAGGTGTCGAGCGCCTCGCGCGCCACGCGATTGTCGTCCGGATACTCGACTCCGTCGCCTGCCGGGAACGAGACGTGGCGGCGGCGCCGCAGACCGCTGACGGCCATCGCGGTGCCGACCGCGACGAGCCCTCCCGCGATGTAGCCGAGATACGGGTTCGGATCCAGACGCTGCTTGACCGCTTCCTTGAGCTCCGACTTCATCTCCGACGGCTGCAGGCGGCGTCCGATCTCGTCGAGTTTCCGATCGAGCGATTGCCGCGTCTCCGCGATGTCCATCTCGAGGCCGGTGATCGTCGCGTTGGTCGTGTCGTCGTTCATCGGAAGTTCTCCTTCACGGTCTCGACTGTCCGAGGCATGCCGCGCATCGAGCTGACGGCGCGACGGCCGCTCGCGTAGAAGATGCCGCCCACGATCGCCATCAGCACGCCGATGATGCCGAAGCCGACCCAGTAGGGCCAGTTCAGCCCTTCTGAAATCCCCAGCGCGATCGCCGCGAGGATGAACATCCCCGCGAACCACCCCGCGACCGCCGCGCCCCCGAAGCCGATGCCGGCCGTCGACGCCTTCGAGACCTCCTGTCTCAATTCCGCGCGCGCGAGTGAGAGTTCTTCTCTGAACAGGTCACGCACGTCGTCCAGCGCGCCGCGAACGAGCGTGCTCATCGGTGCGTCCGATTCATGTGCCATGTGGTACCCCCGGTTCTCCTTTCGTGCCGCCGGGGACGAGGATGCAAGGAGCGATTACTGGGCTGTTCTGCTCAGCGCCTTTACCTCGTCGGGGGTGAACCCGCGCTCCCGCAGCTCGCGAACGGCCGTGTCGCCGTCGGACTTACTCAGCTTCTGGCCGGGCGCCTTCATGATGAGTTCGTGATGGAGGAACGCCGGCGGCCGGTCGCGGCCCAGCAGGCGCGCGAGCGTGATTTGACGGCCTGTCGACTGCAACAGATCTTCACCCCGGATCACAAGGTCGATGCCCTGCCGCAGGTCGTCGACGGACACGCAGAACTGATACGTCCAGTTGCCGTGGCGATCGCGCAGCAGCACGTCGCCGCACTGCGCGGACGGATCCTGAACCTGCGGCCCGAGCCGTTCGTCGGCGAACCGCTCGACTCGGGAATCGAGACGCACACGCCAGCCAAGACCGTCTCTCAGCGGCAGGTTCTTCTCCCGGCACGTTCCCGGGTACCGCTGCTCCGTATCACCGGTGTTCGCGGAGGCAATCTGGCGGCGCGTGCAGTCGCACGCGTACACGAGGCCGAGCCGGCGAAGTTCTTCGAGCGCGCCGCGGTACACCGCTTCCCGATCGCTTTGCCGCCCCTCGCAGCGGCCCGCGCGAAACGCATGCGTGGGAAAGACATCAGGCGTGTATCCGAGCCAGTCGAGATCGTCGAGGATGCCGCGCTCGTAGTCGGGCCGGCAGCGCTCCCGATCGTGATCTTCGATTCGAAGCAGCACGCGCGCGCCGCGGGCGTGCGCGGTGTTCCAGACGTACTCGGCGTTGAGGACGTGCCCGAGATGCAGCCAGCCGGTAGGGGCGGGCGCGAAACGGGTCAGCAAGGCGGGTGCGCCGGCGCGTGCGGAGCCGCGAGCGAGCCCGCAGGATCGGGCGCTGACATCAGTGTCACTTATCTGGGAACCGGCAGCGCAAACGTGCGCGAATCGGACGAGCCGTTATTCGACACCGTCACGGTGAAGAACGTGCCGGCGGATGTGGGCGTGCCTGAAATGATTCCGGTGGACCCGTCGAGCGTCACGCCCGCCGGCAGTCCGCCGCGCGTGATTTTCCACGACGCCGCGCCGCGCAGGCCCGATGCTGTCAGATACGCGACATATGGCATCCCCCGCCTGGCATTGGGAAGCTGCGTCGTCAGAATTGCCAGCGGTGCTGAGGAGGCGTCATCTGCGCCGCGGAGCTGCAGCAGAAACACGTCCTGTCGCGCCTTCTCGCCGGGCGACCCGACCGGATCGGTACCGAGCGTCTTCTCCCAGTTGGACGTGAACAATACCCATCGTCCGTCTTCCGACACGTTCGGTCGCGGCGTGTACCAGAACGAGAACTGCGTCGGATCGTCATCGTTCCGGACGTCGCTGCGATGATGTGCGAATCGCCAGATCTCGGCGCCCGCGTCCGGCGCGACGTCGGTCTGGACGGCGATGATCTCATCGTCCCACGGCCGCCACTCGACGGTGTTCGCGCCGTAACGATAAAGGCCGCTGATGAACGGCACGAGCCGATCGGGCTGCGCGTTGTTCCACGTGGGGTGATCTGCGAGCTGCACCTCCTTCGGTGCAATCACAGGCTGCACGAGGTCACGAGTCGTCAGCGGCCGTGCGAGCGGCCGGAACTGCCACTGCGCCGCGTCATAGGTGGTTGCGGTACAGCAGTCCTGGTTGACGGCGAAGCCAAACGCGTAGGCATCGTGCCCGCCGGCGTGCGCGGCGTCGAGCGGCAGCGCGGTGAACGAATCGTCCGACAGGTCCCACACGTAGAGCGGCGGCGCCTGCCGCGCACCCTGGCGATCGGCACCGCTCGGGTAGAGGAGGACGAAATGACCGCTGCGATCGATGAACGCGTGGTGAAGCGTGAAGTTCAGCGGGGTCCCGGTCGGTTTGCCGTCGAGCGTCGATGCGGATGTGTCCAGCAGGCGCCGTCTCGCCGCATCGGTCCTGTCGAATACGACGACGTAGTGATGCCGATCCTGGCTCGCGCCGCCAAACATCGCCAGAATCTTCTCGACGGGGCCCGAACTCGATCCAATCAAGCCGACGTAAGTGCCTTTCAGGACCGATGCGGGTACGACGGTTTCCAGGTCCAGGAGGGTCGTGTAGCGGCCGGTCGAAAAATCGAACGCGTCCACCGTGTGCTGGTTGGTGCTCGAGCCGTTCTGTGTTCCGTAGACGATGTTTGCGTCGACGTAGCTGAACTGCGGTTCCAGATAGAACCGGAGCGTGAGCCCCCCTTCGCCCTCGCGCGACGGCTCGATACGTGATGCCGTTCCTGTCGCCGCATCGAACGCGAACGGAATGATTGTACCGTCGTTCGTGGTCACGTAGAAGTGGCGACCGTCCGCGGCCCAGGCGTTCTGATGGGTGCCTGACGGTGTTCGGAACGACCGGCCTGGAAATCCAGGGCGGGTCGACCCGTCTGTGACGCGAACCACCCGGGTGCCGAACACGGGGTCGTTGAACGAGAAGCCTGCGCCGCCGAGATGCAGAATCGGCGGCTTCACCCTGGGCCCATGGTCCGTGACGGCGTCGTACGCGGAGGGTGCGGCCGCGTTCTGCTGAGCGATGGTCCGCACGGTGTGGCCGGAACCGACGGTCAGGCCGGCAGCGGCCACGATGGCAAAGCGCAGAGCACGCATCAACCGAGTGTGAAGAGAACGGCACCTCGAGCGCAAGCTCAGGCGCAAGCGGGAGGCGCGAGGCAGGAGGCGCGAGGCGGGAGGCGCGGAAGACGCGACGCGCGAGGCGGGAGGCGCGCCCGAGGCGGGGCGCGCGACGCGACGCTCGAGGCGCGAAGGCGCGCCGAGACGAGTCGGGTGTCGAACTCGGCGGCCTCGAACTACTTCTTGACGGTCTCCGTACCGTTGACAGGAATCCCGCACACCGTGCCGGAATACGTGACGACGACGTTGGCGCTGGTCGAGTCCTGCGTCGCCTTGCCGTTGGTGAACGTGAAGGGGCAGTTCACGCCGCCTTGACCGACCAGGCCGTTCGCGCTCCAGTCCAGCGTCGAGCCGGACAATGTGCCGGTCCCGGAGCCGTTGACGCCGATGTTGCCGCCGCATGTGGCCGCGAAGGACACGTTCGCCGCCGTCGAGCTGACGGGAGTGACGGTGTATTTCACGTTACCGCAGCCCGTCGCTGGCGTGGACGCCGTCGCCGACGACCATGTGCCCGCGAACACATCCATGCTGACGCTCGGCGCGGAGGGTGACGTCGGCGTCGAGCCAGACGACGAATCCTTGTTGCCGTCGAGCAGGTTACAGCCGGCCGACAACGCGCATGCGAGCGCGATGACAACCGGAAAAAGGATCGGTGACTTTCGCATGGTGCCTCCAACGCAGGGTGCCGGCGCCGCCGCTCTCGTGGCGGAAACAGGGCTTCGATTGGGTTATCGGCCGAAGGCTGCCGTACTGCAGGCCTTCGCGTCACCCGCCTCCCGCCTCGCCGCGCCTCCCGCCTCCCTCCCGCTTCCCCCCCGCGCCTCGCGCTTCGCGCCTCGCGTCTCCCCTCGCGCCGCGCGCCGATCCGCCTTGTCGTGCGATGGGGCCCCCGCTCGGACAGCCCGCTTCGTGCTCGGCGGCCGGAAAGACTGTCGACGAGGAGCCGCCTCCGCGCGAAGCGGGCGCCCGTCCTCGCCCCCATCGCTGGTGAGGCGTCGCGCGCCGGGCCTCGCACCTCGCACCTCGCGCCGCCCGCCTCCCGGCTCGCGCCTCGCGCCTCCCGCCTCGCCCCTCGCGCCGCGCGCCGATCCGCCTTGTCGTGCGATGGGGCCCCCGCTCGGACAGCCCGCTTCGTGCTCGGCGGCCGGAAAGACTGTCGACGAGG
>DATJFQ010000084.1:0-15320 GCA_035495555.1 Vicinamibacterales bacterium
ACAGGGTTGAACCCGGCACAGTTGAAACGCTACACACGAGGGAAAGAGCAGCCATGACCGAGAGAATTGTTCCATCGCTCTGGTTCGAAGACCGCTGCGAAGAGGCGGTGAATTTCTACGTATCGACATTCGCAAACGCCCCCGGCCGGCGCGGGACCTCGCGCGTCCTGCACATCGAGCGCTATCCCGAAGGCATTCAGAACGCGCCCTGGCCGCCGGCGATGCAGGGCAAGGTGATCACGGCGGTGTTCGAGCTGGACGGCCAGCGCTTCATGGCGCTCGACGGAGGCCCTCACTTCAAACCGACGGGCGCGGTTTCGCTGCTGATCAACTGCGACACGCAGGAAGAAATCGACTACTTCTGGACGAGGCTGACCGACGGCGGCGATCCTCGCGCGCAGCAATGCGGGTGGCTCGCGGACCGTTATGGATTCTCGTGGCAGGTGCACGCGACGCGGCTCGAGAAGATGCTCATGAGCCCCGACCGGCCGAAGGCGAACCGCGCCATGCAGGCGATGCTGGGCATGAAAAAGCTGGACATCGCGGCGTTGGAGGCGGCGTACGAAGGGCGCGGGTGACGATTCGAGCGTCTGGATGTTCAGAGCGAGGCCGGCGAGGACGAGGCCGAGCGGGCGGCGTTCGCTCGGAACCGACGCGCATCTGAAAGAACTCTTCCCCAACGCGACCGCGATCGAGAGCACCAGCCGGATGTTCACGTTCCGGTACAACTCGCCGGACCACTGGGTCGACGTGTTCCGCCGCTACTACGGGCCAACGCACACGGCGTTCTCCTCGCTCGACGCCTCCGACCAGGCGGCGCTCGAAGCCGGACTCGTTTCGCTGCTACGCTCTCATGATGCAGGCGGGTCGGACGGGCTCGTGGTCGACGGCGAATACCTGGAAACAGTAATCACGAAGTAATCGCGGCGGTGCAATGCCTTCACGAAAACTGCTTGCCGTGTTCGCCCATCCCGACGACGAGTCGCTCGGTGTGGGCGGTACGCTGGCCACATACGCATCCCGGGGAGCGGACGTGTTCCTCGTGACGGCCACGCGGGGCGAACGCGGCCGCTACCGCGGCCTGGCTCGCGACGATCCGCGGCACCCCGGACCGGCGGCGCTCGCCCGGATCCGGGAACGAGAGCTGCAGAACGCGGCTGCCGCTCTTGGGATCAAGGAGGTCTCGCTGCTCGACTACGGCGACCAGCAGCTCGACCGTGTGGATCCGCGCGAAGTGATCGGGCGCATCGTGCACCATCTCCGGCGCCTCCGTCCTCACGTCGTCCTTACGTTCGGGCCGGACGGCGCCTACGGTCATCCTGATCACATTGCCATCTCGCAATTCACGACGGGTGCCGTGATGGCGGCGGCTGACGGATCCTTTGCGATTGAGGCGGGGCTCGCGCCCCATCTCGTGTCGAAGCTGTATTACATCGCATGGCCGGAATCGACGTGGAGCGCGTATCGCGCGGCGGTACGCGCTCTGACGGTGAACGTCGACGGCACGGAGCGACAGGCGACCGCGTGGCCCGACTGGTCCATCACGACGGAGATCGATGCGAGGTCCGTTTGGGAGACCGTCTGGAAGGCGGTGTCGTGCCATGAGTCGCAACTGTCGACGTACGAACGCCTGAAGGATCTCGCGCCTGCGCATCTGGAAGCGTTATGGGGCCGTCAGTCGTTCTACCGCGTGTTCAGCGTCGTCAATGGCGGCCGCGACAAGGAAACGGATCTTTTTGAGGGCATACCTGCATGAGTAACCGCCGCACGCCGCTCTCCATGGATGGCCCCACGTTCCGGGCGCTCGGGCATCACCTCGTCGACCAGCTCGCCGACGCGCTCGATGCCGTGCAGCACGGGCCGCTCACCCGCGACCAGTCTCCATCGGCGGTACGCGAGGCGTTGAACACGCTGGCACCGCTGCCCCGCGCGGGCGCGGATCCGTCGCCGCTGCTGACCAACGCGACACGGCTCCTCTTCGAGCATTCGCTGTTCAATGGCCATCCGCGCTTCTTCGGCTACATCACGGCTTCGCCGGCCCCCATCGGGATTCTGGGCGATTTCATCGCGGCCGCCGTCAACGCCAACGTCGGCGCCTGGATGCTGTCGCCGGCCGCGACGGAGATCGAGTCCCAGACCGTCCGCTGGATCGCGGAACTGATCGGATATCCGACAAACTGCGGGGGACTCTTCGTCAGCGGCGGCAACATGGCGAATATCGTCTGCTTCCTCGCCGCGCGCGCGGCGAAGGCGGACTGGAACGTTCGCGGTCAGGGTATCGGCGCCGGCCGCGGACGGCTGCGCGCCTACGGCTCGGCGGAGACGCACACCTGGATTCAGAAGGCTGCCGACATCGCCGGCCTCGGAACGGACGCCATCCGCTGGATCGGCACCGACGATGATCTTCGAATGGACGTCGAGGCGCTTCGTCGTCAGATTGCCGCCGACAAAGCGGCCGGAGACACGCCGTTCATGGTCGTCGGCACCGCGGGTTCGGTGAGTACCGGCGCCGTCGATCCGCTGCGCGAGATCAAGGACGTGTGCCTGGAACACGGCCTCTGGTTTCACGTCGACGGGGCGTACGGCGGATTCGCGGCCGCGGTTCCGGAGGCGCCAGCGGACCTGCGGGAGCTTTCCAGCGCGGACTCCGTCGCAGTCGATCCGCACAAATGGCTCTATGCGCCGCTCGAGGCCGGCTGCGCGCTCGTGCGGGACGCAGAGGCGCTGCGGGCGGCGTTCGCGTACCACCCCCCCTACTACCACTTCGAAGAGCGCGCGACCAACTACGTCGATTACGGGCCGCAGAACTCCCGCGGGTTCAAGGCGCTCAAGGTGTGGCTCGCGTTGCAGCACGCGGGAGCGGACGGATACCGCCACATGATTTCGGAAGACATCGAGCTCTCCCGAGCGATGGCCGACATCGTCCGCGAGTCCAATGAGCTCGAGTTCTTCACGCAGGGATTGAGCATCACCACATTCCGGTACGTGCCGCCGGACCTTCGCGCGACGGTTGGCGAGAAGGCCACCGAGCAACATCTTGACGGGCTCAACCGCGAACTCGTCGATCGCTTGCAACGCGGCGGAGAGGTCTTCGTGTCGAACGCGGTCATCAACGGCCGTTACGTCCTGCGGGCGTGCATCGTCAATTTCCACACAACAAAGGAGGACATTGAAGCAACGGTCGACATCGTGATTCGCGCGGGCCGGCAAGTGCGCGACGAGTTGAACGCGCCCAGGACGGCGTAAAATGCTGTGAGGATCTGAGACAACCGTTCGTCCGTTTCACGCAAGACGTTAACCGTCGATAGGAGGAATCGATGGTGTATCGCCTCGCATTGACTCTCTTGCTGTCGCTCAGCGGCGTCGGATACGCCACGCCTGCTGTCGCACGGCAGAAAATCGACCCGCCGAAGAAAATCAAACACGTCGATCCTGTCTATCCGGCCGCAGCTCAGCAGGCCGGGGTCCATGGCGACGTCGTCATCAAAGCCACCATTACGACCGACGGCAAGGTGTCCGATCCAACGGTCGTCACTTCGATTCCGTTGCTGGACGACGCGGCGTTGGCGGCCGTCCGTCAGTGGGAATACTCTCCAACGATCGTCGATGGCGTCCCGGTCTCCGTCGTCATGACGGTGACGGTGCACTTCTCTATCCAGGAGTCAGCTGCGCCCGCGGCGGCTTCATCGGGTCCGCTGGTACTCGACCGTGACGCCACGGATTGGACCGTTCGCGGCACGCCGCTGCTCGATGACGACCTTCGCTTCTGGCTGCGCTACGTGATGCGGACGGAACCCTCGAAGGAGATCTACTACCACGCATCCCCCGGAAGCACGTTTGGAGAGGTCGTGGATGTACTCACGAATGCGGCGGCGGCCGGCGTCGAGCGCATGCGCGTGTTCGTTGGCGACGCGGCGCCAACAGAGGCCGTGCGAGTGTATCTGGAGCCGGTCAGCCAGAAGCCCGTCGGCATCACGCTTCCCGTGTCCGACGTCGGTGAGACGGTGCGGACAACCGCAGTTCCTCTCAGCATTGCCCGATCGGGGGCAACCGCCAGCGTGAGAGCCTCAGTGCAGCGCGCGGCAGCGGGTGCCATCGTACGACTGCGCATCGATCGCACGCGCAAGATGGCCGATGTGTGGGAGGTCCTGAAGATCGGGACGGCGCGGCAGGTCGATGGGTTCGCGCTTGGTGTGCAGCTTCCGGCGGGCGCGATCGCCGCCGTCAACGGGCCTGTGTCCGCCCTGCAGCAGGCCGAGTGGAAGAAGCTGGAGAAAACAGTCTCCGACCTCGTGCTGTCGGACAAGAAGACGCTCGATGAGGGTATCGCCGACTCGATCCCGCTCCTCGAGAAGTTCGTCGCCCGCAACCCGAACGTGATGGAGGCTCAATACAAGCTCGCGGCCGCGTACAACGGCCGCGCACTGCGCACCGGCGCGACCCCTGAGTCGAAGCGTCAGGACTGGGCCAAAGCCGTTCGGCATTTTCGCGTCGCGGCGGACTTTTTTCCGAGCGAGCAGGCACGCTTCCTCATGACGCTCGAGCTCGCGCAGCTCTATGCGCCTGACAAGCTCGATGACAAACCCCTGGCGGAGCGCTATGCGCGTCGGCTCGTCGATGAAAGTCCGACCGAGCCGATGTCGCACATGTACTACGCGCGCATGCTGTACGACGCCGGAGATGTGGCCGGAGCGGTAAGCGCACTGCGCCACGGAAGGACGGTTTCGACGATGCCGCTCGTCGGGCTGGTGCAATCGATCCACTACTTGACCGAGTATGTGCACGGCACGCAGGACCTGCCGCGCGACGCTACGAAGAAGCTTCTCGACGAGCTGACGGCGGTTTCGGATACGGTACTCGCGAATCCGGAACGTGGAGACGAGGACACTCGGTTGGTCGTGATGGGGAAGACCATGGCGTTCGACCTGCAGGCTGACCGCCTGGCCGACACGTCTGCCGAGCGGGTGCGTCTCCTTCTCGAGTCCGACCGCTGGTTCGATACGCTCACACACGGAAAGCTGGGCGTACCAGGACCGGCGCGGCAGTTGTCGGCGAGCGAAGCGGTTGAATTCGAGTGCAACGCGCTGTCGCGATGGAGCAACGTGGCCGCCGACGGCAAGCCGGCCGCCGTGGCAATTCCAGCAGTACAGCGGTACGTCAGCATGCGCCCGTCGTGCGCCTCACCGCACGCGAAGATGGCAGAGCTGCTCACCAGCCGCGCGCACGACGGTTCTGACGCCGCCGCGCGTGTCGTCGACCTGCAGCATGCAATCGACGAACTGCTGCAGGTGATCGACCTGGCGCCGACCGCCTACGAGCGTAGCCAGGCATTCGAACAGGTCGCGGCGCTTTCCGGGCCCAAGGAGCTGAATCGGCCGCAATTGGTGGACCCGGCGGCACGCACCCTGCTGAAGCGATCGGCTGACGATCCCGTCGCCCACTACATGGTTGCGGCGCTGCTGTTCCGAATGGGTCGATCAGGCGACGGAGAGAAAGCGCTTCGCACGGCGCGTTCAGCCATCAAGGCGACTCCGTCGAATCGAGCGGAGATGGCCCGCGAGCTGATAAGAACGGTCCGCAACGGCGACGACCTGCCACCCGCCGCCGCCCGGCGTCTGTTCGAGGAGGCGGGCGCGTTGGTGACCGATGCCGAGAAGATGAAAGGCGGCAGGGACGATCGGGGCGTCATCTCGGCGCGGATCGCGTGGCTGAACATCAGCGCCGAGCAGTTCGAAAAAGACCCCGCGCGCGCGGCGGCCCAGCGTGAGCAGGCGAAGCAGCTGGCAGAACGGCTGAAGACGATGCAATGAAGATTCACGGTCGCCTGCAGCCCGGCATCCGGAACGCACCGATTTTGCTCGAGTACGTCGTCTGCCCTTTCTTGACGTAGTCGCCGGCATACCAGATGGTGCAGTCGTCGTCCGGATCGATCGCGGTCTGGCTGTAGTCCTCCCAGCGCATCGCGGTCTGGAAGCCTTCGCCTTCGGCGAGCACCGTCTCGTGCAGCGTCAACTTGCCGAGCGGATCGGTCGCGAGCCGGCCGGCGAAGCGCTGCCCTGCTGGAATCGTGGCGCCTCCGTACGAGTAGCCGATGCCGATGTTGCCGCCTTTGTCCATCGCGGCGCTTGGAAGCCATCGGAAGTTGCCGTCGGACATGTAGGTGCCCTGCTGATAGAGCTTCAGCGTGCGATCGGGATTGACGCGGAACTCATACCAGCGGACGCCGCCGCCGCCCGACGTCGTGTTGATCGAGTGCACGGCCACGACCGATTCGTGGCCGTCGACGTTGCGATACGTGAGGCGCGCCATGAGTTTGTCGCCCTGCGAATCGAGGCGGCGATCCGTCCCCGGCTGCGGGACACAGTTCGTGAGCTGGCCGTCGCAGAGGTAGTGATATGGCGCGACCGGAATCTTCTGCGGGCCCGTGATCTTCGTCTTCGACGGGTCGGTCCAGTCGACGTGGAACTGCCAGGCGCTGATCGTGTCGTCTTCGAACTTCTTGTCGAGTTGAAGGCCGCCGGCAGCCATCAGAATATCCGGCGCACCCGGGGGCGGCAGCTTCCTGCCGTCGAGATCCGAGGTGTTGAAGAAGTTGACGTTCTCGACCATCAGGCACTGCTCCGTCGCATCCTGCCCGAGGAGCATCTTGCGGCGATCGGCCACGCACGCGTGTTTCTGTGAGAACACCGTCTCGGAAATGCGGTTGTCGCTGGTGCTGGTCGGCGTGTAGTAGCCATCGGGCCAGACGGCCGGACGCGGGTAATCGGGAAAGAGCGGGCGCAGGAATTCGTACCGGTAGTACGCGCCCATCGGATCGCTGCTCGTGCTCACCGCGTAGCACATCGCGTAGGGTCCCTGCGGCTGGGGAGGACGCTCGCCGCCCGCACCGCGTCCTCGTCCGCGCCCCTGGTCCGGCGGGGCATTCGGATCGGGAGGCGGCGGGGGCGGCGGCTGAAACAGTACGGCGGCCGCGCCTGGTTGTCCGGGCCGTCCGGGCGGGCTTACATGCGCGGATTCGTCGCCGTCCTTCCACATCTCGGGCTGGTCGGGCCTCGGCTCGGCACGCCGGAAAATCGGCATCACGATCAGCCACCGATCCGCGAGCTGGTCGTAGCGCGCGACGGCGTCGCCATTGTTCATCGTTTCGCACGAGCCGCCGAACCCCTTGAAAAAGTTGTTCGTGGGCACGGGGCCGTAGAGCACCTTCCCGGACTCGTTGAACTTCTTTCCCTTCTTCGTGAAGATGGCCGTCCGCGAATTCACGATCTGGACGATGTGATTCGGACCGACGGCAAGGCTGTTGTCCGACGGATTGTTCCCGCGGAACGGCCCCTGTGGACCGGAAAACGTCGCGCCGATCCCGTCGAAGCTCGCAACGAGCACGGCTCCGGGTCGCGTCCCCTGCTGCGTCTGTTCGACGACGCCGGATCCTTCGGCCGCCGTCATCACCGGCGGCACAATCGGCTGGGACTGATCACGCTGAAGCGCAACGTTCGTCCAGGCGGTCCCGGCGCGCGGCGCCGCCGCGGGGTGCGGTGACGACGCCATCAGAACGCAGCTCACAACCGCGGCGGGGATTGCAGCGCTGAGGAGTGCTCGCATGCCGCGCACGATACGCCATTTCGCGGATGGCGACAATCGAGGCTCGATGTTCGATGCACGATGGACGATGGACGATGGACGATGGACGATGGACGATGGACGAACATCGAACATCGATCATCGAACATCGTTCATCGCTTCGCCGCAAAGCGCTTGAAAAAGCTGTCTGCGTTCCACGTCGGACGGGAGGGATCGTTGGCGACTCTCTGCAACAGGCCCATAATCACGCGGTCGAACTTTGCCGCCGCGTCGACGTCGACCGGCTGCTTCAGGTCGTCGTTCGGTTTGTGGTAGACGTCGCGCACCCAGTTACGGCGGGTCTGTTCGTCCGGCGAGCCGAACTCGTAGCCGAATTTGAACGCGAGCGACGGAATGCCGCGCCGGATGAAGCTGTATTGATCGCTGCGGATGAAGCGGTTCTGTTCGGGTTCGCGGTCCGTCTGGACGTCGACGCCTTCGGCCTTCGCCGCCGCACGCACTGTTTCACCCAGAGACGACTCGGTCAGACCCTGCACCTCGATGACCTTCAACGGGTACAGCGGCAGGAACATATCGAGGTTGATGTCCGCCACGATCCTGTCGAACGGGACCGTCGGATGCGCCGCGAAATACTTCGACCCGAGCTCTCCCTTTTCTTCCGCCGTGACGGTCATGAAGATGATCGATCGTTTCGTGACCGCCCCGGACGCCTTCAGGTGACGCGCAATCTCGATGACCGACGCCACGCCTGACGCGTCATCCATCGCTCCGTTGTAGATCGAATCGCCGTTGAACGGCCGCCCGACGCCGACGTGATCGAGGTGAGCCGACATCACGACGTACTCCGATTTCAACTCCGGATCGGCGCCCTCGAAGATCCCGACGATGTTCGCGGATTCGAGCGGTTTGGTCTCGAGCGTCGCGCGGACCCGCAGCGTGCCGGGCAGCGCGAAACGGGGCAGCGGCTTCTTCTCTCGCACGAGGCCCGCGATCTCGTCCAGCGTGTGGCCACTCCCCTCCAGCAGCTTTTCTGCCCCCTGACGCGTCACGTTGAGCGACACCTGTTCGCCGGCCGAGTCCTGAAGATCGCGATCGGCAAGCACGACGACGGGCTGGGGCGTGGGCGCGCCATTCCCGCGTCCTGCACCGCTCGCGGCTGCGCCGGCGGTCTGCTGGTTCGGCTGAGTCGCTCGGCCCTGGGCCGCAGGATTGGCCGGCAGCGTCGCGATCCCGATGGCGCCGGCCTTCCTCAGCACCGCCCAGCGTTCCGCGGTGGAACTGACGTGAGACCGCACGTTGTCGGAAATGGCGGCCGGCACCGGGGCCGTCACGTACACCGCGATCTTGCCGTGCAGATCGAGACCGGCGAGATCGTCCCAGTTCGCCTCGGGAATGGAGAGGCCGTAGCCCACGAACACCATCGGCGCGTCGATCGATCCGTTGAGTTCGCCGCGGGCGCTCATCGTCGCATCCTCACGCGGCACGAGCGGCTCTTCGTGACCATCGCGCACCAGGGTCAGCGACGATTCTTCCGGCACGAGGGTCCGCGCCTCGAGCTTCACCGCCTGGCGATATCCGTCGGTGCCGCCAGGCTTGAGGCCGATCTCCTTGAACTGCTGCTCGACGTATCCCGCCGCCTTTTCGAACCCGGGGCTTCCGACGTTTCGCCCCTGCAATGCGTCGTCCGCAAGGAACTGCACATGCTGCCACCAGCGCTGGCCATCGGTGGCGGCGGGCTGGAGAACGAGGAGGGCCGTCGCGAGAATCAGGTAACGCGTTTTCATGGCGGCATGAAATTGTATCGGAGCCTGCCGCCAGGCATCACCTCACGTGGGGGTCGGCGTCGGTGCCGGGGTTGTTCGTGACGTTCGTCGGCGCCGATCCGTCGGCGTTCATCACGAAGATTTCGGTGTCGAGGCCCGTGGAGGGCCGGAAGGTCGTGAAGTAGATCTGCCGGCCATTGGCCGACCACGACGGCGCGCGACTGTTCCAGTCGGCGTCGATATCGCCGGGATCCTTCGGCGTCAGGTTGACCTGCCCGGTGCCATCCGCGTTCATCAGGAACACGGACGGATACCCGTCCCGCGTGCTCATGAATGCGATCTGCTGACCGTTGGGCGACCAGGAGGGCATCTGGTTGAGCGGCGCCGCGTTTGTCAGCCGCTCGGTCGTGCCGTCGATCAGATCCAGCACGTAGATGTCGGTGTCTCGCCTGAACGCAATCTTTTGGCCGTTCGGGGACCACTCCGGATACTGATCGACGCCGGCATGACTGGTCAGGCGTGTCACGTTTCCGCCGTCGCGATCCATCACGTAAATCTCGAAACCGGGATCGTCGCGGTTGCTGTGAAAGACGATGTGCTGCCCGTCCGGCGACCAGCGCGCCCAGCCTTCGTTTGCCGGATTGTTCGTGAGGTTCACCGGCGTGCCGCCTCTCGAATCGACGATGTAAATGTCGTTGTTGCCGCTGCGATTGGAAGTAAAGATGATGTCCCGGCCGTCCGGGGAGATCGCGGGATCCACGTCCGAGGCGGGACTGTTGGTGATCCGTACCGGGTCGGCGCCGTCCGGATCCATGACGTAAATCTCGTTGTTGCCGGTGCGGGCGCTGAAGAAGGCCACGCTTCCGGGAATTCCCCCGTCGTGCTGCGCAGCCGTTCGCACCGCGGCGCCCACAGTGATGAGGAGGACGGCCGCAAGAATCAGGCGATTGCTCATAGAGAGACTCCTTGAAAACCCATCGAAGGCATTCTCGGAGGTGCGCTGCCGGAAGTCCTTGGGAAGTGCTTATAATCCGCTTGGATTCACCGGTGACCGTCTCCTTCGGTCGCTTCACGCTCGACACGGGAGCCAGAGAGCTCCTCGCCGCGGGCGCGCCTGTCCACCTGTCGCCGAAAGCGCTCGATCTCCTGGCGCTGCTCGTCACAAAGAGACCTGCGGCTGTGTCGAAGGCACAGATCCACGATCAGCTCTGGCCTGACGCTTTCGTATCGGACAACAATCTGCCGGTCCTCATTGGCGAAATCCGAGCGGCACTCGGCGAGGATGCGCGCCGCCCCGTCTTCATCCGCACCGTGCAGCGGTTTGGGTATGCGTTCATGGGGCCCGTATCAGAGCAGCCGCGACGTAATCCTGCGCCCGAAGCGGCGTGCTGGATCGCATGGCGGGGTGAACGCACATTCCTCAAGGCCGGTGAGAACGTCCTGGGTCGCGAACCGTCTTCTGACGTCCGGGTGGACGCGGTCGGCGTCTCCCGCCGCCATGCGCTCGTCGTCGTCAACGCGGACGGCGTTCTTCTGCGGGACCTGGCGAGCAAGAACGGAACGTTCGTCGACGACCGCCGCGTAGCGTCGGAAGTCCCCCTGAACGACGGCGACGAGATCCGCCTCGGACCGATTCCGCTGACGTTCCGCCGCATCTCGGGCGTGACATCCACGCAAACGGTGCGCACACCTCCTGAAAGGAAGCCCTGATGAGCGTCGATCCTCCTCCGCCAATCGGTGTCGGCTCGAGACTCGGACATTTCACCATCACCGGTGTGCTGGGCGCCGGCGGAATGGGAGAGGTCTTCGCTGCCGAGGATACGAGGCTGAATCGCCAGGTCGCCTTGAAAGTGGTGCGGCGTGAAGTCGCCGACGATCCCGTTCGCCGCGCGCGACTGGTGCGCGAGGCGACCGCGGTCGCGCGGCTGAACCACCCGCATATCGTGACCGTCCATTCGCTCGAAGAATTCGACGGGGTGCTGTTCATCGCGATGGAGCGGATCGACGGCGTCACGCTTGCCGAGGCGCTGCCGGAGAACGGCTTCCCGCTCGAACGCGTCATGTCGCTCGCGATTCAACTGGCGGACGCGCTCGCCGCCGCACACGCGCTCGGCATCGTGCATCGCGACCTGAAGCCGGCCAACATCATGATTTCGCGCGACGGCGTACTGAAGGTGCTCGACTTCGGCCTGTCGCGGCTGGCCGTCGATCCGGATCGCCACATGGGATCGATCGAGACGCTGACGGTGGACGGCAGCGTCACCGGCACCGTGCCGTATATGTCTCCAGAGCAGATCGAAGGAGAGGAGGCCGACCAGCGTTCGGATCTCTTCTCGATGGGAATCGTACTCTTCGAACTGGCGACCGGCCGTCGTCCCTTCAACGGAAAGACCACGCTCGCGACGCTCACGGCCATTGTCAAGGACCCGCCGGCCGACGCCAGCCTCGTCAATCCAGGGGTGCCGCGCGAGCTGGCGCGCGTCATCGACCGGTGCCTCGTCAAGGAACGGACGAAACGCATGCAGGCGGCCGTCGACCTGCGCGCGCAACTCGAAGACCTGTCGCGCCTGTTCGAGAGCCGTAACTGGGTTTCTCTTCCCGCCCCTGGAACGCGCTTCCATGAGAAGCCCGCACCAGGATTTTTCAGGCGTTTCGCCACGCCCCTGGTGATGGCAGCAGTCGTGTTGTCGGCGGCGGGAGCGGCGGCCACGTGGTCAGCGGCGCGTTGGGCTCGTGCACCGCTGCAGGACGGTCGCGTCGTCCGGTTCGTCGTCAATCTTCCAGCCGACTCCGCGATCGTCGCCGAATTCAATCCACATATCGCACTGTCGCCCGACGGATCCGAGCTCGCCATCACCCCGCTTCCCGGCCCGTTGTTGGTGCGGCGGCTGGACGCGCTCGACAATCGGCCGCTGTCCGCAGCAGACGCGCCCGGCTTCCGCTTCTGGGGGGCGCCGCTCTTCTCCCCCAACGGGTCGTCCATCGCATTCATCGAGGGAAACAGCACGTACTCTGCGGTGCGGCCGTTCTACACCGCGTCGCTGTCAGGCGGCGCGCCGCTCAAGCTCGCGGACTACGACGCCTTCCACCGCGGCGACTGGTCCGACGATGGATGGATCTACTGGACCGACCGGTACCCCGGAGCGATCGTGCGCATGCCGGCTGGCGGCGGCGAGGTGCAGCCCGTTACAGCGTTGAATGCACAAGCGGGTGAGCGCTCGCACAGATTTGCGAGCGTCCTTCCGGATAATCGCGGGCTGGTCTATACCGTCGGCTACGACGGCATCGGCAGCTACGACGACGCGCGGATTGATCTGTGGGACCTGAAAACGAAAACGCACAAGACGCTCGTCGCCGGCGGCACCGCCGCGGCGTACGCCGGCGGCTATCTGGTGTATGCGCGAGCGGGAAAACTGCTGGCCGTTCCCTTCGATGCACGACGGCAGGAAGTCACGGGACAACCCTTCGAAGCACTCGATGGCGTGCTCACCAGCGGGAACACCGGCGCAGCGGAATTCTCACTCTCCCGTCACGGCGACCTGGCGTATGTTCCGGGAACGGCGACCGGCGGGCATCGGACGCTCGTCTGGGTCGACAGGACAGGGAAAGCGACTCCGCTTCCGCTCCCGTCGGCTTCCTATCTGTATCCGCGTCTGTCGCCCGACGGCCGATCGATCGCCGTGGAGATCGAGGGGCCGAACCACGACCTCTACGTCTATGACCTGGCGCGCGCCATTCTCACGAAGATTACGACCGATGGCCAAAGCCACGATCCCGTGTGGGCACCCGACAGCAAGCGCCTCGCGTTCCGGTCGTGGGTCGCGGGGGGCATGACGATGTGGATGATGCCCGCGGACCGCAGTGCGCCGCCATCGCGCCTCGATCCGTCCGGAACGAGACAGAGTCCCGTCTCGTTCTCGCCGGATGGGAGGTTCCTGTCGTTCGATCAAAAGGACCGTCAGACGGGCGACGACGCCTGGGTTCTCCCTCTCGAGGCGGGCGCGAAACCGACGGCGATCGCGCAGTCGCGGTTCGGCGAAGGCTCTGCGAAATTCTCGCCCGACGGACGCTCGCTTGCCTACGCGTCCACCGAATCAGGCAAGGCGCAGGTCTACGTGCAACCCTTCCCCGGGCCGGGTCCCAAGTTGCAGGTGTCGCGCGACGGCGGCTTCGATCCCGTGTGGCGCCGTTCGGGCGGTGAGCTCTATTACCGCAGCGACAACAAGATGATGTCGGTTTCCATTTCGACGTCTCCCCGGCTCGAAGCCTCCGCACCGAAGGTGCTTTGGGAAGCGGAGTATTCCGACGGCGCGGCGTCCTCGTGCGGCATGCCCGGCGTGAGCTCGTCGAACTACGACGTCACGGCGGACGGCCAGCGATTCCTGATGGTGCGGGATGACGATGCGAACGTGGCGGGCACGCGGGTCGTCGTCGTGCTCAATTGGATCGAAGAGCTGCAGCAGCGAGCCCGCGTTGCCGCGGCGCCTGTGCGCACGGCGGCAAGGTGATCACGCCGGAACGAGCGCCATCGCGCGAACCGGGCTGCCGCTGCCGTTCACGATCTTGAGCGGCGCCGCGATCACGATTGCACCCGTCGGCGGCAACCGATCGAGATTGCAGAGGCTCGCCAGACCGAACTTTCCGGCGCCGTGCATCGTCGTGTGATTCGGAAAAGGCGGATTGAACGTGGCGGCCTGCCCTGCATCCGTACCGATGGTTTCGACGCCGACGCCCAGCACGTCACGATCGTCCGCGAGCACCCTCGACGTGCGCACGTCGAATCCGGGGCTGTGCGGCCCGTCATCGCGTGCGTTGATGAACGCCGCTCCCGTCCGTTTGCTCCAGCCGGTGCGCAGCAGCACCCACGCGCCCTTCGGAACCCGGCCGTGCCACGCCTCCCATTGTTCCAGGCGCTCGACGGTCAGCAGGAAATCCGGGTCGCGAACCACGTCGTCGACGACATCGATGACGCACGCCGGCCCGACGAAGCGAGACACCGGAATCGTGTCGCAGGCGTTGTCCTGCAGATCCTTTCCGGTGACCCAGTGGACCGGCGCGTCGAAGTGCGTCCCGGTATGCTCCCCGAGGCGAATGGTGTTCCAGTACCACGCCGGCCCCTGTTCGTCGTACTTCGAGATCGCGTCGATGGTGAACCCGGGCGACGGCGCGAAGACCGGCGGCAGCCCGATGACGGGTGTCGATGGCCCGAGCGGCTGCGTCAAGTCGACCACCTTCACGGTGCCGCGATTCAACTCGTCGGCCAGTTGCGCCAGCACGCTGCTCATCACACCTCCGCTGGTTTCCGGCGTGCGATCCATCGCCTGAATCGGAACGCATTTTCAGGAAGTTGCAGGTCCATGCCGTAGTGGTTCGGCCCGACCGCTGCCACCTTCGTCACCACGACGCTGAGGTCGTTGCGCGCGAAGGCGTCTATGGCGGCCTCGCCGAACGCCACGATCGAATCGACGGCCGTAACGTGCTCGATGCCGGCGCCGCGGGCCATCGCCGCCAGATTCGTCACGCCCGACGTCGTGTGCGAGTCGAAGCCGCCGGTGGACAGCAGGCTTCCATTGTCGAAGATGAAGTGGACCAGGTTCTTCGGCCCGTAGCGTGCGAGTGTCGCGAGCGTCCCAAGATTCATGAGGACCGAGCCGTCGCCGTCGAGTACGACGACCTTCTCGTGCGGCAGGTGCATGGCAAGACCGAGCCCGATCGACGACGCGAGCCCCATCGCATGCTGCAGATAGAAGAAGTTGTCGCGGTCGCCGAGGTCATACAGTTCCTGCGCGCACGCGCCCATGATCGTGACGACAGGCTTGTCGTGCAGCTCCGGATACAACATCGAGAGACACTCGGACCGTGTGATCACAGGGCGTCTTCCATCAGATCGCGCGTGAGGAGCAGCGCAACGGGCGAGAGCGAGCTGTGCGAGAACACGTACGCCTCGCGAATCTGTCGTCCGACCTCGTTCGGACT
>DATJFQ010000085.1:0-4136 GCA_035495555.1 Vicinamibacterales bacterium
TTATCGCGCAGCCGTCGGGCGCAGCTCCGCGTCAACTCCCTGTGCGATGCGTGCAACGATCTCCGGCAGCGCCTCGACGTCCGCGAGCGTGGTGTGGAAGTTCACGATACAGGCACGCAGCGCGTAGCGGCCGCCGATGACAGCATTCGACACAAAGGCCTCTCCTCCCCGCTGGAGCCGATCGAGCAACTCGCGATTGAGCGCGTCCAGATGGCGTTCGACCTGCTCGTCTCCGACGTCGGGATGCATATCACGCGGAACGTAGCGGAATGTGGTGATGCTCAATTCTTGGGTGAGCAGCTCCAGGTCCGGATGCCGGCTGACGGCGGCGGCCATGGCACGCGACAACCGGATATCGTCGGCAATCATGCGCCGGTACCCCGACGCCCCGACCTGCCTCAACGCCAGCCACACCTTCAACGCGCGAAAGCCACGCGAGTTCTGCGGACCATAGTCGACGTAGTTGGTCGCCCGCTCGTCGAAGTGATAGTAGGGCGGATGGTACGCGAACGCGGCGCGGAGCATGTCGGAATCGCGAACGAGCGCACATCCCGCCTCGAGCGGCGCATAGAGCCATTTGTGCGGGTCGACGGCCACCGAATCCGCCTCGCTCAATGCCCGCAAGTCATCAGACGCCTCAGGCACGGCAGCCGCGAAACCACCATACGCGCCATCGACGTGGAACCATGCACCGTACTCCCGGCACACGGCAGCGATCTCGCGCAGCGGATCGACAGCGCCCGTGCTCACGGAGCCTGCGGTTCCAACGACAATGCACGGCACATCGCCCGCGGCCCTGTCGGCTTCGAGCTGCCGCCGGAGCGCCGCCACGTCCATGCGGAGCTTCGAGTCCGTCGCAATCCACCGGATGGACGCGACGCCGAGTCCGCTGAGGTCCGCGGCCTTCTGAATCCACGTGTGTGTCTCCGCGGACCCGTAGACGCGGAGTCTCCGACCGGCTTCGCCGACCAGACCCTGCTCGCGCACGTTCCAGCCGGCCTTTGCCTGACGCGCGGCGAAGAAACAAACGAAATTCGCCATGTTGCCGCCGCTGACCAGCAGCCCGCCGCAATCGGCCGGATAGCCGATCAGCTCCGCGATCCACCGCACGGTTTGCGCTTCGATTTCTGTGGCGGCCGGCGACAGGATGAACGACCCGACGTTTGCGTTGACAGCCGACGCCAGAAAATCGCCGAGGATTCCAATTGGCGATGGTGACGATGTGATGTAGCCGAAAAATCGCGGATGCGCGTTGAACAGCGAATGATCGAACAGCAGTCGGGCGGTTTGCTCGAGCAACGGACCGGGCTCGGTTCCCTCTTCCGGAAGCGATCCACCTGACGCGAGCGCCGCGCGGACGGCCGACGGAGGTTCGCCAGGCGTCACGGGACCGTGTGGTATCGACGCGAGTGAGTCGGCGAGCTGATCGACCAGACGATGACCAAGTGTGCGAAAGGTCATCGTGTCCATCTCCAGCGCCGCGTCGCGGGCCGACGTGTTCGCCAGGCCCGCATCCGTTGGATTTCTCGTCATCTGCGAATTCCCTCGAAGAGATCGGTCTCGCGCGCGCGGCCGCCGTTCACCGTGCTGAAGACGCGATAGAAAGACTGCACCCCGAACAACGCTTCGCGATGCTGCGGCGAGAGGTGCTCGAGCTGTGTGTACACGCTCATCTGCGATTCATGGCAGGAGATCGCCTGCCACACGCTCTGTGAGAACCGACGTGTGTCGATCACGGTTGTGATCGCCCAATCCGGCCATGGCACGACCTGCCGTTCGACGCCGTCGACCATCGACGTCAGTTTCTTGAAGGCACTCTGATACGCGGCCCACGTCGATTCCGGCCACGCGATGTAATAGAGCTTGGATATCGCGGGATCCGCGGCCGCAACCACCGCGGCGGTCGTGAACTGCGAGATCGCGATGTGATCGGGGTGCCCGTAGGCGCCATCCGGCCCGAAGGTGATGACCACGTCGGGGTGAACGCGCCGGAGATGGGCGACGATGGCGGCGATGATCTCCGGTGGATTTGCTTGGCAGAGTTCCTGATCGCGATAGTCGAGGAACGCCACGTCCCGCACGCCTAACGTCGAACCCGCCGCGCGCAGTTCGCGCTCACGAATGGCCGCCAGCGCCGACGAGCCGGGATGCTGAGGATCGCCAAATCGATAATCGCGATACCTCCCACGATCCCCGCGCGTCGCGGACAGAACAAAAACCTCAGTGCCCTCGCTCGCATACTTGGCCAGCGTACCGCCGACGCCCAACGATTCGTCGTCGGGATGCGCAAGCACCGCCATCAATCGTCGAGCAGGCATGCCAACCCTACCTGTATACGCGACACCGAGATGAAATCGCCGCAGCGTTCACGGCGGCGCCACCACCGTGGCCGGTTTGAATTTTGCATTTTGAATGTTGAATTACATAATCGGAAATCGTTGTGTGGTCCCCACGTCCAGCTGATTGCGCCGCTGGCGACGAGTACCTGTCTCGCGGCGCGTGGTCTGATGCGCTCAGCGCGTTTGAGTCGGTGCTGCGCGAGCGCGACAGTGCGGAGGCGCTCGAGGGACTCGCGCTCGCCGCGTGGTGGCTCGATGACGCCGAAGCCGTCTTCGATGCGCGCGAACGTGCCTACCGCCTGTACAGCGAGCGGGGCGATCGGCAATCGGCCGCGAGAATAGCCGTTTGGCTCGCCTGGGACGCATGGGCATTCCGCGGCGAGCACGCAGTCTCCAACGGCTGGTTGCAGCGCGCGAGAAGCCTGCTCTCCGGCCTTCCAGAATGTTCCGAACAGGCCTGGCTCAATGTCCGGGAAGGATCGCTGTGTCTGATGGAAGATGGCGATCCGGACCGGGCGCACCGGCTGGCCGCGGAAGGGATTCGCATCGCGCGCCAAGTCCGCAACATCGATCTCGAAATGCTTGGCGTGTCGGTCCAGGGACTCTCGCTCGTCGCCTCGGGCGCCATCTCGGAAGGCATGCGGCGCCTCGACGAGGTGAACGCGGCAATTGTCGCCGGCGAGTTGAAGGACCTCGTCGCGATTGCGCTGGCGTGCTGCTACATGATTGCCGCCTGCGAACGCGTTCGGGATTACGACCGTGCCGTTCAATGGTGTGCCCGCCTGAAAGTGTTCTGCGCAAAGTGGGGGCTGCGGCCGCTGTTTGCCGTCTGCCGCACGCAATACGCCTCCATCTGCATGTGGCGCGGCACCTGGATGGAGGCGGAGCAGGAACTGATCGCTGCCGGCGAGGAACTCGCGGCGAGCCGCCCGGCGATGACGCCGGACGCGATCGTCCGCCTCGCGGAGCTGCGCCGTCGCCAGGGCCGTCTGACGGAAGCCGCGTCAATGTTCGACCAGGCCGGCGCACACGGGCTCGCATTGCTCGGCCGCGCCGAACTCGCGTTCGACCGCGGTGACATGCGCAGCGCCGCAGAGCACATCGATCGATACCTGCGCCGTGTGCCGACGCAGAACCGCACCGATCGATCAGCCGGTCTCGAGTTGCTCGTCCGAGCGCAAGCGACGGCCGGCGACCTGGATGGCGCCCGGACGGCGCTGGCCGAGCTCGCGGCAATTACCGCCGTCGTCGCAACACTGCCGCTGAAGGCAGCGACGAGCCTTGCCTCCGGCTGGGTTGCGATGGCCTCGGGCAACGAGGACGATGCACGGCGGCATTTCGAAGACGCGGTCGATCGGTTCGTGCAGAGCAATGCGCCGTACGAAGTCGCGCGCGCACGGATCGAGCTCGCCCGTGCGCTGGCCTCGCTCGACCGAATCGACGATGCCGCGCTCGAGGCACGCCGCGCGATCGACGTGCTCACCGAGCTCAAAGCCGAACTGGAAATCTCGAGAGCGCGACTCCTCCTCGACTCGCTGCCGCGGTCGGCGCCTGCGTCTGACACCTTGTCCCGTCCGCGCAACGACAGCGGCCTGACGGTTCGCGAGCTCGAGGTTTTGCGGCTGGTCGCCGATGGGCTGACCAACCAGGCGATCGCCGAAAAGCTGTTTGTCAGCGACCATACTGTCCATCGCCATCTCGCCAATATCCTCAACAAACTCAGCGTCTCCTCACGAGCAGCCGCCGTCGCGCAGGCTGCGCGCCGGGGACTCCTCGCAGAGTAGCGCCGCCACGCAC
>DATJFQ010000086.1:0-7604 GCA_035495555.1 Vicinamibacterales bacterium
TCAATCGAGAAGCGATCGCCGGCGCGCACGTCCGCCCGCGCCGCCGCTCCGTCCGCCATCTCGATGACGGCAAAGCTCCGCGGCGACAGGGCGATCCGCCACGGCCGGAGCCCGCGCGACACCTTCCGCACGGTCCCGTCCTTCGCGACGAAGAAGACGTCGATCGTGAACTTCATGAAAAACGTGTGCACACCGTTGCACGGCGCGATCACGAGCGCATGGCCATCGGAAAGTCCGGTCCGGCCCAGAAGGCCCTTGTTGCGCGTCTGCCGCTCGAACGCCGGCTCGAGGCGAGTAGCAACAAGCGCACCCGTCCGCTGGTTGCGCAGTACGAAAGATGCGTCGGGAGATTTGATCAGCGGCGAGAGAAATGAGGCCATTTGTTTGTCGCCGAACCGCGGCAGGTGCCGGCGCGCCAGTCGAGGGAATAGTTAGTGCACCGCCGCACAGCTCTGAGGCGATGGGGCCCCCGCTCGGCCAGCCCCACTTCGTGCTCGGCGACCAAAAAGACGCGTCGACGAGGAGTCGCCTCCGCGCGAAGCGGGGCACCCCGTCCTCGCCCCCATCGCATGCGGTGGCGCGGCAGCGCCAAAGCATTCAAGCGATTCGCCGTTTGCGAACCGCTAATTCTGCCGCTCCGGCGCGTCGCCCTGCGGGTTCAGCGGCGGCAAAAGCAGGCGCCGCACTTCCTCGGGACTCCCCTCGCCGATCCGGAACTCGCGGAAATCCACCTTGCAGTCGTGCGCCGCGAGGAAATTGTGGAAGCGCTGGTAGTCGCGCTCGTCCATGCCGAACAGCCGCAACACCGCTCGATAGCTCCCCCTCGTCGTCCGCAGGCCCTTGCGCACCAGTTCACGGATGTCGTGACGCGTGATGTCGCGCGCGAGGAACAGCGGGTGAACATGCGTCCAGAACGAATAGCCGCCGTTCACCAGGGCGTCATAAAGATCGTCGGAGATCTGACGGCGGCGCTCACGGCGCTGCACCAGCGCATCGGTGGCGTGCACGCACGCGGGAAGGTGCGCGACGTCGATGACGGGCGTCGCCGATTGCCAGACGGCCTGCTCGACGATGTTCTGCAGCTCGCGGACGTTGCCGGGCCAGCGATAGCGTTCGAGCTTGTCGAGCGCCGCGGGCGTGAACTGCACCGGGGGCTTGCGGTTGCCGGCGAAGTGCGCGACGAGATGCGGGATGTCCGACCGGCGCTCGCGCAGCGGCGGAACGTGAATATGGATGACGCGAAGGCGATAGAGCAGGTCTTCGCGGAACTCGCCAGCGGCCACGCGCTCAGGGAGATTGCGGTTGGTCGCCGCGACGACGCGGACGTCCACGTGCTTCATCCGCTCGGACGAGCCGACGCGCTGCAGTTCGCCCGTTTCGAGAAACCGGAGGAGCAGCGCCTGCATCCGCAGGCTCATCTCGCCGACTTCGTCCAGAAACAGCGTACCGTGGTGCGCGAGCTGCAGCTTGCCCGGCTTGTCGCGATACGCGCCGGTGAAGCTCCCGCGCTCATGGCCGAACAACTCCGATTCGAGCAGCGTCTCGGTCAGTCCAGCGCAGTTGACCGCCACGAACGGGCCCTGCACGCGATTCGAGTCGTCGTGGATGGCGTGCGCGATTACGTCCTTGCCGACTCCGCTCTCTCCCGTGAGCAACACCTTCGCGTCCGACGCCGCCGCACGCCGGGCGAGATGCACGACTTCCAGCATCTGTGGACTCGTAGCGACGACGGTGCGTCGAGTCTGATTCAACGAAGGGGAGATGGCGAGAGTCACGCTAGACATGTAAGGACGTGTGCAGAGACTAAACGCCAGGCACCCATCGAAGCGAACCCACGCGATCGCTCGATTGGCGTCGACGAGTAGAACTTCTTAGATGAAATAGTCGTCGCGCGAAACGGAAGGCCGGCTCTGGGAAAGTCGCCTTCACCGCGGACTAGGCAACGATTGTACGCGGTCATTTAAAAAAGTCTACTTATTTCTGCACAGGCACTTGCCCAAAACTCAGCCATTGCGGGGCGCGAGTCCCAGTTACAGCCTCCAGTTTCCGGTTTTCGCGTTCCGGAGGCCAGGCGCTGGATACTGGCGACTGGCGACTGGCGACTGGCGACTGGCATCTTCCACATTCCAGCCCTGACCAGACTAACGTTTACCCTCGGCGCCTTCCGCTCCCGCTAAGTCGTTGAAAACGCATCGTGCGCTCAGGCATCGTTGTTGATATCCGTAAGGCGCATGACGGATTTGCACGAACGCCTCGCCACCGCGCTCGTCATCATCGGCGTGCTCCTGCTGGCGACGATGATGGGCAGCAACTGGCTGCCGTTGTCGGCGAATATGAACATGCCGGCGCACGCGACCTCGCGTCCGGACCTCCCCGACTGGCCGCGGCACGACGCGCCCGGACTCCGCGGATGACGCTCACGCTCGACCAGGACGCGGCGGACCCGCTGTTCCCCTGTCCCTACTGCGGTTCGACGGCAGTACACGTTATCGGCCACGGCCGGGTCTTCGTGCACTATCACTGCGCGGAGTGCCGCGAGACGTGGACCGGTGCGCGGTTCGACGAAGCGCGCCCGCGCACGCACACGAAGCGTGCGGACACGAAACGCGTCGTGGTCCATTAGTGAACACGCCTTCGCGATCACAATCCCGAAATAGCCAGAATTTACCGCCTTTTCCTGCCATTTTCTGCTCTGAGATAGCTTCGCACGCGGTGTCCTAAAAGGACACGCACACTTCTGCACCGGCCTGACAGCGCAACTTACTAGGTAATAAGCAGTTAGTCACTGACTGACGCTCCTGTATGTTCCAGTCCAGAACATACTCTGGCGCGTTACAAGTCTGTTCGCGCTGCCATATCGCACATTCAGCAGACTTTACGGGCCGAAGCTCGTCTGGCCCTCCACTTGCCCTTAAGGGTGGCGCAGGCTTCCTCCCCGCCTGCGGACAAGGAGTGCGAAGGGTTGATGCAGAGCGCAAGCGAACTGGTGCACGGACAGGCGGATTTCGACCTCCCCGGCGGGAAGCCGGTGGTGATCGCCGCCAGCCCCTTGATGCGGGAGATTGAAACCCTCGCGCGCAAGGCGGCCGTTGGTGAAGCGAAGGTCCTCGTTACCGGCGAGAGCGGAGTCGGCAAGGACCTGATCGCTCGCCTCGTGCACGTGAACTCCCGGCGCGCCACCGGTCCATTCGTTGCCGTCAACTGCGCGGGGCTGACGGAAACGCTGCTCGAATCAGAGCTGTTCGGACACGAGAAAGGCAGCTTCACCGGCGCGTATCGCGACAAACCGGGCAAGCTGCAGCTCGCACACCGCGGCACGCTGTTTCTCGACGAAGTCGGCGAGATGAGCCTGCGCATGCAGGCGCTGCTGCTCCGCTTTCTCGAGACCGGCGAAATCCAGAGCGTCGGCGCGCACAACGCGTCGACCAAGGTGAATGTCCGTGTGATCGCGGCGACCAACCGGAATCTGTCGGACCGGGTCGCCGCCGGCGAGTTCCGGGAGGACCTGCTCTATCGCTTGCGCGTGATTCAGATACATGTTCCGCCGCTTCGCGATCGCCGCGAAGACGTCCCGGTCCTCATTCAGCACTTCATCCGCAAGAGCGGCCGTCAGCTCCGCATCACAGACGATGCGATGCAGACGCTGCTCCGATACCGCTGGCCCGGCAACGTCCGCGAACTCCAGAACGTCGTCGAGCAGGCGCTCTGGTCCGCGGACCACGACTTCGTCGACGTCCCGCATCTGCCCGACAGCGTCCGGAGCGGCGGCGACACGCTGAAGCCGCAGCGCGAACGGCGGCGCCAGGTGGCCGACGATCTCTATGAGGCGCTCGTCTCCGGCGGCTACTCGTTCTGGGAACACGTCCATCCGCTGTTCCTCGCGCGCGACGTCACGCGGCACGACGTCCGCGAGCTCGTAGCCCGCGGACTGCGAACAACCCACGGCAGCTATCGATCGCTGCTCCGCCTGTTCGGGATGCCGCACACGGACTACAAGCGGTTCCACAACTTCCTGATGACGCACGGCTGCAAGGTGGACTACCGCGCATTCCGCGAAGGGAACGCCGAACTGCCGCGTCAGCCGCGCGTGCTGCTGCCGCCGCTGCCGGAATTGCGGCGACCCACCGTGGTACCGCCGCCGCTCGGGTCAGCTCAGCCGTATGAACAACCGTATGAACCTGTGCAGTCCGAGTGACCTGCAACCGAAACTGTCATTGATTCCGATTGGTTTATGGCTACCCTGCCGTATTTTGTTTTCAGCCCGAACAGCATCATCAGCCTGATCGGGCTTCTCCGTGGGCCTGACCCCACCGTCGCGACGCCCGCTGAAGACTGGCGCGACGCCACCGTCGACGTCGTCATTCCTGCGCTCAACGAGGAGTCGACCATCGCGGCGTGCCTCGCATCGGTCGGCCGGCAGACGCTCAAGCCGCGGCAGATCCTGCTCGTCGACGACGGGAGCAAGGATCGAACGCTGGAGATTGCGGAAGCGACCGCGGCGGAGTTGAACCTTCCGCTGAACGTGATCCGGCGCAAGAGCGCGATCGGCAAGACGCCGACGATCAAGCGTCAGGCCTGGGAGTTGGACGGCGACGTCGAGTTCATCCTCGATGGCGACACGCTGCTCGATTCGGAGAACTACATCGCGAGGGCCGTCGAGGAATTGTACAAGGCGGTCGGCATCGCGAGCGCCTGCGGGACCATCCTTCCGCTTCGCACGCGCGATCGCGCACGATGGGATGCGAAGCCGGAACTGCGCGCGCTCAACGAGCTGATTCCGTCGGCGCGCCTGCGACAGGACAAGCCCTTCATCCGTCGCGCTGCGAACGGGATCACGAACATGTATCGCGAGGTGCTGTATCTGTTCCTGCAGCGCTTCGTCTATCGCGGTCAGATGACCGCGTTTGGGACGATCACCAATCCCGTCGGCTGCGCCGTCGCGTATCGACGCCGCTACGTCGGCAAGCTGTTCGACAAATATTTCCCCCAGTTCGGCGACGACCTCACGAACTCGGAGGACATTTTCATCGGGTTTGCGCTGCTCAACGAGGGCTACCGCAACATCCAGTTGACGGACGTCTACGCACGCACCGTCGAACCCGAGGTCCAGCGGCTCCCCCGCCAGCTCTATCTGTGGTCGTCGTCTTTTCTGCAGTGCTGTTACTACTTCGACGACCTGCTGCGCAGCGCGCCGCGCGGCATTCGATCGTGGATCGCCCGACGCCGAACCGTGAAGCACCCTGCGCCCTCGCCCGTTGCCGTCGCTGGCACTCCGGCGTTTGCCGGAGCCGGCGCCGGCGGCGCGCTGGGGAGGTCGGTGAGTAATCAACAGTTCGCGGGCGCCGGTGCTGCCAGCGGGCTCATGTCCGAAGCCGGTGTCAGCGCGCCACTTCAGTTTCGCGGCACAGCCACACTCGATCGGGTTTTGGAAGCTCCCCAACCATCCGGCATCGAACGGCGCCGCATCGCGGAGCCGTATCGGCAGCCGTTCGGCGTCGAGTACACGAAGCGCAACGGCCGTCCAATCGGATGGGTGCTCCTGACCTCCGCGATCGAGAAGATAGCGTTTCCGGCGAGCCTCATCATCATGATCGCGCTGCGCGCCTGGGAGCCGCTCGTCATCACCGTCGTCGCCGAGACGATCATCGCGCTCGGTGCGCTGGTCATCGTCGCGCGCGGACAGCGGCTCGAATATCTCGGCAAGGGCCTCCTGATTTCGCCGCTTCGCTACGGATTGATTTTCTGGGACGCGATCACGATCAGCCGGTTCGCGAAGGACCTGTGGATCACAAGGAACCGGAAATGGCGCAAATAAGCCCACATACAAAAAAAGGGGACAACCGCCATTTTTTGCAAAAAATGGGGACAACCGGCTTCCTGCTGCTGTGGGCCGTGAGCGCCTTCGCCCAGGTCCCGGCCGACGGCCTGCGCGCCGAAGGAGAGAAACGCTGGCGAGATGCGCTGGTCATCTACGATGCCGCGCTGAAGGACCATCCGGATCGCGCGGACCTGTGGGTGCGCGAGGCCGACATTCACGCAGCGCTCGGCGACACCGCGGCGAGCATCCACGCGCTCGAGCAGGCGGTCACGTATAAGAAAGGTGACGCGGGGCTTTACTCGCGCCTGTCGCAGGCGTATGCGTCAAACGGCAAGCCCGCCCCTGCGCTCCTTGCGATCCAGGGTGCGCTGGCGCTCTCACCGGACAATCCCGACTACCTGAAGGCCGCCGGACAACTCGCGGCGTGGAAGGGAGACTACGAGGCGGCGCACGTCGCGTATCTCAAGCTCTCACGCCTGCATCCGGAAGACGCCGACGTCTGGCTCGCGCTGGCGCGCACCGACGTCTGGCAGCACCAGACCGATCGCGCGGCCAGCGCCTACAAGAACTACGTGTCCCGTCGACCCGACGACCGCAGCGGCTGGATCGAATGGGCGCGCACCGAGTCCTGGCGCGGCAACGATGCAGGCGCGCTGTCGATCCTGAACCGGATGGAAAAACGGCTCGGCGCGGGCGCAGATCTCTCGGGCGAGCGCGCATCGGTGCTCGCGCGCGCGTCGCGTCCATCGGCGGCGCTCGACGTGCTGCACCCCCTTTTCGCAGCGAATCCGCAGGACACCAATCTCCAAATTACCGACACGCTCGCGCGGATCGGCTACGGCGACGAACGCGGCGCGCGCGCAACCTACGGGTCGCTCCAGGCGACGACCGAGCCGACCAGGCAGATCGCCGGACTTTCTCAGCAACTGCGACTCGCCTTCGGCTCTCTCGTGCAGCCGTCCGTGAACGGCTACAGCGACTCCGACGGCCTCCGGATTGTCCGCATTCCCGCATCACTTTCCGTGAAGGTGGCACCAGGCGTCCGAATCGACGGCGGTTACCAGCGTGACATCCTCCGCGCGCGCGACGGCAGCGGCCTCGAAAGCATCGACGGCGCGTCGCGGCAGCAGGTCGATCAAGGGTGGGTGCGCGGCGACTTCCGTCCCGCGCATGCAATTCAGTTCCGCGTCGGCGGCGGCGCTGCCGACTCCACGTTCACGAGCAGTCCCGAAGCGACCTACACCGGCGGCGTCACGCTCCAGGGAGGCGATGCGGTACGGCTCTCATACGACCGCGACCACAATCTCCTGCTCATCTCGCCGCGAACCGTTTCGCTCGGTCTCACGCAGGACACCGATCGCGGGCGCCTCACGTGGTCGCCGTCGCTGCGCTTTTCACTCGATCTCGATGCGCTGCGCGAGTCGTTCTCGGACGACAACACGCGCTACGCGTTCCGTCTCGCTCCCCGCACGCCGGTCGTCCGCCGCGATTTCATGAACTTGGATGTGGGCGCCGCGGCTTACGTATTCGGCGCGCGCCGCAACCTGGACGACGGGTACTACGACCCGAAGCGATACGAGGCGTATACGTTCACCGTCTATCCGTATCTGAAGTTCTCAGAGAACTACGGCCTGAGTCTGTTCGCCGAAGCCGGCGTGCAGCGCGACTCCTCTGAGCGCACCTTCCGCCCCGGCGGCAGCATCGTCGGCGAGCTCACGCTCGGGATCTACAACGCGTGGGTGCTGAAGGTGAACGGCGGGGTGACGAACAACAACCGCGTCGACTC
>DATJFQ010000087.1:0-17614 GCA_035495555.1 Vicinamibacterales bacterium
GTTGCGCTGGCGCCGGCGTTCATGAGCACGACGACCGAGCTGTGATCGGAACCGTAGTTGGCTTCATACGCGTTCTGCAGCGCGAACGCATCGACGTCGACCACGACGGCGGTGCGCCCGGCCTGCGCGATGACGCCCGTGTAGTCGGCGATCTTCTCCTTCTTCGCGGCGACCAGCAGCACGTCCATCGTGGTGGCGCCCGCCGCCGGGTCGCCCCGGTCGAGAATCTGGTAATCCAGGTTGACATCCTGGATGTCGAACGGAATGTACTGTTCCGCTTCCCACTGAATGGCCTCTGCGAGTTCGGCGTCCGTCATCACCGGGACGGAGATCTTCTTGACGATGACGGCGTTGCCCGAGAGCGAGGCGGCGACCTCCTTCGTCTTGATGCCGCGCGAGTCGAACAGGCGGCGGATCGATTCGGCGACGGCGGAGGCGTCGATGATGGCGCCCTCCGAGATACTGTCGGGCGGCACAGGCTCGCTGCCGAAGGCCGTGACCTTGTAGCCTTTTCCTGCCGCTTTCAGCTCCACCGCCTTGACGGCGCTCGAACCGATGTCCAGACCGACGAGGGCTTTGGGTTTGCGAAACACCGTTTGTCCTGTCTGAGGAAGCCGTGAAACGTCCGAGGAAGCGCGCGGGGAATGCCCCGCGACGCTCCCGTGTTTTGTGTGTATCGGCACGACCTGGTCGGCAAGTGAGGTGCCACGTCGAATTGCGCTGCAATTTCGCAGGAACTGCGCAACTCCGGGGGACGCGGCGCGAGGGAGGGCCCGAGGACGTCAACGAAAGTGTACGTGGATTACAAAACTGTTCGGGCCGGGGAATCGGCCGCACCCCGACCGGCGGCGACCGCGAACGGACCAGGACCCCGCCTGAGCGTTGACAATCTCGCTAATCGTCGGTATCCTTTTGGTTTGCCGTCTCTGCCAGCGTATCGGCCGAGGGCTGAAGCCTGGGTTCGTCGGGCAGAGCACGTCCCGGCAGGCCGCGCGGCCGCCGATCCATCAAGTGAGGGTTCATGCGTTCGTTCGTTCCCGCTGCGGGCAGTGTGGAGCGCCAGTGGCATGTGATTGACGCGGAAGGCCAGGTGCTGGGCCGTGTCGCCACCGAGGCCGCCCGTCTGCTGCAGGGCAAGCACAAGCCGGTTTATACGCCCTACATCGACACGGGCGACCACGTGGTCATCGTCAATGCCGCGAAGGTGCGGCTCACCGGCGCCAAGGAAGAGCAGAAGCTCTATCGATACCACTCCGGGTACGAAGGCGGAGTCCGTCAGGAGCGCGCGAAGGATCTCCGGTCCCGCAAGCCCGAGCGGATCGTTGAGGAGGCCGTCCGCGGCATGCTGCCCAAGACGAAGATGGGCGAGGCCATGTGGCGGAAACTGAAAGTGTATGCCGGCGCAGAGCATCCGCATCGCGCGCAGCAGCCCAAAGCGCGGCAGATATCCAGCAGGAGCGAGGTCGCATAAGTCGTGGCAGCAGCAATCCAGTATTACGGGACCGGCCGGCGCAAAACTTCGACCGCCCGCGTGTTTCTGAGGCCCGGCACCGGCGCCCTCACCATCAATCACAAACCGATTGAACAGGCCTTCCCCACCGAGGCCCTGCGGACGCAAATCAAGCAGCCGCTGCTCGTCACCGAAACAGCCGACAAATTCGACGTACTGGCGACCATCGCCGGCGGCGGCATCGCCGGTCAGGCGGGCGCGCTGCGACTCGGCATCGCGCGGGCGCTGGTGGAATACAACCTGGAGCTGCGGCCGCGGCTCAAGAAGGAAGGCTTCCTGACCCGCGACGCGCGGATCAAGGAACGGAAGAAGTACGGACAGAAGGGCGCGCGCAAGCGCTTCCAGTTCAGTAAACGGTAGTTGACAGCGCGCGAGCGGCAGCGAGCGCGTCACGCGATCGGAGCGAGCCGGCGAAGCGGCGAGCGAGAGCGCGTGTAGGGGGGTCCGGCGGGGCGAAGCCCCCCGGCTACTTTTGGAGGGCATTTGAGCGGCATCGCGTTAAAGGATTTGCTCGAGGCTGGCGTCCATTTCGGCCACCAGACGAAGCGTTGGAACCCGAAGATGAAGCCGTATATCTTCGGTGAGCGCAACGGCATCTACATCATCGACCTGGCGAAGACGGCGAAGCTCTTCCGCGCCGCGGAGGATTTCGTCACGAACCTGGCGTCGGATGGTCGGACGGTGCTCTTCGTCGGCACGAAGCGTCAGGCACAGGACGCGATCGCAGAAGAGGCGCAGCGGTCGGGCATGTTCTTCGTCAACCAGCGGTGGCTCGGCGGCCTCCTGACGAACTTCAGCACCATCCAGCGCAGCCTTGCGCGTCTCCGCGACCTCGAAGCCATGGAGACCGACGGGCGCTACGAGACGCTCTCCAAGAAGGAGATCGCGCAGATCGAGAAGGAGAAGCGCAAGCTCCAGAAGAACCTCGAAGGCATCCGGCACATGTCGCGGCTCCCCGATGCCATCTTCGTCGTCGATACCCGCAAGGAGAAGATCGCGGTCGACGAAGCGCGCAAGCTGAAGATTCCCGTCATCGGCGTGGTCGACACCAACTGCGATCCTGACGAAGTGGACTACGTGATTCCGGGCAACGACGACGCGCTGCGCGCCATCCGGCTCTTCGCGTCCAAGATCGCCGATGCCGTGATCGCCGGCCGCGGCATTCGTGAATCATCGCAGGCGGACGAAGGCGGCGGCGAAGGCGGCGACGATCGCAGCCGCCGCCCGCGTGCATCCCGTCCCGCGTCGCGCCCCGAGCAGGCGACCTCCCCGGCCTCGGTGTAAGAACGGCGCTGACCAGGTGTTCGCCGGCCGGGGATCTCTGGCCGGCGATTTTCGTGTACAGGAGAACGTGATGGCAACGGAAACGATTTCTGCGGCGCTGGTGAAACAGCTGCGCGACCAGACGGGCGTCGGCATGATGGAGTGCAAGGCGGCGCTTGCGGAAGCCAACGGCAATCTCGAGGAAGCGACGACGCTGCTGCGCAAGCGCGGGCTCGCACAGGCCGCCAAAAAGGCCGGCCGCTCGACCTCTGAAGGCCTCATCGGCTACTACATCCACATGGGCGGCAAGATCGGCGTCCTCGTGGAGGTGAACTGCGAGTCTGACTTCGTGGCCCGTACGGAGGACTTCCAGCTGCTCGTGAAGGAGATCGCGATGCACATCGCGGCCGCCAACCCGACGTACGTGCGGCGCGAAGACGTGCCCGCCGACGTGGTGGCGCGCGAGCAGGAGATCTACAAGGAGCAGGTGAAGGACAAGCCCGCAAACGTCGTGGACAAGATCGTCGAGGGCAAGTTGGACAGCTTCTACAAGCAGTTCTGTCTCATGGAGCAGGAGTCGATCCGCGACTCGAAGCAGACCATCGGCCAGATTGTGCAGGCCGCCATCGCCAAGCTCGGTGAGAATATGACGGTCGCGCGGTTCGTTCGCATGAAGGTCGGCGAACAGAGCGCTTGATCGATGATCGATGTTCGATGTTCGATGATTGAGAAGCGTTAATCGAGCATCGTCCATCGGACGTCATTGCATATAATCGCAGGCTATGGCGCGTTACGGTCGGGTCCTGCTGAAGCTTTCTGGCGAAGCCCTCATGGGCGAGCAGGCGTTCGGCATCGACCCAGCCGTCGCGACGCAGATTGCGAGAGACATCGCCGAGATCCAGGAACTCGGCGTCCAGACCGGCGTCGTCATCGGCGGCGGCAACATCTTCCGCGGCCTGGCGGCCAGCGCGCGCGGCATGGACCGCGCAACGGCCGATTACATGGGGATGCTCGCCACCGTCATCAACGCGCTGGCGCTGCAGGATGCGCTCGAACACATCGGCGTGCCGACCCGTGTCGCGACGGCGATTGAAATGCGCGCCGTCGCCGAGCCGTTCATCCGCCGCCGCGCCGTGCGCCACCTCGAAAAAGGACGCGTGGTTGTCTTCGCTGCCGGCACCGGCAACCCCTACTTCACCACCGACACGGCCGCCGCGCTTCGCGCGATGGAGATGAAGGCGGACGTCATCATGAAGGGCACGAAAGTCGACGGGGTCTACACCGCCGACCCGCTCCTTCATCCTGACGCCACCAAGTACTCCACCATCTCGTACCTGAAGGTCCTCGAGCAGGGCCTCAAGGTCATGGACGCGACGGCCATCTCGCTGTGTATGGACAACAAGCTGCCGATCGTCGTGTTCAACCTCCGGACGCCGGGCAATCTGCGCCGCGTCATCATGGGCGAACGCGTCGGAACGACCGTGACGGCAGAGTGAGGATGGTTATGGATGCTTCGGACCTGAAGTCAGTGACGGCGGAAGTGAAGAAGCGGATGGACACTCATATCGAGCACGTCCGCCGCGAGCTCGCCGGCGTCCGCACCGGCCGCGCGTCGGTCAATATCCTCGATGCCGTGCACGTCGACGCCTACGGCTCGATGATGCCCGTGAATCAGGTGGCCTCGCTCTCGATACCGGAGCCGACCATGATCGTCGCCCAGCCGTTCGATCCGTCGCTGATGGGCGCGATCGAGAAAGCGATCCGAAGCGCCAATCTCGGCCTCAATCCCACGAACGACGGCAAGGTTGTCCGCATACCGCTCCCCGCGCTCACCGAAGAACGCCGCAAAGAGATGTCGAAGCTCGTGCACAAGTACGCCGAGGAAGGCCGCAACGGCGTGCGTCAGGTGCGCCGGGACGCGAACGAGCGGCTGAAGAAGCTTCTGAAGGACCACAAAATCTCCGAAGACGAGGAGCGCCGCGGCCTGGACGAGATCCAGAAGGTCACGGATCAGCACGTCGCGCTCATCGATGACATTCAGAAGAAGAAAGACACGGAGCTCCTTGGCAAGTGAGTCGCTCGAATTGCAGATTGCAGATTGCAGATCGCAGATTGATTGTTGATTTCACAATTGAAAAATCAATCTGCAATCTGCAATCCTAAATCTGCAATGTCTTTCTTCTCCCATCTGGAATGCAGCGTCCCCTGCGGCGCGTCTCCCTACGATCCCCGGAAAGAACAGCACCTGTGCACGTGCGGCGCGCCACTGCTCGCCCGATACGATCTGGAGGGGGCGAAGGCGTGGACGCGTGAATCGCTCGCCGCGCGCGAGCCGAACATGTGGCGGTATCGCGAACTGATGCCGCTCTTCGACGGCGAACAGCCGCTGACGCTCGGCGAGGGCTGGACTCCCCTCTTTCATGCCAAACGCATCGGGCGCGCGCTGGGTCTCGATCGCGTCTTCGTGAAAGACGAGTCGCTGAATCCGACGAACTCGTTCAAGGCGCGCGGGCTCTCCGCCGCCGTCACGCGCGCGTCGCTGCTTGGCGTGAAGACGCTGTCGGTGCCGTCGGCCGGCAACGCTGCCAACGCCATGGCGGCCTACGCCGCGGCGGCGGGCCTCGAAGCCAAAGTTTTCATGCCGAAGGACGTCAAGGTCCCGTTCATCCGCGAGTGCGAGTTGTACGGCGCCGACGTAACGCTCGTCGACGGCCTGATTACCGACGCGGGGCGGATTGCCGCGGAGAAGGGAAAGCCGCTCGGCTGGTACGACGTGTCGACGCTCAAGGAGCCGTACCGCATCGAAGGCAAGAAAACGATGGCCTACGAAGTGGGTGAACAGCTCGGGTGGAAATTCCCCGACTGGATCATTTATCCGACGGGCGGCGGCACCGGCATGGTCGGCATGTGGAAGGCCTTCGAGGAGATGGAAGCGATCGGCTGGATGGAGAAAGGCCGCCGCCCGAAGATGGTGTCTGTCCAGGCCGAGCACTGCGCGCCGATTGTCCGCGCGTTCGAGCAGGGCGCCGAGCGCTCCGAGATGTTCCCCAATGCGCGCACGGTTGCCGACGGCCTGCGCGTGCCCAAGGCCATCGGCGATTTCCTCGTGCTCCGCGCCGTTCGCGAGAGCGGCGGCACCGCGCTCGCGGTGTCCGACACCGACATGGTCGCCGCCATGAAGGAGCTCGGTGCGAAAGAAGGCATCAGCGCGGCCCCCGAAGGCGGCGCGGCGCTTCACGCCCTGAAGATGCTCGCCGCACGCGCCGACGTCAAGCCCACCGACACGGTGGTGGTCTTCAACACGGGCGGGGCGCTGAAGTACCTCGACGTGCTCGCGTAGCGCGTAGCGCGCGGCGCGCGGCGCGCGGCGCGCGGCGCGAGGCGGGAGACGCGAGGTGGGAGGCGGGGGGAGCGCGCGGCTCCTATCGCCTCACCAGCGATGGGGCGAGGACGGGCGCCCGCTTCGCGCGGAGGCGGCTCCTCGTCGACATGTCTTTCCGGCCGCCGAGCACGAAGTGGGCTGTCCGAGCGGGGGCCCCATCGCACAAAAGGCGGAGCGGCGCGCGGCGCGAGGTGCGAGGCGGGAGGCGCGAGGCGCGACGGATAGCGCGCAGCTTCAGTTGGCGCGATTAGAGCGCGACCTTGAGTTCCGTGCTGATGATGTGAATCGGCGTCTCCCCGACGTTCTCCAGCGAGTGCGGCGGCAACGGCTCACCCCACAGCGCTTCGGGCGGCGGCGGCACCTTCCCGCGTGTATCGGCCAGTACGGCCCCGGCCGCATCTCTCCGAACGAAATCACTCCAGCTCACGACGTAGTGCACAGCGGGCCACCGATGCGTGTGGACGGGCGTGCGGTCGCCCGGCGCGATTCGCGTGTCGAGCACGCGTACCTGAGCGTTTTCGAAAATCAGCCGGTGGTGCTCGGGCGCGGCCACCAGTGCGTCGAGGGGATCAGGCAACGACGACTCGTGCATGGTTACTGGACGCAGGATGCCCTAACCCTATTGATGCAATAAGTTGCCCTTGACCGGCCAAAATGGGTCGGATATAGGCTTAGAAGCCTCGGCGGCTCCTGCAAGGGCCGCAAAAAGAAAGCCCGCCCGGTGCTGATACACCAGACGGGCCATGTCGAACGTTGGGTCCGGACAGACCTTTTCATGCGCGCGTGGCGCTGAATTCGCTCAACCTGCCTATTCTACGGGGAGGGCGTGGGCGGCGCAATGCGCGCGCGGAGGCTAGATGCTTCGTCGCGCCATTCTTCTCGCCTGCTCGCTTTGCCTCGCCGGTTCCTCCCCCGGACTGGCGCAACCTCCCTCACCCGCGACGCCGAACGCTGCTTCGCTCGACGGAACCGTCGTCGATCCAAGCGGCGCCCCGATTTCGCGCGCTGAAGTGGTCGTCACTTCTCTTGCGGGGACCACGCTGGCCAAAACAGTGTCCGCGCTGGACGGGACGTTTCATCTGTCGTTGCCGCCAGGCGAGTGCACCGTCACCGCGCTCGCGAGTGGCTTCGATGCGGTATCCAGGACAGTCGCCGTCGAATTCGGGCACGCCGCGACTGTGTCGATGCAACTGACGGTGGCGGGCGTTCGCGAGTCCGTCAGCGTCGCCGCGGCCGCACGCGGCTACGACCCGCCCGCGACGACGACGGCGACGAAGACGGCCACGCCGCTGCGTGACACGCCTCAAACCATCACCGTCGTAACGCGGCAGCTCATCGACGATCAGATGATGAGCAGCATCGCCGACGCCGTCCGCTACGTGCCAGGCATCGCGGCGCACCAGGGGGAGAACAACCGGGATCAAGTCGTCATCCGCGGCAACAGTTCGTCGGCCGATTTCTTCGTCGATGGTGTTCGCGACGACGTGCAGTACTACCGCGACCTTTACAACATCGAGCGCCTCGAGGCGCTGAAGGGCCCCAACGCGATGATCTTCGGACGGGGCGGCGGCGGCGGTGTCATCAACCGGGTCAGGAAAAGCGCCGTCTTCGCACCCGTTCGCGAGCTGTCGCTCTCGGCTGGATCGTTTGGTCGAAAACGCGCCACAGCGGATGTCGGCGGCGCGCTCGGACACACGGCCGCAGTTCGCCTGAATGCGATGTACGAAGACGCCGACAGTTTCCGCGATGGCGTGGGGATGCGCCGATATGGTGTGAACCCGACGGCCACGTTCCGTTTCCGCGGTACCGCAATGCTGACTGCCGGGTTCGAGCACGTCTCGGATCATCGCACGGCGGATCGCGGCATTTCTTCGTTCGCGTCGCGACCTCTCGCGGTCGATGTGTCCACTTACTTCGGCAATCCCTCAGAAACGTACGTGCGGTCGCGCGCCGATCTCTTCTCCGCCGCATTCGAGCAGCGGTTCGGAGGATGGACAGTGCGCGATCACGCACAAGCCGCCGGGTACGACCGCGGATATCAGAACTTTGTTCCAGGGGTGGTGAACGCTGACGAAACAGCAGTCACCCTCACGGCGTACAACAACCACACAAGCCGCGTGAATGTGTTCAACCAGACCGACCTCACCGGACGAGTGCAGACGGGTTCCATCCGCCACCTGCTGATGGCCGGTGCCGAGTTTGGCAGACAGCTCACCGACAACTTACGCAACACGGGGTATTTTGCCGGCGGGGCCACATCAGCGCTGGTGCCGAGGTCGAACCCGCGCGTCGCGGTTCCCGTTGTGTTTCGCCAGAGCGCAAGCGATGCCGACAACCACGTCAGGGCCGTGGTCAGCGCCGGCTACGTCCAGGATCAGGTCGACGTCACGCGTTTCGTGCAGCTCGTGGGCGGCATGCGGGTCGACTCCTTTGCCGTGCAGCTGCACAACAACCGCACGACGCTCGAGACAAGCCGGACAGACGTCCTCGTCTCGCCGCGGGCTGGAATACTGGTGAAGCCTGTCCCGCCGCTCTCGCTCTACGGGAGCTACACCGTGTCGTACCTGCCGAGCGCCGGCGATCAGTTCTCTGCGCTCACGGCGGTGACGGAGCAGCTGAAGCCCGAACGCTTCACGAACTACGAGGCGGGAGTGAAATGGGAGGTGACGCCCGGCCTTGACTTTTCGGGTGCCGTTTACCAGCTCGATCGCACGAACACGCGTTCGACCGATCCTCTGGACGCGGCACGCATTGTCCAGACCGGCAGCCAGCGAACGAACGGTGTGGAAACGGGCTTGATGGGACGGATTACATCACGCTGGCAGATCGCGGCCGGGTATGCGTGGCAGGATGCCTTCGTGACGAGCGCGACGGCGGCGGCCCGTACCGGTGCGCGAGCGCCGCAGGTGCCGCGGCACTCGGCGTCGCTCTGGAACCTCTATCAGATCGAACGACGTCTCGCGTTTGCGGCTGGAGTGGTCCATCGCAGCGACGTGTTCGCCGCGATCGATAACACTGTGGTTCTCCCTGGGTTCACGACCGTCGATGCGGCGGCGTACCTCGACGTCACGGCGCGCGCGCGGCTGCAGGTGAATGTGGAGAACGTATTCGACGCGCGGTACTATGCGAATGCGGACAACAACACGAACATCTCGCCGGGGTGGCCGCGTGCCGCGCGTATTGCGCTCGTCACGAAGTTCTGAGCCCGTGCTAGACTAAGGATTCGTGCCGATGCGCGGCCCTGCTGCCGTGCGCACGCCGGCACGGACATCTACAACGGGGGCGGCTAGCTCAGCTGGGAGAGCGCTGCGTTCGCAACGCAGAGGTCGGGAGTTCGATCCTCCTGCCGTCCACCAACCTTTAGTCACAACGCCAATTCCCAACTTCCAACGCCCAACTCCCAAGCGACCGTTTGGGAACTGGGAATGGGGATCTATCGGAATTCAGAATGCAGGCTTTCCCCGCAGCACCCCGACCTGAATCAACAGCCCCGTGAAATCGTAGATCCGCTGTTCGTCGGCGATCAGGCAGTCGGGCGTCAGCGTGAACAGCAGCACCCCGTGAATCTCGAAACGGCGGCCGGTCGGTTCGAAGCCAAGCAGCGTGCCCGTGTGGGTGGCGACGACGTCGAACGGTTGGGCGACGCGCAAGCCGTCGATGAGCGCCGGGCGCGTCGAGAGCTGCCAGTCGGTGAAGCTTCGGAAGAGCGACTGGTAGGCGTCGGTGATCGCTTTCCGCCCCTGAAGATTGGCGAAAATCGGACTGCGGACGACGCCGTCCTCCGCGTGCGAGCGCCCGAGCACCTCGGGATCCCGCGTCAGCCAGCCCCGCTGACGCTCTGTTAAGAACGCTTCCACGGTTGCGCGATCCACCATGCGCGCGATTCTACGGCACCCGGCTTGAAAGGTGAAATTCGATGCTCGATGCTCGATGCTCGATGCTCGATGCTCGATGTTCGAGGACGCTAACGCACACGCGCCAGCAGAAAACCGTCGTAGCCCTTCGATCCGACGGTCTGAACCGCGGTGGCGCTGATGCGCGCGTCCTGGCCGGCCTGTTCGCAAACGCGGCGCATGGCGAGCGCGGACGCGTCCGCCTTCGCCGCGTCCGCGATCTCTCCTTCGCGGACGACGTTGTCGATGACGATGAGCGCGCCCGGGCGCGACAGGCGGATGGCCCAGTCGAGGTACGCGGGCGTCTTCGGCTTGTCGGCATCGATGAACGTGAAATCGATCTTTGTGTCCGTGAGCTGCGGCAGCACGTCGAGCGCCTGCCCTTCGCGCAGATCGATCCGATCCAGTACGCCGGCGCGGGCAAACGACTCGCGAGCGACAACGGCGTGCCGCGGCTCCGCCTCGATCGTCACGAGGCGCCCACCCGGCGCGAGCGCGCGCGCGATCCAGATCGCGCTGAACCCGCCGAGTGTGCCAATCTCGAGCGCACGGCGGGCGCCGATGGATTCGGCGAGCAGCGCGAGGAGTTTGCCTTGAGAAGCCGTCACGCTGATCGCGGGCAGCCCGGCTGCCTCGCTGCGGTGCAGCACGTCATCGAATACGGCATCGGGGGTGACGAGGGTCCGGTCGAAGAATTCGTCGACCGCGTCCCAGACAGGAGTGTGCATCAGCCGATTATCATTCAGCGGCGCGGGAGCGCGGCGGGTTTCAGCACGAGCGAGAGGGTCTGCCCTTCCGTCACCAGCCGGCGAGGCGCCGTGGCCGCGAGCGCCTCCAGTACCCTGGGCTCCTGCCAGCCGTCGCCCTCGACGCGAGGAATCGCCACGACGAAGTAAGTGCCCGAGGGGAGGCCTCGAACGTCGAACCTTCCGTCGGCTGCCACAGGTCCCGCTTTCAAATACCGTGAATCCGCGTACCACTGATTCGGATCCTCCGAAAAGACGATTACTGAATAGACGCTCGGCGGCAGACCTCGCGGAGCGGTCACCGTGCCCGAGACCTCGCCGCCGGCGAACGACAGCACGATCTCGACGTCGGAGAGGGATTCGTCGGATGTCCCGAACGACAACGTGGCATCCGTGACGTCCTGACCGTTGACCCGAACGCTCTCGAGCATCCACCCGTCCGGAGCCTCAGTGAGTCGAAGGCGGCGCGGTCCTGAGATGCCGGACATCCTGAAGTCGAGTGCAGCCGTCAGTTCTGTCTGCGCGATCGCGCCGCCGGCCGGAGGGTCGAAATCCGGATCCACGGGATAGGGCTCGATCTTGAACGCGCCGGGTGGCGCATTGCCGCCTTGCAGCACGACGTGTCCTGCGATGGTCGATCCGGCGTTGGTCCGTATGTTCAGCCCTTCGATATCGGAGCCATCCACCGTCAGGGCTGTTGCGCCGAATTCTCCTTCAACGGATGGCTGCAGCCTCCCCTTCGACGCCACGATCACGTATTCGCCTGGTGCGATGTTGCGGAACTCGAAGGTGCCGTCGCGTTCGATGCGTGCGCCGAACTCCTCCCCGACGCCGCCTGACCGGACCGTCGGACGAATGACCAGTCCGCCGGTGATCGGCTCTCCTTGTGAGCTGAGCGCCCGGCCGGAGATGCGCGCAGTACGCACGCGCGCGAGGGCGAAATCAGGTATCTCGACGTCCTGGCCCGCTGCAACCCTGACCGGCTCGGCCTCCGACACACGCTGCCGCCCAGGATAGAAGGTTGGCGCGTAGCCCGGCAGACTCACCATCGCGTTCGACGGGTAGTCGATCTGCCCGACGACGGCGCTGACGATGTAGGAGCCGGCCTGCAGTCCGTAAACCCTGAAGTGTCCGCGGTCATCGGTGAGCCGATCGTGCGATCCGAAGGCGTCGACGAGCCGGTAGCGGCCGCCCACATATCTGAGCTGCTGCGCGTGGACGCGCGCGCCTTCGACAGGCTCCCCGTTTTCATCGAGGATGCGGCCCATGATCGCCGACTGACGCGCGAGCACGATATCGACACGCTCGACACGCTCGCCGGCGTCGACCTCGACAGAGTCGCCCATCTGATCCAGAGGACGTCCTCCATACTGGGTCGAGATGAACCCGGTCTTCTCGGCGACGACACGATAGGAGCCTGGCGGCAGCCTGTCGAAGACGTAGCCGCCGTCAGCATCGGTGATGGTCACGTCGCCGCGCGACGAGGCCGCATTCGGCACGAGCCGCACCCGCGCGCGGACAGCGGGTCCGCCGTCGGGCCTCGACACATGGCCGTGAATCGAGCCCGCTGGGACGGCTGGGACCTGCGCAGATGGAACAGCCTGCGCGAGGATCAACACCGCGATCCACCAGGCGTTCATGGCTGCTGGCCCGCCGCAAGCGCCACCGCGATCATGCGCCGCTCGCCGTCCGCGAGTGTGAACGCGACGGCGTGTGGCCGCAGCGCGTCGAGATACTCGCGCGTCGTCCAACGCGTTCCATCGACTTGCGTGAGCGCCACCGCAAGGTACGAACCTGCCGGGAGATCACGCACGACGAAGGCGCCATGTGGGTCCGCGTGCGTCCATCGGGCCCACCGCTCGGGGTTGACGAGGAGTGAGGCATCCTTCGGATAGATCAGCACCTGCGCGTTCGCGGCTGCCGAACCACGTTCTCCGACAACCGTGCCGGAGACTTCGGAAGGCGCGGACGTCAGGACGACCTTCACGTCCGTCATCTGCGCAGACGGCTGGGGCGGCATCGTCATGACATCAACACCATCCAGAAACACACCTTTCAAGCGCCACCCCGGCGGCAAGCCGTCGACCTGAAGCTGCCGCGGATCCCGAACCCCGGTCATCGTGAACGTATCGTCTGGCGCCACGCGAACAGATTCGGACAGGTCGAACCGCGGCGGAAACAGACTGCGCTCCGTCACCAGAAGCAGCGCGGCCGGCTTGCGGCTGCCCTCATAGAGGATGCGTCCCGAAATCGTCGTGCCGCGCGTGAGCACAACGGACAACTGCGCGTCAGCCTCACCGATCGTGATCGGCAGCAGCGCCTGTCCGGCGGGCCCTGATGCGTGCAGGAGCCAGTCGCCGGGATCAATCGCGAGGCTGGCAGACCCGCTCGCGTCGACCCGCACCTGGTGCGACAAGCCTGAAACCACTTCGTCTGATCGCAGATCGATGAGCGCCGTCGCAGGCGCGCCAGTGGAATCGCGAACCGCGACCGTGAGCTGCGGACGCTGCACCTGCCTGAAGGTCAGGTCAACTCCCGATACATCGTCTCCCGCACTCAGCCGGATCTGGCGCGCCTGCGACAACGCTGGTGTGGAGGGGTGATAAAGCCGTTCGTACGTCGGCGCACCGGAAGGCGCGTTCATCCAGTCAATCCCCAGCACCATGCCGTCGGGCGCGGAGGGCCCCGGTCGCGCACTGACGACGTATGTGCCCGCAGGGAGGCCGGCGATCCGGTACTCGCCGCGGTCGTCCGTATCGGCGGAACGTACGGCGGTCATGCGGGCGCCGCCGCTCGTGTGCATGACGACGCCGGCGGTGACGCGGACGTCAGGAATGGGATCGCCCAGCTCGTCGAACAGCCGGCCGGACAACGCCGCGCCGCGCGGCAGCCGGATGTCGAGTGGAGGTATTTCGCCAGAGACGTCTATCGGCTGCGGCGGATCGAGCGCGCGCCGCGCTCCGTAACGCAAGCTGACGTAACCGGGCTTGGACGCGACCAGCAGATACCGGCCTGGCGGCAGACCGGCGATCCTGAAACGGCCGTCCGCGTCGGTCAGGACAGGATCGGGTCCGTCGCCCTGATCGGGGACGGCGGCCACGCGCGCGTTGCGCAGCGGGGTCGTGGTGTCCGCGTCAACGACGCGTCCGCTGACCGCGCCGGTGTGTGGCGCGGCCGCGACGAGATCACGCTGCGGCGCCTGCGCGAGAACGATGCAGATCAGCGCAAGAACGGCTCCGGGCATCCGCGCCTCCCACTACTCTTCGCCGCCCGTCTTGATCGCGGCGACCTCCGCGAGTCTGCCGCGCCGCTTCAGCATCGTCTCGACGAAGCCGCGCAGCGCCTGCGCCGCGACGGCGTGGGCACCCGACTCACGCCTCAGGTCCTCCAGGTCCGTGTCGCTGACGTCCACATGCGGGTCGAACGCCTCGACGCGATCCGCCAGCGGGCGCATGTCCTGCAGCGAAGCCATCACGCCGCGCATCGACGCTTTCAGCGCCGCGATTTCATTCGGATCGGACATATCCGGCACTGTAACCCAATTACAGCTTGCGGCGATCCGGGACAGTTTCGTAATGGCCGTTCCGCTCGATCCGTGCAAAAACGGGCAGCACTTCAACAAACCGCACACCTTCGCACACGCCCGCAGGACGGCACAGATGGTGCGCGCGTTGCAAACTCGTCAGGGTTCCTGCAGCGATGCCAGTCACGGCCAGTACCCCTCTGATCTCGCTCTCGTCGTCCGGCTACGCCGACGGCCTCGGACGCCGGCAGCTCGAAGTCGACCGCGAAAGCGGCGAGATGATCGAGCGCCTCGTCGTGCGCCCGGAGCTCACGGCGTTCGAGCACGTCCTGAGCGCGCGGGTGGCGCGGGCCTCGCTGCTCAAGGACGACCGTTTCGCCCGGCCGCGCAAGGTCGCCTGGAACGACGAAGGCCGCCTGACGGTCACATCGAGCTACGTCGGCGGACGGCGGCTCTCGGATGTCGTCGACGTCGCTGCAGCCGCAGGTGTGATCGGCGGGATCGACGCCGCCATCGGGCTGCTGCTCGAGCTGCTTCCCGCACTCTCGTACCTGCACAGCGAATCGCTGTTCGCGCACGGTGTACTGGGCGCCGGCCGTCTGACGCTGACGCCGACGGGATCGCTGGTCATCCTGGACTGGGTGTACGGCGCGCCCGTTGAACATCTGCAACTCACGCGGCAGCGGCTCTGGGACGAACTCGGTGTGGCAGCGCACCCGAGCCCGGGTCCGCCGCGGCTCGATCAGGCATCGGATCTGACGCAGGCCGCAATGATCGCGGCCAGCCTCGTGGTCGGGCGTCCGCTGTGCGACAAGGACTACCCGAGCGGGATTCCCGCGCTGCGCGGAGAAATCGCCGAAGTCGCGCAGATCCGCGGCAACCAGGAGTTCTCACGAGGCATCGAGCGGTTCTTCGATCGTTCGCTGCCGATTCGTCCCCGGCGCGTCTTCTCGTCGGCAGATGAAGCGCTCTTCGAACTCCGCATGCTGGTGCGCAACACGATCGGAATCGAAGCGTGCCGGTCGGCGTTCCACGAATTCCTTCACGAAGCCGAATCGGTTGACCCGGAGCTGATGCAGACGGCCCCGAAGTATCTGGGCCCCTCGCACGAGCACCGGATCGACGAGGTCGCAAAGCCCTCGGGCCGTACGACAGACGCGACGAAAACGCAGCCCGTACCTGTCGTGAAGAGCCCGGCGAAGACCGACCGTCAGCAGCCGGCTCCGATTCCCGTGCAGCGCTTCGAACTGGAGCGGATTGCCGTCGAACGGGTCGAAGCGGAACGGCGCGCGCGCGAAGACGCCGACCGCGCACAGCGCGAGAAGACAGACGCAGAGCGCCTCGAACGCGATCTCCTCGAGCGCGAGCGCGCGATCAAGGAAGCGGAACAACTGCAGCGGCTCGCGCGGGACAAGGCAGCGGCCGAACGCGCCGCGCGCGAACAGGCTGAAGCCGAGCGCATCGCACGCGCGCACGCCGAGGCCGAGCGCATCGCGCGAGAGCAGGCTGAGGCCGAGCGCGTCGCACGCGAACACGCGGAAACCGAGCAGCGACTGCCCGAAGACGTGGAAGCCGAACAACACACCCGCGAGCAGGCCGGGGCCGCGGACGCGGAGACTGCCGCAGCGCGGAACGCAGAGCCGACGCTGGAAATCACCATTCCCGTCGAACCGCCGTCCGTCGAGGTGCCGGAACCGCTCGAGGCCACGCCTGAACCGCTCGTCCAGCTCGATGGCCGCCGCAGACGTAAGAAGGAACGCTCGGCGCGCGCTCGCAAGGACCGCCTTCGTTCGACATCGCGATCGTCCGCGGTCGAAGCGAATCCGGACGAGCGCAAATCCGGCAACTCGTGGCTCGTGCGCCCCGACCATGTGCGGGCGTTCGATCCGCCGGTGCCTGCTCCGAAGGTGCCTCCGGAGGCGGAGGCGCCAGAGCCTGAATCACCCGTTTCTGACCCTTCGTTGTCGACGCCGTCGACCGCGACGGCAGCAGCCTCGTCGCCAAACACCATCGATGCGGGCTTCCCAAAGAATGATGCGCCCGCAACAGTGTCGTCCGTGCGGCCCACGCCGCCGCCAGCGGTGTCGAAGCCGCCCGCCGTCGTCCCGACGTTCCAGAAGATCAAGCTGAAGGCGCCGGAAGCCCGTGCCCACGGCACCATCACGCGCGCAAGCGCCCGGCCGCACCGGCAGACTTCGGTGACTCCCCTCGCGGCGGAAATTTACGGCGATCCAACGGAACCGCAAGAGAGCAGGGGCGGGATTCTCTGGAAGGCGATCGCAGCAGCGGTCGTGATCGTCATGGGTGGCGGCTACGCGGCGCTAAGCTTCTTCTCTACCCCGCCGGCGAAGGCCGCTGCGGCAGCCGTTGCGGCGTCGACGACGAGTGCCGCTGTGCCAACTCCGGCCAGCACCGGCGGCCTCGAGATCACGACCGAGCCCGCAGGGGCGCGCGTTCTCGTCGATGGGAAAGCCGCAGGAGAATCACCCGTCACCGTTGCCGCCCTCACGCCTGGCCGCCACACCGTGACGGTGCTCGCGGAAGCCGGCACGGTGAAGCGCACGGTCAAGGTGGAAGCCGGAAGCGTCGCGAAGCTCGAAGTGTCCGTCTTCTCCGGCTTTGCGGCAATTTCGGCGCCGATCATCCTCGACGTCTCCGAGAACGGCCGCGGACTCGGGACGACCGAGAACCACGTCATGCTGACGCCCGGCCATCACGAACTGCATCTCACGAACAAGGAGTTGGAGTATTCGACGACGGCCAGCATCGACGTCGAACCGGGCGAAGTGAAACAGGTCAAGCTCGATCCGAAGGGCGCTGCGAACATCAACGCCCAGCCGTGGGCGGAAGTGTGGATCGACGGCACCAAGGTCGGCGAGACACCACTTGCCAACCTTCCGCTGACGCTGGGCTCGCGCGAGATCGTCTTCCGCAACCCGCAGTTCGGCGAGCGCAAGGTGATGGCGACCATCACGGCCGGCGCGCCCGCCACCGTCAGCGTCGATTTCTCCAAATAGCGCGACGCGCAACCGTTGCTCCTGCGACGATCGGGCGGTCGTTCTGGACACCGCCGAGGCGAGAGCGCTGCTGAGCGCGGCATTCACTGAGTGGCGAGACGGCCCCTCCGGGCTACCCACGTAGGCCCCGAAAGCCCGAAGATCCCGAAGTCTAATCGCGACGTGGTCACGGCCCAGAGCCACTCCTCCTCCAATGGAAGCTCGCGCACTAAACGCCAACGGGTGATTCTCTAAGCCAAGAGGAACCAGCTTCGCGGCCTTCGGGTCTTCGGGATCTGCG
>DATJFQ010000088.1:0-29493 GCA_035495555.1 Vicinamibacterales bacterium
AGACGCAACGCCGGCGCCGCGAATGTGGCGCGCCCGCTGAGTCCGAGTCTTCCACCGGTCTCTTCCAGGCCGGACAACACCAGCGAACCGTCCGGCTGGACGTCACCCGAGATCTCGATGTTGCCGGTATTCTCCGACGCGAACACGCCGGTCACGTGGTTGATCGTCTGCCGGAGCCGCAACGAGAACGGATCGTTGCGATCGACGCGCGCGGAGCAGTGCAGCCCGACGCAGGCTGTGTAGTGGAAGGTGCCGCTCCAATAGCCGGCAAAATCGGCGAACACCGCCGGCACGAACGGCGGGCTGACCGGCTGTTGCGACGGGGCCGACGGGGACGTGCCGCACGCCGCCACGAACAGAAGCGCGATCGCGAACAGGCGACGCATCCGCCTCCTCTCGCCGGGTCTGAAGACCCGGCCTACACCGCGCCGGGCCTGAAGGCCCGGCCTACATCGGTCTGCCCGGTCTGAAGACCCGGCCTACATCTTTGGCCGACGTTGTAGGCCGGACCTTCAGGTCCGGCATTACTCCAGCAGTCCGGCGTTACTCCAGCAGCAGCGCGCCCGGATCTTCGACCAGCTGCTTGACGCGCACCAGGAACTGCACCGCTTCCGACCCGTCGACGATGCGGTGATCGTAGGTCAGCGCGGTGTACATCATCGGTCGCACCGCGACCTGGCCGCCGGCCGCGACGGGACGATCCTTGATCGTGTGCAGTCCGAGAATGCCGACCTGCGGCGGGTTGAGAATGGGCGTGCTGAGGAGCGAGCCGAACACGCCGCCGTTGGTGATCGTGAACGTCCCTCCCTTCAGATCGGCAAGCGTCAAGGTGCCGTCTTCGGCCGCCCTGGCGAAACGGCGAATCCCCTGCTCGATTTCGGCGAACGACATCCGGTCGGCGTCTCGGAGCACCGGCACGACCAGCCCTTCGGCTGCCCCGACGGCAACGCCGATATCGTAGTAGTGCTTGAGGACGATCTCGTCGCCCTGAATCTCCGCATTGATCCGCGGGAACTCGCGGAGGGCGCTGATGCACGCTTTGACGAAGAACGACGCGACGCCAAGGCCGACGCCGTGGCGCTCTTTGAATGCCTGCTTGTGCCGTTCGCGCAGCGCCATCACGCCCGACATGTCCACCTCGTTGAAGGTGGTGAGCATCGCCGCGGTGCTCTGTGCCTCGACGAGGCGCCTGGCGATCGTCGCGCGGCGCTTCGACATCCGCTCGCGGGTCTCGCTGCGGTCGCCCTCGCTGCGCGGCCGCGGGGAAGGTGGCGGGGGGACGCCGGGCCGCGCCTGCGGGGCAGACGGCGGGCCGGCGGGTTTCGCTTCTTTCGGCGCACCGGCTGCGGACGCGCTCTCCACATCGCGACGCATCACCCGTCCGGCTTCACCGCTGCCGCGGACCTGCGAGAGATCCACGTCGTTGCGCTCCGCGGCCTTCCGCGCGGCCGGAGTCGCGCGCGTCTTCTCTGCTTCGGTCTGCGCGCCCCTGGACGAGGCGGGCGCTGCCCGCGGCGCCGGCGTCGACGCGGCGGCTGCCTGCGTCGGGGCGACCGATTCAGATGCGGACGCACCGCCGCCGTTCTCGCCAGTCGCGCCAGCCGACGCCGTCTCGTCGACCGCGCCGAGCACTTCGCCGACCTTTACGTCGGCGCCGTCCTGATGATCGATCCGGCTCAAGACGCCCGCGTGGGTGGCAGAGACTTCCAGATCGATCTTGTCGGTCTCGAGTTCGACGAGCGGGTCGCCAACGGCAACCGCGTCGCCCGGCTTCTTCAGCCAGCGCGCGACGCGCGCATCCACGATCGACTCACCCACTTCTGGAACGACAATATCGGCCATCTGTTTCTCCGCTGTCCGTGCTCGGTGCTAGGTGCGCCGTGCTCGGTGCAAGTGCTCCGTGCGCGTGCTCCGTGCAAGTGCTCCGTGCTTCGGTGATCCGTGCCAGTGCGCCGTACCGCGCTGGTGCGCCGTGCCGTGCTGGTGCGCCGTGCCGTCCTGGTGCCCGCCTGCGTGCCAGTGCGGCGCACCGAGCACCACGCACCCGCACCGCGCACCCGCACCGCGCACCGCGCACGAAGCACCGCGCACCACGCGCGTGAGCGCGCGAGCGCGCTAGCGCGCGGTGCTCGGTTCGGGTTTCGGCGTTGCGCCTTGCTTCATGCGCGGTGGTGTCTCCTTTGCCATCGGGGCGAGTGCCGCCTCGACGAGCAACTGCTGCTGCCGGGTGTGGCGCGCCGCCGATCCTTCGGCCGGGTTGGCGCTGCGCGGCCGCGCGATCACGCGCACCGGGCGTCCGCCCGCGGCTTCGACGAGGTGCGGCCGGATGAAGTCCCAGTAGCCCATGTTCTCCGGCTCCTCCTGCACCCAGACGATGTCGGTGGCAGCACGGTAGCCTTCCAGCATCGCGCGCAGGTCGCGGCGTGCGACCGGATACAACTGCTCGATCCGGCACACCGCCACGTGCGACGCCGCCGCGCGCCGATCGCTGCCGGCGACGTCCACGAACATCTTGCCCGTGCACAGGACGACGCGCCGGATCTCCCCGCTTCGCGCCCGGGCCTCATCGTCGTCGATCAGCATCCGGAAGCGGCCTTCCGCGAACTCGCGTGGTGCCGACGCGACCATCGGATGACGCAGCAGACTCTTCGGCGTGAGCACGACGAGCGGCAGCGGATCCTCGAGGAGGAGCGCTGCCTGGCGCCGGAGCAGGTGGAAGTACTGCGCCGCCGTCGTGCAGTTGGCGATCCGAATGTTGATGTCCGCCGCGAGCTGGAGGAACCGCTCGGGGCGGGCGCTGGCGTGGTCCGGCCCCGCTCCTTCGTGCGCGTGCGGCAGCAGCAGCACGAGCGACGGACGCTGTCCCCACTTGCCGCGCGCGGAGACGACGAACTCGTCGATGATGATCTGCGCGCCGTTGATGAAATCGCCGTACTGCGCTTCCCAGACGACCAGCCGCGACGGTTCCTGCACGTTGTAGCCGTACTCGAACCCCACCGTGGCGTTCTCCGACAGCGGGCTGTTATGGATTTCGAACGCGGCGCGCGCCTGCGGGATCGATTGCAGCGGCACGTAGGTGGAACCGGTCTTCACGTCGTGAAGCACCGCGTGACGGTGGCTGAAGGTTCCGCGCTCCACGTCCTCACCGGTCAGGCGGATGCTGACGCCGTCGGCGAGGATCGACGCAAGCGCGAGTTCCTCCGCCGCAGCCCAGTCCACGGTACGCGCATCGAGGCTGTCCAAGATCTCTGCGCGTTTCTCGCGTGCGCGTTCCAGCTTCCGGTGCACGCTGAAGGCAGACGGCAGCGCGAGCAGCGATGCGTTCAGCTCCTTCAGCCGGTCGAGCGGGACGGCCGTCTCCGCGCGTGCGGCAGCTCCGGCAGGCGGCTCCGGCGGCTGTGGCTCGACGAAATCCTGTTCGGGCTTCAGCGAGTCCATCGCCTCCTGCAGTTGTGTGCCGTATTTCCTGTTCAGGTCCTCGGGTACGTTGGGCGCCACGATGCCGCGCTGCACGAGGGTCTGACCCCAGATTTCGCGAACGGTCGGATGAGCCGCGATCTTCTGATAGAGAACGGGCTGCGTGAACGCCGGCTCGTCGCCTTCGTTGTGGCCATGGCGGCGATACCCGATCAAATCGATCAGGAAATCGCGATGGAATTCATTGCGATACGCAATCGCGAGCCGCGCGGCTTCGACGCACGCCTCCGGATCGTCCGCGTTGACGTGGGCGATCGGGATTTTGAATCCCCGGGCGAGGCCGCTCGCGTACGAGGTGCTGTACGAATCCCGCGGCACGGCCGTGAATCCGAGCTGATTGTTGACGATGATGTGGATCGTCCCGCCCGTCTGATACCCGGGCAGGCGGCTGAGGTTCAACGTCTCGGCCACGATCCCTTGTCCGGGAAACGCCGCATCGCCGTGAATCAGAATCGGCAGCGATTTCGCCGGATCGAACTCGGGTGCGCCGGGTGAGTCCGTCGCCGTTCCCGCCGCCCGCGCCATCCCTTCGACGACCGGATCGACGGCCTCGAGGTGGCTCGGATTCGGCGGCATGGCGACGACCACGTCCATCGCGCGTCCGTGTTTGATCGCCCGGTGCGCGCCGGCGTGGTATTTCACGTCGCCGGTCCAGGCCATGTCTTCGCGGAAGTTTCTGGACGAGACCGGGTCCTTGAACTCCGCCAGAATCTGCGTATACGGCTTGTTCAGGACGTGGGCCATGACGTTCAGGCGCCCGCGATGCGCCATCCCGATCAGGATCGATCGGATGCCCGCTTCCGCCGCGTCGCCGATCACTTCATCGAGGATCGGCACGAGCATGTCGAGGCCTTCGATCGAGAATCGCGTCTTGCCCGGGAACGTGCGCTGCAGAAATCGCTCGAAGGCTTCGACCTGCGTCAGCCGATCGAGCAGCGCGAGCGGGTCGAGCGGATCGGCCGGCGAACGGAACCGGCCCTTCTCGACCGCGTACCGCAGCCAGCGGCGCTCCTCGGGCACGAACACGTGGGCGTAGTCGTATCCGGACGTCGAGCAGTAAACCCGCCGGAAGGTCTCGACGACGTCCAGCATGTTCGACGCCGCATCTGCCAGCGGCGACGACACGAGATTGGCAGGCAGCGCGCGCAAATCGGCGTCGGTCACGCCGTGCGTTTCGGGCTGCAGCGACGGATCGCCGTGCGGGCGGGTGCCGAGCGGGTCGAGCTGGGCGGCGAGGTGGCCGTACCGCCGGATGGACTGCGCAAGATTCACGGCGCCGACGGCCTTTGACAGCGATGCTGCGGAGGCGCCAGCCGTTTCCTCGAGTTCGGCGGCCGGCGGGCCGGAGCGGTCGAACAGGGCACGCGTGTCCGGATCGACCGACGACGGATCCTTGCGGAACCGGTCGTACAGCTCCAGTACGTACCCCTCGTTGACGCCTGTAAACCCTTGCCAGCTAGCCATATCCCTATAATCCTACCGCATGCTTCCCGTGATCCTTGCCGTGACGATCGCGCTCACGCCCGCACACGCGGCGCCTCGACGCGCGACCTTTCGTGACGACTCCGTGCAATCCGCCGCGCTGGGACGCCCCATCAAATATCGGGTGCTGCTTCCGGAAGATTACGGCCGGTCGGCACGGAGATTTCCGGTGCTGTACCTGCTGCACGGGCTCGACGGACACTACGACGACTGGTCGACGCGAACACAACTTGCCGAGCGCGCACGCTCGCTGCCGCTGGTCATCGTGATGCCGGAAGGCGAGGACTCCTGGTACACGAACGCCGCCGATGGATCCGGCCGGTTCGAGGACTATATCGACGCGGATCTCGTGCGGGATGTCGAAACGAAGTACCGCGTCATCCGGGCGCGATACGGCCGCGCCATCGCGGGACTCTCGATGGGCGGCTACGGCGCGATCAAGATCGCGCTGAAGCATCCGTCGCTTTTCGCGGCGGCGGGCTCGTTGAGCGGCGCATTCGATGCGACGGATCCCGAGTTCGCGAAGAGCTTCCCCTCACACACCGATCAAATGGGACTGATCTTCGGGTCGCCCGCCAGTGAAACACGGCGCGCGAACGACGTCTTCCTGATTGCCGCGGTGGCAAACAGCGGCGGCGCACCCCTCCTGTATGTCGACTGCGGCGAAAACGACCGGTTTCTGGCATCGAACAGGCGGCTGATCGAGATCGTGCAGAAGCGCGGCCTCGCCTACGAGTACCACGAGACGCCGGGGGCGCATGCGTGGGACTACTGGAACCGCCGCCTGCCGTCGCTCCTCGAATGGGCGATGCGCGCCCTGAAAGAGCCGTAGCCGCCTAGGGTCTGAATGTCTCCGACTGACCGCGCGGGATACTCAGCGTGCGCCAGCTCGTCGACCGAAGATGCTTGGCGAGGAACACGATTTGGCCGACGTGATACGCCAGGTGCGTAATCGCGCGCTGCAGTGCCTGGACGACCGTGTGCCGCTGCCCCCGAATGAACACGTCGCGGAGTAAATCGTCCGGCGTCAGCGCCGCAACCGCGTCTCTGAAGGCCCGAAACCCGTTCTCCCAATCGGCTTCGATCGTCTCTCTCGTCGTCCCCGACGGAACTTCGAACTCGGCATCGCGATGCCGGTTGGGCTTTTCGCCGTCGGTGGTGAGAAAGTCGGTGAACCGCGACCGCAGGTTGCCGCCCACGTGGCGCATGACGGTCGCGATGGAGTTCGATTCGGGATCGATGACCCGAAACAGATCCTCGTCGGAGAGCTGCGCGATTGCGCCCTCTGCGAGCTTTTTGTGTCTGTCGATCTGCTCGACCAGGTCGGTCAAGTACTCAGCGCGCGCATCCATGCGTTCGAGAATACCGCACTCCAAGCGCACCGAAAGCAACGGTTCGGGGTTCGGCGGTGCGGAGGTGCGGCGGTTCTCTTCTGGTTCGGGTTCGGGTTCGGGTTCGGGTTCTAGGTCGGGTTCTGGGTTCGGAGTCGAGTCGAATCCAGCGAGAACTCGAACCGCGAACCAGAACGCGAACCGCGAACCCGAACCCGAACCCGCGAACGGGAACTGAAAAGAACCTCCGCACCTCCGCAACCCTGAACCGCGAGGCGAAGCCTTACTGGAGCGAGCCGGGAGCCTCGGGCGGCGGCGAGACGACCCGCGTGAACTGGCCGCGCTGCAGCAATTCCCGCCCCTTCCCGCCGCGGCCGGTCACTTCGTACTTCGCCGTGCTGATGGTCTGCTCGGCGCCGCGCGTGGTTTCGACCGTCATCAGATCGCGATCGCCGGTCGACGCAATGAACCCGAGCACCCGGTCCTCGTCGCCGGTCAACTTGATGAGAATGACCCCGCGGCCGGGACCTGAGAGGAAATTGACCTCCTCGACCTTGCAGAGGATGGCGCGCGCGTCCCGCGTCGCGGCAATGAGCACTTCGTCGCCGGTAATGCGCGCCACGCCGACGAATTCCGCGCCATCGGCCGCTTTCGCGTAGCGGCGACCCGTGCGCGTGCTGGGCTCCGCGAACGGCTCCAGGCTGAACCGCATGCTGTACCCGTCCGTTGTGACGGCGACGGCCTGGATGTCCGGTTCCTCCCCTTCCTTGCGCGGCGTGATGTCCCCGGCGACACGGGGGTCGAGGCTCAGCGCGGTCACGATGCGCTCGCCATCCTTCAGCTTGAAAAACCGCTGGATCGGTTCACCGTAGCCGGTCGAAGCGGGCACGTCGGCGATCCGCGCGCTGTAGGCGACGCCGAAATTGCTGAAGAAGGCGACCGTCGCCCGGGTGCTGCCCGGCAGGACCGCGAGCACCTGGTCGCCTTCGCGCAACCGAGTGGACGCGACGTCCTTCACTTCCTTCTGCCGCTTCACCCACCCGTCGCGCGAGACGATGACGACGTTGTCTTCTTCGACGATGAAGTCTTCGGCCGTGTATTCCGCCTCGCCGGCGTCGCTCGAGATCGCCGTTCGTCGCGCGTCGCCATACTGTTTCTGGATGGCCGCCAGCTCCTCGCGGACGAGCGCCCAGCGGCTCTCTTCGTCCTTCAGCAGTCCGCCGATCTGGCGCGCGCGTTTGCGCTTCTCCTCCGCTTCTTTGCGGATGACGAGAATCTCGAGGCGGGCGAGCCGGTAGATTTTCAACTCGAGGATCGCGTCGGTCTGCTCCGCGTCGAGCGCGAAGCGCTTCATGATCTGCTGCGCAGCGTCGGCCTTCCCCTCCGACTTGCGGACGATTTTGAGGATTTCATCGAGCGCATCGAAGACCTTTTCGAACCCCTCGAGGATGTGAATGCGCCTCTTCAGCGCGTCGAGCTCGTGCTCGAGGCGCTTCGTGACCACGTCGAGACGGAAGTGGAGGAAGTGCCACAGGATTGCGTGCAGGTCCAGGCGTTCGGGACGGCCGACCTCCGGGTTCTCCGTGGGAATCAGGCACGTGAGGTTCACGAGGAAGTTCGTCTGGAGCGGCGTGTGCTTGAAGAGGTACGCCATCACCATCTTCTCGTCCGCGTCGCGCTTCAGCTCGAGCGCGATGCGCACGTCTTCGGTCGAGAGATCCTTGACGTCGAGGAGCGGCGGCAGCTTGCGGCTGAGCGCCACTTCCGCGATCCGCTCGACGAGCGTCGACTTGTTCACCGTGTACGGGATGCTGGTGACGTAAATCGTCTTGGACGATCGGGTCGACGGCCCTTCTTCCCAGGTCGCGCGCAGGCGAATCGCGCCGGACCCCGTCTTGTAGATCTCCTTCAGTTCCTCGGAGGAATTGAGAATCTGGCCGCCCGTGGGGAAATCGGGGCCTTTGACGTAGCGGCATAACTGCACGCTGCTCAGATCCGGATTGTCGAGCAGCTTGATGAGCGCCGTGCAGACTTCCGTGAGATTGTGCGGCGGCACGTTGGTCGCCATGCCGACGGCGATCCCGGTCGCTCCGTTGATCAGCAGATTGGGAATCCGCGACGGCAGCACCACGGGCTCCGTCTTCGTGCCGTCGTAGTTCGGGCGGAACGGCACGGTCGACTGATCGATCTCGGTCAGCAGCTCGTCGGCAATCCGCGCGAGGCGGCACTCCGTGTAGCGCATCGCAGCGGCGCTGTCCCCGTCGAGCGATCCGAAATTGCCCGAGCCGTCGACGAGCGGGTACCGCAGCGAGAAGGGCTGCGCCATCCGGACGAGCGTCTCGTACAGCGCGGCGTCACCGTGCGGATGATAGCTGCCCATCACGTCCCCTACGACCTTTGCGCACTTGCGATGCTTCGCGTCGGCGGTGAGGTTCTGCTGCCACATCGTGAACAGGATGCGCCGCTGGACGGGCTTCAGGCCGTCGCGCACGTCGGGCAGGGCGCGCGAGGTGATGACCGACAGCGCGTAGTTCAGATACCGCGTCTGCGCCGCTTCGTGCAGCGCCACCGCCTCTTCGCCGCCGCCGTCACCGCCCGCCGCCGCCGTGGCGTCAACCCCGCCCTCGAGATCGAAGAGGGACGTGTCCTCGGACTTCTTTCGTTTGGCCATCGAGGTTTCTAGGATAACAGGCGCCACGCGCCAGTTGGCCTGCTTCTCGCGCGCCGCTGCTGTTATCGTGCTCCGATGCGCGCGTATCGATATCTGCACTACGACGTGTTCACCGAGCGGCCGTTCGAAGGTAATCAGCTTGCCGTGTTCCCGGAGCCGCAGGGACTCTCCGCGGAAGAAATGCAGCGCATCACCAGGGAGATGAACTTCTCCGAATGCACATTCGTGTTCCCGCCGGAGACTCCGGGGACAGGCGTACGCATGCGCATCTTCACGCCCGGAGCGGAGTTGCCGATGGCGGGTCATCCCACCATCGGTTCGACGTACGCGCTCGTCCACGAAGGCGTGATTGCGCCGGGCGCGACGGAGTTCGTCTTCGGGCTCGGCGTCGGGCCGACCCCGGTGTCGCTGGACTGGCGTGGAGACGCGCTCGACTTCGTCTGGATGACGCAGCAGCGACCGTCGTTTCAGGGGCGCGTGGCAGACCTGGATGCGTTCGCGCGAGCTATCGGGTTGTCGCGCGCTGATCTGGCTCGCGAGCTGCCCGTTGAAGCCATTTCGTGCGGTGTGCCGTTCCTCATCGCGTCAATCGCATCGCGCGAGGCGGTCGACCGCATGGCAATCGACCGGCGGGCGTATCACGAGGTCTGCGTCGCGTCCGGGCTCGTCGAACTGCCGCTGTTCGGGTTCACGACCGACCGGACCGACGCGACCGGGGACGAAGCCGTCTACAGCCGGATGCTTGCGCCGCAGCTTGGCGTCGCGGAGGATCCTGCGACGGGCAGTGCAAGCGGCCCGCTGGGTTGTTATCTCGCCACGTACGACGTCATCCCCAGCTCAGCGCTCGCGCACCACGTCAGCCTGCAGGGCGTCCGCATGGGCCGCCCGAGCCGCATCCATATCTCGATCGAGCAGGTCGGCCACGAGATCACGCGCGTCCGCGTCGGCGGCAGGAGCGTGCGCGTGGGAGAAGGACGGCTGGCGTGGTAGTCCGAGCTTGAGCGGGCGGGTCAAGACTCCGCACCCGAAGGCCTTACTCGCGGATCGCCACAGGCCCGTTGTTCGTCGAGATCCGTACGACGACGGGATCTCGGCCGAGCCGCAGCCGTCGGCTGTCGTACTCGCGATCGCCCTCTGACGTCCGGCACTCGGACACGCGACAACTCCACGGCGCATGCGAAGACGAGGAGATCTCGATGCCCGAGTCGAAGTGTTCGGGCAGCGTCACCGACAGGGGGCCATTGTGCGTTCGGGCGTCGAGCCGCCCGTCCCACTTCGCCGCGTCGAAGGCGACGGTGATCGGACCGTTCGAAGCTTCCACGTCGTATGTGCCGGAGCCGCCGTGTATGGAGATCGGACCGTTCTGCGTTCGCGCGGTGACGGTTCCGCTGACGTTCCGGAACGCGAGCGGGCCGTTGGACGCGTCGGCTGAGAACGTCCCGTCGGCGTCCTCGAAACCGATGGGTCCATTGGTCGTTCTGGCGTGAATCCGCGCGCCTCGAGGCGCTTCGACGATCAACTGGACGCTCGCGTGGCGGTCCGAACCACCGCCGGTCGTGGTCACCGACTCGCCGGAGACGACGAGCTTCACCTGCCGGACGGTCTGCTGCGCGGCGTCGAGCGTCGCGGCGCCGGCCGCGATACATGCGGTGATCGAATACGTGTTGCCGCTGCCGCGCAGCACCTGCACGCCGCCGTTGTCTTCCGGTCGGACGTCGAGCGTTCCCGCACCAAGTGGCGCCGTCGTGTGTTGCGTTCCGTACGCCACGCGAAGCCCATTCCACGTCGACTGGAAGCGAGAACAGTCGGCGGCCTCGAGGTCCACCGTTCCGCGGGTCGCGGCTGATTGCGACAGGGCTGATTGCGGCAACGCGGAGGCCAGAAGCAGGACCGCGGCAAGAGCTGAACGCATGAGAGACTCCCTTCCGTCAATGTGGTTGGACGGAGCGAGTCCCAGACCGGTTGGCCGCGCCTTCAGTTCCTTGCCATGACTCTGCAGGGCCGAGGTCTCTTCCTGTTCCAGAAGAGCGGCTTCGCCACTATCCGCAGCGACCCTGTCCATTGTCGACCACGGGCCCGGGATGACACCGGACGTGCGTGAAACGGTATTCGAGCCGCTCTTCACGACCAAACATCGCGGAACGGGTCTGGGGCTGCCGACGGCGAGGAGGGTCGTCGAGCGTCATCGTGGGACGCTCGACCTGCCGTGTCCGCCGGGCGGCGGCACCGTTGCCACGGTGACGCTGCCCCGGCGTTGAAACGGCCTACTTCACGAAGAGCATCTCGCGATACGTGGGCAGCGGCCAGACGTCCTGCGGCACGATGCACTCGAGCGCGTCGCCCGACTCGCGGAGCGCCTGCATCGCGGGCACGATCTTGTCGCGGAACCACCGCGCGTGTTTTTCCGCGTCGCCGTTGTGCTCGTGCTCGAGCAGTTCCTGCAGGGCCGTCACGCGCTCCTTGCACTCGTCGGTGAGGGACGTGATCTGATCCAGCGTGCGGCGGGTCTCCTTTGCCGTGCCGCCGGCCGCCTTCACCGCGGCCACGCTCTGCGCGATTTCGGTCTGATACCGGTACGCGGCGGGCAGGATGTAGCGGTTCGCCATGAGCACCATCAGCTGCGCTTCGATGTTGATGCTCTTGTTGTACTGCTCGACCGCGACGTCGTAGCGCGCGTGCAGCTCGCGGCCGTTCATGACGCCGTACTTTTCGAAGGCGCTCACGACGTCCGGCTTCAGCGCTTCGGAGTACGCGTCTACTGACGTGCGGTGATTCAGGAGGCCGCGCCTGGCGGCTTCCTTCTGCCAGTCGTCCGAGTAGCCGTTGCCGTTGAAGATGATGCGCTTGTTCTCCTTGATCAACTTCGTCAGCAGCGACTTGACGGCGGCCTGCAGCTTCTTGCCTTCCTTCAGGCCCTTCTCGAGTTCGGTCGCGCAGTAGTCGAGCGAATCCGTGACGGCGACGTTCAGGCAGACGTTGGGCAGCGCAATGCTCTGATTCGAGGAGACGGCGCGGAATTCGAACTTGTTGCCGGTGAAGGCAAACGGGCTCGTGCGGTTCCGATCGCCGGCGTCGCGCGGAAGCTTCGGCAGCACGTTGACGCCGATGTCGAGAATGCCGCCGCTCTTGGTGGTCTTGGCACTGCCTGCCTTTTCGATCTGCTGGAAGATGTCCGTCAGCATGTCGCCGAGGAACACGGAGATGATCGCCGGCGGCGCTTCGTTGGCGCCGAGCCGGTGATCGTTGCCCGCGCTCGCGATGGAGAACCGCAGCAGCCCCTGGTGCTTGTTGACCGCGCGCAGCACCGCAGCGCAGAAGACGAGGAACTGCAGGTTGTCGTGCGGCGTCTCGCCGGGATTCAGCAGGTTGTTCCCGAGCTCGTCGCTCATGGACCAGTTGAGGTGCTTGCCGGAGCCGTTCACGCCCGCAAACGGCTTCTCGTGGAGGAGGCACGCGAGACCGTACTTCGGCGCGACGCGCCGCAGCATTTCCATCGTCATCATCTGATGATCGGTGGCGATGTTCGCGTTTTCGAAAATCGGGGCCACTTCGTACTGGCTCGGCGCAACCTCGTTGTGACGCGTCTTGAGCGGCACGCCGACTTTGTACAGCTCGCGCTCGACCTCCATCATGAACGCGAGCACGCGGTCGGGGATGGCGCCGAAATAGTGGTCTTCCATCTCCTGCCCCTTCGGCGGACGCGCGCCGAACAGCGTGCGGCCTGCGTTGATCAGATCAGGGCGATTGAAATAGAAGTGGCGATCGATCAGGAAGTACTCCTGCTCGGGGCCGCAGGTCGTCGTGACGCGCTGCGCCTTCGAGCCGAACAGCTTGAGGATGCGGACGGCCTGCTTCGACAACGCCTCCTGTGACCGCAGGAGCGGCGTCTTCTTGTCGAGCGCGTCTCCGGTCCAACTCACGAACGCGGTTGGAATCACGAGCGTCGTTCCCTGCGGGGTGACGAGGAGCCAGGGCGGACTGGTGGGATCCCACGCCGTGTATCCGCGCGCCTCGAACGTCGAACGCATGCCCCCCGACGGGAAGCTCGATGCATCCGGCTCACCTCTCACCAGTTCCTTGCCGCTGAACTCCGCGACCGCGCGGCCGTCCGACGTGGGATTCAGGAAGGCGTCGTGCTTCTCGGCCGTGATGCCGGTCATCGGCTGGAACCAGTGCGTGTAGTGCGTGGCCCCGTGCTCGACCGCCCAATCCTTGAGCGCGCTCGCCAGGATGTCGGCGATGGCCGGGTCGACCGCCTCGCCGTGCGCGATCGAGCGGCGCAGCGCGCGGAACACATCCTTCGGCAGGCGGGCCCGCTGCACTTCTTCGTTGAACGTGAGAGAGCCGAATTCCTCGGTTGCGCGGCGCGACTGCGGCTGCGGCGCCGCGTTCCGGACGGACATACCGAACTCGTTGATGTTGCGGATCGCGTCTCCCGATGCAGCGGAACCCATGGGCAGATCCTTTCGGTCAGGGGGTAGCAAGAAGGCGGGCGTCATCGTCGATGACCTCAGGCAGACGATTATGCGGCGCTGAAACGGGCGGGTTCAAGGAGAAAATGCGGTCCAGGTAACGAATTTCAGTTGTTATACTTAACAAAGTGATACATACCAGCGACTATTACGCGCCCGTCCTGGGCGAGCTGGAATTCCTCGTACTCCTTGCCCTGCTGCGACTTGGCAACGGAACCTACGGCGCACAGATCCGCCGCGAGATACTGGATCGGACGACCCGGGAGGTCCCCGTCAGCTCGATTTACGTGACGCTGGACCGCCTGGAAAACAAGCGGCTCGTCGTGTCGTACGTCGGGAACCCGACGCCGGAACGCGGCGGCCGCCGCCGGACGCACTATCTGCTCGATGAAGAAGGCCAAAAAGCGCTCGGCCGCGCTTACAGGACGCTGCGCTCCATGACCGACGGGGTTGTCGCGCAGCTGGAGAATTTCTGATCGCAGATTTGGGATTGCCGAGTGATTGCCGATTGTCGATGGTCGGTTTCAGATTCAGCGAAGCTCCATGTGCTGTCCCGAGTGCAGCACTGCCAGCGAGACGCCCCGGGCGGATACCGGAGCCCCCTCAGCCACCTTTTCCACCTTCGCGCGACGCGCGTCGATGACCACAACGGAACTCTTGCCAATTACGTCGAACGCGTCGCCGCGCACGATCACTGCGGTCGACTCGTCGATGCCGATGCCGACGAGATCGGGATGATCGAGGACGGCGCTCAGCAGCCGGTTGTCGCGCTGTCGGGTCAGGAAGTGCTGGTCCACGAGTACCCCCCACAGGCCGAGCCCTGGCGCGATGACCGTCGAGCCGGATTTCAGCGATTTCAGGTCCGCGTCGCCGGTGAACATCGCTTTCACGAGCACGGCCGCGCCGGCGCTCGTGCCGCCGACGGCCACGCCGTGCTGATAGCGATCACGAATCACGTCATCGAGGCCGGTGCCCTGGATGGCGTTCATGAAGCGGTTCTGATCCCCGCCGGGAATCCAGATGAGGGTGGCTCGCTTCAACACGGCGGCGGCCGCATCGCGCTCGGCGAACGAGACTTTCACCGCCTCCCTGGCCCCCGCGTCCTGCCACAGCTTCACTGATCCGTCACCAGCGTCCGCCTCGGCTGACGCCTGCGGCAGCACCGCGATCACCGCGCTCGAGCCGCCCGCGATGTCGAGCGTTCTCGCGACGATATCGGGGCCGGTGTTGCCGCCGCCGACGACGATCAAAGTGCCGCTCTGGCCGGCCGCGGGCGCGGCACACGCCAGCAGGAGCACGGCGGTGAGCACGAATCGACGCATCATGACGGCTGATTCTATCTTGACGCGGCCGGCGCACGCGGAGTAGCGTCTCTCCGTAGACATCCTATGGGTCGATCGAAGGACCGTCGGGAGCTGCTTCCGGGCACGCTCGACATGCTCATCCTCAAAACGCTGTCCATCGGCGTGATGCACGGCTACGGGATCGCGCAGCATATCCGGATGGTCTCCGGCGAGGTCCTCCACGTGGAGGAAGGTTCGCTGTATCCCGCGCTGCAGCGGCTGCAGCTGCAGGGACTGATCGATTCCGAATGGGGGCATTCCGCCAACAACCGGCGGGCGCGGTACTACCGGCTGACGCGCGCGGGGCGGCGCGCACTCGGCGAGGCGGAAACGAGCTTCGACCGGCTCGTCGGCGCGATCCGGCGCGTCATGAAGCCGGCCTAGCCAACCGTTCGCTCCATCGAACGTCTAGGGATCATCATGCTGCGCCTCGTCCGTCGTGTCCGCGCGCTCGCCCGGCGGCGGCGTCTCGACGCCGACTTGCGCGACGAGCTCGCGCAGCACCTCGAATGGAAGGCGCAGGGCTACGTCGCGTCGGGGTTGCCGGCCGGCGAGGCGCACCGTCGCGCCGCCATCGACGTCGGCAACATCACTCGGTTCAGGGAGGATGCGCGCGCCATGTGGGGATTTCCGAGCGTCGACAGCATCGTTCAGGACCTCGCGTACGGCGCGCGGCTGCTGCGCCGGTCCCGCGCCTTCACGACCGTCGCCGTCCTCTCGCTGGCGGTCGGCATCGGCGCGACCTCCGCCGTCTTCAGCCTCGCCGACGCGTTCCTCTTCCGCAAGCTGCCGGTCGCCAGTCCGGACGAACTGGTCGTCGTGCGGTGGGCCTCGGGTCCGGTCTATCCGTTCTCATCGCTGAACGGGTACGAAGACCAGAGCGAGGGCGGGCTGACGAGCACGTCGTTCTCCTGGGCGGCGTACGAGGCCTTTCGCACCGGCGCCGCGCGCGTGGCGGACGTCGTCGCCTTCGACGATCTCTACGCCGTCAACGTCGCGGTCGGTGGCGTGCCGGACACGGCAACGGCGCACGACGTCAGCGAGAACTTCTTCCATGTGCTGGGCGTGAATGCCGTCGTCGGGCGCGTGCTGCTGCCGTCGGACGACTCCGCGGCGGCCCCGCCGGCGGTCGTCATCAGCAACGACTTCTGGCAACGGCGGTTTGCCGGCAGCGCGTCCGCGATTGGCGAGACCGTCGTCGTCAACTCGCGCGGGTTCACGGTCGTCGGGGTGCTGCCCGCGGCTTTCCATGGCGTCGGCCAGGCCGGAACCAATCCGGACCTGTACCTGCCGATCGCGCATCACCACACGATCGCGCCCGACGATCCCGTCGACGATCCGAACTACTGGTGGGTGGTGCCGATGGCCCGCCTGAAACCGGGCGTGCGCGCAGCCGACGCCCGGGATGCGTTCGACGTGCTGCTGAAGCGCACGACGGCCGCGGCAAAGCCGGCGCTCGAGGCGAAGGATCTGCCGCGGATTCAGCTCCTGCCCGGCTCACGCGGGCAATTGGAAGCTCGCGAGCACATACGCGGCACTCTGACGATGATGGCCGCGGTCACCTGCCTCGTGCTGCTGGTCGCCTGTGCCAACGTCGCGAACCTGCTGCTGGCGCGCGGCCGGGCGCGCGTGCGCGAGCTGTCCGTGCGGATCGCGATCGGTGCGCCGCGCCGTCGTGTCCTCCGTCAACTCTTCACCGAGGCGCTGCTGCTGGCGTTCGCCGGCAGCGTCGTCGGCGTCGTGTTCGCAGGCTGGTTCAGTTCGGCGCTGCTGCCCGCGATCACCACGGACGAGCAGACGATGACGGCGACGGCGACGCTGAGCTGGCGCGTCCTGGCGTTCGCCGTCGGGACGGCTACGATCTCCGCGTTGATCTTCGGCCTGGTGCCGGCGTTCCGCTCGACGGACGCGCAATTGGCGATCGGCCTCGAGGAGACCCGGCGCGGCATTACTGCCGGACGCCGTCGCCGATTGCTGTCGGGAACGCTGGTGTCGGTCCAGATCGCGCTGTCGCTGATGCTCGTCGCGTCCGCCGGACTGCTCGTCCGCTCGGTGCGGCACCTCGAAGCGGCGCCGCTCGGTTTCGATGCGCACAACCTGCTCCTGTTTCATATCGATCCTGCGTCGGCGGGATACAGCCCGGAACGCGCGCACCAGACGATCGCGACCGTCCTCGATAGGATCCGGGCGCTGCCGAGCGTGAGCGGTGCATCACTTTCCAGCCAGCGTCTGATGAGCCGTTCCTCGGCGATCACCACGGCACGGCGTCCCCAGGAACCGGCACCGGCAGCGGGCAGTGCGGAGTCGCGCGCCTTCTTCAGCACACATGGTGCGCTTCGGCTGACCGTCGACACCGACTTCTTCTCGACGCTGCGCATCCCGCTGCTCGCCGGCCGCAGCTTCGTCGCAGCGGACGCCGCCGGACAGCCGGTGGCCGTCGTCAACCGGCGGCTTGCGGAACGGCTGTTCGGCACGCCGGACGTCATCGGCCGGGAGTTCCGCCTCGGCTCCGACGCCGCCGACGCCGCGCCCTATCGCATCGTGGGCGTTGCAAGTGATGCGCGCTATGCGTCCATTCGACGCGGCTTCGAGCCGACGGCGTACCTCTTCGACCGGCAGGCGTCCGGTACGTTCGCGCCGACGTTCGAGGTGCGCACCGAAGGGGCGCCGACCGCCATCGCGCCTGTCGTTCGCGACGTCGTGCGGCAGATCGATCCCACGCTGCCGGTGAGCCGCGTCGGCACGCAACTCGAAGAAATCGATCGCTCGATCCGGACGGAACGCCTCTTCGCGACACTCGCGGAGCTGCTCGGGGTGGTGGCGCTGGCGCTTTCGGGGATCGGCTTGTACGGGCTGCTGGCCTATACGGTCGCGCAGCGGACGCCGGAGATCGGTATCCGCATGGCGCTCGGTGCCGAGCGCGCGGCGGTGCGGTGGCTGGTGGTCCGCGAGTCGATGATCCTCGCGGGACTGGGTCTCGCGGCAGGAATCGCGGCGGCGCTCGCGGGAACGCGCATTCTGGAGTCGCTCTTGTTCGAGCTGCCGGCACGCGATCCGCTCACGATCGTTGGCGCGGCCGGGTTCATGGCGTTGCTGGCCACGGGCGCCGCGTACCTCCCGGTGCGCCGCGCCTCGCACGTCGATCCGATGGTTGCGCTCAGGGCGGAATAGCCCGATGCCCGTGGGCGCCCATCGCGTCAGAAGCCCAGGACGCGGTGCGGCACGTAGGCGTGTTCGAGCCGCTGCCGTTCTTCGGGTGACAGCGTGATCTCGAGCGCGCCCACCGCCTGTTCGAGGTGCGGCATCTTCGAGGCGCCGACGATCGGAGCGGTCACCCCGGGCTGCGCCAGCAGCCACGCGAGCGCCACCTGCGCCGGTGAAACGCCTTTCTCGCGCGCAACTTCGGCGTTGCGCTCGGCGACGTCGTAGTCGGCGTCGCTGTAGTACAGCCCGTGCGCGTATGCGTCCGTTTCCTCGCGGACCGTCGCGTTCCGCTCTCCACGCTTGCGGCTCCCGGCCAGAAAGCCGCGGGCAAGCGGACTCCACGGAATCACGCCAACGCCTTCTTCGATACAGAGCGGCATCATTTCGCGCTCTTCTTCGCGGTAGAGCAGGTTGTAGTGGTTCTGCATCGAAACGAACCGCGTCCATCCATGCTGCTCTGCGACGTGCAACGCCTTCGCGAACTGCCACGACATCATCGACGAGGCGCCGAGATACCGCGCCTTGCCCGCCTTGACGATGTCGTGCAGCGCTTCGAGCGTCTCTTCGATTGGCGTGTTTCGATCGTAGCGGTGGATCTGATACAGGTCGACGTAGTCGGTCCCGAGCCGCCGCAGCGAATTGTCGATCGCGGACATGATGTGTTTTCGCGACAGCCCCCGATCGTTGACGTCGTCGCTCATCGCGTGGAACACCTTCGTCGCGATCACGACCTTGTCGCGCGAGGCGTACTCTTTCAGCGCGCGGCCAAGGACCTCTTCACTCTTCCCGACGGAATACATATCCGCGGTGTCGAAGAAGTTGATGCCGAGGTCGAGGGCGCGCTGGATGAACGGACGGGACTGTTCCTCGTTCAGCACCCACGCGCGCCAGTTCGTGTCGCCATAGGTCATGGCGCCGAGACAGATGCGCGAGACGTTCAGGCCGGTCTTGCCGAGGCGGACGTACTGCATCCATTCAGAATAGAGTATCCGGCCAGCGATGGGTCATCCGCGCGTCGCAGGGGGTTCTGCGCCGGAGTCTCGCGTGTAGTGCTCTGCTCATCTTTTCGGCGCTCGTTGCCTCGCTCAGCGCAGCTTCGGATCGCGGTCGAGAACACTTGGGGTGAGCGGGCGTGCGGCATAGAATGAGCCGATGTTCATCGGCCACTTCGCCGTGGGAATCGCCGGCCGGCGTCTGACGCCCAGGGCGGGGCTCGGCTGGTGGTTCGCGTCTGTCGCGTTGCTCGACGTCGTCTGGCCCGTGTTGCTGCTCATGGGCCTCGAACATGCCGAGTTGTCAGGATCGGCAAACCCGTTCCTGATGCTGACCTTCACCGACTACCCTCTTTCACACAGCCTGGTTGGCGCCGTCGTGTGGGCGGTCATATTCGCGGGCGTGTATCGGCTCGCCACAGGACGACAGGACGGCGCGCTCCTGCTGGCTCTTGGCGTGCTCAGTCACTGGGTCCTCGACGTCGTGACTCACCTCGCCGACATGCCCGTGCTCCCGAACGGCCCCTACCTCGGGCTTGGGCTGTGGAAGTCCGTTGCGGGGACCGTCGTCGTTGAAAGCGCGATGTTCGCGGCTGCGATCGTGTACTACGCGCGCGGCAACCGGCCGCGGCTCGCGTTCTGGATCCTCGTCGCGGTTCTGTACGCTTTATACGTCGCGAGCATCGTCGGGCCGCCGCCGCCAAGCATGGCCGTCGTGGCCTGGGCGGGGATAGCGGCGTGGCTGTTCGTCTTGTGGGCGTGGTGGGCGGACCGCCCACAATCTGTGGCCCGCAACGGAGCGGGGGAGCGCAGGCAATCACGGCCGTAGGATGCGGCGCATTCTTCACATCGACATGGACGCGTTCTACGCGTCGGTCGAGCAGCGCGACAATCCAACTCTGAAGGGGAAGCCGGTCGCAGTCGGCGGCTCGCCCGCTTCGCGCGGCGTCGTGGCGGCCGCGAGCTACGAAGCGCGGGCGTTCGGCGTCCGCTCGGCAATCCCGATGTCACGCGCTGTACGCCTTTGCCCGGAGTTGATCATCGTCCGCCCTGATTTCCAGAAGTACCGTGCGGTGTCTCAGGCGGTCTTCGCCTTGTTTCGATCGGTGACGCCGCTCGTCGAACCGCTGTCGCTCGACGAGGCGTATCTCGATGTCACGGCGAACGCATGGGGAGAGCCGCTCGGCAAGAGCGTCGCCCTTCGGCTGAAGAACGAGATCCGTTCGGCGACGGGTCTGACTGCGTCAGCGGGCGTCGCGCCGAACAAGTTCCTTGCGAAGATCGCCTCCGGCTGGCGCAAACCGGACGGCCTGACCGTCATCGCACCCGAGCGGGTCGAACCGTTTCTGCAGCGGCTGCCGGTCGACGCACTGTGGGGCGTCGGGCCGGTGACGGCTCAACGTCTGCGGGAACGAGGGATCGAACGCCTGATCGACGTGCGGAAGGTGGAACCGTCGGTGCTGAGAGAAGCGGTGGGCAGCGGCGCCGACTGGCTGCGGCGGCTCGCGGCTGGGATCGACGACCGGCCGGTCGAACCGGAGCGCGAGGTGAAGTCGTCCGGCAGTGAAACGACATTCGCGCACGATCTCACCGACGTGACCGAGATGCAGCGCGAGATCGACGGGATGGCGCGCGACGCGGCTCGGTGGCTCGCACGTCGCGAACTGCGGTGCCGGACCGTCACGGTCAAGGTCCGCTACTCGGATTTCACGACGGTGACGCGAAGCCACACAGCACCCGCGACGCGGGACGATGAAGAGATCGCTCGACGCGCGGTCGCGCTCGTCTCGAAAACAGAGGCGGCCACCCGCCCGGTGCGCCTCCTCGGCGTGAGCGTGCACAACCTCGAGGACCCGGCGGACATCATCGAGCCGCTGCTGCCCTTCGAACAGACGTAGCCCTGTCTCTCGAACACGACGTCGCGTGCACGGCGCCCAAACCAGAACAGGACTGATGACCTACTGGCCACTCGAAACTTAAGCCCTGGGCTACTGGCAACTGGTTACTGGCAACTGGCAACTGGTTGCCTGACTCACTCATGGCGGAGTGCCACCATCGGGAGTACGCGCATCGCGCGACGCGCCGGAAGATAGCCAGCGAGCGCGGCGGCGGCGGCAAGCGTGAACGCGACGGCGACGAGCGTCAGCGGATCATGATCCGAGACGCCGAACAGCAGGTGTCCCACGAGGCGGGTCGCGAACATCGCGAACGGGACGCCCAGGGCAAACCCCGCGGCCGTCAGCATCGCGGTTTCTCCAAGCACCATGCGGAAAATCTGGCCGCGCGACGCGCCGAGCGCCACGCGGACGCCGATCTCGTGCGTCCGCCGCGACACCGAATACGAAATGACGCCGAAGATGCCAATGGTAGCCAGCCCGAGCGCCATTATTCCGAACACGCTCATCAGGAACGCGCGGAATCGCGGCTGCGCGAGCGACGCGGTGATGAGATCCGGCATCAGCCCGACGTCGGTCACGGGCAGATTCGGGTTCATCGCCGCGACATCGCGGCGAATCGTCGCGACGACCGCCCCCGGATCCAGCGTCGTGCGGACGACGAGCACCGCGCCGGGAAACGGAGCCTGCCAGAACGGCACATACATCATCGCGCCAGGCGGCTTCTCGAGCAGCACGTCGTGGACGTCTCCCGCCACGCCGATAATTTCGCGGGTAACGTCGGGTCCGGGGGGAAATCCAAAACGGAGCCGCTGCCCGATTGGGGTGCGATCGGGAAAATACATCCGCGCCAGCGCCTCGCTGATGACGCACACCGGCGTGGAGTCCGCGGCGTCGTGAGCGTCGAACGCTCGCCCCGCCACGAGAGGAATTCCCATCACCGTAAAGTACTCGGGAGTAATCGACACGTAATTTGCCGCTCGCGACGCGTTGGCGGACCGCGCGGGGGTGCCCATGATCTCGAACGACAAATTGATGGCGCCGTCGGCGATTGGCGCGGGAATCGTGACCGCAGTGTTCTGCAGACCGGGCTCGGCGTGCAGCCTGTTGAGCAGATCGCGGGTGAATCCGCGCCACTGCTCCGGGGTGGAATACTCGAATCTCGGCAGCGAAATTTCGGCCTTCAGCAGATGTTCGGCATCGAAGCCGGGATTGACGGAGGTGAGCTTTGCAAAGCTGCGCAGAACGAGGCCGCCGGCCGTGAGCAACACCAGCGCGAGCGCCACTTCCGCGGCGGCGAGCGCGTTGCGCGCGCGGCGGCGCCCTGCGCTTTCGCCGGATCGACCGTCTTCACGCAGCCGCGTCTGCAGATCCACGTTCGACGCAAACAACGAAGGGGCCACGCCGAATGCGAGCGTGGCGGCCGCCGACAGTGCGACAGCGAACGAGAGTACGGCCGGATCGATCCGGATGTCGTGGACGCGCGGCACGTTGGGCGGCACGAGCGAGCTGAGCGCACCCACGCCAAGGTACGCGATCGCGAGCCCCGCGGCGCCGCCAAGCGCGCCGAGCACGACCGTTTCGGTGAACATCTGACGTGCGAGTCGCCAGCGGCTCGCGCCCAGCGCCGCTCTGACCGCCATCTCCCGCGACCGCGTCGTCGCACGGGTCAACAGCAGGTTGGCGATATTCGCGCAGCCGATGAGCAGCACGACGCAGACGGCCGCGAGCAGGACGAGAAGCGCCGACCGGACGTCGAACACGATCATCCGCTGCAGCGGCAGCATCCTGGCCGTCCATCCCGCGTTCTCGGCAGGAAATTCGCGCTGCGCGCGGGCCGCCATCGCGTCGAGGTCGGCCTGTGCCTGCGCAGGCGTCACCCCCGGCCGCAAGCGGCCCGTAACCTGAAGCCAATGCCCGCCGCGCCGCTCCGTCCATGCACCGAACAACGGATCCTGCCGCAGCGGAATCCAGAGCTGCCGGCTTTCGCGCATCAGCGGAAACCGGAACTGCTCCGGCATGATGCCGACCACGGTGAACGAGCGATGATCCAGGTCGATGGCACGGCCGATGATGTTGGGATCGGCCGCAAACGGTCCGCGCCAAAGCGCTTCGCTGAGGATGACGACACCAGGGGCGCCGGGCTCGCCGTCTCGAGTGGAAAAGATTCGGCCGGTGATTGGCGTTCCCTCGAACACAGTGAAGAATTCGGCAGTCACCACTGACGTATTCACCGCGATCGGATCGCCCCATCCGGTGAGCGTCAATTGATGGTGCTGGCTGCCCGCGACGCCGCTGAACACATGGTTCCGATCGCGCAGGTCAGCAAAGTTCGGATAGGACCAGCCGGTCCCCGTGTTCTGCTGCGCCTCCTGGACCTGGAACACATTGAACAGTTGCTCCGGCCGTGGGTACGGCAGCGGCTTCAGCACGACGGCATAGACGACGCTGAAGATTGCGGTGGTCGCGCCGATGCCGATCGCGAGGGTGAGGATCGCGACCGCTGAGAAGCCGCGGCTTCTCGCAAGGGTGCGTGCCGCGTACCGCGCGTCCTGGACGAACGATCCGACCCACGAGAGACGAGCGCGCTCGCGATGTGACTCTCGCAACTGCGTCACGCCGCCGAGACGGATTCGCGCGTCGCGCATCGCCTCGTCAGGCGCGACTCCGCGGCGCACCAGATCATCGGACATCAGTTGCACGTGCGCGCGCAGCTCACGCTCGAAGTCGTCGTCCTCCGAGCCGGGGCGCAGCGTCAGGCCGATCCGGGACAGGAGCGTGCGAATGCCTGCGAGCATGCGTCACCCCCGCCCGGCGGTGCGCAGCACACGTCCGACGACCGCCGACATGCGCTCCCACTTGTCGGCCTCGGCTCTGAGCTGCTTCCGCCCGCTGCTGGTCAGCGAATAGAACTTCGCTTTGCGTCCGTTCTCAGACGTCCCCCAGGCGCCCGCGATCCAGCCGCGCTGAATGAGCCGCAGCAGCGACGCGTAGATCGTGCCGTGGTTGATCTGCAGGGCATCCTCACTCACCTGCTCGAGCCGCCGCGCCAGGCCGTAGCCGTGCATCGGTCCCATGGTGTCGAGAATCTGGAGCACCATGAGGTCGAGCGTGCCCTGAAGGATGTCGAGCTTGCCGCGATGCATCTGCCTCCTATGGGATGACCATAGGAGTGTAGCACCGGATGCGGAAAGACGAAAAGAGAAGAAAGGAGCAGGCTGAAAGAACGAAAGGGGCGGCGGCCCTACTGGGCCGCAGCCTTCTTCCGGTTCGCCCGCGGCTTCGCGGCTGTCTTCCGCGCGCGCGGACTCGATGCGGTCTTCGCGGCACGTTTGCGCCTGCCGCGGACCGGCTCTTCCGCGTCGGACCGTGCCTCCGTGTCTCCGTCGGGCTGCTCTTCGCCGGCGGCAGATTGCGGGACCTCGATCACCGGGGGTGTCGCATCGATCTCCTGAACGACGTCGCCTTCCACGATCTCGGCTTCGGAACCCTCGCCGGCCGCTGCCGCTTCGCGGCCGTGGCGGATCTGCGCCTCGGCTTCGCTCTCCGGCGTACCGCCCGCTTCGGCGTCCACGGGCCGCATCACGTTGCCCTGGAAGAACCGCATGACGCCCTGGCGGTCGCGCTCCATCCGGAACAGTCCATCGCGCTGGCACGCACGGAGCAGATCGTTGAGGCTCTGGAACCCGAAGGTGCGTTCGTCGAACGTCGGGTCCACGCCGCGGAGGAACTGCTTCACCTGGCGCACATACATCGGCCAGCGCGGCGGGTTCTGCGCCGCCTGGAACAGCCGCCGCACTTCCGCGACAGCCGCCGCCGGACGCGGCTCGGGCCGCGGCTCGTGGTGCTGCTCGCGAGGCGTCGGTGGCCGCTCCTCGACACGTGCTTCCTGAACGGCCGGCGCTGTCGTTTCCGCCGGCGGACCGCCGCCTTCCTTCAGTTCGACGAGCACGTTGCGGCCGTTCTCGCGAAGCGTGACGTATCCGGCGTTGGCGAGCTTCTGCGCAAAATCACGGAAGCTGCTGACGCCGTAATTCCGTTCGGAAAACGTCGAGTCGAGCTGCAGGAGCGTACTCTTGAGCAGCCCGAGCTGCGGGGTCACCTCGCGGTCGCTCAGCACCTTGAGGGCGCGCCGCACGAGCGGCATCGCCTGGTCGATGGGGGTCTGGGGCGCGCTCTGGCTCGATGGACGCCCGCTGCGGTCCGGGCGGCGGCTGCTCCCGAGGTTTTCGTACGCGATGAACTCGTGGCAGTTCCGCTGCATCACGTGGCTCGTGAACGAGCGCCCGCCGACGACGAACACCTGCTTGTCGTACTGCTTGAGTTTTTCGACGAGCGAGATGAAGTCGCTGTCGCCGCCGACGATCACGTAGGCGTTGATGTGCGGGTGTGTAAACGCCATCTCGAGCGCGTCGAGCGCGAGATTGATGTCGGCGCCGTTCTTGTCGCCGCCGGGCGTGAGATTACGCTGGACGAGCTTCGTCGCGTGCTGCGTGAGCGAGCGGCTGTAGTCGCCGGCCCGCGTCCAGTCGCCGTAGGCGACTTTCGAAACCACTTCGCCGCGCTCCTTGAGCGCTTCGAGCACGATGCCGATGTCGAACTGCGTATTGAGGGTGCTCTTGACACCGATCTCGATGTTGTCGAAATCGATGAATGCTGCAATTTTCAGGCGTGTTTCTGCCAAACCGTGTAGCTGAACCTTTCCGGCGCGGGCGCCATGCGGCGGCCGGGCCAATCATCTATTATCGCGCATCCTGCGTCCGGACGCAGGGCTTACCTCACCGGCGGCGTCACTCGCCGCGAAGCGTGAGGGCTGGATCCACTCGGGCGGCCCGCCACGCGGGCAGCGCCGATGCGAGGGCCGCGGCTGCGAACAGCACGGCGACGACCGCCGCGTACGTAGACAGGTCGAGGTGCGAAACCCCATACAGCAGCGTGACGAGCCCCCGGCTCACGAAAACGGCCGCGACGAGTCCCGCGGCGATGCCGACGCCCGCCAGCACCAGTCCCTGTCGCATGACGCCGCCGATGATCTGCGCCCGGCTGGCGCCGAGCGCGGCGCGGATGCCGATATCGCGAACGCTCGCCGAAACCATACCGGCGAGTAGTCCGTAAATGCCGACGGCGGCCAGGAGCAGCGACACGGCCGCGAACGCCTCGAAGATCCGCATCGCGAACCGGCGTTCGGATGCGGACTGCCGCACGAGGTCCTCCATCGTCGAGACGCGGACAATCGGTTGATCGGGGTCGAGCGCCCAGACCGCACGCTCGATCCGGGTGACGTAAGCCCCCGGCGCGCCGTGCGTGCGGACAACGAAGGACATTACCGGATCGGTGAAGGGCCATTGCGCCGGGCTGATATAGACGGCATCTGCATCGCCCAGCGCAAGCGAAAGCTGGCGGACGTTGCCGGCAACCCCGACGATGACGAATGGTCCAGCGGGGCCGATGCGAAGCCGGTGCCCAATCGGATCGCGCGCACCGAAGCGCTCCGCCGCAAGCGCTTCGCTGATGACGACGGCGAGCGGAGCGTCCGTTGAATCATGCTCGTCGATTGCGCGGCCGCGCACGATCGGAATACCCGTCGTTGTGAAGTACGCGGGACTCACCGCGTACCGAAACACACCGAAGCTCTGCGCCGGCTGGCCGACGTCCGCCGGGAACCCCGCGCCGTATTCGTCGCGGTCTCCGCTCAGCGGAAGCTGCGTCGTGAATGCGGCCGCGTCCACGCCCGGCACACGCCGAACCGCGTCGAGCGCCTGGTCGAAGAATCGCACCGTGGCCGCAGGCTGGGCGTAGCGTCTCCCGGATACCTGCATTTGGAATGTGAGCAGGTTGGACGACTCGAATCCCGGCGACACCGCCAGCAGTCCGTGCACGCTGCGCAGCAACAGGCCCGCGCCCACGAGCAGCACCAGCGCCAGCGACACTTCCACGACCACGAGCAATGGCCGAAGCCGTCCCCAGCGCCGGCCTCCTCTCGTCGATGCTTCCGGCAGATGCTGCTGCGGTAGCGCTCTGCCGGCGCCGAAGGCGGGGATCACGCCGGCGACCACACCGGCACACGCGGCAATCGCGGTCGCAAATGCGAGCGCGCGCACGTCGAGGCCAATCTCGTCGACCCGAGGCAGCGCCGCCGGACTCGAGGACAGGAGGGCCCGTGTACCGATCGCGGCCATCGCGACGCCGGCGCCTCCGCCGACACACGCGAGCAGAAGCGCCTCTATGAGCTGTTCCCGCACCAGGCGGCCGCGTTTGGCGCCCAGTGCAGCCCGCAGCGCCAGTTCGCCGCGCCTGCGCACGCCCCGCGCAAGCATCAGGTTCGTAACGTTGGCGCATGCGATCGCCAAAACAAGCGCGACGGCGCCCGAGATGGCCAGCAGCACGGGCCGGACTCCCCGCCCGATCTCCCTCTGCAGCGGCGTCACCGAAAACCGTGTCAGCGGATCATACGACTGCGGCCGGTACGACTCGATCATCGTCCGGCCGATCTGATCGACGATGCCAGACGCGAGTCCCTCACGGATCCCCGGATCGAGCCGCGCAATCGTGAGCAGGTGGTGACCCCATTCGCGCCCATCGGCGGGCAGCGATGGATCGTACTGGAGCGGGCGCCAGACGCCCGCCGCCGGCGCCAGGACGTTGTCGAACTGCGGCGGCATCACGCCGATGACCGAGTACGGCTGCGAGTCCAGACGGATAATGCGCCCGATGACCGACGGATCGCCGCTGAAACGCTCCCGCCACACTCTCTCGCTCAGGATAGCGACGGGTGGCCCATTCAGCCGGTCGTCTGCGTCTGTGAAGTCGCGGCCAAGCGCCGGGGCGACGCCGAGAACGGAGAAGTACCCCGCGCTCACGCGCTGACCGTCGAGCCGCACAGGGACGTTCTGCCCGCTGAGCGCCGGCTGCCAGGACCGTGTGACGGCAACGCGCGCGAAAACATCTGGATGCGCCAGGAGTGCGCGATACATCCCGAAGGTTCCGAGGCCCGCCCGGTTGTTCTCCTGGACAATCACGATGCGATCGCTGTCGGGATACGGAAGCCGCGCGAACAGGATGGGGTACACGGTGCTGAAAATCGCGGTGCTCGCCCCGATGCCGACGGCAAGGATCCCCGTCGCTATCAGCGTGAACGCCGGCGACCGGCGAAGGCGCCGCGCGGCGAAACGCGTATCTGCCGCGAGCATCTCGAGCGTCGATTTCCATCCCGACGATCGGATGCCGCGGCGCACAGCGCGCCAGACGCCCACGTCAGGCCTCCGCTTTCAGGAGGCGCGCAATCGCTTCGGCACGGCGGTTCCAGTCCTGCGCCTGCCGTTCGAGCTCGCGGCGGCCGCCCCGCGTGAGCGTGTAGATGCGCGCGCGACGGGAATTGTCGGTCAGCGTCCATTCCGCATCGACCCAGCCGGCGCGCTCGAGCCGCTGCAGCGCGGTCAACAGCGATCCCGGATTGACTTTGAAGACCCCCCGACACGTCTGCTCCACGCGACGCGCGATGCCGAAGGCGTGCATCGGCTCGAGGCTGAGCGTTTTGAGGATGAGCAGATCGAGGGTGCCCTGGATGACGTCGGTCGTCGGTTCGCCCACGCGCCGAGCTTAATGGCCTGTCATCTTGAATGTCAAGGGATGACGGTCAAACCAACGGCATCACGCGCAGGACCCCGGCGAGGTGCAGGTTTCCCGCGATGAGCCATGGCCAGAAGCGGCTCGCGCGGGGTTCGCGCAGCAGCTGCAGATTGAAGCCGACAGTGAGCGGCAGCAACACGCGCATCAGCGCGCCGGTATGCGGATCCCAGAGCACGCGATCCATCACGAGCGCGAGCAGCACGTAGCCGAACGCCACGCGCCACCACGGACATCGCCACTCGCGTCGCCAGCAGATCGCGGCGGCCTGGACGACCACCGACGCCAGGACGCTCAGATCGAGGCCGGCGCCGGACAGCAAGCCGTCACCCGCGACACCGTTGAACACGCGCACGATGACGTGACCGACTGCCGTCCCCGGAAAGAGAATCTGATCGGTACCGAGCAGAAGCGCCGACCGATAAATCGATCGCAGGTAGTCCAGCCAGAGCAGCATTGGTGCGATGACGAGCACGGCCGCCCCCGCGAGACGCAGCCAGTCACGCCGCGTGCGTGGCACCGGCTGCGCGAGAAACGTGAGCACGTTCGTTTCGCGGCCCAGCGCCGCGACACCGCCGATCGCGGCGGACAGCAGCGGACGCTTTCGTTCGGCGGCAATGACCGCAAGCGTTATCAGCAACAGACTTGGGCCATCCAGCAGCGCGAAGCGAACGGACCACAGCAGCCCTTTCGAAAACATGATGGCCGTCCATACCATCAGCCCTTGCGGCGTGCTGACGTCGCACCAGCGCGTGAACAGGACGGCAAGCACCAGCCAGCAGACGACGTTCTGCAGCGCGTACGCTTCGAGAATCCACGCCGGGCGTCCAAGGCCTGCCAGGTAGGCCGTCCAGGAGAAAAGGATTCGGCGCGCGCGATACGGCGCCAGGTCCATCGCGCGGTCGACCGCCGGATCGCGGAGGAGCGGATCGAGCGCGCGCTGTGCGTAGAACTGCCCGTCGTAGCTGGCGAAGGGCGGATAGCGATAGTGCGGAATCGC
>DATJFQ010000089.1:0-12961 GCA_035495555.1 Vicinamibacterales bacterium
TCCGATCCCGCGCGAGACCCTGGTCGAACTACGCCGACGCCGCCGTCTGCAGGCCCGCCGCGATGTTGGTGAAGATCTGGTTCACGCTGGTGCCGGCAGCCTGGACCGCGCCAAACGCCACGAGCGCAATCAGCGCCACGAGCAGCGCGTACTCGAGCAGGTCCTGGCCCTCTTCGTTGCGGCGGAAGTTACGGACGATCGACTGGACGATGTTCACGAGCTGCATGAGTTCCTCCCCCTGAGAGGGTGATGAAGCACCGCGCGCCTGCGCGATGCGAATGTGCGGCATGTGCCGCGTCCTGTTGTTGCTGTGCGCGCCGCGGCATGCCGCCGCGTCACGCAGAGCCCAATCGCAACCGACATGCCACGGCGTGCAGCTGCGCCAGGCGCACACGCCGCAAACGCAATGATGCGCTGTGAGTTGCGGGCCGCAGGCGACCGTCTCGCGGTGCAGAAATGGGCCATTGCGCACACGCCGGAAGAGGCGCGGCAGCATCACTTCCGTAACCGCGGCCGCAAATTTCGTGAGCGCCATCGCGCGCGCCGCCCGCATCGCGCGTGCACGTGTCATCGCTGCTCGCCGCTTAACGCAAGCCACACCGTGACTTGCAGCCGCGGACTGGCGCGCCAGACAGGTCGGCACACCCATTGCCATAAAGAAGACGCACTCCGGAGGAGTGAACACGGGGGCTTTTATGAAACTGGGAGTCCGGGAAAGCGCACTGTCGGTCGCCGTCTTCGTCGTCGTCGTGTTCGGCCTGACGATGTTCGATCCGCGCGTACGCGACACGCTGTCGGATCTGTTCACCTCTGGAAGCGTCTCGCCGTTCGGCGAGCGGATGACCGACGTCGGATCCGCGCTCTGGACCTCCGCGCGGTATCAAACGCTCGACAACTCGCCGGTGGTTGTTTTCGCAACGGTGGGCACAGTGCTCGCCGTGTTGATGATGAGGAGCTAGTGGCGCTCGTTCTCGCTATCGAACCCGACCTGCGCCAGGCTGAAATCCTGACGCGCATCGTCCGCGAGAAAGTGAAGGCGGACGTCGTGATCGTCGACTCGCGCGATGCGGCCATGGAGGCGATGCGCACCGCGGTGCCGGATGTAATGCTGCTCAGCGCGCTTCTCTCGCCGCGCGACGAGGACGAGCTCGTCGCACATCTCCGCAGGCTGGAAGGCGCGGAGCACCTGCAGACACATACGATTCCGCAGTTGGCGTCGTCAGGCGGTGACGGCCACTCGGGTCCTGCGCGCGGCCTGCTGAAGGCATTCCGCCGCAAGAAGGACCCTGTTCAACCTGTCTCGGGATGCGATCCGGATCTCTTCGCGCAGGAGATTCGCGTGTTCCTCGAGCAGGCCGAGCAGAAGCGTCACGAGCGCGCCGAGGATCTGAAATACCGTCCAGCGGCAGCCGCCGCCAAAGCGGCCTTTGCGGCGGAGGCGAAGCCGGTGAGGGAGGAGCCGGAGATTTCCGTCCCGACGACCTCCTGGGACTCACCGTTCGAGTGGAGAAAGAGCGACACGGGGCCCACGCCGCTCGCATCCTTCGAGGAGAAACAGACGCCGCACCCACCGAGCTTCCAGCCTGCCGAAGAACCGGCAGGGGATGTGGACTTCGATTGGAGCGCACACCTGCTCGAACCCTCCTCGCTTCGCCGCCACGGCGTCGTTCCCGAGCCGCCGGCCCATCCCGTCGAGGAGTCGACGTTCGCCACGGATCATCTCCTCGAGGCGCATACGGCGACATCGGAGCCGCAGCCGCTCGAAATGCAGTCGGACATTCCAGCGGAATCGCACCCGCTCGAGGCGGATGCCGTATTGGCGAGCGAACCCGACGCGCTCGAGGACCATCCGGAGATTGCACCCGAACCGCAGGGGATTGAGGCGCAGGCGGCTGAACCCGTATCAGAGACTGTGGCGGCGGCAGCCGCGCCGGTGGAACTTACGCCCGAACCGCAGGCCTTCGAGCCCCAAGGCGACGAACCGCAGCACTTCGAGCCCCACAACGAGCTCTTCGCGAACGAGCGGCTCGAGGCGCCGGAGCTGTTCGAAACGTTTGTGCCAGCTCCGGTCGAGGAACTGCAACCGGAAGCCGCTGCCGACGCGCCGCGAGCGTTTGATACCGCTGCGCCAGGCGAAGAGGTCGTGCAGGCCGCAATGCCGGCCGAAAGCTCGATCGCAACGCCGGAGGAAATCGAGGCATACGGCCGCGTTGAAGCGCCGGCCGTTCCACCCGCCTCGATCATGGAGCCGTCGTCCGTTCTCGAAGAGTTGTTTTCGATCGAGTGCATCATCGATCCCGAGCCGGCGCACCATGAACCGGCGGCAGCGGTACCGGCGGCCATCGAGGTTTCGTCTGCAGACGCGCCTCTGGAAGAAGAGGAGATCGATCTCAGCTGGACGGTCGAGAGTGTCCGATTGGATGCGGTGTCAGCAGACGCCTTCGACGCACCTGCCGAGACGAGGGAGGTCGAAGCTTTGGGCTCGGAGGCCGTCGCGCTTACGTTCGATCAGAGCGAGGCTGAGCGAGTCACGGCCGACGCGGAATTGTCCGGCGAGCCGCCGGCCCGACGGACGGTGAATCTCGGGCCGCTCGCGACCTGGGCACGCCTCGAACGGAAGACGGACGACGAGCGGCGTCCCGGCAGCGACATGCGCGAGATCATCGAGCGGCTGGCTGTTCCGCCGCACATTGCCGGCGTGTCGTACGCCCGCGGCGTGCGGATCCGGCGGGTTCGCGTCGCCGGCGCGCGCGACCGGCGCCGCCCTGCCGATCAAGCGGGGCCGGTGATTTTGTCGCGCCGCGCACTGGCCGAGTCCCGCTCGCCCGGCGCAACGGCCTGACGCCAGTCGCCAGTAGCCAGTAGCCAGTGGCCAGTAGCCAGTGGCCAGTGGCCAGTGGCCAGTGGCCAGTTAACAGTTGCCAGTCCGCTGGCTAACTGAAAACTGCTTACTGGTTACTGGTTACTGGCTACTGGCAACTGATCACTGGTCACTGGTCTGTCCGGCACATCCTTTGCCCCAGGCGGACACCGCACCTGCGGTGCCTTCGAAAACGCCTGTGGACGCCGACCCCCATCGCGAAAACTGCGATCACCCCGTCGATCGCACGTTGCAGCCGCTGCCCTCCGGAGTCACGGCCGGGTGCCGTGTCGTCGTTCGTTCGCGCCGGTGGCGGCTCGATGCGATTGACTCCTACGAAGACTGCTGCGGACTCCATCTCACCTCCACTGAAGACGAAGACTCGCGGGTCCTGTTGTGGCCGTTCGATCGACCGGTTGCTGATCGGCTGCGTCAACACGCACAGGTGCTTCGGCCGCGTGTGTGGTTACACCACCTTCGCGAAGCAGCGGAAGCGGACCGTCCTGCGATCCATTTGTTGACGCAAACCGGAGGGGCCCCGCCGGCAATACTTCCGTACCAGATCCAGCCTGCACTGGAGATCGCCGCAGGCGCGCGGCGCGTGCTGCTGGCAGACGAAGTCGGCCTCGGCAAAACCATTGAGGCCGGCTGGATCGTCACCGACACAATCGCACGACGTCCGGACGCGCGTGTGCTGATCGCCGTGCCGGCGGGCCTGCGCGCGCAGTGGGCGCAGGAACTCCGGCGGTTCTTCGCCGTCAACCCCATCGCAGTCGACGCGCGTTCGCTGATCGTCCGCATCAGCGACCTGCCACCGGACGTGAACGTCTGGACGCCGCCGGGCGTCTACATCGTTTCGCTTGATTTCCTGAAGCGTCCCGACATCGCCGCGTCTGCGCAGTATGTCGTCTGGGACCTGCTCGTCGTCGACGAAGCGCACGTCGCCACCATGCCGACTGAGCGCCACCGCGCTCTCGAACCGATCGCCAGGCGTTCGCGCGTCGTGGTGCTCCTCACCGCCACCCCGTTCTCAGGAGACGACGCGAGCTTTGCGTCGTTGATGTCGCTCGGCGGGGCACCCGGCGACGATCCACCGCGGATGTTCCGCCGGTCGCGCGGCGATGTCGGCGACAGGCGGCGGCGCCATCATCGGTTCGCACGAGTGCGGCTCACGAGGGTCGAGCGGGGGCTTCAGCGGATGCTGCATCGGTATTGTCGCGAGGTATGGAGCAACGCCCCTTCGTCGGAAGGACGACTTGCCGCAATCGTGCTTCGGAAGCGCGGGCTCTCGTCTCCGGGCGCGCTCAGTCGCTCGCTTCGGCGGCGTCTGCGGCTGCTCTCTGCGTCTCAGGAATTCGGGGTGCAGCTTTCGCTGTTTCCCCAGGAGATTGATGAGGAGGACGCTGAACCGTCGACCGTTCTCGCGGCGCCAGGCTTGACCGACGCCGGCCGCGAACGTAGCTGGCTCGAGCGGCTCATCGCCGCCGCTGACAGCGCCGGCGGCGCGAACTCCAAACTGGAGTACCTGCAACGTCTGCTCCGTCGCCTGCGCGGTGAAGCCGCCGTTGTATTTACGGAGTTCCGCGACACGCTCGCCGACCTCGCAGACCTGTTCCCCGAAGCCTTGCGAATTCACGGCGGGCTGACTCCGGGTGAACGCGCCGCCGTGCAGGCGCAATTCAATGCAGCCGGCGGACTGCTGTTCGCCACCGATGCCGCCGCTTACGGACTGAACCTGCACGGGTGCTGTCGCCTGGTCGTGAACTTCGAGCTGCCCTGGAATCCGGCGCGCCTCGAGCAGCGCATCGGTCGGGTCGACCGCATCGGCCAGGCACGGGCGGTCCACGCGACGACCCTCGTCGCCGGCGACACGGCAGAAGACTTCGTCGTCGCCAACGTGGCGCGGCGGCTCTGGCGCGTCGCCGCATCGTTCGGGCCAGGCGATCGTCTCGCGGCGCTGCTCGATGACGCGCGCGTCGCGGGCATGGTCGTCGGTAACGAGCCCGTCGTCGATCTGATCGTGCCGCCCCTTGTCGCCAGGCAGGAAGTCTCTCCGGCTGCGATTCAGGAAGCCGCGCGGCTGAAAGCCGTCGTCGCGCGCGCGACGGCGCCGCCACGGTATTCGCGCCGCGATAACCGCGCCCGCGCGATAACGTCCATCGCCTCTTCTGCGACGCTGCCGCCGGGCATCGTCACGCTCGTACAGTGGACGCTGCGCGAGCCGTCAGGACGTCTTGTCGCGTGCCGCACGCTGACGATACACGTCAGCGAACGATTCTCTCGTCCAGCGCGCGCTGCTGACGCGAGACGAATCGCACTCGAGTTCCTCGCCGCGCACTCGAAGGAGCTTCTCGATCGCGCGAGCGTTGAATTCAGCGAATTACGCCGTCGTTCGGCCGACGCGCATGGTCTCGCGCTTCACGTGCAGGCAGAGCGGGAGCGGCAGATGCTTCCAACTGAGGAACACGCCCATCCATCGCAGCCCGGCCTCTTCGATCATCGCGTGCAGCGGGAAGCTGCTGCGGTGGAGGCGCACAGAGGCGCCATCCGGGAAGAAACCCAGCGGCGGCTTCGCAGCATCAGTAATGCGACGGCGATTGAAGATCGCATCGAGATCATCGGGCTCCTCCTGCTCTGGAGCGACGGGGCGTGAAGGCCATCGCTGGCTCACTGTTCTCGCTCGACGTGCTGGGCGGCCTCGCGGCCGAACAATCCGGTGCGCACTCCCTGCGCACTACCGTAGAGCGCGCGTTGAGCGTTATTGGACCGGCAAGCTCGCCGAGACAGATCGCCGATGCTCTCGCGCGACCGCTTCTGCGGTCTCTCAGCCTCGAAGATCGGCTGATGGATGATGCAGGCGATTTCGTCAGCGTCCGAACGGCGACAGACACGCTGGTCGTGATCGGCGCGTGGGGCGCAGACCTCCGCCGCCTCCGGGACTCTTCACGACGGTCGATGACTCCACGAACACGATGGTGGGTCGGGTTCAACGGCCGGTACGTGACGATCGTCGACGCGATCGCCGCGTACACGCGGCGTGCCGCCACGATCGACCTCGAGTTGCTCGTTGACGACATCGAAAGCGCGGCGGCGCTGCAGTCTGTCCTCCGCCGCGGACCGTCCGGCGAACTCGCCGGGGCAGCCGAGGCGATGGCGCTCAGCGATGCCCATCGCGTCGCCGTCAGCCGGAACCTCGAATCGGGCGTCGAGCGAGCACTCCTGCGCCTCGTCGACGGTCTGAGCACCCACAGCGGCGGCCGGCTCGCGCTCGACGCCGCCGCTGCCGATGCGTTGACGGTCGTCTACCGCGTGCTGTTTCTCCTCTTTGCGGAGGCGCGCGGTCTCGTGCCGCAGTGGCACCCCACATATCGACGCAGCTACACGATCGAATCGCTGCGAGTGGCCGTAGACCGCGGCGAACGGTCCGGAACGTGGCAGGCGCTGCAGGCGATTTCCCGGCTTGCGCATCGCGGATGCCGAGCGGGAACGCTGCGGGTGACGCCTTTCAACGGACGGCTGTTCGCACCCTCCTCTGCGCCGTCAGCGGAGCGCGCACAGGTCAGCGACGTCATGGCTGCCGAAGCGCTGCTCGCGCTGACGACACGGCCCGGCGATCGGGGCCGGCAGCGGATCAGCTACGCCGAGCTGGGTGTCGAACAGCTCGGCGCCGTTTACGAGCGCGTCCTGGATTTTTCGACGGTCCGGGAGGGCGACGGCGGGATCAAGTTCGTATCGAGCGGGCGGCGCAAAGCAACCGGGACCTTCTACACGCCCCGTTCCATGACGGAATACCTCGTGCGCCGCACGCTCGCTCCCCTCGTACTCGACGCGCGTCCGGAACAGGTGCTCGGCATTCGCGTGCTGGATCCCGCGACGGGATCCGGCGCGTTCCTCGTCGCCGCGTGCCGGTATCTCGCCGACGCCTACGAGCGGGCGCTCGTCCGGACTGACGGCGTCCGGGTCGATGAGATCGGTCCGGCGGATCGCGCAGCCTTCCGGCGGCTCGTCGCGCAGAGATGCCTCTATGGTGTCGACCAGAACCCCACGGCCGTGCAGCTCGCGCGCCTCTCCATCTGGCTGTGCACGCTCGCCGCGGATCGCCCGCTGACCTTTCTCGATCACCATCTCCGAACCGGCAACAGCCTCGTGGGCGTGTCGCCGTTTCACGTGCGGGCGCAACCGCCAGTTCGCGGCCGTTCGGATGCGCGTCCGCTTCCGCTCTTCGCAGACGACGAGCTGCAGAAGTCGCTGGCGTCGACGCTCCACCAGCGGCTGCTTCTCAGCGTCAGGCCCGATGACGACGTGGAGGTCGTCCACGAGAAGGAACGCATCGTCTCATCTCTCGAGCGGCACGGTGCTCCGTTGAGCGGGTGGCGGACGCTTTCCGATGCCTGGTGCGGAGCCTGGTTTCTCGCGGAGCCACTCAGCTCGCAACTGTGGGGTGCGCTCGAGCACGCGGCTGCCGGCCGCTCGTCCGGTCTGCCGCCGGGGGAGGAGCGCCGCTGGCGTGATCGGCTGAAGGAGGCAGCAGGATCCGCGAGGGCATTCCATTGGGAGCTCGAGTTTCCCGAGGTCTTCTTCGATGAGACAGGCGCATCGCTCGAAGCGCCCGGGTTCCACGCAGTGCTCGGAAATCCGCCGTGGGACATGTTGCGCGGACCGGATTCGGCTGCGTTGTCACGTTTCGCGCGACACTCCGGTTGTTACAAGTGGCAAGGCGACGGGCACCTGAACCTCTACCAACTGTTCGCCGAGCGGATGCTGACGCTGACTCGTCGAGGTGGCCGATTCGGGCTGCTGATGCCCTCTGGCCTGATCGCCGACCAGGGATCCGCGGAGTTGAGGCGCGTGCTGTTCGAGCAGTGCCGGGTCGATGCCCTGCTCGGGTTCGAGAACCGATCGGCGATCTTCCCGATCCACCGCGGCATCAAGTTCGCGCTCATTACGGGAACGCGTGACGGCTTGCCGTCCGCGATCCCTGCGCGGTTCGGAATGAAGTCACCTGACGTGCTGGACGACGTCCCCGACCACGGGCCTCCTCCGGCCGCCGTGCACGTGCCGCTGTCGCTCCTGCGAGATTTCAGCGGAGAGAATCTGGCGGTACCCGAGATCGCGCGTGATGCAGACCGGGTGCTTCTCGCCAACGTGCTGTCCCGCGTTCCGCTGCTCGGAGCAGACGACGGGTGGGGTGCGCGGTTCGGCCGCGAGCTGAATGCAACCGATCACAAGCCGCTGTTCGAATCGCACGGTCTCCCTGTGTTGGAGGGCAAACTGATCCGGCCATTCGAAGCGCACACGGAGCAATCCGAAGCCTTCATCGGCGCGGCCGCCGCGGAGCGCGCGCTCGGCGGTCGGCCGTTCGCGCGTCCGCGCCTCGGGTATCGGGAGGTCGCGTCGGCGACCAACAGGATCACGCTGATCGCGGCGATGGTTCCCGCAATGAGCGTGACGACGCACACGATCTTCTGCCTGAAGACAGCGCTGCCGTTGACCGCGCAGTGGTTTCTGTGCGGGGTGTTCAACAGCCTGGTTGCGAACTACCTGATCCGGCTTCGCGGCGGCACTCATATCCCCGCAGCCGTCATTCATCGGCTGCCGGTCCCCTGCCCTCCTCTCGGCGACCGCCGGCTGCGAGCGATCGCCGGCCTCGCCGAACGCCTGTCGCTCGGCCGCGTCCTCGCGATCGAAGCAGAGCTGAACGCGCGCGTGAGCGACCTCTATCAGGTCGATGCGGATGAACTCGCCCACGTGCTGTCGACCTTCCCGCTCGTGGACGAGGCCATGAAAGCAGCCATCGCAACGGCCTGTTCGGCCGTGTCTTCTGGGATATAGTGGCCTTCTCCGCATGGCCAATTACGGGTTCGCGATTGACCTCCGGAAATGCATCGGATGTCACGCGTGCACGATCGCGTGCAAGGCTGAGCATCAGATTCCGGTGGGCGTCAATCGGTGCTGGGTGAAGACGGTCGAAAAGGGCACGTTCCCCGACACCCGCCGCTTTTTCTTCCCGGTCCTCTGCAACCAGTGCACGGACGCGCCGTGCGTGCGCATCTGTCCGACCCGGGCGCTCTTCAAGCGCCGAGACGGCATCGTCGACCTGCACGGAGACAGCTGCATCGGATGCCGCGCGTGCATGGAAGCGTGCCCCTACGATCAATTGTTCATCGATCCGAATACGCACACGGCCGAGAAGTGCAACTTCTGCGCGAACCGCGTCGAAAACCAGCTGCTCCCGGCGTGCGTGAGCGTCTGCCCGACGGAGTGCCGCATTTTCGGCGACCTCGAGGATCCGGCGAGCGAAGTGGCGCAAATCGTCCAGCGGGAGGCGTTCAGCGTCAGGAAGCCGGAAAAAGGCACGGGGCCGAAGATCTTTTACATCGCGGCCGAAGACAGCGCGATTCGCCCGGAGGATTCTGCGCGACCGCTCTTCTATAAAGAAGGACAGGTTCATCTGCGGCCCGTCGGCGCGCCGCTGCCCGATCCGGAGTCGCCCGGGGATCCTCGCGTGGACTACGACACGCCGCATCGCAAGCCGTGGGGCGCGGACATGGTGCTGTACTTGTTTCTCAAGGCGGTGTCGACGGGTGCCATGCTGGTCGCCGCGTTGCTGTGGCTCATCGGTTCGCGCGGCCCGCTCGTCACGCTCGTCGCGCCCGCAATTTCAATCGTGACGATCGCGATTACCGCGGTGGTCCTCGTCGTCGATCTCGAGCGGCCCGAGCGCTTCTATTACATCCTCACCCGGTCGAACTGGCGCTCCTGGATGGTGTGGGGGGCGTGGTTTCTCACCGCGCACGGCGCGCTCAGCGCGCTGTGGTTGGTCTTTGGCTGGCTGCGCGTGCCCGCTGGCTTGACGCTGCTGGCGTGGCCGGTCGGCATCGTCGCGATTCTCGCGACGTCGTATACCGGATTCCTGTTCGCTCAGGGTCTCGGACGCGATCTGTGGCAGGGGCCGCACGCGGCCATCCATCTCGTCGCGCAATCCGGCGGCGCGGGGGCCGCGTCGCTGCTGATTGCCGCGCTGTTCGTGCCGCCGCAGGACGCCGGGAGCGTCGATGCACTGACGTGGGTCCTTGGCGGCTCGGTCGCCGCGCACCTGATGATCCTGCTGTTCGACAACGTGTTCGCGCCGAGTCCGACCCGCCACCACGAGCTTGCGCTCGAAACGATTCGACGCGGGCCCTACGCGCGTCTCTTCTGGGGCGTCGCGATCACGGCTGGCGGCGTGGTGCCGCTGCTGCTGGTGCTCGCAACCACTTCGCTGCCCCTCGGCCTCGAAATCGCGTCGGTGCTCGCGCTTGCAGGAAGCGCCGCGTGGGAATACATCTGGGTCGAGGCGGGCCAGAGCGTTCCGCTGAGCTGACGCATGTTCAAGAGTCATCCTGATCCGTCGGAGTGGGACGACTACGTGGACTACGAGTCCACGAGCTGGCCCCGCAAGGACCGCCGCCACTACTGGATCATTCCCAGCATCTGCTTCAACTGCGAGTCGGCGTGCGGCGTGCTCGCGTACGTCGACAAGGAGACGCTGAAGGTCCGCAAGGTCGAAGGCAACCCCGTTCACCCTGGCAGCCGCGGCCGTACATGCGCAAAGGGTGTCGTAACGCCGAATCAACTCGAGGACCCGGATCGCATCCTCTATCCGTTGAAACGCACCGGCGAGCGCGGGGCGGGCGAGTGGCAGCGGGTGACGTGGGACGAAGCGCTCGAGGAGATCGGCGGGCGAATTCGAAAAGCCATCGTCGAAGGACGCCGCCACGAGCTGATGTATCACGTCGGCCGTCCGGGTGAGGACGGCTACGCCAATCGCGTCCTGCAGGCATGGGGCGTCGACGGGCACAACAGCCACACGAACGTCTGCTCGTCTTCTGCGCGCCTCGGGCATTTTCTGTGGACCGGCGCTGATCGGCCCTCGCCCGATTACGCAAACGCGAAGACGATCCTGCTGCTCTCCTCTCACCTGGAGACGGGACACTATTTCAACCCGCACGCGCAGCGCATCATCGAGTCGAAGTCCAAGGGAGGCACGCTCATCACCATCGACCCGCGGCTGTCGAATTCTTCGGCAAAGGCGGATCTGTGGCTGCCCGCGTATCCGGGCACCGAAGCGGCGCTGCTGCTGGCGATCGCGAAATATCTGCTGGACGAGGATCTCTACGATCGCGAGTTCGTGCGGAACTGGGTCAACTGGCGGGACTATCTTGCCGCGGAGCGGCCGGAACTCCCGCCGACCTTCGAAAGCTTCGTCGCGGCTCTGAAGGCACTCTATGCGGAGTTCACGCCGGAGTTCGCTGCGGCTGAAACAGGCGTGGCCGCCGAACGCATCGTCCAGGCCGCAAAAGCGATCGCCGCTGCCGGAAGCGCGTTCGCGACCCACAGCTGGCGCTCGGCTGCCGCGGGGAATCTCTGGGGGTGGCAGATCACCCGCTGCCTGTATCTTCTTGTCGTCCTCACGGGAAGCGTCGGATCGGTCGGCGGCGTAAACCTGCACGTCACCAACAAGTTCGTCCCGAAGCACCCGAATCCGCCGCCGGCGCCGGAATACTGGAACGAGCTGCTGTTCCCGCGCGAATTCCCGCTCGCCTTCCACGAGCTCAGTTATCTGCTGCCGCACTTCCTGAAAGAAGGCCGCGGAAAGATCGACGTCTACTTCACACGCGTGTACAACCCGCTCTGGACGAATCCCGACGGCTTCTCGTGGATGGAGATGCTGCAGGATCGGGAGAAAGTCGGGCTGCACGTCTCGCTCTCGCCGACATGGAGCGAGACGGCGTGGTTTGCCGATTACATCCTCCCGATGGGCCTCGGGACGGAGCGCCACGACACCATGAGCCAGGAAACGCACGCCGGCCAGTGGCTCGGGTTCCGGCAGCCCGTTGTGCGGGTCGCTCGGGAGAAGCGCGGCGAGCGGACGGATGCGACGTACGAGAGCAACCCGGGAGAGGTCTGGGAGGAATCCGAGTTCTGGGTCGCACTGAGCTGGAAAATCGATCCGGACGGGTCCCTCGGGATCCGCCGTTATTTCGAGAGCCCGTATCGTCCGGGACAACCCATCACGATGGACGAGTACTACGGCTGGATGTTCGAGCATTCCGTGCCCGGACTGCCCGAAGCCGCCGCCCGCGAGCAGCTCACGCCGCTGCAGTACATGCGCAAGTATGGTGTGTTCAAAGTCTCAGACCACGCTTACAGCCGCGCCAACGAACGGCCGCTCACGCAAGACGAACTGGCCGGGACGACGACCTCGGAGGACAGCGGGACCGTTCTTCGCGACGGGATAATTGCCGGCGTCGTCGTGGGCGGCGTCGCGCGCGCCGGCTTCAACACGCCCTCGCGCCGATTGGAGTTCTACTCTCCGACCCTCGCCGCCTGGAACTGGGCGGAACACGCGGTCCCGCGGTATGTGCCGAGCCAGGTCTACTGGCGCGACCTCGACCGCTCCGCCGGCGAGTTCGATCTGCTCCCCAACTTCCGCCTGCCGACCCTCGTGCACACGCGGTCGGCTGTTAAATGGCTGTACGAGATTTCACACACGAACCCGCTCTGGATTGCCACCGCGGACGCGCGCACGTACGACATCAAGACAGGCGATCTGGTGCGAGTCCGCACGCGGATCGGCTACTTCGTGACGCGCGCATGGGTGACCGAAGGCATCCGGCCGGGCGTCCTTGGCATGTCGCATCACCTCGGCCGATGGCGTCTCAAGGAGGAGCTTGGCGGCGCGCGCACGGCGACCGCGCTGGTCACGATCGCCAGGTCCGGCTCCGGGCGGTATCGGATGCAGCAGGTTCACGGCGCGCAGCCGTTCGAAAGCAGCGATCCGGACAGCCAGCGGATCTGGTGGAACGAAGTCGGCGTGCATCAGAACATCACGTTCCCGGTCCAGCCGGATCCCGTCAGCGGAATGCACTGCTGGCACCAGCGCGTCAGGCTCGAGAAAGCCGCGCCCGGAGACCAATACGGCGACATCGAGGTCGACACCGACCTGGCGCATGAGGCGTATAAAGAATGGATGCGGAACACGCGGCCCGCGCCCGGTCCGGGCGGGCTGCGGCGCCCGCTGTGGTTCGATCGTCCGCTTCGTCCAGTTGCTTCGGCGTA
>DATJFQ010000090.1:0-23990 GCA_035495555.1 Vicinamibacterales bacterium
CCAGATGCGCATGGAATAGCGCCGTTCACCGAAGATCACGACATCGCTGACGCCGGGCACCCGTTTAATCGCGTCTCGGACGAACACGTCGACGTAGTTGCTCAGGAACAGCGAATCGTATTCGCCGTGCTCGGCATACACACCGACGGCCGCGATGAAACCGGTCGCCTGTTTCTGCACCGTGATGCCGTTGGTGCGCACGTCTGCCGGCATGCGGCCGAGCGCCGTGTTCACACGGTTCTGCACGTCGACCGCCGCCACGTCCTGGTCGCGTGTGATGTCGAACGTGACGGTCACCGTCGCGACACCGCTGTTGGTGCTCGACGACGTCATGTAGAGCATGCCTTCGACACCGTTGATGGCCTGCTCGAGCGGGGTCGTCACGGCGGTTTCGACTTCCTGCGCGTTGGCGCCGGTGTAGATCGCGGTGACGTTGATTTGAGGCGGCGCAAGGTTCGGATACTGCGCGACCGGCATGGTCGGGATCGCGAGGAGCCCGGCGAGGATGAGGACGAGGGAGCAGACCGACGCGAGGATCGGCCGTCGAATGAAGACGTCTACGAACATAGAGAAATGTCGCGCACCCGCAGGGAGGCGCTACTCGGGTTTCACGGGCGCGCCGTCGCCCAGTTTCTGCACGCCAGAGACGATGACGCGATCGCCGGGCTTCAATCCTCCGGTCACGATGTAGTCGTTGCCCTGAATCTCGCCAACCTGCACCGGATGCTGGCGGGCAACCTGGCCCTGCCCCGACGACTCGACGAGGAAACAGAAATACTGCGCGCCGATGCGCAGGACCGACACGACCGGGATCGTCAGGCCCGGCTGGGTGCGCCAGATGATGCGGGTGCGGATGAACTGTTGGACGCGGATCGACGGTGGGACGTCTTTCAGAGCCACTTTGGCGAGCACGGTCTGCGTGCCGTCGTCCACGCGCGGCGCGACGAACGTAATCGGGTTCGTTGCGACGACGTTCCCCTCGGCGTCGAGAATCTGGACGGGCAGACCGACCTTCAAATCCGGTGCGCGGTCGAGCGGCACCTGGATGTTCGCTTCGAGCCCCGCTTTGTCATCAATGGTCGTGATCGGTGTGTCGGTCGTGACGCGGTCGCCGGGACGGATGGTGATGTCGCCGACGATACCGGAGGTGGGGGCGGTCACACGATAGTACTGGAGCTGCACCTGGCCTTCCCGTACTTGCGCGTTGAGCGCGTCGAGGTTGGCCTGCGCCGTCTGCAGGCTGTGCTGCGCGTCGTCGAACTCGTTCTGGCTGATGGCTCCCGCGCTGAGCAGTGAGCGGAGTCGGTCGACCTGGCTCGACCAGTACTTCACGTCCGCCTGACGCGCCGCGCGCTGGGATTCGGCGTTGCGGACCGTCGCTGCCTGGCGTTGCGGATCGATCTGGAGAATCGGCGAGCCGGCAGTGACGCGGTCGCCGCTCTTCACGAACACACGGGTGACGATGCCGTCGGCTTGCGGCTGGACGGTCGTCGAATGGAGCGATTTGACGGTCGAAATGAATTCGGAGGCGACCTCGATGGGCTTGTTCGAAACGGTGATCGTTTGCACCGTGGTCGCCGGCGGTGCGCCGCCCGGCCCGCCCGGGCCCTGCGCTGCCTGCCCGTTGCCGCCACAGGCGGCGAGCGGCACAGCGAGCAGGAGGCACAGCAATCGAGAGAAAAGCGGATAGGACATGTGCTGGTGAGTGAGACGCGTACGCGTCAGGAAAAGCCCCTTGAAACGACAAAGGCCACGCCGTCGGCGTGGCCCGGTGAGCTCAGGCCGGTAGCGAAGGCTAGACGCCGCCAGCTCCCGCAAATTTCCGCGACTGGAAGCATTCCCGGCAGAACACGGGCCTTCCCTGCGTCGGACGGAACGGCACGGTGGTTTCCTTGCCGCAGGCCGAACAGTTCGTCGTGGTTTCGACGCGTTCACGTCCCATGCCGCCGCCGCCTGCCGGCCGAGCTGCGCGCTTGGCCTTGCAACTCTTGCAGCGTTTGGGTTCATTCTTGAAGTTCTTGTCGGCGAAGAAGAGCTGCTCGCCGGCAGTCCAGACGAACGGGGCCCCACAATCCACGCAGGTCAGGGTCTTGTCCTGGAACTCCATTGCTCGCTACCCTCTCTCGCTCATCTGCGTCGCACCGCCCGGTCCCGTGAGCAGCGTCGACCCCGCCGAGCGCAAGCGGGAGGCAAAGAAGCAAAGACGGAAGCAAAGCCGGCAAAGTTCTCACGGTCCAAAGACCCGCCGACCGCGCCGATCCCGGTTCGTTGGATCTTTGCGATCATAGCTTTCGATGTTCGTGATCTCTAGATTCTTTGTCGGATCTTTGCTTCCCGATCTCTTCGATCGTTCCGATTCTGGATCTTCCGATCTTTGGATCGGTCAATCCTTCGATCTTTAGATCTTTGCCGTCTTTAGATCTTTGCGATCCTTAGATCTTTGCAGTCTTTTTGCGATCTTTAGATCTTTGCAGCCTTTAGATCTTTGCGATCTTTGCAATCTTTGCCCTAGTCTGATTCGCGACGCTGTTTCTTGCGCGTCCGCTTTCTCGCGAGCGCCTGCTTCGCACGGCGACGGTCGCCGGGCTTCAGGTAGAAGGAGTGCTTCTTGATATCCTTGATGATATCTTCCTGCTGCACCTTCCGCTTGAAGCGCCGAAGCGCGCTCTCGATGGACTCGCCATCCTGAACTTTGACTTCAGCCACGCTGAACTACACCCCCTTCGCGGCCGAGGCGACAAGTCGCGCTTCTTGCCGCACCGCTCTTGCGTTGGCGGCGCGGAGGCGGGGCGAAGACGACCTGCACTCTGTTATGGCCCGTGAAATCCGCCGGAATACGTTAGGCTATCACAGGTCAGCCGTGATTCCCGGCGGAAAGGGACGCAGCGCAGCGTTTCCCGTAAATTGCTCTGTATGAGAGGGTTATTGCTGACGTGAGGATCCTCGTCATCGGCGGCGGCGGCCGCGAGCACGCGCTCGCGGCGAAGCTGGCGCCGGAGCACGGCGTCTCGTACATCGCGTGCGCTCCGGGCAATCCCGGCATGCGGCAGGTCGCAGCAATCGAGTGGGTCGATCCGAGCGATCCCGATGCGGTGCTCGCGCTTGTCGAGCGGCTGGCCATCGATCTCACGGTCGTTGGTCCGGAGTTGCCGCTCGATCGCGGGGTCGCGGATCGGTTGCACCGGGCCGGGCGCCCCGTGTTCGGCCCCACCCGCGCCGCGGCGCAGCTCGAATGCAGCAAGGTCTTTGCGAAGCAGTTCATGGCGCGCCACGGCATTCCGACGGCCCGCTATCGCGTCTGCACGGCGATGCCGGCGGCGCAGGAGATCGTCGCATCCGGGGAGCTCGGGTTCCCGGTCGTCGTCAAGGCTGATGGGCTGGCGGCCGGCAAGGGCGTCGTGGTCGCCGCCGATGCGGCGGAGGCCGACGCGGCCATCCGTGCGGCGATGGAAGAGCGCCGCTTCGGCAGCGCCGGGTCGCGGGTGGTCATCGAAGAGTGTCTCAGCGGACCCGAAGTGTCGTTCTTCGCGATCTGCGATGGCGAGCGCGCCCTGCCGCTCACGTCGGCGCAGGATCACAAGCGCATCTTCGACGACGATCGTGGTCCGAATACCGGCGGCATGGGAGCGTTCGCGCCGAGTCCGCTGGTCGATGACGACCTGCGCTCGCGCATCCTGCACGAGATCGTCGAGCCCGTGCTGCGCGGGATGCGCGCCGACGGAACACCGTACATCGGGTTTTTATACGCCGGCCTCATGTTGACGTGCGCCGGTCCGAAGGTCATCGAGTTCAACGTCCGCTTTGGCGACCCGGAAGCGCAGGTCGTGATGCCGCTGATCGCGAGCGATCTTCATCCGCTTCTCGCGGCCGCCGCGGACGGTTCGCTCGGCGAGAACAGCGTGGCCTTCAAGCCCCAAGCCTCGGTCGGCGTCGTCCTCGCGTCGCGCGGATACCCAGGCGAGGCCGCGACAGGGCAGCGCATTGAGGGCCTCGAGGACGCGGCATCGACTGACGGCGTCACGATCTTCCATGCGGGCACCGCGATGAAGGACAATTACGTCGTGACCGCGGGAGGCCGAGTCCTGACCGTGGTGGCCGTGGGCGACGATTACGCGCAGGCCAGATCCCGCGCGTACGAAGCTGCCGGAAGGGTTCACTTCGACGGCATGCAGTACCGCCGGGACATCGGTCTCAAAGCTATCTAATCGCCAAATCCAACAATAGAAAATCAATCTCCAATCCCAAATCTTCAATCTAAAATTTCTTCCATGCCCGACGTTCTGATTCTGATGGGTTCCGACTCCGACGCGCCGGTGATGCAGGGTGCCGTCGACGTCTTGAAGGAATTCGGCATCTCGCACGAGATGACCGTCGCGTCCGCGCACCGGTCGCCGGAGCGCGTGATGCGTCTTGTGTCCGAGGCGCCCGGCCGCGGGGTGAAGGTGTTCATCATCGGCGCCGGTGCCGCCGCGCACCTCGCCGGCGTCGTCGCCGCGCATTCGTGCCTGCCGGTCATCGGCGTGCCGATTGACTCGTCGGCGTTGAAGGGATGGGACGCGCTCCTGTCGACCGTGCAGATGCCGCCCGGCGTCCCGGTCGCGACGGTGTCGATCGGAAAGCCCGGTGCGACGAATGCGGGCGTGCTGGCCGCGCAGATTCTCGGCGTGGCGGACGCGGCGATGGCGCAGAAGCTCGCCGCGTACAAGAAGAAGCTGGCGGAGAAGGTCGAAGCCGCGGCCGCGCGACTTTAGCGCGCTTCGCGCGCGGTGCTTGGTGCTCCGTGCTCGGTGCTCCGTGCCCGGTGCTCAGTGCACGGCGCCGCGCACGGCACCGCGCACGGCGCACGGCACCGAGCACCGAGCACATGCACGAAGCACCGAGCACCGAGCACATGCACGAAGCACCGAGCACCAAGCACGAAGCACCGCGCGCACAGCGCGCGCCGCGCGTGCGCTTTGCGCTCGTCACGTTCGGCTGCCGGGTGAACCAGGCGGACTCGCTCCGTCTTGAAGAGGCTCTCCTGGCGCGTGGAGGCGAGGCGACATCGGCGGCCGACGCCGATCTGGTCGTCGTCAACACCTGTTCGGTGACCGCGACCGCCGACCAGGGCGCACGGCAGACGATCCGCCGCATCGCTCGCGAGAATCCCTCGGCCCGGATCGTCGCGACCGGGTGCTACGCGACCCGCTGCGGAGACGATGTCGCGGCGCTGCCGAACGTCGTCCGCGTGATTCGAAACGACGAAAAAGACGATTTCATCGCGACGCTCGCCGACGGGAACGGGCCGTGCGGCAAGCCGATCGAGCCGGGCATCGCCGGACGCACCGCGTTCACCCTTCGCGTCCAGACCGGCTGCGAGGAACGGTGTTCCTACTGCGTCATCCCCTCGACTCGCGGCGCGTCGCGGAGCCTCCCTCCACGGCAGATCCTGGCCGAAGTGGAGCGGGTCGCCGCGGCGGGGTTCCACGAAGTCACGCTCACGGGCGTGCACCTCGGTTCCTACGGTCGCGATCTGGCCGAGGGGGCATCGCTGGTCGATCTCCTGCGCGCGCTGGAGCGCGTCGACGCCGACGTGCGTTTCCGGATCAGTTCGCTGGAGCCGATGGACTGCACGCCCGAGATTGTCGATTTGGTGGCTCGCAGCGATCGGTTTCTGCCGCACTTCCATTTGCCGCTGCAGCATGCGAGCGACCGCATCCTGCGCGCGATGCGACGGCCGTACACCTGCGAGACCTATCGCCGGCTCGTCGATGACATCCACGCACGGCTGCCGCACGCGTCGATTGGCAGCGATATGATCGTTGGATTTCCCGGAGAGTCGGACGCCGACTTCGAAGCCAATCGCGAGTACCTCCCCGATTCACCCTTGACGCATCTGCACGTGTTCCCGTATTCCGATCGGCCCGGCACGGTTGCGTCGCGAATGGCTGGAAAAGTGCACGGCGCGATCGTGCGCGACCGCGGGCTGGCCCTCCGACGAATTGGCGCAGAATTGACGCGCCGGTTCCACGCGTCGCAGGTGGGAACGGTGCGCGCGGGACTGACGCTCGAGGACGGCACGCTCGTCGTCACGGACAACTACCTGAAGGTCAGGATTCCGCCGGGGCAGCCGCGGAATACGCGGGTACTCGTGCGCATTCACGGTACCGGCTCGCCGGCTCAAAGCGGCACGCTGACCGGCACCGCTACACGTGTTCTCGCAATGCGACGAGCGGATCCAGCCGTGCGGCCCGCCACGCCGGAAAAATACCGGCGGTGAACGCCGCAAGGATCATGAGGGCTGCGGCGGCGGTGACGCTCAACGCGTCCGCCGGCGCGACGCCGAAGAGCGAAGCACGGATGCCCCGCGCTGCGGCAACCGCAGATGGGATTCCGACAGCCATACCGATGAGCGTAATGCCGAGCACCTGGCGGAGCATGAGCCACAGCACGTGAGATCGTCGCGCGCCGAGCGCCACACGCACCCCGATCTCGCCGGTGCGGCGCACGACAGAATAAGCGGTCAGGCCGTGGAGACCTATCGCCGCCAGCAGCACCGCGAATCCGCCGAACGCGACGAGCAGCCGCATGAACGTCCGCTCGGTGCCGAGGGTCTCGTCGATCTGATCGGACTCCGTTTTCATCTGCGTGATTGCGATGTTTGGATCGACGCTCGCGACGGCTCGTCGGATTTCGTCGACCGCAGTGTCAGGCGGCACCTCGGTTCGGACGATCACGTTCATTGCGCCCAACGTGCCCAGCGCCGTCTGCGCGTATGGGAGATAGACGATTGGAGGCATCGGGTCGCGCGGGCTCGTATACCGGCTGTTCTGCACGATGCCGACGATCTCGAAATCCGCCGGCGGATTCGAACGCATCACGAGCCGCTGGCTGAGAGGCTCGGACTTCGGAAACAACGATCGCGCGGCGGCTTCGTTCAGGACGGCGACGCGCGGCGCGCCGCTGTGATCGCCAGCGCCGATCGTCCGCCCCGACAGGAGCGGGATGCCGAACGTTTCGAAGAAGTCCGGCCCTACCCGCGCGAATTTCGCAGACTGCTCCGACCCGTCCGCACCGGTGAACGTCCAGTTGTTTTGCAACCCGCTCATCAGCACGATGTCCGACAGCGTCGTTTGCCCCACTCCTGGGACGCTGTTCAACCGCTCGACGAGGCGTCCGTACAGTTGCTCCACGCGGCCAGAGTCGTAGCCGTTCAGACTGGGATCGATACGGAAGATGAGGAGACGATCGGGCGCGAAGCCAAGCGGGACATGCCCGAGGTTGTAGACGGTTCGCAGGAACAGCATGCCCCCGACCAGGAGGGGCACCGAAATCGCAACTTGCGCCGCCATCAACGCGCGGCCGGCGGTGAGGCGATGCGGGCTGGCGCCCGTCGAGACCTCTTTCAGTGCCGGCGACAGCGGACGGCGAGCCACCCACATGGCCGGCACGGCGCTGAACAACAGGGCGGCGCTCGCGGAGAGCACCGCCGTGACGCCGGCGAACCGCGCATTCAAACCGGCATGCACGGCCGCGTGCGCGGAATCAGCCACGAGCATCGCGATGAGCGCGCGCGCGCTCCACAGGCCGAAGAGAAGACCGAGTGCACCGCCGGCGGCAGTGATCACGGCGGCCTCAATCAACGTCCCGCGAACCAGACGCCACGGGCCTGAACCGAGCGCCGCTCGAATGGACAATTCTTTCTGCCGCGCAAGGCTGCGCACCAGCATCAGGTTGCCCACGTTGACGCACGCGATCAGGAGCACGACGACAGCGGTCAGCGTCAGCAGCAGCAGCGGCTCGCGCAATTGGCGGGACCATGAATCAAGCCCGCGCGGCGCGCGGAACAGGCGGACGCGGCCGGCACTGACGGAGCGAAGATTCGCGTTCGAAGATCCCAGCACGGCCGCACGGAACGTGGTCGTGAGTGCGGCATCAACGGGCGACGTCGGTTCGGCCGGCGGAACACGCATCATCAACTGAAGCCAGGCCTTGTCCTCAGCCTCGAACAGCGACCGCGGCACCGAGCGCGTGTAGACCAGCGGCTCGGAGACGAGCGGCAGCATGATATCGGTGGGCTTGAAGAACCCTGCCCTCGACATGCCGTAAAAGCTGGGCGCGGCGATGCCGATGACCGTGAACGGGTAGCCGTTTACGCGAATCACGCGGTTGAGAACGGTAGGATCGCCGCCGAAGGCGTGTATCCAGAACGGATAAGTGAGCACCCCTACAAGTGCCGCGCCCGGCTGGTCGTCCGATGGGGTGATCGAGCGCCCGATCATCGTCGTCACTCCGAGCACGCGAAAGAAGTTGCCCGACACGAGCAGGTTCGACGCGGGAATCGTGCGGGTGGCCGTAACGACGTTGACGTCGGTCGCCGCGTAGCTGAACGCACAGAGATCGCGGCCCACGACGTGCTGGAAGGAGCGGTACATCGAGGACGAGAAGTTGCTGCCGTAGCCGGCGCCCGCCTCGTCGCGGTAGGCGGTGCTGCCGATCGACAGGAAACTGCGCGTTGCGGAAGGACCGCCGTTCCACCCGAGCGCCACAAGTGATCCGGGATCAGGGATGGGAAGCGGATCGAGCAGGACGGCGCGAGCCAGCGAATACACGCCCGCGTTGATCCCGATCCCGAGCGCCAGCGACAGGATGGCGACGAGGGTGAACGACGGGCTTTTTACCAGCGAACGCAGCGCGTGGCGGAGTTCGGACACGACGACTCCTTGGACGGCGTGGTGCCCCCGATGCGTTGCCCTCGCGCTAAGCGGGCATCAGGCCGGCGAGGATCTGTCCGGGAGTTTTCTGACGCGCCGACTCGGTGATCAACTGGCCGCACGCCGCCCGGATATCGCGTCCGCGCGATTTGCGCACGGAGACGGTGACCCCGCGTTCCGCGAGGATCTTCGCGAACCGGTTGACCCGCGCGTCGTCCGGCCGCTCGTACGGAATGCCGGCGGCTTCGTTCAACGGCAGGAGGTTGACCTTCGCGCGAATCCCGTGCAGCAGGCGCACGAGGCGCCGCGCATCCTCGTCCGTGTCGTTCACGCCTTTCAGCATCACGTATTCGAAGGTGATGCGATCGCGGCGTTGAATCGGAAACCGGCGGCACGCGTCGAGCAGCTCCCGGATCCCGTACTTGCGATTGATCGGCACCAGCGCGTTCCGCTGCTCCTCGGTTGTCGCATGCAGCGAGATGGCGAGGTTCGGCATCAGCGGCTCGGTGGCGAGCCGCTCGAGCGCCGGCAGCACGCCCACGGTCGATAGCGTGATCCGGCGCGGATGGATTGCGAGGCCGTGCTCGTCCGCCAGAATCCTGAGCGCCTTCATCACGGCGTCATAGTTGTGCAGCGGTTCCCCCATCCCCATCAGGACGATGTTGAAACGCGACTGCAGCATGCCGAGCTCGCGCGCGAGGACGCGAACCTGACCGGCGATTTCTCCTGCCGTCAGATTGCGGACGATCCCCATGCGGCCCGTGAGGCAGAAGCCGCAGTTCATCGCGCAGCCGACCTGCGAGGAGATGCAGAAGGTATTCGACGGCGTGTCGGGGATGAACACGGACTCGATGAGCTGTCCGTCTTCGAGCCTGAGCAGGAACTTGGTCGTGCCGTCGGAGGAGCGCTCCTTCCGCACGACTATGGGCGTGCCGACCTGAAATTGCGTGGCGAGCGTCGACCGCAGGTCGCGGCCGAGGTCGGTCATCTCGTCGAAATCGACGATGCCGCGCTTGTGGATCCACTGGAAGAGCTGCCGGCCGTGAAAACGAGCCTTGCCCAGCGCGTCGAGCGTCTGCTCGAGCTCGTCCAGTTCCATTTCTGCGATGTCGTGGCGGCGGTCAGACAACATGATCGTTTCGGCGGCGGCGACGAAGGCCGCCAGTGGGGTAGTCCTTTATTGTACTCCGTGCGTCCACTGGAACGGGAAGCGCGTGCAGAGTTGCGCAACGGCGCGGCGCGTGTTAACATCCGGTCTTTCACCTGCTGCATTAATTCCTTTCTTTACAATTACTTACGAATGGTTACACGCGAGGTCCTGGACAACGGCCTGCGGCTCGTCACCGAGTCGATGCCGCACGTGCGGTCTGTCAGCATCGGGGTCTGGCTCACCCGCGGATCTCGCCACGAATCTGATGAGCGCAGCGGCATTGCGCACTTCGTCGAGCACATGCTCTTCAAGGGCACGCGCACGCGTTCGGCGGAGGACATCGCCCAGGCGATCGACTCGATCGGCGGGCAGCTCGATGCCTTCACGGCAAAGGAATACGCGAGCTACTACATCAAGGTGCTCGACGAACACCTGCCGCTCGCGGTCGATCTCCTCTCCGATATCGTCCTGAACCCGGCGTTTCCAGAGGAGGAGATCACGCGGGAGAAGAACGTCATCCTCGAAGAGATCAAGATGGTCGAGGATACGCCCGACGACCTCGTTCACGAGCTCTTCACGCAGCATTTCTGGGAGGGGCACCCGCTCGGGCGGCCGATCCTCGGTTCCAAGGAGACCGTCGAGTCGTTCACGCGCGAGACGCTCGACGATTACTTCCGCGGCGTTTACACGGCGCCAAACCTGATCGTCTCGGCGGCCGGCAATCTCCAGCACGAAGATGTACGTGATCGGATCGCGGCCGCGTTCGCGACCGTGCCCCGCGCGGCCGCGGCGAATCATGACGTCGCCCCGCGAGTGATGCCGCAGGTGGTCGTCCGGGCGAAAGAGCTCGAACAGAGCCATGTCTGTCTTGGCACCCCCAGTTATCCGCAGAACCACGACGATCGGTACGTCAGCTACATCATGAACACGGTGCTGGGCGGGTCGATGAGTTCACGGCTGTTTCAGAACGTCCGCGAGCGGCGCGGCCTCGCCTACGCCGTGTTCAGCGGCTTGAGCGCATATCGCGACGCGGGGAACATCACCATCTACGCCGGCTGTTCGAACAAGGCCGTTTCCGAGCTCGTCGACGTCTGCGTCGAGGAGCTGCGCACGATGAAAGCAGGGCCGGTCGGCGATGCCGAACTGCGCCGCGCCAAGGACCACCTCAAGGGCAGCCTGATGCTCAGCCTCGAGAACACGGCCAGCCGGATGTCCCATCTCGCGCGGCAGGAGATCTACTTCGATCGCCATTTCGGGCTCGACGAGACACTGGCCGGCGTCGAGCGCGTCAGCGCAGACGACGTGCAGCGGGTCGCGGAGGATCTCTTTGCGAACGGGTCGCTCGCAGCCACGGTGCTCGGACCGTCGCCGGCGGCCCTCACGAGGGAGCAACTGGATCTCGCATGATTCAGCGCTATACCCATCCGGACATGGGCGCCATCTGGAGCGACCGGCGCCGCTACGAGACCTGGCTCGACGTTGAACTGGCAGCGCTCGACGCGATGGCCGATGCGGGGATCGTGCCCGCCGAGGCGGCCCGCGACGTCCGTGCGAAGGCCGGCTTCGACATCCATCGCATCGAAGAAATCGAACAGACCACGCAGCACGACGTGATCGCGTTCACGACTGCCGTGGCCGAGCGCGTCGGACCCGCGGCCCGGTGGCTGCACTTCGGGCTGACGTCATCGGACGTCATCGACACGGCGCAGGCGATCCAGATGCGCGAGGCGTGCGCCCTCATCATCAAGGACGTTGCCGCGCTCATGGAGGCCGTCCGCGAGCGCGCCGGGGAACATCGCCGGACGCCGATGATCGGCCGCACCCACGGTGTGCACGCCGAGCCGATGACGTTCGGGCTGAAGCTGGCGCTGTGGTACGCGGAGCTGCAGCGCGATCTCGATCGACTGCTCCGCGCGAAAGACGTCGTTTCGTACGGGAAGCTGTCGGGCGCCGTGGGGACGTTCGCGCACCTCGATCCGGAGATCGAAGCACGCGTCTGCCGGGCGCTCGGACTCCAGCCCGCCCCGGTCTCGTCGCAGGTGATCCAGCGCGATCGCCACGCGGAGCTGCTGTCGACGCTCGCGATCACCGCCGCGTCGCTCGAGAAATTCGCGCTCGAAATCCGCGGGCTGCAGAAGACCGAGATCGGTGAAGTCGAGGAGCCGTTCGGCAAAGGCCAGAAGGGCTCGTCGGCCATGCCGCACAAGCGCAATCCGATCGGGTGCGAGCAGATCGTCGGCCTCGCGCGCCTGATCCGGGCGAATGCGATGGCGGCGCTCGAAAACGTGGCGCTGTGGCACGAGCGCGACATTTCGCATTCGTCGGTCGAACGCGTCATCCTGCCCGACAGCTTCATCGCGCTCGATCACATGCTCCGGCGCTTCACGCGGATCGTGAAGGGGATGGTCGTCTATCCCGATCGCATGCTGGAGAACCTGCAGCGGTCGCGCGGCGTGGTGTTCTCAGGCACCGTGCTGCTCGAGCTCGCCAAGCGCGGCGTCTCGCGGGAGCAGGCGTACGAATGGGTGCAGCGCAACGCCATGCGGTCGTTTCACGAGCAGAAGGATTTCAAATCGCTGCTGCTGGCCGACGCCGACGTCCTGAAGGTGCTCGGCCCGGCGGCGATCGAGAAGGCGTTCGACTTGCACGATCAGTTGCGGAACGTCGACGCGGTGTTCGCGCGCGTCTTTGCCGGCGCCGCCGTCACCGTCTAGGGTCTAGGGCGCGGGCCTTCGAGGCCCGCAGGGATCGGAATGAAAGCACGCGTCTTCGTCACCTTGAAACCGTCGGTGTTCGACCCGCAGGGCAAGACAATCGCCGACGCGCTGCACTCGCTCGGCTATGCGGCTGTTGCGGACGTGCGTCAGGGAAAATTCTTCGAACTCGACCTTGGCGCGGCCTCCGCCGAACAGGCCCACGCACTCGCTGCCGAAGTGGCTGACAAGGTACTCGCGAACCCGGTCATCGAAAGCTTCAGGGTGGAAGTGGAGCAGCCGTGATCACATTCGGCATCGTTGTCTTTCCGGGATCGAACTGCGACCACGACGCGTACCACGCGGCGACGGACGTCATGGGCGAGCGCGCCGAATACCTGTGGCACAAGGAGACCGATCTCAAAGGCGCCGACGTCGTCATCCTTCCCGGCGGCTTCGCCCACGGCGACTACCTCCGGACAGGCGCGATCGCCAGGTTCTCCCCGATCCTGCCGGCGGTCGTCGATTTCGCGAGGAAGGGCGGCCCGGTGCTCGGGATCTGCAACGGCTTCCAGGTGCTGCTGGAAGCGGGGCTGCTGCCGGGAGCGATGCTCCGGAACCGCGACCTGAGATACCACTGTGAGCACGTGATCGTCCGGGTCGAGCAGACCGATACGCCATTCACCGAGGCGGCGGCGAAGGGCCAACGGCTGCGGCTGCCGATCGCGCACGGCGAAGGCAACTACTTCGCGGATCCGGAAACGATCGCGGATCTGGAGGCGTCACGCCGCGTCGTCTTCCGGTATTGCAACGATCGCGGCGAGGTGACCGACGCCTCGAATCCCAACGGCGCCGTCAACAACATCGCGGGCATCTGCAGCGAAGGGCGCAACGTTGTCGGCCTGATGCCGCACCCGGAGCGCGCCTGCGAGGGCATGCTGGGGAGCGGCGACGGGCGCGTGATGTTCGAGTCGGTGGTGAGAGCTCTCGCGCAAGAGGGGGCCGTGCGGAGCGCGTGACGATGCACGATCAGCAGGGCGATCAGGCGACCGGCAATCTCAGGATGATCGGGACCATCCTGATGGTGAGCGGTCTCGTGCTGACCGCCTTCGCGATTGCTGCTGCCCTCGGGTTCTTTCCCGTCTCGGCGCCCGCCGCACGTGCCGCCGCGCTCGTCTTTGCGGTTACGGCCGCCGTCGAGTTCCTGACCGGGTTCTTCTTTCTCCGGCGCTACAAAGCATGACGATCGATCAAGCGGTGCTCAACCGGCACGGCCTGACGCGCGACGAGTACGACCGCATCGTGCGCTCGCTCGGCCGCGAACCGTCGCTGACCGAGCTGGGCATCTTTTCGGTGATGTGGTCCGAGCACTGCAGCTACAAGAGCTCGCGCATCCATCTGAAGAAGCTGCCCACGCGCGGCCCGCGCGTGCTCCAGGGCCCCGGTGAGAACGCCGGCGCGGTCGATATCGGCGGAGGGCTCGCGGCCGTCTTCAAGATCGAGTCGCACAACCATCCGTCGTTCATCGAACCGTATCAGGGCGCCGCGACGGGTGTCGGCGGCATCATCCGCGATATCTTCACGATGGGCGCGCGTCCGATTGCCCTGATGAATGCGCTGCGCTTCGGACCAGTGGATGGGCCGGACGGCGCGCGCACGCGGCGGATCATCGACGGTGTCGTCCGCGGGATCGGCGGCTACGGCAACAGCATCGGCATCGCGACAATCGGCGGCGAAATCGCGTTCGAGGAGCCTTACGCTGGCAACCCGCTCGTGAACGTCCTCTGCCTCGGCATCGTTGAAGCCGATGCGCTCGTCAAGGGGCAGGCGTCCGGAGCGGGGAATCCTGTCTACTACGTCGGCGCGAAGACAGGCCGCGACGGCATCCACGGCGCGACCATGGCGTCGGCCGAGTTCGACGGGAAGTCGGCGGAGAAACGGCCCGCCGTGCAGGTCGGCGATCCGTTCATGGAAAAGCTGCTGCTCGAGGCCTGCCTCGAGCTGATGCAGACCGACGCGCTCATCGGCGTGCAGGATATGGGCGCCGCCGGGCTGACCTGTTCGACGTGCGAAATGGGCGCGCGGGGTGGCGCCGGTGTCGAGATCGACGTCTCGCTCGTGCCGCAGCGGGAGACCGGGATGACGCCGTACGAGATCATGCTCTCCGAATCGCAGGAACGCATGCTGCTCGTCGTCAAGAAAGGACGCGAAGCGGAGGTCGAGCGGATTTTCGAGAAGTGGGACCTGCACGCGGCGCACATCGGCGACGTCACCGCGGACGCGCGCATGCGTGTGAAGGACCACGGCACGGTGGTCGCCGAAATACCGAACTCGGCTCTCGTGGACGATGCGCCAGTCTATGACCGGCCAACCGCCCGGCCGGAGTACCTGGATCGGGTGCGCTCGTTCGACCCGCTGTCGCTGAAACGTGTCGCGGAGCCGGCGGCGTTCTTCGAATTGCTCGCGGCGCCGACGATTGCGAGCAAGCGCTGGGTGTACAGCCAATACGACACGATGGTGCGCACCAACACGATTGCCGCGGCCGGAATGACCGCCGGGGTCGTGCGCGTGAAGGGTACGAATCGCGCGCTCGCGCTGTCCACCGACGGCAACGGCCGCTACTGCTATCTGAACCCGCGGCGCGGCGCAATGCTGGCCGTCGCGGAAGCGGCGCGGAATGTTGCGTGCGCCGGCGCGCAGCCGATTGGCGCGACGAACTGCCTGAATTTCGGCAACCCGGAACGGCCCGATATCATGTGGCAGCTGGTCGAAGCCGTGGAAGGCATTGCAGACGCGTGCCGGGCGCTCGACATCCCAATCACCGGCGGCAATGTCAGTCTCTATAACGAGACCGACGGTCGCGCGATCTATCCGACGCCCATTCTTGGCGTCGTCGGGTTGATCGAGGACGCCGCACGCGTCGTCACGCGCGCGTTCACTCGGGCCGGCGACGTGATCGTGCTGCTTGGCGAAGACCGCGGCGAGCTGGGCGGCAGCGAATATCTCAGGACGATCCACGGCGTCGTGGCGGGCGATGCCCCTGAGCTGAATCTCGAGCGTGAGGCTGCGCTCCAGCGGGTCGTCATCGAGGGCATCAGGGCCGGCCTGGTCCGGTCCGCGCACGACTGCTCGGACGGCGGCTTCGCCATTGCGATCGCGGAATGTTGTTTCGATGCGAACGGCGTGGGCGCTCAGGTCGACACGCCGGGCAGCGATCCGACGGCGGCGCTCTTCAGCGAATCGGCGTCGCGGGTGATCGTCAGCGTTTCACCGGAGGATGAACCGGCGCTGATCGAGCGTGCAGGCGCGGCCGGCGTCCCGGCGAGGCGGCTCGGCACGACGGGCGGCGATCGGCTGCGGATTTCGATCTCCCGCGCGGCCGTGATCGATGTCAGCGTCGCTGAAGCGGAGCGGATCTGGTCGACGTCGTTCGAGAAGTACTTCCAGGTGGCCATGGCATGAACGCGAGCGAGCGGCAGCGAGCGAGCCACGTGAGCGGAGCGGGGCAAGGGGCCCCCGCGAGCGAACGTGCAGGGGCGGCCGGCGGGGCGAAGCCCCCCGACAAGTTTAGAGACGAGTGCGGCGTCTTTGGAATCTTCGGGCACTCTGAGGCCGCGAACATCACGTACCTGGGCTTGTACGCGCTCCAGCATCGCGGCCAGGAGAGCGCCGGTATCGCGACGGGGGATGCGGAACGCATCCGCGTGTCGCGCGGGATGGGGCTTGTCGCGGATGCGTTTACCGAACCCGTCCTCGAATCACTGGCGGGGCATATCGCGATCGGCCACACGCGCTACTCGACGACCGGAGAGAGCAGCGTTGCGAACGCGCAGCCGTTCGTGATCGACTGCGCCCACGGGCAGATCGCGATCGCCCACAACGGTAACCTGGTGAACGCGCGAGAACTGCGCGACCGGCTCGTTCGCGACGGATCGATTTTCCAGACCAGCAGCGACACGGAGGTCGTCCTGCACCTCTATGCGCGCTCGCGCGAGCAGACGATCGAGGGCGCGCTGATTGAAGCGATCGGGCAGGTCAGCGGCGCGTTTTCTTTCGTCCTGCTCACGAAGGATCGTCTCATCGCGGCGCGGGACCCATATGGGTTCCGTCCGCTCGCGCTGGGCCGCCTCGGCGACGCGTACGTCGTGTGCTCGGAAACGTGTGCGCTCGATTTGATCGGCGCAACCTACGTCCGCGACGTCGAACCCGGCGAGGTGCTGGTTGTCAGCGACGGCGGCGTCAGATCGATTCGGCCGTTCCCGCCTGCGGCGAGCGCCCACTGCATCTTCGAGCACGTGTACTTCGCGCGGCCCGACAGCTACGTGTTCGGCAAGAGCGTCAATCAGGTGCGGACGGAGATGGGCCGCATTCTTGCGCGCGAGTCGCGCGTCGATGCGGACGTCGTGTCGCCGATTCCTGACTCGGGCGTGTGCGCCGCGCAGGGGTTCGCCGAAGCGTCCGGCATTCCAATGGAGATGGGGCTGATCCGAAACCACTACATCGGCCGGACCTTCATCCAGCCCCAGCAGGCGATCCGTCATCTCAGCGTGAAGATCAAGCTCAATCCCGTGCGGAGCGTGCTCGAGGGCAAGCGCGTCGTGCTCGTCGACGATTCGATCGTGCGGGGGACGACCAGCCGGAAGATCGTAAAGATGGTTCGTGCCGCCGGCGCGCGGGAAGTGCACATGCGCATCAGTTGTCCGCCGACGATCTCGCCGTGCTTTTACGGCGTCGACACCCCGAACAAATCGGAGCTGATCGCCGCCAACCAGAGCATCGAGGAAATCCGCGAGTTCATGGAGGCCGACAGTCTCGCGTACCTGAGTCTCGACGGCCTGTTGCGTGCGGTGCGCCCGGACGGCCGCTCGTACTGCACCTCGTGTTACACCGGCGTGTATCCTGTCGGCCGTCCGCGCGACGAGCAGGCGTACCTGCAGCTCGCGTTGAAAGCCATCGAATAGGCATGCGTTCGCTCGCCCTCGTTCCGATCGTCGCGCTGCTCGTCACGCAGGCGCCATCCGGACCCGCGCTGACGCCCGCGCAGCTGAAGACCGCCATCGACAATCTCGGCAAGTTCGACGACGCGGTGAGAGCGAGCGCATCGGCCACGGTTCGTCGCGCGCCTGCCGCGCAGGCCGTTCCCGCGCTCGTGGCCGCCGCCAGCGAGCATGCCGACGGCTACGTGCGGTTCCGCGCGCTCGTGCTCCTGTCGGGGTTCAACGATCCGCGCGCACGCGATGTGATGCTCTCTGCGCTCGATGATCCGAACGATCGTCTCCGTGAGGTCGCTTACGCGTACTTCGAGCACAACCCGGAACCCGGCATGGCCGATCGCCTGCTCGCTGCGCTGACGAAGGAAGAATCCGAGTTCGTGCGCCCCGCGCTGACGCGCGCGCTCGCCGCGTATGGAAGCGATCCCAAGGTGCAGGCTGCGATGAGCGGGCTCGTGATGAAGGGGCAGGATCTCTTCCGGTCGGCGGTCATAGAGGCGCTTGGCGACTACAAAGCGGCGTACGCGCTGCAGCCGATCATGGCCGTCGCGAAGCTGGATGGCCCGCTGCAGGAAGACGCCATCCTCGCGTTGGGCAAGATTGGCGACAAGCGGTCGCTCTCGACGCTCGCCGGGCTTCAGCAGACGGCGTCCAGGAACCTGCAGCCGGAGATCGCCGCCGCCATTTGTCTGCTTGGCACCAACTGCGATCTGCATCAGCGCTACATCCTCGAGTCGACGACGTTCGCGGCGAAGAACATCGGATACCAGGAGCTGCTGCGGTCGTCCGCGAAGGCGCTCGGTGCGCTCGCACAGGAAGGGCACGCCGACGCGGCTGGCGCGCTGCTCGATTTCGGGATCCCGGCCAGGGATCCGGCGCGATCGCCGATTGCGCTCGCGTTCGGCACCGTCGCGCTGAGGAACACGCCACTCGTGCTCGAGGTGCTGCAGTCGCGGGCGGATCTCGACCAGAGCGCGCTGCTGCTGCGCGACGCGTTCGACATGCTCGAAGAGGATTTCGCCGAGGAGCGGCTCTTCGCAACCGTGCGGCGGGCGTACTGGCAGGCGCCGGCGGGATCGCCGGAACGCAAGGTAGCCGAAGCCCTGATCAAGACGCTCGAGTTCTGATCCGGCGGCCTCACGCACATATGTCTGACTACAAGAGCGCCGGCGTCGACATCGACGCGGGCAACGAGGTCGTCCGCCGCATTCGCCGTCTTGCGCGCGGGACGTTCACCGCTGGTGTGCTGTCGGACCTCGGTTCGTTCGGGGGGCTGTTCAGTCTTGGCGCCGCGAAGGTAGCAGATCCGGTGCTCGTGGCGAGCGCAGACGGCGTCGGCACGAAGCTGCGCGTCGCGTTTCTGTGCGGGGTGCACGACACCATCGGCGCGGATCTCGTCAACCACTGCGTCAACGACATCCTGGTGCAGGGAGCGGAGCCGCTGTTCTTCCTGGATTATCTCGCCACGGGCCGGCTCGATCCGGACGTCGCCGTCCGCATCGTGGAGGGACTCGCGCGGGCGTGCCGCGAAAATGGGTGCGCGCTGCTCGGCGGCGAGACCGCCGAGATGCCCGGTTTCTACAAGGACGGCGAATACGACGTCGCCGGCTTCATCGTCGGCGTCGTCGATCGGCCGAAGATCATCGACGGACGCCGGATCGAACCCGCTGACGTTCTCCTCGGATTGCCCTCGTCCGGGCTACACACGAACGGCTATTCGCTGGCGCGCAGGATCGTGTTCGACACGCTTCGATTGACCGTGAGCGATCGCGTCACGGAACTGGGCACGACGGTGGGTGAGGCGCTGCTGGCGCCGCACCGATCGTACTTGCCCGTCGTCCGCCCGCTGCTTGGCACGGGGATGCTGAAAGGCATGGCGCACATCACGGGAGGCGGGATCACGGACAACCTGCCGCGCGTGTTGCCGGAGGGCTGCGAGGCGCGCGTCCGTCTCGGGTCCTGGGATGTGCCGGCGCTTTTTGCCTGGCTGCAGCGGTGCGGCGGCGTGCCCGACTCGGACATGCTGCGCACGTTCAACATGGGGATCGGCCTTATTTTGGTCGTCTCCGCTGCTGATGCGGATCGCGTGCTCGCGCGGCTGCGGTCCGCCGGCGAGTCCCCCGTCCTCATCGGGGATATCGTCCCCGGCTCCCCCGGCGTCCGCTACGCCGGGGTCTGACCCCGGCCGCCCTGTTTCCGGGGTCAGACCCCAGTCGCTCGGTTACACACATTCTGGCGGCGGCCCGGCGGGGTACCGGAGAATGCGTTACACACACTCGCCGTCCTGTTCCATGTCGATCCAGTCGGTCGGCCGCGGTTCCGGTGGTTCATCCATCGGAAGGATGTCGGCGATGGGGCCTTCTCGCGCGGCACTCGACCAGGGCCACAGTTCTGGAGTCGCGACCAGGCCCGCCTTGACGGGGTTCATCTCGACGTACCGCCAGGCGACGGCCAGGTGCCAGGAACTCTCGATAACGACGTCCCCATAGCGGCTTTGGTACACGGCCCCCTGGCCGCGCGAATTCGTCTTCCAGCGATAGTAATCGGCATGACAGGTCGTCAATTGGTGCATGAAGCCGGGGACGTCCTGGTCCTCCTTCGGCCATAGCAGAAAATGCCAATGGTTCGGCATGGCGCACATCGCAAATATTCGCATCGGACACACCTGGCGAGCCTCGGCGAGGAGCTCCAGGAACGCGATATAGTCCCGATCGTGGTGGAACAGCATCCCCTTGCGGGAGCCGCGGTTAAACACGTGTTGTGGAACGCCGGGAGGCGCCATTCGTCTTGGTCTCGCCATAATTCGATGTGTCTTGCGGTAGCAATGGTCCTGCCGCCTCGCGCCGAGGAGCCCCCGAAGTATGTAAACGAGCGACCGGGGTCTGACCCCGTCCGCCCGGCTACATATGATGAGTGTGTAACCGAACGACTGGGGTCTGACCCCGGAAAGCCGACGGATGGGGTCTGACCCCAGAATCGCGGTGCTCATCTCGGGGCGCGGGAGCAACCTCCAGGCGCTCATCGACGCGCAGACGAGCGGCCACCTTGGTGCCACGATTGCCCTCGTCGTCTCGAACAGGCCCGACGCGGGAGGGTTGACGAAGGCGGAGGACGCCGGCATTCCGACGCGCGTCGTCAATCACAAAGACTTTGCGGACCGCGCGTCATTCGAGCGCGCGCTGGTGGACGTGCTGCGCGGAGCGGACGTGCGGCTGGTCTGTCTCGCCGGTTTCATGCGTCTGCTGGGCCCGACGTTTCTCGATGCGTTCCCACACAGAATCCTCAACATCCATCCATCGCTGCTGCCCGCCTTTCCGGGCACCGACGGCGCGCGTCAGGCGTGGGAGCACGGCGTCAAGGTGGCCGGGGCGACCGTGCATCTCGTGACCGCCGACCTGGACGGCGGCCCTATCGTGCGGCAGGCCGCCGTGCCCGTGCACGACGACGATACGGCGGACACGCTTGCGGCGCGCATCCTCATCGAAGAACACCGCATCTACACCGAAGCGGTGCGCGACGTCCTCAGCGGCGATTGGACGATCGAGGGACGTCGTTTCGCCCGCCGCGTTTAGGACTGGCTGCGCGGAAGCGTCGGCTCGAGGGTCAGCACGGCCACTTCGGGCGGGCAGTTGATCCGGATCGGTAAATAGATCGTTCCCACACCGCGGCTGACGAAGATAGTCGTCCCCTCTTTGCGCGCGAGCCCCGCGATGACGGGGAACTCCCGAGCCGCAATCGGCCCAAGCCCTGGCAGGACGATCTGTCCGCCGTGCGTATGGCCGCTGATCACCGCGGAGATCGCGAGCTGCTGCGCTTCGATCAATCGCTTTGGCGTGTGGGCCAGCAGGATGGCGTGCGGCAGCGCCCCCCGCGTGAGATGGATGATGTCGGTAACCTTGTTCGTCCAGTAGCGGACGCCGATGAAATCCATCGGCTCGCCGCGGACCGTGAACCGCGTCCGCGCGTCCCTGAGGACGGTGAAGCCGTTGGCGACCAGGGCAGCGGGCATTTCGCGATCGTCATCGTGATTGCCGAGGATGGCGAAGACACCGGACGGCGCAGTGAGCGGCGCCAGCGCTTCCGCCGCTGCATGCATGTAGCGGCGATCCGCGAAGCTGATGTAGTCGCCTCCGAGCACGATCAGATCCGGCCGTTCGGACATGAGCATCGTCACCGCGGCGGTGACCATCTCGTGCGACACCGTCGCGCTGCGATGGATGTCTGTGAGGAAACCGATGCGCAGGCCGCGCAGCGATTCGGGGAGGCCGGCCACCGGAAATGGCGTACGGGTGAGCGAGAGATCGAATCGCTCGTACAGGAAGCCGTGGGCCGCGGCGCCGGTACCGACGCCGATGCCGGCCGCCATGGCCGCCTTCAGGAACGTGCGACGCGTGGATGCGGCCGCTCCGCGCATGCGCGCCATTGTATCGCGAGGGTATAGTTGGACGACCGTATGGAGTTGCTGAGCGAACTCGAGTGGCGCGAACTCGTGTACGACAAGACGGAGGGTCTCGGCGACGCGCTCGCGGCCGGGCCAGTCACCGGCTACATTGGCTTCGATCCGACGGCGTCGAGCCTCCACGTGGGATCGCTGCTTCCGATCCTGCTGCTCGCGCGTCTCCAGCGCGCCGGGCACAATCCCATCGCGCTCGTTGGCGGCGGGACCGGCCTCATCGGCGATCCGAGCGGCAAGACGCAGGAGCGCGTGCTGCTGACGCCGGAGCAGGTCGACGAAAATCTCGACGGCATTCGCACGCAGCTCGCGCGATTTCTCGATTTCGACGCGCGCGGCAACCCCGCGCGCCTGATCAACAACGGCGACTGGCTGCGGCCATACGCGCTGATTCCCTTTCTCCGCGACGTCGGCAAGCACTTCACCGTGAACTACATGATGGCGAAGGAATCCGTGAAGCGGCGGCTGGAGGGAGACGACGGCATCTCCTTCACCGAGTTCAGCTACATGCTGCTCATGGCCTACGACTTCGTGGTCTTATTCGACCGGTTCGGATGCACGCTGCAGATGGGCGGCAGCGACCAGTGGGGAAACATCACCGCGGGGATGGATCTAATCCGGAAGCTTCGCGGCACGCGCGCGCACGGTCTGGTCGCGCCGCTCGTGACGACCACCGCAGGTGTGAAATTCGGAAAGACGGAGGCCGGCACGATCTGGCTCGATCCGCACCGCACGTCACCGTTTCATTTCTATCAGTTCTGGCTGAACACCGACGATCGCGATGTCGTCAGGTACCTGAAGTTCTTCACGTTCCTGGAGCGCGATCGCATCGAGCAGCTCGCGCGTGAGACGGCAGCGGCGCCGGAGCGGCGCGAAGCGCAGCGCACGCTGGCGCGCGAAGTGACCGCGATGGTGCACGGCGACGACCAGGTCGCGCGGGCAGAGCGCGCGGCGGCCGTGCTGTTCGGCGACGGGTTGTCGCGCGCGAACGTGGAAGACGTCTTGATGGTGTTCGCCGACGCGCCGTCGAGCGACGTCTCGCTGCCGCCCGACGGCATGCCGCTGATCGAGTTGCTCGCCGCGGTCAAGCTCGCGTCGTCGAAAAGCGAAGCGACGCGACTCGTGAAGAGCGGCGGCGTTTACGTGAACAATGTGAGGGCGGCAGACGAGCGTGCCCGCGTGACGCGCGGCGACGCGATCGGAGGAGCTCTGATCCTGCTGCGGAAGGGAAGACGGGATCAACACCTCGTCCGCATTTCGCCGGCGTGAGATCGACGTGAGCCCTTGACAGCGCCGGAAACGATCCGTATATTGATTGAGTTCGAAGCGGGACCCGGCGCACGGCGCCGGAAGTGCTCCGGAAAGTTTCGGAGCATTTTTTGTCGTCTTCGGTCGGTCAACGCAATCACCCGCACGTCCACCCCGGCTTCAGCTCGGCGGTTCAACGAAGAAAGCCGCGAACGGGGGGTTGACAAGGATCGAATCCTTCGATAGTATTGGAAGGTTCCCCTAACGACGGTCGCCCCTGCAGGGAGCGATGCTCCGGGCGTGGCGGCGCCGTAAGGGGTTGGAAGTCCGGTTCTTTGAAAACTAGATAGAACGTGCAAGCACAGCTTTGCTGCGGCCCGCAAGGGTTGCGGCAGAGAAGAACCCGTCGAGTATCAGCGGGTGGCGTCGTGGGCGCGGGCTTTCGGGCCCGGGCTGTTGCAGTGCAGGCCTTCCAGGTCTGTCTGCATCAACGGTTGGAGCATCCAGTTCGGTGTTCCGGCCGGCGTCGAACCATCCATTAACTTGACGAACTGAACAACGTGAGAGAGCCAAATCAACAGGCGCTCGCGTTAAAACGTTCGGTGGGCCTTCGGGTCTGCCAACGCCTTTAACATGAGAGTTTGATCCTGGCTCAGAATCAACGCTGGCGGCGTGCCTAACACATGCAAGTCGAACGCGAGGACCCCCGCAAGGGGGTTAGTAGAGTGGCAAACGGGTGAGTAACACGTGGGTGACCTACCT
>DATJFQ010000091.1:0-24756 GCA_035495555.1 Vicinamibacterales bacterium
CGATCCTCCGGCGCCCAGTCGGGATCGAGCGGCGCCGCGATCACCCGGTCGAGCATCTCTTTGGCCTCCGCCTTCTTTCCCTCGTCCTGAAGCGTCTCCGCGAGGAAGTACAGCGTCGCGGTGCTCTGCGGGTTGAACGTGAGCGCCTTGCGCAGGTGCGCTTCGGACTCCTTGTTGCTGCCGCCGAACAGGCCCGGCACCTTGTTGTACCAGCGGCCGAGCGCGCGGTCTGCTGATCCCTGTTGAAATGCGGGATCGATCTGCAGGACCGTTTCCAGCTCCTTCCTGATCTCGCCGCGATACTTCAGGCCCTGGCGCAGTCCGAACGATTCCGCGAGCGCGCCCATGTTCGCGGCGAGCCAGAAGTGGCCGTCGGGTTTGTTCGGCTCGAGCGCGACGGCGGTTCGTGCGGCGGTGATGCCGTCCTCGAGCAGCTTTTTGCGCTCGGTCTCAGGCGCGTGACCTCCGAGCCAGTACCGCGCGCGCGCGAGCTTCCAGGCCGACTCGAAATCGCGTGGATGCTGCGCCAGCCGGTCGGCCCAGATCTGCGCCGCCTCCCGTGCTTTCGAGAGATCTTCGCGCTGCGCATACAGCGTCTCGGGAACCTGTTGCGCCGCGCGTGCATCAAAAGAGGCACCAGGAACGGCCATGTACAATACGAGAATGCAGGAAATCATCGCTCGAATGCTCGCAGAACTCGGGGAGGATCCGTCACGCGAGGGGCTGCGCGATACGCCCAAACGAGTGGAAAAAGCCCTGCGCTTCCTCACGAGCGGTTACACCGCGGACGTCGATGCGGTGCTCAACAACGCGCTGTTCACCGTCGATTATAACGAGATGGTCATCGTCAAGGACATCGACTACTACAGCCTCTGCGAGCACCATCTGCTGCCGTTTTTCGGAAAGGTGCACATCGCGTACATCCCCAACGGGAAGGTGATCGGTCTGAGCAAGATCCCCCGGCTGGTCGACGTCTTCGCGCGCCGGCTCCAGATTCAGGAGCGCATGACGAACGAGATCGCCGAGACCATCCGCGAGAAGATCCGTCCCCTCGGCGTGGCGGTCGTGTGCGAGGGCACGCACCTGTGCATGGCCATGCGCGGCGTGGAGAAGCAGAACTCGTTTGCGATCACGAGCGCGATGCTCGGCGCCTTCCAGTCGGACGCGCGCACGCGCATGGAATTCCTCGAGTTGATCAAACGGGCCGATGTCGGTCCGCTGCGCCGCTCACTGCTGCGCGCCGAGCATGATTTCGTGGAGACGCCGGACGCCTTCGGTTAACGAGGCCGGCCCCGGCTGCAGGATGTAGGTCGACTTGATTTCGTGGATGCGGTCATGGCGTACTGCGTCCACGGCATCCCAGCCCTCGCGCGAGACGATCGTCCGCTTCTTCATCGCCTTCCCGCACCACGACGCGACAATGACTTCAGGGTTGCGGGCGCGCACGGCCGCCGGGTCGACGATCCGCTGTCTCCCGAGGCGCGCGGTCCGCAGCTCCGGGAAAATGGGCTCGCCGCCGGCGATCTCGACGAGCTCTTCGACCCAGGCGATTCCGGAGATCAGCGGGTCGTCCCACTCTTCGAAAAACACGCGCGGCCTGCGCGGCAGCGCCCGTCCCGCAGCGGCGATCCGGTCGAGATCAGCGGCCAGCGTCGACGCGAGCGCCTCCGCTTTCTCCGCGCAGCCCACCAGCCCGCCGACGATGCGGATCATCTGCAGGATTTCTGGGACGGTCCGCTGATTGAACGTGTAGACGGCGTAGCCGCGGCGGATCAGTTCTCGCGCGATGTCCGCCTGCAGATCCGAGAACGCCAGAATCAGATCCGGCTCGAGGGCGTCGATCTTCTCGAACCGCGCGTTGATGAACGCCGAGACCTTCGGCTTCGCGCGCGCTTCGGGCGGCCGCACGGTGTAGCCGGAGACGCCGACGACTCGATCCCCTTCGCCAAGCAGGTACAGCGTCTCGGTCGTTTCCTCCGTGAGACAGATAATGCGCGATGGATAGGTGCTCACGGCGGATTGAAAATTATACTGGGCGGATGAGAACCTCTCGTCTGCTCGCTCTCGCCATGGTCGCGGCCCTGGCCGCCGCGCCGGCGTCCGCGCAATCGCGCCGCCGTCCCGCGCCCAGGAAGCCGGCCGCACGTCCTGCCCCGGCCCCGGCACAGAAGACGAGCACGCCGGAGGTGAAGTGCCCGTCGCTCATCGGCATGGGGGTGAAGACGATCCGCAGCTTCTGCGACGTGCCCGCCGGTACCGACCCGCAGCAGGGGATCGTGGTCACGCTGCCGCCGCACTCGGGAACCGCCACGCTGTCGTTCGACCTGCACGCGCGGCACACGTATTCGGAGGAGCTGACCAGGAGCGGCAAGGGCTACTCACGCTATCGCGCCATCATCGGCGTGCTCACGATGAAAGGCGACCTGCTCACGCGCGCGGCGGTCGAAGCGGAATTCCGGACGGCGTCCGATCTCTTCGATCGGATCGGCGGAGGCGCCGGCCCTGGCGGCGTCAAGGCGGTGGCCCCCGTCGGGCGCGAACAGGTGCTCCTCACGATCCCCGCCGACGTCAATCAGGTGAGCATCCTCGGTGAAACGCTCGACGCCATCACGCCCGCCGGCCACGAAACCGTCGTCCTCCCCGGCCGCCCAGTCGCCGTCGTCAGCAACGTGCTCGTCGAGTACAGGCCCGCCCCGGTGAAGAAAAAACGGTAGGGCCCGCCGCGTCAATTCGGAGTTGGGAGTTGGGAGTTGGGAGTGGGGAGTTGACTCAATTCACAACCTTGTCCCACGGATGCCTCGCGACGATCACCTTCATTTCCAGCAGTTCGATCAACGAGTGGCAGCGCTCGAGCAGGCCCTCGCGTTCGAGGAGCGCCTGCTTCTCGACCGGCTCGAACTCCATGTATTGCGCCAGCGCGTTGACGAGTTCCTCGTCGGACATGGCCGCCGGCATCCTGGGTTCCTGACGGCCGACAGGCTGCGGCACGAGCAACGCTTCGAGACGCTGCCGGGCGGTGTGCATTTCTTCGCGAAAGGTCTCCGGTGCCGGTTCGCGCACGCTGTCGACCTGCGCCATCCGGTACGGACGCCCGTCGTCTTCGCCAATCACACGGAATTTCTCCATCCCGCGCAGGACGATGTCGAAGTGGCCTTCGGGGAGGCGCTCGGAATGGGTGATGACCCCGGCACATCCGATGGGATACACGGGCGGGCGGCCGGTGTACTGCGGCTCCCAGCCGGGCCGCAGCAGCACCATCCCGATGATGCGGTCTCCACGCAGCGCCTCCTCCACCATCTGCCGGTACCGAGCCTCGAAAATATGCAGCGGCAGGAACACGTTGGGGAACAGGACGACGTCCGGGAGCGGGAAGATGGGGATCGTCGGTGGCAGCATGGCGCAGCGGAAATTGCTGATTGCTGATTGCAGACTGCAGATTGATTTCTGGATTGCGGATTGAGGATTCGAAATCTTCAATCTGCAATCCGCAATCTGCAATTCTCAGTGCACTGTTCTCGTTTTCTTGTCCATGTAATCCATCAGCACGTAGCGTCCCAGCGTTCGCGGGGTCGTGAAGTACGCCTTGCCGTGGCAGATCTGCGCGACCCTGCGGACGAAGCTGACGAGGTCGGGATCGCGCGCGAGCATGAACGTGTTAATCAGGATCCCCGACTTGCGGCATGCCGCGACCTCGGCGAACGTCTCCGAGACGATGAACGGGTCGAGGCCGAAGGCGTTGCGATAGATGCGCCCGTCGGGCCGAGTCAGTGCCGAGGGCTTGCCGTCGGTAATCATCACGATCTGCCGCATGTCCTTGTGCTGCCGGTCGAGGACGCGGCGCGCGAGCCGAAGGCCTTCGCGCGTGTTCGTGTAGTACGGTCCGACGCGCACGCGCGCGAGCTGCGACAACGGGATTTCCTCGGCCGAATCGTGGAAGAGCACGACTTTCAACGCGTCGCCCGGATACTGCATCCGAATCAGGTTCGAGAGCGCGAGCGCGACGCGCTTGGCCGGCGTGAAGCGATCCTCGCCGTAGAGGATCATGCTGTGGCTGCAGTCGAGCATCAGCACCGTGGCGCAGGAACTCTGATATTCGCCCTGCGCCACCATGAGATCTTCATAGTCGACGGCGATGCCGTTCGAGGCGCCAGGAGCGGCGGCCGAGTGGCGATCGGCGGCCATCGTCGATCGTTCGTCGTGCGTCGAACGGGTGCGCAGCACCGCATTGAGAATCGTCGCGCTCGCGTCGAGGTTCATCGTATCGCCGAACTCGTACGGCTTCGGGGCGCCGCTGGCTTCGATGCCGGTCGCCATCTCGCGCGTGTCGTGGCGGCCGAGGCTGCTTCTGCCGACCGACCCCAGCAGGTCGCGCAGCGCTTTGTAGCCGAGGAAATCCAGGCTCTTGTCGGTGATCTCGAACCGGAACTGGCGCGGATCGCCCATCCCGCCGCCGCCGGTCTCGCGGTCCGAGCGTTGACGCTCGAGATCGGGTGCGCCCGAGAGATATCCCTGCGACTGCAGCTTTTCGATGATCTTCTGAATCAACGCATCGAGGCGCGCCTCGGCATCGTCGGCGTCTTTCCAGTCTTTCCCGAGGAGCTGTTCGAGCGTTTCGTCCGACAGCAGTCCGCCGTTGAGGATGGCTTCGAGGATCGCGTCGTGGAGCGCCTGCCACGAATGGCCGTCCTGGTCGTCGTCGTAGACGCCATACGGGTTGTCGAAGCCGCTGCCGAGCAGCATATCCGACAGCTTCGACAGCAGATCCTCGAGGTCGAGCCCATCGAGGTCTTCGCCCGTAAACTTCGAGTACCGATACCTGGCCATGGTGCGTCAGCGATCCGCGCAGACTGCGGATCTGCAAATCTCAGTTGTAATACTTCTTTTTGCCGCCCTGGATGGGGAAGTCGCGGTCGGCCAGTGGTTCGGCGATTCGCGGCCCCGTTCGCTTCATCGGCTCGGCGGCCGAGAACTGGCCCTCATCCGTCCGGCTGATCTTCCGCTGCGCGTAGAGCCCTTCGAGGACGAAGTCGACCGCCGAGGCGAGCACGGCGTCCGACGGTCGCTTTCCGGCGATTTGCCGTGCGATGTCCTGAAGCCCCTGCACCTGTTCGGTGCGCGACAGGAGCTCGCGGGAGGAGAGCGTATCGTCGACGGCGAGGTTCCCGCCGAGATCGAACCAGTCGGTGACCTGACGCAGATCGGCGTTCGGCAGCCAGCCGTTGAACACGTCCCCGGCCGCGGAGCGAATCAGCTCCCGCGCGACGTTGTCGGCGCCTTTGAGTTCACCCTCGTACTCCAGTTCGAACTTGCCGGTAATCGCGGGCAATGCGGCATACACGTCCGTGATCCGCGGAACCGCGACCGCTTCTCCGCACGCGAGCGCGCGCCGCTCGGCGTTCGACACGACGTTCTCGAGGAGCGAAATGGGCAGCCGCTGGCTGACGCCCGACCGCTTGTCGATTTTCGCGTCCTGCCTCGCTTTGAACGCGACCTCCTCGACGACTTCGCGAACGAAGGCGGGAATCGACGCCGCCAGGTCCTGATGCGCTCGGTCCGTCCACGCTTCCTGCTGCGTGATCTGCAGCGCCTGGTGACGCGTGGCCGGGTAATGCGTCCGGATTTCCGAGCCGATGCGGTCCTTGAGCGGCGTGATGATCTTGCCGCGGGCGGTGTAGTCCTCGGGGTTCGCGCTGAAGACCATGAGCAGATCCAGCGGCAGCCGCACCGGGTAGCCTTTGATCTGCACGTCGCCTTCCTGGAGGATGTTGAACAGGCCGACCTGGATCTTTCCCGCGAGGTCGGGCAGCTCGTTGATCGCGAAGATGCCGCGGTTGGCTCTCGGCACCAGCCCGTAGTGCATCGTCATCTCGTCGGCCAGTTCCAGGCTCGCGCGTGCCGCTTTGATCGGATCCAGATCGCCGATCATGTCGGCAATCGTGACGTCGGGCGTTGCGAGTTTCTCGATGTAGCGCTGTTCGGGCGCGAGCCACGCGACCGGCAGATCGTCGCCCGCGTCGCGCAACCTCGCGCGGCACGCGGCGCAGATCGGCTCCAGCGGATCGTCATGGATTTCGCACCCGGCGACAACGGGGAGTGCGGGATCGAGCAGCGTGGTCAGCGTGCGCAGAATCCGCGTCTTCGCCTGGCCGCGAAGGCCGAGCAGGATGAAGTTGTGCCGGGAGAGGATCGCGTTGACGATCTGCGGGACGACGGTCTCGTCGTAGCCGACGATCCCGGGAAAGAGCGGTTCGCTGGTGCGCAGCTTCCGGATGAGGTTTCCGCGAATCTCGTTCTTCACGGGGCGGCGCGGAACGCGCCCGGCGTCGACGTCCTTACGGAGCGCGCCGAGAGTGGAGGCCTGGGGAGACGACATGGATCGATGGTATCACCCGGCCCAACAAGTTCTCGGGGTTCTCGGGTTCTCAGGTTCTCGGGGTTGGGTTCTCTCGGTTCTCTGGGTTCTCGGGGTTTGGTTCTCGGGCTCTCGGGGTGCCCGGGTTAGGTTCTCGGGTTGTTAAGGTTCTCGGTTGGGTTCTCGGGTTGTCAAGGTTCTCGCGTTGGGTTCTCAGGTTGCGAAGGTTCTCGCGGTCGGTTCTCGGGTTTCGGGGTTCTCGGGTTCTCGGGTTCTCGGATTCTCGTTCTCGGGTTCCCGGTTCTGTGGTGCTCTCCGTTCCCAGGTTCGCTCGATTGCGGGGTTCGGCTCGGGTTTTCGGTGTGGTTCGTGAGAACCTGAGAGCCGTGAACACCAGGCCCGAGGATCGAAGAGACGGAACTCTGACAAGTCAGAGCGCGGGGACGCAGAGTTCGGAGACGCAGAGTCCGGAGACGCAGAGTCCGGCTACTGAGGACCTGAGAACCGGGAACCTGAGAACCCGGAACCTGAGAACCGAGAACCTGAGAACCGAGAACCTGAGAACCCTGGAACCCGAGAACCCAACCCGAGAACTCGGGAACCCGAGAACCCAACCCGGGAACCCGAGAACCCGAGAACCCGAGAACTCGGTTTTCGCCCATCGCGGCGGTGCGAAACTGCGGCCCGAGAACACGATCGTCGCCTTCGATCACGGCCTGTCGCTCGGGGCCGACGGGCTGGAGCTGGACGTTCACCTGTCCCGCGACGGCATCGTCGTCGTGCACCACGACGCGCTGCTGGACCGCACGACGAGCGGTCGCGGGCCGTTGGCGACGCTGAGAGCCGCCGAACTGGCGTCGCTCGATGCGGCGAAGCTCTGGCCGGAGTTCGCAGGACGCGGCGTCGGGATTCCGACGCTGCGCGAGGTCCTCGCGCGATATCCCGGCATCCCGCTCATCATCGAACTCAAAGTCAACACGGAGCAGATGGCACGCTGCACGATCGACGAGGTACGGGCGGCAGAGGCGATCGAACGCGTATCGCTGGGCTCGTTCGGCACGCGCGTGCTCCGCGCGGCCCGGACGTGTGAACCGGCCATCGCGACCGGGTCGTCACGCGAGGAAACACGGCTCGCGCTGTATCGGTCCTGGATCCGCTGGCCCGTTCGATCGCCGGCTTACCGCGCGTACCAGGTGCCGGAGTTCGCGGGCAGCACTCGCGTGGTCTCGCCGCGATTCATTCGAGACGCACACGCGGCCGGCTGCGTCGTCCAGGTGTGGACTGTCGATGAGGAATCCGACATGCTGCGGCTGCTCGATTGGGGGGTGGACGGAATCATCAGCGATCGGCCGGACCTCGCCGTCCGCGTCGTGCGTGAAAAAAGGGGACAACCGCCATTTTTCGCAAAAAAAGGGGACAACCGACAGATTGGGACTTGATGGTGCGCAGACAGGCTGTCCCCTTTTTTTCACAAAAATGGCGGTTGTCCCCTTTTTTCGTGGCGCGGGTCGCTTTTCGTGGCGCGGGTCTTGTAATCCTCCCACGCTGTTCACACAACAGGAGGACCGATGGATCTACGTGGAAAGTACGCCTACGCCATCGATACGGCGAAAAAGCTCGGATTCCAGGGAGCCGCGACACAAGAAGGGGACAAGCTGCACTTCAAGGGCACTGTCCATTCCGAAGACGAAAAGAACCAGATCTGGAATGCAATCAAGACAATTCCAAGCTGGCAGAGCGACATCACTGCGGACATCACCGTCGTACCTCAGCCGCAGGCGGTGGGCACGAGCGGCGGCGGCGCTTCCCAGCGCAGCTACACGGTCAAGTCCGGCGACACGTTGAGCAAGATTGCGAAGGAGTTCTACGGCGACGCCAACGCCTATCACCGCATCTTCGACGCCAATCGCGACAAACTCAAGGATCCCAACAAGATTGATGTCGGCCAGGTGTTGAACATTCCCGCCTAAGAAGGTGAAGATTGCAGATTGTGGATTGCAGTTTCAATCTCCAATCAATCTGCAATCTCCAATCGCAAATCTTCAATTCACCGGCGGCGTTACCGTAGCTGCGCCGCCGTCGTGAAGTTCGGCTCGATATCGACGGGAACGCCCGACAACCGGTCGAGCACCTTCTGCACGTCCGGCCGGACGACTCCCAGACGGGTCAGCAGATCTTTGGCCTTCGCATAGTCGCCGCTGGCCTCCAGCGTCATCAGATCGCGCGTGAGACCCGCCACCGCGTCGACGATTTTGGCGTTGTCCACCGTGAACGTCCCGTCGGGGCGCACTTTGAACGCGCCGCGATCGACGAGCGTGTTCAACTGCACCGCGACCCCGAGGCCGTGCGCTTCGGTCACGCCGAAACGAATCGATCGAAACGCCGACGCCAGAAACGTCGTGTACATCGTCCTGGCGATCTTCGCGTCGATCAGCTTGTGGTCGGCGAGATACTGCAGCGCCCACAGGCCGGAGATGTCGGCCTTGGCTTCCTCGATCGCGCTGTATGTCTCCTTCAACTCCTGACGCACCGTCGTCTGGCGGCCGGCGACCGTGATGTTGTGCGGACCGAGGCCGTGCATCAGCTCGTGCATCAGGATGTGCGTGAAGAACGCCTCGAACGACACCTTCGCCTGATCCGCCGGCGACAGGGCGATCTTCGAGATCGGCAGCAGGACGACCTTGAATTTGGCGTCCTGCACGTTCTTCAGCATCACGCGCTTGGTCCCCTTCTCGCGGACGACGCGCTCGTCGTTCGGCAGGTTGAACGCGGCGGTCTGCACCCCGCGGTTGCCGTCGCCGCCCGCAAAGACGACGTTCACCACCTTGATCGGCGCCAGTGTACCGAGCGACGGGTTGCGCAGCGACGGATCGATCGGCAGGTTGTTCTCGAGCTCCTGCAGGTGTGCGCTGAAGGACTGCAGCTGCTGCGATTCCGCTTCGTCGCGGATGGTGATGAACGCTTCGAACGCGGCCTTGAAATTGAACCATCCGTCCTCGTAGACCTCGTACGGTCCGATGGTGGGCTCGATCGGCGAGTCGAGCTCCATCCATGCGACGTCGCTCGCATAGTAATCGTTGCTCAGAAAGGCGTCGGCGCGCGAGGTGAGGAACTTCTTCAGGCTCGCGTTCGTGGTCTGGTCCGCGGCCTCGCGAAGCAGGCGCGCGGCTTCGGCGAGTTCGCCCTGGTATTCGATGCTGTACGGCACGGCGACGAACCCGCCGGCCGCGCGCCGGATCGTCGTGAAGAAGCCGGTCGCCTTCTTCTTCTCGTCGCCCTCGAGCGTATCGAGCCAGTGCTGCACGTCTGCTTTCGTGGCACCTTCGGGATAAAAGTTCGCGGACTCCGGTTTCGGCGGAGCGCCGGGCACGAACGGCCGGTTGTGATCGAGCCGATCCCAGGGGCCCTTGTTGATCAGGAAGTAGCGCAGGCGCGCGGCCGCCGCGCGTGATGCGCGCGGGCCCGCCGCGCCGCCTCTCGCCGCCGCGGCCGGCGACGCAGCCATCCGCGCCAGCTCCTGCAGCATGGCGTCGTTGCGACCCCACACCTGCCGCAGGAAGATCGAATCCATGATCCGTCCCGCCTGAACGAGGCGCGCGAGCGCCTGCTTCTCGTTCTCAGGCAGCGCGCTGATGTCCGCGCCAATGTCGGCCGGCGCGAACCGCGCCGTCATCCGTTGCAGCTCGGTAAGCGTGGGCATTTGTGTGTTGTCCTGATGACTCTGGGCAGCCAGTGTGACTCCGAACGCGAGTACGGCGGCTGTGGTGGTGCGCATCATCGCAGTAATGACCTACAATAAGAGGATTGTAATCCGACAAGAAACGACAAAGGTTACCCCGCGATGAGAAACCCCGCCCAACGCGACAACGCCGATATCGAAGCCCTCGAACAGCGCGAATGGCGTGAAGCGCTCGACTACGTCATCCAGCAGGGGGATCGCGCGCGCGTGCAGCGCTTGCTCGCGACCCTGCGCCATCACGCCCGGATGAACGGGGTATCGCTGCCGTTCACCGCGGTGACGGCCTACGTCAACACGATCCAGCCCGACGACGAAACGCCGCTCCCGGGCAGCCAGGAGATCGAGCGCCGGATCAAGAGTCTGGTCCGCTGGAACGCGATGGCGATGGTCGTTCGCGCCAACCGCGTCTCTGAGGGCATTGGCGGGCACATCTCGACCTACGCGTCCGCCGCAACGCTGTACGAAGTCGGCTTCAATCATTTCTTCCGCGGCAAGGGTCGCGACGGCGACGGCGACATCGTGTATTTCCAGGGACACGCGTCACCGGGCATTTACGCGCGCGCCTTTCTCGAAGGGCGCCTCTCGCAGGAGAAGCTGGAAAACTTCCGGCGCGAGCAGCGGCCGGGCGGCGGACTCTCGTCGTATCCGCACCCGTGGCTGATGCCCGACTTCTGGGAATTCCCGACGGTCTCGATGGGCCTCGGCCCGATCATGTCGATCTACCAGGCGCGGTTCAATCGCTACCTGGAGGATCGCGGGCTCAAGAAGCCCTCGGGCAGCAAGGTCTGGGCGTTTCTCGGCGACGGCGAGACCGACGAACCGGAAGCGCTTGGCGCGATCAGCCTCGCGGCGCGCGAAAAGCTCGACAACCTGATCTGGGTGATCAACTGCAACCTTCAGCGCCTGGACGGACCCGTCCGCGGCAACGGTCAGATCGTGCAGGAACTGGAGGCGATCTTCCGCGGCGCCGGCTGGAACGTCCTGAAGGTGTTGTGGGGCAGCGACTGGGATCCGCTGCTGGCGAAGGACCATGACGGCCTCCTTGCCAAGCGCATGGGCGAAGTCGTCGACGGGCAGTATCAGAAGTACGCCGTCGAATCGGGTGCCTACCTGCGCGAACACTTCTTCGGCACCGACCCGCGGCTGCTCGACATGGTGAAACACCTGTCGGACGACCAGTTGAAGCGGATGAAGCTGGGCGGCCACGATCCGTTGAAGGTCTACAACGCGTACAAGCGCGCCGTCGAGACCACGGGGCAGCCGACGGTGATCCTCGCCCGCACGATCAAGGGCTACGGCATGGGCGAAGCCGGCGAGGGGAAAAACGTCACGCACCAGCAGAAGAAGATGAACGAGTCGGACCTGCGCTCGTTCCGAACGCGTTTCGGTATTCCCATCTCCGACGAACAGATCAAGGACGCGCCGTTCTATCGTCCGGCAGACGACAGCATCGAGCTGCAATACGTGCGCGAACGGCGCAAGGCGCTTGGCGGCTATCTGCCCGCGCGTTCGGTGCGCGTCGAACCGCTCAAGGTTCCGCTCGAGGGCGTCTTCGAGGAGTTCTACAAGGGCACCGAAGGCCGCAAGGCGTCGACGACGATGGTCTTCGTCCGGATGCTGTCGAAGCTGCTGCGCGACAAGGAAATCGGCGATCTCATCGTCCCGATCGTTCCCGACGAAGCGCGCACGTTCGGCATGGAGGCGCTCTTCCGCGCCGTGGGCATCTATTCGCACATCGGCCAGCGCTACGAGCCGGTCGACATGGATACGCTCCTCTATTACAAGGAAGCGAAGGACGGCCAGATTCTCGAGGAAGGGATCACGGAAGCCGGATCGATGTCGTCGTTCATCGCCGCCGGCACCGCGTACGCGACGCACGGCATCAACGCGATTCCCTTCTTCATCTACTACTCGATGTTCGGCTTCCAGCGCGTCGGGGATCTGATCTGGGCCGCCGCCGATTCGCGGACGCGCGGGTTTCTGCTCGGGGGCACGTCCGGCCGGACGACCCTCGCCGGTGAAGGGCTGCAGCATCAGGACGGCAACAGCCACGTCTACTCGCTCGCTTACCCGAACTGCGTGTCGTACGACCCGGCGTATGCGTACGAGCTCGCCGTCATCATCCAGGACGGCATCCGCCGCATGTATCAGGATCAGGAAAGCATCTTCTACTACCTGACCGTGATGAACGAGCAGTACGAGATGCCGGCGATGCCGAACGGATCGCGCGAGGGCATTCTCAGGGGCATGTATCGCCTCAAGCCTTCGGGCGACGCGAAAGCCAGGCTGCGTGCGCAGCTCTTCGGCAGCGGCACGATCCTGAACGAGGTGGTGAAGGCGCAGGAGCTGCTGGCCAAGTACGGCGTGGCGGCCGACGTCTGGTCGGTGACGAGCTATCAGGAGCTGTATCGCAACGGACACGCCACGGAGCGGTGGAACATGCTGCACCCCGGCGAGAAGCCACGCGAATCGTACGTGACCGAGTGCCTCAAAGAGGAACCAGGGGTGCTCGTCGCGGCTTCCGATTATCTCAAGGTGCTGCCGGATTGCCTGGCTCGCTGGGCGCCGCGCCGCATCCGCTCGCTCGGGACCGACGGTTTCGGACGGAGCGAGGATCGGCAGGGGCTCCGGAACTTCTTCGAAGTCGACGCGCGCTACGTCACGCTGGCCGCGCTCTCGGAACTCGTGCGCAAGCAGCAGCTCGATCGCAAGGTCGTCCAGCAGGCCATCAAGGACCTGCAGATCGATCCGGAGAAGCCGAATCCCGCGATCTCATAGGCACGATCGCAAAGACGTAGAGACGGCAGAGATCTGACGACCGTCGCAAAGATCGCAAAGATCGAAAGATCGCAAAGATTTAAAGATCGCAAAGATCTCACAATCGTCGCACTGAGCACTGAGCACTGAGCACTGAGCACTGAGCACTGAGCACTGAGCACTGAGCACTGAGCACTGAGGCCTCCAGCATCTGACTATGGCTGATTTTATCCTCCCCGAACTCGGGGAAAACGTGACCGCAGGCGACGTGGTCCGCATTCTCGTGAAGCCGGGCGATGCGATCGCGAAGGACCAGCCGGTTCTCGAACTCGAAACCGACAAAGCTACGATCGAAGTGCCCTCGAGCGTCGCGGGCACGGTGAGGGACGTCAAGGTCAAACAGGGCGACAAGGTGAAAGTCGGCCAGGCGATTCTGAGCGTCGAGGAGAACCAGGGCGCTTCGGCGACGCCGCCGGAGCCGGAACCGCAATCGATGAAGGGCGCGGCGTCGGGAGCCCTGGCGCAGCGGGATACCACGGGGCCGACGCCGGGTCCGGCCGAGGAGGCCGAAGACGCTGAAGCCGGCCGCGACGATCGCGAGAGCACGAAACCCGGCACCGTGGAGGTCGGGCGCGCGGCCGCGCCGCGGCTTCCCGAAGACGTGGTCGAGGACGTGTCGGAGAAGGGCAAGGCGCGCCAGCGCCGCGGCGAGGTCGTGAACATCAGCCGCGAACCGCGCGCGCCGCAGCCTGAAGTGTCCGAAGGCCCCGCGCCGGCTGCCGGTCCGTCGGTCCGCCGCATCGCCCGCGAGCTGGGCGTCGACATCCGTCAGGTGCCCGGAACCGGACCCGGCGGACGCATCACCGTCGAAGACGTGCAGTTGTACGTGCGGCAGGCGCTCGCCGGCGCCGCCGAATCCGGCGGAGCGCCAGCGAGCGCGCCGTCGCAGCCCCTGCCGGACTTCAGCAAGTGGGGCGATGTCGAGCGCAAGCCCGTGAGCAACATCCGCCGGAAGACGGCGGAGCACCTGGGGCACGCGTGGAACACCATCCCGCACGTGACGCAGCACGACAAGGCCGACATCACGGCGCTCGAAGCGCTGCGCAAGGAGTACAGCCCGCAGGCCGAACGCGCCGGCGGCAGACTCACCGTCACGGCGATTGCGCTGAAGATTGTGGCTGGGGCGCTCAGGAAGTTCCCGCAGTTCACCGCCGCATACGACACGGAGCGGGGTCAGCTGGTCTACCGCCGATACTCCGGCATCGGCGTGGCCGTCGACACGGATCGCGGGTTGCTCGTGCCCGTCATCCGGGACGTCAATACGAAAGGCATCATTGAACTCTCGGTCGAGTTGACGAAGGCGAGCGAGAAGGCGCGTGCCGGCAAGCTGTCGCTCGACGACATGTCGGGAGGCGTGACCACGATTACGAACCTCGGCGGGATCGGGGGCACCGCGTTCACGCCCATCGTGAACTGGCCCGAAGCGGCGATCCTCGGGATCTCGCGCGGCGCACACGAGCCGGTGTGGAACGGGTCGACGTTCGAGCCGCGGCTGATGCTGCCGCTGTCGCTCTCCTACGATCACCGCATCATCGACGGCGCCGACGCGGCCCGGTTCCTCAGATGGGTCGCTGAGGCCTTCGAGCAGCCGTTCGTGCTTGCGCTCTGAACCGACGCGGGCATCGCGCGCGTCAACGCCCAGTCACAACCCAGATTCCAAACGACGGCGTCGGCGCAACGGCCCGTGTGGAGGGAGTCGTTAGGTGGGAATTGACTCTATGTCTGTATCCACACAACTGGTCATCATCGGCGCGGGCCCGGGGGGCTACGCCGCCGCGTTCTATGCGGCAGACCGCGGACTGCAAGTCACCCTCGTCGATCCGGAAAAGAACCCTGGCGGCGTGTGCGTCTACCGGGGCTGCATCCCCTCGAAGGCGCTGTTGCATGTCGCGCAGGTGATCACCGAGTCGCAGCACGCGGCCGACTTCGGCGTGCAGTTCCAGAAGCCGTCCGTCGATCTCGACAAGCTGCGCGGATTCAAGAATGCGGTGGTGGACAAATTGACGTCGGGCGCCGGTCAGGTCCGCAACCTCCGGAAGGTCCGCCACCTGCAGGGCACGGCCGCGTTTCGCGACGCGCACACGCTGGACGTCGCGCTGGGGGACGGCGGCACGGAGACCGTCACGTTCGAGCATTGCATCATCGCCACCGGGTCGCGTCCGGCTACCGTTCCGGGGCTCTCGATCGACAGCCCGCGCGTGATGGACTCGACCGCGGCGCTCGACTTGCCGGACGTCCCGAAGTCGCTGCTCGTTGTCGGCGGCGGCTATATCGGTCTGGAACTCGGGACCGTCTACGCCGCACTCGGCAGCCGCGTCACCGTCGTCGAAATGACGGACGGCCTGCTGCCCGGCGCGGATCGCGATCTGGTGAACGTTCTTGCGAAGCGCGTCGAGTCGATGTTCGAGGCGGTCTGGCTGAAGACGAAAGTCGTGTCGATCCGCGCCGGAGAAAATTCGGTAGCGGTGACGTTCGAAGGGGACGCGAAGAACGGAGAACAGACGTTCGAACGCGTGCTGATCTCGATCGGCCGCCGCCCGAATTCCTCGATCCCGGGGCTCGACAGGACGAAGGTACAGGTCGACACCCGCGGGTTCATCGTCGTGGATGACGCGCGCCGGACGGCGGAGCCGTCCATCTACGCCATCGGCGACGTGGCTGGGGAGCCGATGCTCGCGCACAAGGCGTCGCACGAAGGCCGCGCGGCGGTTGATGCGATTGCCGGCGATCGCGACGTCGCCTTCGAGCCGCTGGCGATCCCCGCCGTCGTCTTCACGGACCCGGAGATCGCATGGGCCGGTCTGACGGAGGCTGACGCCGCAAAGCAGGGCCGCAAGGTCGTGGTGGCGAAGTTTCCGTGGGGCGCCTCCGGACGTGCCATCACGCTCGGCAGAACCGATGGACTCACGAAACTCGTCATCGACCCTGATACGGAGCGCATCCTGGGCGTCGGGATCTGCGGCGTCGGCGCCGGCGAAATGATCGCCGAAGGAGTGCTCGCCATCGAGATGGGCGCCACGGCCAAAGACATGGCGATGACGATCCATCCGCACCCGACGCTCACGGAAACCGTGATGGAAGCGGCGGAAGTCTTCTTCGGCACCGCCACACACGTCTATCGCCCCAAACGCCGTTAGCCGCTGGCCGTTGGCGGTCTGCCGTTCGATGGACGGCAACTCGCAACTCTCAACTCGCAAACTGGCTGCTGGAACCGGACGGCCGGGAACTGGCAGCTTGCCCGCTCGCGGAAAGCTGTAAACTTTCGCCGAACGGAGTTGCTCCATGCGGCGCATGATTCCGCTGATCCTTCTCGCGTCCGTCTGCGTGCTGGCGCTCCTCGTCCCTTCGTCGCCGCCGCTCGTCGCCGGCGGTCCAGCCGTTGCCGGCGACGTCGCCTGGATGATGACCGCTGCCGGTCTCGTGCTGCTCATGACTCCGGGCCTGTGTTTCTTTTACGGCGGCATGGTCCAGAAGAAGAACGTCATTTCGACGATGCTGCAGAGCGTGATGGCGATGGTCGTCATCAGCATCGTCTGGGTCGTCGTGGGCTTCAGCCTCGCATTCGGCGACGATATCGGCGGCGTCATCGGGAATCCGGCCACGTTCTTCATGTTCCGCCACGTGGGTGCCGCAACCGATCCGGCGCTGGCCCCGACGATCCCGCTCGTGCTGTTCGCCTTCTTTCACCTGAAGTTCGCGATTATCACGCCGGCGCTCATCACCGGCTCGTTCGCGGAGCGCGTGCGCTTCTGGGCGGTGGTCACCTTCACCGTGCTGTTCAGTCTGCTGATCTACTGTCCGCTCGCGCACGCGACGTGGCACCCCGACGGCTTCCTGCATCGCTGGGGCGCGCTGGACTTCGCGGGTGGCACGGTGGTTCATACGTCGGCCGGGATGGCGGCGCTGGCGGGCGCACTGGTGTTCGGACGCCGCAAGCTGCACGAGACCGGCGGCGAACACGTGCCCGCCAACATCCCGTTCGTGATCCTGGGGACCGGAATGTTGTGGTTCGGCTGGTTCGGTTTCAACGCCGGATCCGCGCTCGCCGCATCCGGGCAGGCGGCGCTGGCCTTCGCGACCACGAATACCGCCTCGGCAGCCGCGGCGTTCGCCTGGATCGCGTTCGACCTCTTGCGCGGAAGAAAAGCGTCGGCGCTTGGCGCATGCATCGGCGCGGTCGTCGGGCTGGTCGCAATCACTCCAGCCGCCGGCTACGTCTCGGTCGCCCAGAGTCTCGTGATCGGCACCGTCGCCAGCATCATCAGCAACGTCGCGGTGTACTGGAAGTCGCGCTCGTCGCTCGACGACACGCTTGACGTATTCCCGTGCCACGGTGTCGGCGGGATGGTCGGAATGGTACTGACCGGGGTGTTTGCCGCGAACGTGGGGCTCGTTCACGGGCAGACGCACGTTTTCGTCGTGCAGATCGTCACCCTGGCGATTGCCGCGCCATTTGCGCTACTGGGATCGTGGGTGCTCTACCGCCTCACCGACGCGCTCATTCCGCTGCGAGTCAGCGAGCGGCAGGAGCTGATGGGGCTCGACCTCACGCAGCACGACGAAACCGTGAGTTCACGCGGTGTGCGCGCCGCGCTGGAGGCGATTCAGGGAGAACTGTTTGCGGATCGACCTTGACTCCCAATTCCGATTGGGAGTTGGGAATTGGGAATTGGGAATTAATGTGTTCTCTCTCTACTTGCCCTCACACGTATCTGACAACTCTTTCACGTGCTCGACCGACAGGCGCGGCGCCGTGCCATTCGCGTCGGCTCCGTTGGGCGCGGCGGTCGCGGGGGGAACGCTTCGAACCGGGCTGGAGCTGGCGTCGCGGCCGGAGCGTTCGAACTTCTGCTTCTCCGTTCCTTCATGGCCGGCGGTGCCGAGGGTGTTGACGCCCGAGTCGCGAATGGTTCCGATCACCTCGACGCGCTTGCCCAGATAGCTGTCGAGGTTCGCGTCCTTCGATCCCACGAGACGTACCCACGTCCCGTTCGCGATGGGCGGATTCTGCATCGTCTCCTGTCCATTCGGCTGCGTCGCCGGCGGGGGCAGGACGACGTCGCGGAGGATGAAGTCGCCGTCCGGGCGCATCCCGGGCGCCACGCAGCCATCGAGCTTGATGTTCTGAGCCGCCGGTCCGGAGCCGCGACCGCCTTCGGTGGCGTATCGCCCGTGGTCCGGGTTATTGCCTTCGCCGCAGGCCGCTGCGAGCGCGGCGACTGCGACGGCGATGACGAGGTGAGAAGCGTGATTTCGCATGTCGAATGTCCTGCCAGCATACTTGCAAGATCCGTTGCGTTTCAATGGTTCAGCTCACGTCGCGCCAGCCGGAACACGGACTCGAGCATGTGCGGCGTGAGCGTCCCGGTGTTCGTGTTCTGACGACTGGGGTGATACGACGCGATCACCGTCAGGCCCGACGTCCGATGCAGCCCACCGTGCTGGAATCGCGGCTTCGGCCGGACCTGAACGCCGCGCGAGGCCAGCAGCCGCCACGCCGCATCGAACCCGATGCGCCCGAGGCATAACACCACGCGCAGGCGCGTCAGCGCGGCCGCCTCGGCAACCAGGTGTGGATGGCACGCGGCGATCTCGGCCGGCTGGGGCTTGTTGTCAGGCGGCGCGCACCGCACGGCGGCGGCGATATACGCATCCTGCAGTGCGAGTCCGTCTTCCACGCGCTGTGACGTCGGGATGTTCGCGAAACCCGCGGCGTGCATCGCGCGCATCAGGAAGTCACCCGAACCGTCGCCGGTGAACACGCGTCCCGTGCGGTTGGCGCCGTGCGCGGCCGGTGCCAGTCCGAGCACCAGCAGCCGCGCGCAGGGATCGCCGAACCCGGGTACGGGCTTTCCCCAGTAGACGTCGTTGCGATGCGCGCGCTTGCGCGTCCGCGCGACCTCAGTGCAGTACGCGCGCAGCCGATTGCATCGGTTGCAGTCGATGATCTGCTGGTGAATTTCAGTGAGGGAAGTGCTGCCGGCCGATGGTCCCAAAATCAAAGAATCGACAATCAATCTGCAATCTGCAATCTAAAGTCTGCAATTCTCGAGCGCCTGGGTTTGCTCGTGCGCGTGATACGAACTCCTGACGAGCGGGCCGGACTCGACGTGGCCAAAACCGAGTTCGAGACCGATGCGCTTCAGCTCATCGAACTCCGCCGGCGTGTAGTAGCGCTCCATCGGCAGATTGGCGAGCGACGGACGGAGATACTGGCCGATCGTGACAATCGACACGCCCGCGGCGCGTAGATCGGCCAGCACCTGGACGAGTTCCTCCCAGTGTTCGCCGAGGCCTACCATCAGCCCGGATTTCGTCGGGATGTCGGGCGCCAGTTCGCGCGAGCGGCGGAGGACGCCGAGCGCGCGCTCGTAGCGGCCGCCCGGCCGCGCCGTGCGATAGAGGCGAGGGACCGTTTCGATGTTGTGGTTGAGCACGTCGGGTCTTGCGTCGAGCACTATCCGCAGCGCCGCCGGATCCCCCTGAAAATCAGGGATCAGCACTTCGATCCGCGTATCCGGCATCCGAAGGCGGGTTTCCGCAATCGTGCGCGCGAACTGCGTGGCGCCAAAGTCGGCGAGGTCGTCTCTGTCGACGGAGGTGACGACAACGTAGTCGAGGGCCATCGCGTGGATGGCGCTGGCGACTTTCACGGGTTCGGCTGCATCAGCGGACTTTGGCGTGCCGTGGATGACATTGCAGTATCCGCACGAACGCGTGCACGTGTCGCCCAGGATCATGAAGGTCGCCGTCCCGTGATGCCAGCACTCGCCGATGTTCGGGCAGTTGGCTTCCTCGCACACTGTGTGCAGGCCCAGCTCGCGCATGATGCCCTTGAGCCGGAGGTAGTTCTCCGACCCCGGCGCACGCACCTTCAGCCACTCGGGCTTGGGCTGGCGCGGCGGTGCCTCGGTCTCCAGCACGCGCTTCTTCCTGCCGCGAATGAAATTGAGGGGAACGCTCTGCACCACCTCTCATTATACTTTTCGAATGAGCGCTCTTTCGATTACCTGGTACGGACACGCGAGCTTCCTGCTGACGACGCCGGGCGGCCGGCGTATCGTTTTCGACCCCTGGCTGACCAACCCGAAAGCGCCTGCCGGCGCCCGGATCGACAAGGCCGATCTGATCTGCGTCTCGCACGGCCACTCTGATCACACCACGGACGTCGTGTCGATCGCGCGCGCGACCGGCGCGCCGGTCGTCGCGATCTTCGAGCTGGCAACCTACTTCGAGGGTAAGGGCCTGAAGGACACGATCGGCATGAACATCGGGGGAACGGTCGACGTAAAGGGGCTCGAGATCACGATGACGCCGGCCGTCCATTCGAGCGGAGTAATGGAAGACGGCCAGAGCATCTACCTCGGCGAACCGGCCGGCTACGTCGTGCGCCTCGAAGACGGCCGCGCGCTCTACTTCGCCGGCGATACGGCGCTCTTCGGAGACATGCGTCTGATTCGGGAGATGCACGCGCCTGAGATCGCGTTTCTGCCGATCGGCGATCACTACACGATGGGACCGGCGGCCGCGGCCAGGGCCGTCGAGATGCTCGGCGTCCGGCAGGTGGTGCCGATGCACTACGGCACGTTTCCCGCGTTGACAGGTACGCCAGAAGAACTGAAGAAGCTCGTCGAACCACGCGGCGTCGATGTCCTGGTCCTGCAACCTGGGGAAACGGCACAATAGAACCGAAGTAGCCGGTTGCCAGTCATCAGTTACCAGTTCCCAGTTCCCAGTGCCCAGTTGTGAACTGTCAACTGGCAACTGGAAACTGGTGACTGGTGACTGAGAACTGGCAACTGAGAACTGGCAACTGGCAACTGGGAACTGGTGACTGATTTCAGTTACGCGCTCCGCTCTTTGTTCCGCGCGCCTGGATTCACGATCAGCGCGGTCCTTGCGCTCGCGTTGGGCATTGGCGGCAACACGGCCGTGTTCTCCGTCGTCTACGCCGTCCTGCTCGCGCCGCCGCCCTATCCCGATTCGCAACGGCTCGTGCGGCTCTACGAGACGAATGCGGCGAGCGGTGTGGGAAGGAGTGAAGTGTCGGCCGGCACGTTCGTCGATTGGCGGGCGCGCAGCCGCACACTCGAGGGGCTTGCCGCGTACAGCACGCCGCTTGGCGGCGAAACCCTCTGGACGGTGGGTGAGCGCGTGCACGTCGTGCGGATCAGCGCCGTGTCGCCCGCACTCTTTCCCTTGCTCGGAGTTCAGCCGATTCTTGGCGCCGGACTCAGGCCCGAAGACCAGACGCCGCCAAACGGTTCGCCGGGTCAATTCGTGATCAGCTACGGATTGTGGCAGCGAATCTTCGGTGGGGATCCTGGCGTGATCGGCCGCCGGATCATGATCGAAGGACGGCTGCCGCGCGAGATCGTGGGTGTCATGCCTCGCGGGTTTGCATTCCCCGAGCGCACCGAGGCCTGGACGAGCCTTCCGATGACGTCAGTGGCGCCGTCGCGGCGCCGCAATGTGACGTTTCAGGCGCTCGCACGCCTGGCGCCTGGCGCCACGATCGAGAGCGCCCAGCGTGAACTGCAGGACATCTCCCGACAACTCGAAACGGAGCAGCCGGCCAGCAACGCGGGGTGGAGCGCTGACGTGCGACCGCTCGCCGGAGCCGATGCCGGCGCGGCGCGGTTTGCGCTCGAAGCGCTGATGGCCGCCGTCGCTGGCGTCCTGCTCATCGGCTGCGCGAACGTGGCGAACCTGCTGCTGGCGCGCGCGACTGCACGCCGCCGTGAGATGGCCGTCCGAGTCGCGCTCGGCGCGGGGGCAGGCCGGGTCGTTCGGCTGTTCCTTGCTGAAGCTGCGATGGTCAGCGGTGCGGGCGTCGTCGCCGGCCTTGCGCTGGGAAAATGGCTGGCCGGGGTGCTCGTGCATCTCGCGCCGCCCGATGTTCCGGGCCTCGCCCATGTCGGCATGAACGGCGGCGTGTTCGCGTTCGCCGCTGCACTTGGACTCTTCACGACGGCGGCGACCGGCGTCGCGCCGGCGCTGCACGCCATTCGTGCCGACGTCCGCGGCACGAGGCCGGATCTCCGTTCGGCGACCGATCGCGGAACCGCGCTTCGCCGATGGATCGTGGCTGGAGAAATCTCGGTCGTTGTCTTGCTCCTTACCAGTGCGCTGCTGCTGCTCCGCACGTTCGTGAAATTGCGCGGTGTCGATCTCGGGTTCGATAGCAGCCAGATCGCGGAGGTCGAGGCGCGCTGGCCGATCGGTACGCTCTTCGGGACCGGCGGCCGCGGCCAGCAGTGGCCGCGGGTGCAGCGCGCCGCCGACGGCCTGATTGAATCGGTGGCATCGCTGCCGGGCGTGGAGGCCGTCGGCCTCATTACCGAGCCCCCATTGACCGGCGGCGACACCGCCGGAACCGGCTGGAGGGCGGATGCCGCAGGTGCACACGGCATGAACCCCCCCTCGGATCCGCGGGACCTGCTGAAAGCGGACGTTGCCGTCGTCAGCCCCGGTTACTTTGCGGCGCTGCGGATTCCCGTGCTGCGCGGACGCAAGTTCACGGCGGCGGACCGTTTCACGGACGATCAGCTGATCAATCCGGCGCTGCCGCGGTCCGGCGTCGTGATCGTCAACGCAGCGCTGGCGTCCAGATACTTTCCCGGCGAAGACCCGGTCGGTCATTCGCTGGTCGTTCCCGATTTAGGGGCCTTTGCTGCCGTGCGGACGATCATCGGTGTGGTCGGAGACGTCCGGGCCCATGCGGTGGACCAGGCACCCGGACCGACCGTTTTCATTCCGCACGCGCAGAATCCCGACGTCATCCGGCCATCGCTCGTCGTCCGCTCGAGCCTCCCGTTCACAGCCGTCGCCGAATCCGTCCGGCAGCGAATCGCCGAATACGATCCGAGGCTTCTCGTTCTCCGCATCCGTCCGATGGACGACGTGGTGTCGGGCGCGCTGTCGCGCCCGCGCTTCAATCTGCTGCTGCTTTCGTCGTTCGCGCTCGTCGCGCTCGCGCTGTCGGCAATCGGGATCTACGGCGTCGTCGCGTACCTCGTCACGCTGCGGACGCGCGAAATAGGCATCCGTCTGGCGCTCGGGGCAGCCGCGGGCGACGTGCTGCAGTGGATGATCCGCGACGGCATGATTCCGGTTGCGGGCGGCGCGCTCGCGGGCGTGGGCGCGAGCGTGCTCGCCGCGCGCGCGATCCGCTCGCTGCTGTTCGGCGTGTCACCAACCGATCCCGTGAGCCTGGCCGGCGCACCGTTGCTGCTCGTCGTCGTCGCGCTCCTCGCGTGCTACCTGCCCGCGCGCCGCGCGCTGGCCGTCGATCCGATCGTCGCGCTCCGCGACGAATAGCCGTCGCGCGAAAGCGGGCTTCGTCCCCACCGGTGGTGAGGCGATGGGTTCACGCTTCCCTCTGCGCGGACGTCCTTCCCCATCGCCACTGATGCGATGGGGCCCCAGCTCGGACAGCCCCGTTTCGTGCCCGGCGGCCGGAAAGACGTGTCGACGGGGAGCCGCTTCCGCGCCAAAACGGGGCGCCCCGTCCTTGCCCCCATCGCGGTCAGGCGATGGAGCCCTGATGCGCTCCGCACTCCGCATGCCGCGCTCCGCGCCTCCGCGCCTCCGCGCCTCGCCCATCGTGCGCGCTAGGACCGTTTGACGACGGTGTTGACGAGATGGTCGAGGCAGGCGGCGGGGTCGGACGTGCGGCCTGTGTGCACGGGCGACGGCTGGATGATCGTGCTTCGCGGCGACACCAGCCACCGGAATCGCTCCCGCGGCGTCAGCTGCCCGATTGGTCCAGCGTCCTCACCACCGCGACAGACGGCAGGAAAGACTTCCAGGTTGGCTCTCACGGTTTCCAGATCGATGTCGGCGTCGATCGCCAGCAGCGCTCCCTCGTCGAGCGCGATTTTCGCGTCGAGAAAGTTCGCGTCCGGACACGACAGCACGATGCCGGCGTTGATTTGTTCGCCGCGTTCGACACGCGGCACGACCCGAATGATCGAGTAGTCGTACGTATAGTCAGCGGGCATCGATCGCCTCCCGCACGAATACCCGCGGCGCGGCAAGGCGCGCGCTGAAGTACGCGGCGTAGTCGCCGCGGACCGCTTGAGCGGTACCGCCGTCCGACATCGCCAGAAGCCACTCGTCCGGCACGAGGCCGACAATGTTGCCGATGACGTCCGGCGTCAAGGCGGAGGCGAGCGTCGCGTCCACCTCCTGCAGCCACTCCGCCCGCTGCAGCAGCACATGATCTCGAATGGCCGGGAAGGGCGCACGCGGCCTCCGCGCGTCGGCTGCCCACCCGGGCGAATGATGGAAATACAGCGTCGACCCGTGGTCGATGAGCCACGGCTTGCGATGCCACATGAGCATGTTCGTGTTGCGGGCCGTACGATCGACGTTCGTGACGAGCGCGTCGAACCACACGATCTGCGACGCGAGCTGTGGCGGGATCACATGAATGGCCGGATCGAAGTTGACGCAGCCCGGCAGGTAGTCCAGGCCGACGTTCAGGCCGGCGCTGTCGTAGATGAGCGCGTGAATCTCCGGATCGGGTTCGGTCCGCGCAAGGTCCGCGTCGAGCACTGCCAGCACGAGTTCGGGCACCGGCAACCCAAGTGCCCGGCCGATTTCACCGGATATCAGTTCCGCGATCAATGCGCGTACGCCATGGCCTGCCCCTCTGAACTTGACGACGTACAACCCATCGTCATCCGCTTCGACGATTGCGGGCAGCGAGCCGCCTTCGCGCAGAGGCGTCACGTACCGGGTGACGGTGACGGTTCGAATCGCGGGCACGGGCTATTCTAACGGCGCGGCCTCGCGCCTCCCGCCTCCCCGGCGCCGCGCGCCGATCGGCCCTCCGATGCGATGG
>DATJFQ010000092.1:0-22604 GCA_035495555.1 Vicinamibacterales bacterium
TTCGGTCCCGCGAGCGGGAAGTACACGAGCGGTTGTGGGCGATCGCGGAAGCTGTCCTGCATCACGTCGCGCACCACGCCCACAACGGTGAACCAGTCCGGCAGCCCCTCCCGCTGGAGCCGCTTGCCGATCGCCGTGTCGCCGGGCCACAACGTGTTCGCGACCGACTGGCTGACGATCACGTTCGGCAGCGCCGACAAGTGGTCGTTGTCGTCGAACAGGCGCCCGGCGAGGAGCGGGATCCCCATCGCCTTGAAGTAATCGCCGGCCGTGAACGTGACATGGACGAGCGGCCCTGACTCGACGTCCCCGGCAAAACCTTCCGGCTTCACACGCGCCGACGCGGTGCTCTCGTTGAGCGGAATATTCTCGACGAGTCCGACCGTCTCGACGCCCGGAAGCGCGCGCAGCCGGCGCATGAAATCCAGGTCGAATCGCGCGTATGCCGGACCGTCCGGAAGACGCGGCCCTTCCGGCGCAATCTGAAACGTGAAGAGGTCTGTCGTCGAGTAGCCGGGATCGACATGGCGAAGCTTTGCAAAACTTCGCACGAGCAGGCCCGAACCGATGATGAGCACCAGCGCGAGCGCCGTCTGGCCGACGACGAGGCCGTCGCGGATCCACGACCGGCGGCCCGTTGCGCCGCGGCCCCCGTCGCGGAGGCGTGTAAAGCTGGCATTCGCGGCGCGGATGGCGGCCGCAGCGCCGCATCCAAGACCCACGAGGATCGCGGCGGCGAACGTGAAGAGGAACGTCCATTCGCTGACCCCGACACGATCGAGCCGCGGGATGCCATCGGGTGCGGCCCGCACGAAAACGGGCAGCGCCGCGTATGCGAGCGCGATCGCGACGACGCCCGCTGCGGCAGAGACGACGAAGGCTTCCGCGAGCTGAAGGCCTGCCACGTGGCCCCGGCTCGCCCCGATCGCGCGCCGCACCGCCGCATCGCGCTGACGCGCTTCCGCGCGGACGAGGAACAGATTCGCGACGTTGGCGCACGCGATCAGCAGCACGATACCCGCGGCTGCGAGCAGGACCCAGAGCGGGCGCGCGACAGGCCCCAGCATCTCGTCGCGCAGCGGACGCACCACGGCCCGATGCTGCGAAATGAGCCGCGCGTAAGCGGCGGACCCGCCGAATCGTGCCGGCAGCCGGGACGCGAGCGTGTTCAGCTCCGTCGTGACCGCATCGATCGTCGCGCCGGGCGCCAGCCGTGCAACGAGCGGGGCGCCGAACCGACCCGGCGTAATCTGCTCCGGCTTGATGCGGGTCGACATCCACAGCAGCGTCCCGTCGTCGGGAAACCGGAAGTCGCGCCCCATCACGCCGACAATGGTCCGGTCGCTTCCCGCTACCGAATAGGTCCTGCCCAGAACGTCGGGGCTGCCGCCGAACCACGACTGCCAGAGCGCGTAACTGATCACCACGACACGATCCTCGTCGTCGGCGACCGGCAGCCGCCCGAGAATCGGCTGCACGCCAAGTGTCGTGAAGAGCGAATACGTCGGCGCGGACATGCGGATGCGTTCGACGCGGTCGTTCGCGCGCAGCGTCGACGTGAACGAGTTGTAGGTCGAGACGTCCTCGAGCAGTTTCGATTGTTCGTGATACTGCACGAAGAACTCAGCGGAGACGCCGAACTCGGGCGGGAAGTCGGATCCGGGTGCCGAGGCGAGGATGTTCACGAGGCGGTCCGCATGGGCGTAGGGGAGCGGATCGAGCAGCACCTTGTCCACGACGCTGAAGATCGCGGCGTTGGCGCCGATAGCGAGGGCCAGCGTCGTGATGGCCATGAGCGTGAACCCTGGTGTGTGCGTCAGCAGCCGTATCGCCTGACGAAGATGCCGTGCCCAGTCGCCGACGCGCATACGGATCCCTCCTTTGAAGAAGCTTGGACGGATCAAAGAGAGAAAAGTTTGCCGCGAGTGCTATTCGGGCTGTGCGGGGACGATTTGAATGATGGTTTTGAACCGCGCGGGCTGCTTTCCGCGCTTCGGGTTCATATATCCTGCGGCGCCACCCCAGGTGTAATCCTTGACCGTGACACTGGGCGGGAACGCCATCGTGTCCTCGCGGTACTTGCCGATATCGAACTCCTGGATCGGCGGCTCTTCGTAGACGAGATCTCCCTTCTGCTTGAGCACCGTCCGGTAGTAGTTCACGATTTCCGAAAAGCCCGCGTTGGTGCCGAACAGGTAATACCGCTGGCCTTTGCCGGCGTCGTAGGACGCGATGAACTCAGCGCCCGGATATACGGGGACGCCAAGGGTGGCCTCGCCGGGTTCGGCTGTCGCCGGCGCTGGCTGCTGCGGCTGCGCCGACGGCGCCTCGACCGGCGTCCGCTGCGCCGGGGTCTGCGGACGCTCGCCGGGCTTTGGAAACGGCTGCGGAGTCTGGGCCAGCATCGCGATCGCGATGAGTTGCGGCAGCATGGTTCGTATTATAGAGCCCGACATGAATCGCCTGCGTGATTACTGCGAAATCCACCTGACCGAGATCCTTGCCGATACGGAAGCGTTCGCGCGGCGGGAGTCTCCAAGCACCGACAAGGGCGCCGTCGATCGCTGCGGTGAAGACATTGCCGCGCGATGCCGGGCCGCCGGCGCAGAGATCCGGTGGCTTCGCCGCGAGGATCGCGGCAATCACATCCTGGCGTCCTGGCCCGGCCATGAGCCGGCGATTCTGCTGCTTGGCCATTTCGACACGGTATGGCCGCTCCACACAATCGCCGAAATGCCGGTCGCGCGTGACGGAGATCGGCTGACCGGGCCGGGCGTCTTCGATATGAAGGCCGGCATCGCGGTTGCGCTTGCCGCCATGCGCGCGTTGAAAGCGAACGACATGCGGCATCCTGCGATCCGCATGCTGTGGACGACGGACGAAGAGATCGGGAGTGCCACGTCGCGCGGTGACATCGAAGCGTTCGCTCGCCTCTCACGCGCCGTGCTGGTGCTCGAACCCTCGCTGCCGGGCGGCGCGCTCAAGACAGCCCGGAAAGGCTGCGGGCAATACGACCTGATCGTTGACGGGGTTGCGGCACATGCCGGTCTCGATCCCGCCAAAGGCGTCAGCGCCATCCACGAGCTCGCCACTCAGATTCGCGAGATCGAACAGCTCACCGATCTCAGCACGGGCGTTACGGTGAACGTCGGGATTGTCGAGGGAGGGACCCGCCCCAACGTCGTGGCCGCTCGCGCGCGCGCCGTGATCGACGCGCGGGCGCTGACCGTGGCCGACGCGGAACGGGTCGATCATGTCCTCCGGAGGCTGCAACCGATGCGTGCCGGCGCGCGTCTTACATTACAGGGAGGATTCGAGCGACCGCCGATGGAGCGGAGCCCGGAGATCGAGCGTCTGTTCGAACTGGCGCGAGACGTTGCGGGCGAGCTTGGCCGCACACTTGAAGAGGGAAGCGCGGGGGGCGGCTCGGACGGCAATTTCACCGCAGCGCTGGGTGTGCCGACGCTCGATGGCCTCGGCGCTGTCGGCGACGGCGCGCATGCCTCCCACGAACACGTCATCGTTTCGGAGTTGCCCTGGCGCGCGGCGCTCGTGGCGGGTCTCCTGAGCCGTCTCTGAGTTCTGACATAATCCAATCATGCCCAACGGCCTGAAAACAGTACTGCTTCTCGGCTTGCTAAGCGGTCTTCTCCTCGCGATCGGCGACCTGGCCGGAGGTCCGAACGGGATGGTGATCGCGCTGGTGATCGCCGCCGTGATGAATTTCGGGTCCTACTGGTTTTCCGACAAGCTTGTGCTCCGGATGTATCGGGCGCAGGAGGTCGGGCCCGGCGATCGGCTGTACTCAATCGTCGAGCGTCTCAGCCGTCAGGCGGGGCTGCCGATGCCGCGGGTATACATCATCCCGGATGCGTCGCCGAACGCGTTCGCGACCGGACGCAATCCCGAGCACGCCGCTGTCGCCGCCACACAAGGCATTCTGCAGGTGCTGAGCGATGCGGAACTCGAGGGCGTCATCGGGCACGAGCTCACGCACGTCAAGCATCGCGACATCCTCATCAGCTCTGTCGCGGCGACGATCGCTGCCGCCATCATGATGTTCGGGCGGATGGCGATGTATGCGGGCATGTTTGGCGGATTCGGCGGCCGGGACGACGGCCGCGACCGTGGCAGCAACCCGATCGCGCTGCTTGCGATGATGCTGCTCGCGCCGCTTGCCGCGGCGCTCATTCAGATGGCCATTTCGCGGTCGCGCGAATACTCGGCCGACAAGGGCGGCGCGCAGATCGCGGGCAACCCGTATGGGCTGGTCGAGGCGCTGAAGAAGATCGACGCGATGTCCAAGCGCGTGCCGCTCGACGCCAACCCGGCCACGGCGCACATGTTCATCATCCAGCCGTTCTCGGCCGGCGGCCTCGCCTCGCTGTTCAGCAGCCATCCGCCAACCGAGGCGCGGATCCGCGCGCTTCTCGGCGAGACTCGATAGCGGCTCGTTCGGGCGCTGTGATTGTGGCGTGCGCTCCACTCTCCGGCGCAGCGCTCGGCATCCTGCCGGCCTCGCGAGAGGTCGCGGCGACTGTGGCCGTATGACCACTATCGTCTCCAGCGCGTTCTAATTCCACGACTTAGCCGAATCTCATCCAGTCCCCGCGCGTTGGACGCGATCTTGCTGTCTTTGAAGACAGGAAGTTTTGGCGCGGAGGACAGACGTGGAGGACTTCGATATCCCGCAGAATAAAATGGCCGAATCAGCCGAGCGCGTGGTCGATCGCGCGCTGGATGAGGCCCGGCGCCGCGAGCATGCGCTGCTGACGAACGAGCACGTCTGCCTTGCCTTCGCCCAGGTGGAGTGGGACATGTTCGGCGAGGTCATGCGCGACCTCGAACTGAACCCGCACGAAATCCTGCAGGCGCTCGAAGAGCATCTGCGGCTGCTGCCGAGCGTGCCCGGGCGCGAACTGCGCGTCGCACCGTCGACGAAGCTGCTCTTCAAGCTGGCTCTGCTTCATGCGAGCCGGTGCGGACGACACACCGTCGAAGCGACGGATCTGTTTTCGGCGATTTTCGAGGAGACGCAGGGCATACCGGTCTCGATCATCCGGCGCCACGGCATCGAGCCGGAAGCGCTCGTCTCCCGCCTCGCCACCCGCATGCGCGATCACGAGCTTCGTGAGGAACGGCTGAAGAAGCGTTTCGAGCTGCCCCCGTTCCTGAAGCATTTCGCCACGAACCTGAATCAGCTCGCCCGGCAGGACAAGATTCCGCCGGTGTTCGGCCGCGACGCGGAAATGGATCGCGTGCTGGAGATCCTCTGCCACCGCGAGCGCGCGAACTCGGTGCTGCTGCTTGGCGAACCGGGCGTCGGCAAGACCGCGATCGCCGAGGGCATCGCGCGCAGGATCGAATTCGAGCCCGAAAAGGTGCCGGTCCGCCTGCGCGACTGCCAGGTCGTGAACCTGCAGATGAACACGATGGTCGCCGGGACGATGCTCCGCGGCATGTTCGAGGACCGCATTCAGAACGTGATTCGCGAGATCAAGGAGCGGCCGAGCCTGATCCTGTTCATCGACGAAGTGCACACGATGATTGGCGCCGGCTCGGCGCTCGGCGCCCCCTCGGACGCCGCCAACGTGTTCAAGTCGGTGCTCGCGCGCGGTGAGGTGCGGATCATCGGCGCCACCACGCTGAGCGAGTACAAGGAATTCATCCAGGAAGACGAGGCGCTGGCCCGCCGCTTCCGCACGGTGCAGGTCTCGGAACCGTCGATCGAGGAGACGCGCACGATCCTGTACAACCTGCGGCCGCGGCTCGAGCGGAACTACTCGGTTCGCATCAAAGACGAAGCGATCGAAACGGCACTCGAGATGTCGCCGCGTTACATGCGGCACCTGCAGCTGCCCGACAAAGTGATCGGCTGGCTCGACACGGCCGCCGTCAAGGCGGAAATCGACCGTCGCTGGGAAGTGTGCGACGACGACGTCGTCGAGGTGATCTCGCAGGTCGCGCAGATTCCCGAAGACATGGTGTTCCGCGAAGTCACGGATCGGTTCCGCGACATCGAAGATCGCCTGTCGACGCGCGTCGTCGGGCAGAAGAACGCAATTGATGCCGTCGCCCGGCGCCTGATTCTCAACAAAGGTCCGTTGAAGGACGGCTTCGATCGTCCTGACGGCGTTCTCCTGTTCCTCGGGCCGACGGGCGTCGGCAAGACGGAGCTGGCGAAGTCGGTGGCGGAGTTCCTCTTCGGCGACGCGAAGAAGATGATCCGCGTCGACATGTCGGAGTATCAGGACGGCGCCGTTGCCGTCGACAAGCTGATCGGCATGCCGCGCGGCATCGTGGGGTCGGAGCGCGGCGGCGTGCTGACGAACCAGTTGAAGGACAACCCCTACTCGGTCGTGCTGCTCGACGAAGTCGAGAAGGCCAGCCCGGGGATGTTGAACCTGTTCCTGCAGGCGTTCGACGAAGGCTGGATCACCGACGGCCGGGGCAAGCGCGTGTATCTGAGCGACGCCATCATCATCATGACGTCGAACATCGGGTGCGAGCACTTCCGCAAGCTGACGAACCCGCTCGGCTTCTACTCGAAGCAGATCGGCATCGAGCAGGTACAGGGGGACATCAGCCGCGAACTCGAACGCCGGTTCTCGCCGGAGTTCCGGAACCGGATCGACGAGGTCGTGATGTTCACCCCCCTGGCGAAGGACGAAGTCCGTCAGATCACGCTGCAGCAGATCGAGAAGATCACCGGGGCGCTCGGCAGGAGTGGACGGACGCTGACGGTCACGCCGGACGCGGTCGAGCAACTGGTGAAGGACGGCTACAGCCTCGCTTACGGGGCGCGTTTCCTCAAACGCGTCATCGAGAACAAGATCAAGATGCCGATCAGCCAGCGCTGGACCGAAGGGCAGTCGTTCGTCGCGGACGTGCGGGACGGACAGCTCGAAGTGGACGTGGTCGAGGCGCGCGGCGGCTATCCCGCACTGGCGGCGACGGCATAAGCGCGAAATCGTCTTTGGGTAACCTGGTGGGCGCCCCTTTACGCGGCGCCCTTTTTCAGCGATCATGAGGCGAAGGTTTGGCGAAACCATGTCCGATGCCCTCTTCGATCTCGGCGCCCGGCCGCCCACCACCAGGACCATCGCCCTGCAGGTGCGCGAGCGGGGTCTCGACGCGCTGGAACAGGCCCAGCTCCGGGCGGACGCCGCCCGCTATCAGGAGGTCACGTGCCGTTCGGCGCTCAATCCTGTCAAGGGGATGCCCTTCAAGTGGACGCTGAATCCGTATCGCGGCTGCACGCACGCGTGCCACTACTGCTTCGCGCGCCGCTATCACACGCAATTCGAGCTGGGATCGGGCGACGAGTTCTCGTCGGTGATCTTCGTGAAAACGAACTTCCCGGACGTGCTGCGCCGGGAACTCGATCGCCCGTCGTGGTCGCGGGACATGGCGGCGCTCGGGACGGCAACGGACCCGTATCAACCTATCGAAGGTCACTACAGGCTGACGCGCCGTACGATCGAGGCACTGCTCGCGGCAAAGAACCCCGTCGGCATCGTGACCAAGGGGCCGATGATCGTGCGCGATGCGGATCTGCTCGCCGATCTGTCTCGGGTTGCGGAGTGCACCGTCTGCGTGAGTGTCCCGACCGTCGATGAAGACGCCTGGCGCGCGCTGGAGCCAGGCACCGCGCACCCGCTGCAACGGCTGCGCGCGGTCCGCAAACTGCGCGACGCGGGCGTGAAAGCCGGCGTCCTCATGGCGCCGGTGGTCCCGGGGTTCACGACGAGGAAATCGCAGCTCGACGCCACAATCAAAGCGGCCCGGGATCACGAAGCCGCGTTTCTGGGCGCCAACGTCATGTACCTCGAAGGCGGTACGAAGGACCACTTCATGCGCTTCCTGCGCGACGAGTTTCCCGACATGGTCGACGGCTACGTTCGCCTCTATCCAGGCGCGTACGCGGCGCCGGATTACGTCAAGGCGGTGAAAGGGCTGATCGCGGTGCTCCAGGAGAAGTACGACGTCAATCGTCGCCGCCGCATCGAGCAGCCCGACGCCGGGAACCGCCCCGAACCGCCCCCGCCGTCCGACCCCCAATCCTCATTCGACTGGTAAAGGAATTGATGATTGTGAATTAAGAACGAAAGAATTTGGGAATTGGGAATTGGGAATTGGGAGTTGGGAGTTGGGAGTTCCATTTGGTAGTTGCGTAGTTGTGCAGTTGCGTAGTTTCTTTACCTTGCCCCCTCCGGTCAGGTCTAACGATTTCAGAAGCGCCTGACTTCTGGAGGACGCACATTATGGTGATCAAGCGAGCACTGACCCTTGCCGTGGTGGCGACGATGATTTGCTGTACGCCCGCATGGGCGGCGGGACGGAACATCAACAAGCGCCAGGCGCGGCAGCAGGCCCGGATCTATCAGGGGATTGCATCCGGATCGCTCACGCAGCACGAGGCGGCGCGGCTCGAGCGGCAGGAAGCGCGCATCAATGCGCGCGAGGCCCGCGACCGCCGCAACGGTTTTTCGCCGCGCGAACGCGCGCAGCTCGAACGCAGCCTGAACCACGAGAGCCGACAGATTTACCGGCAGAAACACGACGGACAGCACCGCGGCTAAGCAGGGGCAGTCGCCAGTTTCCAGTTGCCGGTTTCCAGTCCCAGTTTCGACTGGAGACTGGCGACTGGTTACTGGCTTTTAGAGCAGATACGCGAGCGCGAACCCAATCTGCGCGACGAACATCATGCGATACATGTGCGCCCACGAGACGTGGTTTTCTTCCACGGCCAGCTCTTCGGGCCGCCTCAGCATCAGATAGCACACATAGATCCCGTACGCGGTCATGACGGCCGAGAGAATCTGCAGCAGGATGAAGTTGCCGGTCAGGATGCCTGCCCAGGCGCCTGCGGAAATCATGAGGAACGGAATCACGAACGACGGCGAGATCATCCACGCAGCGCGCGTCACGCCGTAGATGATCGGGAGCGTGCGGCAGCCTCCGCATGCATCCCCTTCCATATCCGCGAAGTCTTTCGTGGTCGACGCGCCGAGGAGGAAGAGCCCGAAGATCGCGCCGATGTACCACGGCTCCGCGCCGAACACCGTCTTCACCGCGGACCATCCCGCGACTTTCAGCAGCACTCCGCGCGGAATCGCGATCGTGACGTTCGCCCAGATGCCCAGCCGTTTCGTGCGGAAGGGCGGCACCGAGTACAGGAAGGTGATGATGGTCGCGACGACGACGATCCAGAAGCACTCGTGACGGGCACCGGGCTCGACCAGCCACGCGAGCACCAGCGCGACCGCGTAGGCGACCCAGGTGAACACCCATGCGTCGTGCAGCGAAAGACGTCCCGACGGCAGCGGACGCTTTGGCTTGTTCACGCGGTCGATCTCGAGGTCGTAGATCTGATTCAGGGCATTCGACGCGGCGTTGAGCACGGCCGCCATCGTCAGGCCTATCAGCGGGTAGAGGATGAGATGCGGGTGCCAGACCTCGCGAGGCGCCGCGCCGTACGCCGTCGCCGCGCCCGACGCGAAGCCGAGCGCCGGCGCGACGAGGGTGAACGGGCGGCTCAACTCGAGGAACAGCCTGGGCCGCCTCACGTCGGCCGCCCCCCGACTCGCGTCGACCGCTCGGGCCTGATCGTCACGTCAGCCGCACGCAGAAGGCAACGGCCAGCAGCGCCGCAACCGTCGTGTTGATGAAATTCAACATGTCGTTGTTCAGAATACCCGGACCTTCGAGCGTCGCTCCGAGCGCGCTCTCGACGAGGGCACCGGCGGTGGCGGCAATCACGATCGGGGGAAGCGCCGCGTAGGGCACGATGCCAAACGCGATCGCGATGGCACCGAGCGCCAGCGCGCCGACGATGCCTGCAGCGGTCCCTTCCATCGACATCGCTCCGGACGTGCCGGGAGGCACTCGCTTAAACGACGTCAACAGCCACGTCGTCCGTCCCCAGGCCTTGCCGATTTCGCTCGCGATGGTATCGCTGCCGCCCGCGGCCAGCGCTGCGGCGAATGCCCAGGCGGCGCGCTCCGGGTGGAGCGTGCTGACGGCCAGTGCTGCGGCAATCGCGGCGACGCCCGTATTCGCTATCGCATTGCCTGGTCCCCTGCGGCCGCCTCGATCTTCCGCGATGCCGAGCAGCGTCTTCCGCTTCAGCCCCAGCTTCGAGGTGATTGCGGCGGCGAGAAACGTCAGGAGCAACAGGCCCCAGCCTGCCCAGCCGAGGGCAGTAAAGATCACCGTGCCGATAATCGCGCCGGTCACGGCGCCGGAAGTCGACACGGTGCGCGCCGCCCGACCGCCCCACGCCACACAGACGTTGACGACGACGGCGACCAGGAGACGTGAGGTGAGGACCGGCAGGTTCGCGCCGATCGCACCAGGGGAGACGAGTGTCAGGAGCCACAGCGCAGCGCCCGCCGTCAGGCCGACCGAGAGATTGTCGTCGAGACGCACGTCCATGGTCTCGACGGCTGCGGCGAGCGCCGCCGCAGCAATGGGAGCGCAGATCAGGAAGATCAGCGAGCGGGGTTCCGGCGCGGCGGTCCGGCACCACCAGAAGAGCCCGGCACCTGCGGCAGATCCGGCCAGCCACAACGCCGCCGTACCGGCGACAGTCTTGTCGCGGTTCCACGGCCACCGCGGCCCGCCAACGGCGCGGCCGACGAGCGTCGCCATGCCGTCGCCCGCTGCCAGGATCCCCCACGCTGCTGCGACCACGGCGAGGTCGGAGGGGAACAACAGCAGCAGCGCCAGCACCGCAATCGGGTAATACAGAATGCCGTGAACGCCGCGGTCGCGGTCTCCCGGACGATACAGTCGCGCGGCGAAGCGCGGCAGCAGGAAGGCATTGAAGAGCACGGCGGCGACCGCGAGGCCGACGGCGTAGCCCCAATGCAGCCACCGCAGCAGCAGCGCGAACGCGCCCATCGAGACGTGCAGGAGCTGCCGCGCCGTCTCGGAGTGCTGCCTGCGGTCGCTCATGCCGCGGGCGCGGGCGCTCGCCAGTAGTCGAGGATGTCGGCAAGGGTCTGCTCGATCGCGATCGATGGCGTCCATCCCGTGTCGCGCGTGAGCCGAGCATGCGACCCCAGCACGACGGGATTGTCACTGGGACGCAGGCGCGCCGGATCCGTCTGCACGTCGACAGCAACGCTCGCGAGCGACAGCAGGATGTCCAGGAGATCGCCGACGCGATATGCCTGGCCGCGGCACACGTTGTATGGCGTGTGCGGCCTGCCGCTCGACGCCAGAGCGCGATAGGCTCGGACGACGTCGCGCACATCGGTCACGTCGCGGCGCGCATCGAGGTTGCCCACGCGCAGCACCGGCTCGGCGGTCCCGCGCTCGATATCCGCGATCTGGCGGGCGAATGCGGAGGTGACATAGGAGTCGTCCTGTCGAGGGCCCGCGTGATTGAACGAACGGGTCAGTACAACGTCGAGGCCGGATCGTTCGGCTGCCATCTCCTGCGCGAGCTTGCTGAGCGCGTATGGGCCCACGGGCGCGAGCGGGTCTTCTTCCGTGAGTGCGTGCGTCGACCGCTCGTAGACGAGCGCGGATCCGGTGACGAGCACGCGTCCGGCAAATCCGGCGCGCGCGGCGGCGTCGAGCAGGCGATGGGTGCCGACCGCGTTCACCTCGAGCGCCCGCGCCGGTGCGCGCCACGCCGCCTGCACATCGGCTACTCCGGCGCAATGATAGATGACCGACGGCGATGCCTCACGGAGCGCCGCCTCGACCGCGGCTGCGTCGAGCAGATCGACGGATTGCCACCGGACGTGATTGCTCGCGTGCGAAGGCATGCGTCCGCCCGGATTGAACCAGGCATGGACGACCGCGTGATCGTTCAGCAGCAGGTCGAGGAGATGGCTGCCGGCAAACCCGGTCGCGCCCGTGAGGAGCGGAGAGGCAGCCACGGAAGGATCAGGACCGGCGGTTGCCGTACTGCTCCCGGTAATAGCGCTGGAACGCGGGGTCGGCGTTCTTGATGGGCCGCCACCACGGTTCGTTCGTTCGATACCACTCGACGGTGTCCGCGAGCCCGTCCGCGAACTCCACCTTCGGCTGCCAGCCGATGGCCCGGAGCTTCGACGTATCCAGCGAATACCGCCTGTCGTGCCCCGGCCGATCGACGACGGGTTTGATCAGCGACGCCGGCCGTCCCGTCAAGGTGAGGATACGGTTCGTGAGATCGATGTTCCTGATGCCGTTGCCGCCGCCGATGTTGTAGACCTCGCCAGGTACGCCTCGTTTGATGAGCAGGTCAATTGCGCGGCAGTGATCGCTCACGTGCAGCCAGTCGCGTTCGTTGAGACCGTCGCCGTAGAGCGGCAGCGGCAGGCCGTCGAGTGCGTTGGTGACGAACAGCGGGATGATCTTCTCGGGGAACTGCTGCGGCCCGTAGTTGTTCGACGCGCGCGTGACGAGGACGGGGACGCCAAAGGTGGCCCAGTAGCTGTACGCCAGGCGGTCGGCGCCGGCCTTCGCCGCCGAATACGGGTTCCTCGGCCGCAGTTCGTCGGTTTCCCGGCTGGATCCCTCGGCCACGCTGCCGTAGACCTCGTCGGTCGAAATCTGGACGAAACAGCGCAGGGACGAGTGCTGACGCGCCGCTTCGAGCAGTACGAACGTGCCGAACACGTCCGTCTTGATGAACTCGCCGGCGCTCAGGAGCGATCGGTCGACGTGTGTTTCGGCGGCAAAGTGCACGACGATTTGGGACCGGGCGACGAGCGGGGCGGCGATGCCGGCATCCGCGATATCGCCCTTCACGAACGCGTGGCGCGGATCGTCGAGCACGCCGGCCAGGTTTTCGAGCCGGCCCGCATACGTCAGTTTGTCGAGCGTCGTGATGCGCCAGTCCGGGTGCGCGGCGAGCGCGTAGCGGACGAAGTTGGATCCGATGAATCCCGCGCCCCCCGTGACGAGTACGTCAACCATCCTTGCGCGACCAGTCGTAGGGGAGCGTGCCGTGCGGCTCGAGCCGGAACTCGTCGGGGTCGTCGTAGGCGTACGGCTCGGTGGGGACGTTCACCACCAGCGCCGGCTCCGTGCTCACGCACTTCCAGCCGTGATACACGAGATTGGGCACCTCGACGATGGTGGGGTTGTGGACGCCGAGATAGAACTCGTTGATCGCGTCCTTCGTGGGCGAGTGCTCTCGCGTGTCGATGAGCACCAGCTTGACCATCCCCGAGACGCACGCGAAGTAGTCGATTTGCCGCTTGTGGTAATGCCAGGCCTTGACGACGCCCGGGTAGGTGGCCGACACGTACACTTGTCCGAATTGCCGGAACAAGTCCCCGTCGTCTGCACGCAGGATCTCCATCAACCAGCCGCGCTCGTCCGGAATGACGCGCAGGCGCTTCGTGCGCACGTCGTGGATCGGCGTCCGCGGCGGCACGGCGTACTTCTGGTGGGTCATCGCGTCTGCTGCCCTCCGAATGCGCCCAGCAGGTTCGAGAACGTCCCGACCCCCGCCAGCGTGAACGTGATGTTGAACCGGTGGTCCTGCGGGATCCCCGTGAGCCCGGCCAGGACGGTGCCGTACGTGAACGTCTGGTATTCCACGCCGACGCCGCAGCACTGCGAGTTGTAATAGAGCACGTAGCGCTGGTTGAGGAACATTTGACGCTTCAGGTCGTAGTTGAACGAATACGTGCCGCCGAGCGCGTTACCCGGCTTGCGGACGCTCGTCGCCGTGTTGATGAAGTTCAACGAGGCATTCGGGTTGTTGTACCCGGGCAGGTTCGGAATGTATCGCTGCTGGCTCCAGCCGGCCGTCGTCTGGACCCACCAGGCGTGCCAGCTTCCGTTCGCCGCCACGTTGCGGATCGCGTGCACCTGGGTATCGTAGTCGGTGGAGAAGGTCGCATCGAGCTTGGTGTCCGGGCTGACGTGCGCCTGGATGTTCACGGGCGAGAGGTGGCTCGGCGGGAGGTTCGGGTTGAACCCCGATTGATACTGCGCGTCCACCGCGGCGCTCAATTCGTCCGTGTAATACGTTTGCGAGACGCGCACGCTGAACACCTCGCGCGCCGTTTTCCGCTTCGCGTACAACCGGTTGTTCAAACCGTAGACGACCTTCGTGACGTTCGGCCTGACGAAATCCGCGCTTTCGAGCGGCACGATCTCCGAGTAGTTGTCGAAACCGGTGACACGCTGGATGGTCAGCGAGGGCTCGACCACGTGTTTCAGCTTCCGGTCCGAGGAGCCGAAGATGCGATTGAACACCGGGCCCGTGATCTGGGTGCTCATATCGAAGTACCGGCGCCCGATCGGGTCGGCGGTCTGAACGCCGTTCTGCAGGCTCTCGGTCCAGTACGTCTCGCGCCAGGAGAGCGTGTTACTGAAGGTGAGGAACTGCCATTTCGTGAAGGGAAACCGCAGCGTCGGCAGGAAGTCGATCCGCGTCAACCCGTGGTCATTTTCGCCGGACGGGCTCTTGTCCACCCGCTGCAGGGTGACGAACTCTCCCTGAAAACTCCAGTAGAGCGGAAGACGGCCAATGGGGCTCTGCGCCACGTTGGCGAGCACGCGCGGGAACGAGCCGTACAGGTTGGACGAGTCGCCGGAGCCCGTGAAGTATTCGCTGCGGTCGACCGAACCCGTAAGGTTGACTTTTCCGATCCTGCCGCTGACGCCGGCGTTGAAGCTGCGCGTGGTGTTCGTGGCCGCGAACACGTTCTGCTGATAGCGCTGCTGTGCGACGAGGCTGGAAAAGTAGTTGGCATTGCCCGTTGCGCGCCAGCCACCCGGCAGCTTCTGCGTCATGTTGCCCGTGATCGAGTAGCTCGACTGACCCGGCACGGTATGGGGGCTGCCGTCGGTGTTGATATACGTCGATTCGTGTTCGGCGATGTACTGCGTCCGCATCGACCCCTGCGAGCCCGGCGCCTGCACGTACCGATACTCGCCGCCGTAGGCCTGCCCGGTCTTCGAAAAGAAGTCGTACTCGAGCGTCGCGTCCTGGCTGCGGTTGATCGCCCAGAAGAACGGAACGCTGATCGTCTGACCCCGCATGTTGGACGACCCATAGACCGGGATCAGGAATCCGGTGGCCCGATCTTCCTTGTTGATCGGGTAGTACATCGCCGGCAGGTAGAACATCGGCACGCCCTTGACCATCAGCAGGGTGTTGGTCATGACGGCGTGTTTCTCGAGCGTGATCGTGGCGGAACTCGACACGAGCTCCCACCGCGGCGTTGGCTGCACGCAGGTCGTGAAGCCGCCGCGCGTCACGCGATAGGTCTTCGGTCCCAGCTTCTCGATCGTTTCGCCCCAGAAGTACGCGTCGGGCTCCTGGGTGCCGAACAGGCTTCGATCGATGCCGCGGTTCTCGATGTTCGCAATCCCGGACGCGGTGAAGAACGTCCCGGTCTTGGTGCGTGTGTTGAACTCCAGCCGCTCAGCGGAAATGCGATTCGTGCTGGAGACGAACAGGACGTTGCCGCTCGCAAGCAGCCGGTCCGTGTCGCTGAACACCTCCGCCTGATCCGCGAAGAGCTGGATGTCGTTGCAGTCGACCTGAACGTCGCGGAAGAGCAGATAGTGATTCGTGTTGATGCCGACGGTTTCCTGGCTCGCCGCCGACCACTTGTAACTGCAGCCGCTCGGGGCCGCGGCTTGCGCGCGGGCCGTGCCTGCGGCTGCCGCCAGCGCCAGGAGAACGATCACACAAAGACGGTACATGCGAATGGATGGACCGCGGGGCGGGGCGGCGGTCATCGAAGAATACCACGGTAAAGATGCCCCCTCAGCGGCCCGATCAGGAAGATCGATCCCGCAACGACCGTCGTCCGATCGAGCCGGAGCGCCTGCTCCAGGGCGGCGAGCGGATCCGCTATCGTACGAACGTTCGCATGAACGGCGCGGGCGATTGCCGCAATCTCCGACGCACGCATCGCGCGCGGCGACGGAGCCGTCGTGCAGACGATCTCGGCAGCGACGGGCGCCAGGATCGAGAGCATCTCGTCGATCGCCTTGTCGCGCATGGCGCCGAACACGAGCGTGATCGGCTGGCGCTCCGCATCCGCAAGATGCGACGCCAGCACGCGCGCGCCGGCAGGATTGTGCGCCGCGTCGATGATCACGCGGCGGCCGTCCACCTCAAACTGCTCCAGACGCCCCGGCCAGCGGACGTCAGCCAGGCCTGTCGCAATTGCGGCGTGTCCTATTCGAATGCCGCGGTCTTCGAGTGTTTCCGCAAGACCGATCGCGACCGCCGCGTTCGAGATCTGATGCGCGCCGGCCAGGCCGAGCCGCAGTGCCGCGGCGCGTTCGACGAACGCCGGCGTGTCTGCCCGGACAATCGGCGCGCCCACAGACGCGCAGACGTCTTCAATCGCAGATCGCGCCTCGTCCGGAAGGGGTCCGAGAACCATGGGCACACCGGGTTTGGCGATCCCGGCCTTCTCCCGCGCGATCGAGGTCAGGGTGCTGCCAAGCTGCGCCTGGTGGTCGAAGTCGATGGATACGATCGCCGTCGCGGCTGGGTCCACCACGTTGGTCGCATCGAGGCGCCCGCCGAGGCCGACTTCGATGATCGCGAGTTCGACGCCGGCGTCTCGGAACAAATCGAAGGCAACCGCGGTCGTGCACTCGAAGAAGGTGGGTGGCGCCTCGAACGTCCCGTCCGCAAGGAACCGCTCCACGATGGTCCGGACCTTCGCCGCAGACGATTCGAGCCCGGCGCGATCGATTGCTGCGCCGTCGATGACGAAGCGTTCCTCGATGCGTTCGAGATGCGGTGAGGTATAGCGCGCGGTGCGATGTCTTGCGGCGCGCAGGATCGCGTCGAGCATGGCCGCCACGGAACCCTTGCCGTTGGTGCCCGCGATGTGGACAGACGAGAACGCGCGTTCGGGACGATTCAGCGCTGCACACAGCAGGCGCATGCTGTCGAGCCCGAACTTCATGCCGAACTGCTCGAGCGCGAACAGAAACTCGATCGGCGAGTCGGTCACAAATCGAGACTACTCGGTTGGCTGTGAGATGTCCTGCAGTTCCGCCTCGGCCGCCGTCTCTCCGACGGCGGAGGCCGTGTCGCGGCTCGTCTGATGCGCGCGGTCGCCCCTGGCCGGCCGGCCGGCGCCGAATTTCAGAATCCTGGCGATCGCCGGCTTCACTTCCCGGCGGTCCACCACCATGTCGAGCATCCCGTGCTCGAGCAGGAACTCGCTGCGTTGAAAGCCTTCCGGCAGCTGCTGTCGAATCGTCTGCTCGATCACCCGGGGCCCCGCGAATCCAATGAGCGCCTTCGGTTCCGCGATGTTGACGTCGCCCAGCATCGCGAACGACGCGGTCACGCCGCCGGTGGTCGGGTCTGTGAGCAGCGAAATGTAGGGGAGATGCGCGCGGTCGAGCCGTGCGAGCGCCGCGCTGATCTTGGCCATCTGCATCAGCGACAGCGCGCCTTCCATCATGCGCGCGCCGCCGGAGCAGGAGACGATGATCACGGGCAGCCGCCGTTCGATCGCGCGTTCGATTGCGCGCGTGATCTTTTCGCCGACCACCACGCCCATGCTGCCGCCGATGAAGCTGTACTCCATGGCGGCAATCGACGTTTCGATCCCGTCGACTTTGCCGACCGCGCAAATAACGGCGTCGTTGAGGCCCGTACTTGCAATCGTCGACTCGAGCCGCTTTCGATAGGGCTTCGTGTCGGTGAACTTCAGCGGGTCGATCGACCGCAGGTTCGCGTCGAACTCCTGCCACGGACCGTCGAAGAGCATCTTCAAGCGCTCGGCAGCGCTGACCCTGAAGTGATGTCCACATTTCGGACAGACGTTCAGAGTACTGACGAGATCCTTGTTGTAGATGATCTCGGCACACGACGGGCATTTGACCCAGAGACCCTCAGGAACGCGGCTTTCCTTGTCCGTCCTCGGCTCGATCGGCTTCCTGACCTTCTTGAACCAGGCCATTTCGTTGAGCTTATACCAACCCTCGCACGCGAAGGTCGTGGAGGTCGCCGGCCGCAGCCCGAGCGCAGGCGAGGAGATTCACCGCCGTCACTTCGTCCGCGGCACGTAGTACCGCGTCCCGGCGCCAAACCCGCGCACCTGGCGTATGAGGTCGTCGAGCGTTTCGTCGCCCCATGAGAGGTCGAACTGCGACGTCTCGACGACGAGCAGCGGAGTCGACGCGTAGTGAAAGAAGAAATGGTTGTAGGCTTCGTTCAACTCACGGACGTAGTCCGGCTCGAGCTGAGGCAGGTCGGGATTCGCGCGTCCGCGGTCCTTCAGCCGCTTTCGAACGACGTCGGTTGGCGATTGCAGGTAGATCACCAGATCCGGCGATGGCACGTCCTGCGCCAGCAGCTCGAACAGCCGCTGGTAGATGAACAGCTCGTTGTCGTCGAGATTCAGGTACGCGTAGATCTTGTCGCGCTCGAACAGGTAGTCGCAGACCGTGAGCTGGCTGAAGAGGTCCGTCTGCCGAAGCGTGGTCTGCTGGCGGTGGCGCGCGAGGGTGTAGAAGAGTTGGGATTGAAAGGCAGCGCCCGGCCGCCCCGCGTAGAAATCCGCGAGGAACGGATTGTCAGGCTCGTCGAGGACGCTCGTCGCATCGAGCCGCGCGCCCAGCCGGTCCGCCAGCGCGGACTTGCCGGCGCCTGGCGGTCCCTCAATGGCGATGTACCGATGCTCCAATCGGGAGGAGTATAGCCGACGGCTGAGTACATAATGAGGCGTGCGTTTCGAGCGCCTCCAGCTCCGATTGCTGCGCCTGCCGCTCGTGCACTTTTTCGAGACCAGCTTCGAACGCGTGTACAGCCGCACCTTCGTGCTGGTCACGTTGACCGCGGACGGCGTGGAGGGCACCGGCGAGTGCGTCGCCGATCTGACCCCCTTCTACAGCTCGGAGACCGCCACGACGGCCTGGCACATCATCAAGGACGTCATCGCCCCGATGCTGCTCGGGCGCACGTTCGAACACGCAAGCGGCGTCTTTCCCGCGCTGCACGCGATCCGCGGCCACAACATGGCGAAAGCGGCGGTGGAGATGGCCGCCTGGGATGCGGAGGCGCGGCAGCGCCTTGTGCCGTTGGCGCGGCTCCTTGGCGGGACGCGCGACCGCATAGAATCGGGGGTCTCGGTCGGCATCCAGGATTCGCTCGCGCAGCTCGCCGGCAAGATCGAGATGGAACTCGCCGCGGGTTACCGCCGCATCAAGATCAAAATCAAGCCGGGATGGGACATCGAGGCGGTCCGAATGGTACGCGCACGCTTCGACGGGATCCCGCTGATGGTGGACGCCAACGCGGCGTATACGCTTGCCGATGCCGATCATCTTGCGGGTCTCGACCAATTCGACCTGATGATGATCGAGCAGCCGCTGGACTACGACGACGTGAACGATCACGTGCGGCTGCAGCAGCAGCTGCGCACGCCGATCTGTCTCGACGAATCGATCCATACGCCGAAGATTGCGCGGGAGGCCATCGAGGCCGGCGCCTGCCGCATCATCAACATCAAGCCGGGGCGCCTCGGGGGGCACGCGGAATCCATCCGCGTGCACGACATCGCGGCCGCGCACGGCGTGCCGGTGTGGCACGGCGGCATGCTCGAGAGCGGCATCGGCCGCGCTCACAACATTCATCTCGCATCGCTGCCGAATTTCACGCTGCCCGGAGATATCGCGGCGAGCCGCCGTTACTATGCGCCGGATTTGATCGAGCCGGCGATTGAGGTCGGGGCGGACGGCACCATCCCCGTCCCCGACGGCCCGGGCATCGGGGTGAACATCGATTGGGAGCGTGTGGCACATGCCACGCTCGATACGCTCGAGCTGCGGGCTTAGGCGTGTGCTCGTCCATCCATCGAACATCGAGCATCCAACATCGAGCATCGAGCATCGAGCATCGAACATCGAGCATCGTCCATCGAACATCGTCCATCGAACATCGTCCCTCGCCCTGGAGACTGAATGCAGGTGAATCGACCTTCGCTTCTGTTGGCAGCGTTCGCGATCAGCACGGCGTGCGCGAGTGCGCCGCCGCGGAAGCCGGTGAACCCCGCCTCTACGGAAAACCAGAAGATGGCGTGGATTCTTCAGATGGAAGATCAGCGCGTGCTGCACCTGCCGGCTCCACCGCCGGTTCAGCCGGCCGCGGCTGCTTCGAAGAAGACGCAGACCGCGCCGCCTCCGCCGCCCGACCTGCTGAAGCTGCTCGCCGATCCTGAGCCTCGCATTCGACGGCGGGCCGCGCTCGCGGTGGGCCGCGCGGGCCTGTCCGACGGCGTCGAGCCGCTCGAGGCGACGCTGCAGGACGCCGATCCTGATGTGCGGCAGATGGGGGCGTTCGCCCTTGGCCTGCTCGCGGACGAACGCGCGACGCCGGCGCTGACGATCGCATTACAGGATCGAGACCCGCGCGTGCGGGGCCGCGCGGCCGAGGCGCTCGGCTTGGCCGGCGATGCGAGCGCCGCGGCGGCGGTGGGCCAGATGGTCGCGGGGTACGTCAAACAAGGCGCGATCGCGTCGGTCGCACCAGACGAGGAGACGTTTCCCGGAACCCCGGAGTCCGACGCGGTGCGGCTCGGCCTGTTCGCGCTCGTTCGGATGAAGGCGTGGGACCCGCTGGCGGCGGCGGTGCTGGATGGTTCGGGTCACGCCGTCTCGCGCTGGTGGCCCATCGCGTGGTCGCTGCAACGGCTCAACGACAAACGCGCGCTCCCGGCGCTGCAGCAGCTTGCTGAGGGGCAGGGTGCGTATACCACCGCGTTTGCGGCCCGCGGACTCGGCGCGATCCGTGATCCGTCCTCCGTGCCCGTGCTGCTCCGCGTGCTGACGTCGGCCAAAGGGCAGGTGCCATTGACGGTTTCCGCCGTCCGGGCGCTCGCACAAATCGGGGGCCGCGACGCATCGGCTGCCGTACTGCGAGTGCTGACGGGCGACAACGTCGATCCCAACGTTGCCATCGAGGCTGTGGACGCGCTCGGCGCGCTGAAAAGCAAAGAGGCGCTGCCGTACGTGCAGAACCTGATGACGGACAAATGGCCGACCATGAGAGCGGCAGCGATTCACGCCGCCGCGCGCATTGACCCCGAGGGATTTCTCATCACCCTGTCGGGAATGGACGTCGACCCGAACTGGATCGTGCGCGCCGCCCTTGCCGATGTGCTCGGAACGCTGCCGCCGCCGATGGCGACCGGTCGCCTGCAGCAGATGCTGAAGGACTCCGACCGTCGCGTCTTTCCCTCGGTGCTCTCGGCGTTGGTGAAGCTGAAAGCGCCAGAGGCCGAACAGACGGCGCTTGCGGCGTTGAAGGACCCGGACTTTGGCGTTCGCGCGGCGGCCGCCGAGGCGGTCGCGGAGTTGAAACCGGGCGCCGCCGCCGCCGCATTGCGGGATGCGTATCGTGCGGGCGAAGGGGACGCCAATTACACCGCACGCGCGGCTGCGCTCACCGCGCTCGCGAAATTGGGCGCCTCCGAGGCCCTGCCCACGCTGCGGACCGCGTTGGCCGACAAGGACTGGGCGGTGCGCGTGCACGCTGCCGACCTCATCGCGTCGCTGGACCCTTCGGCAGCGGCTGAAGCCAGGTCAGCCATCCGCCCCGTTCCAAACGCTCCCATCGTCGCGTACGACTCGCCGGATCTGATCGGGCCGCCGTATTCGCCGCACGTCTATATCGAGACGAGCAAAGGCACGATCGAAATCGAGCTGGCCGTCCTCGACGCGCCTCAGACGTCACAGAACTTCATGGCACTCGCGCGCAAAGGGTTCTTCAACGGCCTGCAGATCCACCGGGTGGTTCCGAACTTCGTCGTCCAGGACGGCGATCCGCGCGGCGACGGGTCCGGCGGGCCCGGCTATACGATTCGCGACGAGCTGAACGATCGACCGTATCTGCGGGGGACTGTGGGCATGGCGCTCGACTGGCGCGACACCGGCGGCAGTCAGTTCTTCATCACGCACTCACCGCAGCCGCACCTCGATGCCAAGTACACGGTGTTCGGCCACGTGGTGAAGGGGATGGAGGTCGTGGATCGGCTGCAGCAGCTCGATACGATTCAAAAGGTGACGGTGTGGGATGGGAAGGCGCCGATGAAATAACTCCGCAACTTCACAACGTCCAATTGCGCGAGGAGCTTGCGCCGTGCGTTCACCTGGCTGGTGCGTGCGGGCACCTTGAGTAGTTCCCTCGTTGTGTCGTGATCAGGTACAAACAAAAACGGGGGCGACGACGCCCCCGTTTTTGGCGGTGGACAGCTTACCGTTTCTTGCCGCCCTTTTTCTTTCCGCCTTTAGCAGTCTTCTTGGCCATGCGCTTTATCCCCCCCTTCGTGTGGGATTGACCGCGAGGAGCACCCATCGCATCGCAGCGTCGCTGCCTCCCGGCACGTCGACGGTGCGCCTGCCGGCGCTCGTCGCTTCTTTGCTGAGTCCCGCACTACGCGGGGCCTTCGCAGATAAAAAAATCGGGGGTGTCCAAGTTGCCTTGTCACCCCCCAGACCGGTCGGCGGCTTAGCGCTTCTTCCCGCCCTTTTTCTTGCCGCCCTTCGCAGTCTTTTTCGCCATTAGTTCCTCCTTGGAACGTGGCAGCTCAGCTCGGTTACCGGTGACCAGGGGTTACAACAGGTGGGCTGAGCGATCCACCCTCATACAAGATGTAGATTAT
>DATJFQ010000093.1:0-26018 GCA_035495555.1 Vicinamibacterales bacterium
TCCGGCAGCCACTCGAAGAACAGCGTCAGGCTAGCCGTTGCGCCGGCGATCGCCTCGATCCGCCGCCGCACCGCTGCCGAACCGTGCGAGAACGCGACCGCCCGCTCGATGTCGGCGAGCTCGTCGGGAAGCGGCTGTGACCCGGGCGGGTGCTCGAGCACACGCCAGTGGTGGAGCAGCGGAAAGCAATCGGCGCGCCCGGCGAGCACCCAGCTGGTGGTCATCTCGCTGGCCGCCAGCTCGCGCCACGCGCCGGTCGCCGGCAACCCTGCAGGTGGCGCGAGGCCGTACTGGCAGAAGGTCGGCAGCTCGAAGAGATTCGCGGTTGACCGGACATGGCCCGGCCGCCGCTCGAGAACGGTCAGCGGAACCCGCTTGGCGAACACGCGGACACCGCCCACCTGGAGCAGCGAGCGCGTCCCGCCGATGCCGGACCCGAGAGCGGGCGCGGCGTCGATCAGCTGAGCGAGCTCTCCATCCCCGAGCCCCGCGAGCGCGCCGGCAACCGTCGCGTGCCGCTCGAGCCTCGCAGGCAGGGCCATGTCCGGGCCGCCGGCGTCGGTCGCCACGCCCGGATCGTTGCAGGCGCGCCTCACCGGCGCCAGCGCGCGTTGCATGCCCCTCGTCGGAGGCCGGCCGAGCGGCGGGGCGTCAGCGCGCGCGCCGGTAGTGCATGGCGACCGCGCCGCTGCGGAGCGGCCTGGCCGAGACCAGCTCGAGCCGTCGCGTTCTGGGCAGCCCGCTCTGGTACAGGGTCGGGCCGTGCCCGGCGATCCGGGGGAGGACGAGGAACGTGTACTCGTCGATCAGATCCAGCCGATCCAGCTCGGTCGCGAGCTTGCCGCTACCGAGGAGCACGCCGGCCGGGGTCGCGTCCTTGAGCTTCTGCACGCCCGTGCGCAGGTCGCCCGCGATGTGGTGGCTGCTGGTCCACGGGAAGTCCTTTCGCGTCGACGACACCACGTACTTCGGCTTGGTCTCCAGCTTGACCGCCCACTCGCGCATCGCCGGCGGCGCCTCCTCGTCGCCGCGGGCGACCGCGGGCCAGTAGCTCTCCATCATCTCGTAGGTGACGCGGCCCCACAGCATCGCCCCGCCCTCGTCCATGAGGCGGGTGAAGAAGGCGTGTGTCTCGTCGTCGGCGATTCCCTCCTGGTGGTCGACGCAGCCGTCCAGGGTAACGTTGATGCTGAAGGTCAAGAGTCCCATGCGGCGAGTCTAAGTCATACACTCCTGGCGATTTTGAGGTGTCCATTAATTGCCGGTTTTGGGTGTCCACCGAGGTCCGTTTCCCAAAGAAGATCGTCAGCTCGCACTGGGCGGGCCGAGGTTCTTCTCAACCTCTGCGAGCGTGATCATCATCATCATCATTGGATCGACCGGACACTGGTGAAATCCGGCACGTGCATAGAAGCGCTTCGCGTCGTCTGACATCGCATGAAGCAGCACCGCGCGAATGCCCGCGATCTGAGCGGCCGCGATGGTGCGGAGCAGGGCGTCCTTAAGAAGCGCGGAACCAAAACCTTGTTTCTGGTAGGCGGAGTCGACGGCCAAACGCGCAAGAGGCAGTCGCGATGGTCGCCGGCAAGCTACCAAACGCGCGGCAGGTTTACCTGGAAGGGCAGGATCACAACCTGTCGGCTCCGGCCGTTGCGCCTGTCATCGTCGACTTCTTCGGCTCGATTGCGGGTGGTCCGACTGCTCGTGGCATTAGGAGGCGCGGTGATAACTGACGAGCACCGCTTCGCCGCTCCGTTCGACATCGACCAGTCGCAGGTCCATCGGAGGGGTGCCATCTGGAAAAAGACGCCGCCCTTCGCCAACCACGATTGGGAATATGAGCAGGCGGTACTCGTCGACAAGGTCCGCCTCGATCAGCTTTTGAACGAGACTGTAGCTGCCGGCGACGATCAGGTGACCGTCGGCTTTGCGCTTCTTCACCTCCTCGAGGGGATCGCCGCGCAGCAGCTGCGAATGCTGCCAGGCATCGGCCCGTTCCAGCGACCGCGACACGACGAGCTTGCGCATGCGGTTCATCTTCATCGAGAACTCGTCACTCCGCCCAGGCCACAACCCCGAGAACTTTTCCCACGTTCGCCGGCCGAGCAGCATGGTTCCGGCCTCCATCAGCTCGCCCAATTTGAACTTGTCGCCGGCGACCGCCTGCGGCCCCGAGCGAAATGCCCAGCCACCGGTGCGCGTACTTTCGGCCCCGTCGGGATCCTGTGTGACGCCATCAAGCGTGACGAATTGAATAACGACTAGCCTGTACATCGTTGCTCCTGGTGGCGCCGCAGGCTTATTACTGTGGCACTGTGCCGTGCCCCGCCAGCCTTCGCCGATGCAAGCCGTCGGCGACCATCCATGCGGCGCCGCAAACCAGCATGGTGATCGCGAAGCCACCCCACGCCACCGGTTGGCGAGCATTGAAGAACACTCTCGGTGCCCACACGAAAAACCCGAACAGCGCGAGCGGGACGGTCAGCAGTTTCGCAGCACGAGCCGACTGCACGTCAACGGCGTCCGAGACGGTGAACGCCGGCCCGAGCATCAGCACGTTGAGCGGTGTCGGCGCCACGGCTTTCACGATCTGGTCGGTCGCGGAAAGCTCGTTTACGCCGGGCGCATAAAGGCAATCCGCGCCCGCGCGGCTATACGCTTGCAGCCGTGCAATGGTGTCATCTAGGTCCGGGTTGCCGCGGATGAACCCTTCCGCGCGTGCGATCAGCAACACGTCGGCACCCGTCGATCGGATCGCCTGTTTCGCCTCCATCACACGCTCAACGGCTTCGCCGACGTCATATCGCACGCCGTTACTGAAGTCCTCGATCGAGAGACCGGCGATTCCGGTGTCGACCGCGGCAGCGACGTTCTTCGCCAGTCTCTTCACGTCGACGGCGTAGCCCGCTTCGAAGTCGGCGTTCACCGGCAGCGGCGTGGCGGCGCAGATTTCGCGCAAGTGTGCGAGCACTTCCTGGCATGACAGCTGCCCGTCTTCCCGACCACGCGCCCATGCGGCCCCTGCACTGGTCGTCGCCAGGGCTTCGAAACCGAGTCGTTCGGGGTGCTTCGCGCTACCCACGTCCCATGGATTTGGAATGACAAAGCACCCCTGTTCATGCAGGGCCCGAAAGCGCGCCCGCTTGCCTTCGATATCGATTATTGTGGGATCCAGCGCAGCCTCGAGCGCTTCGTCGGCGTGACGACCACGCGCTCGATCGGCCCGTTGAGTAGCGGCGATTGCGCCAAGGGTCGAGGGAGCACAACAATCCGGCTTCGCGCACACCCGCAGCCCGGAATTGCGCGAACGTGGGTTCTGAGTCCCGCGCGAACTGCTCCGCACGGCCCGCCTGCACCGGGTAAATCATGGCGACGGCTATTCCACGCGCACCGTCCGGCTCCGCCACCGGATCGACCGCCGGCAGAACCGTCACTGGCCGCTCCGCACTGACCGGACGAAGCAACAGGACGTTGTCACTGTCCGCTATCAGGGCGTTCAGTGTCGACCGGTGCTCCTTCCACACCGGTCCGTAGTAGAAGCTCGAATTCGCCTTCGCTCGTTCATCCATGTCATGGAACGCGCGCAGCCACAGGAACTGGTCCTGCTTGTCACAGTTCGAAGAACTGTCCTACGGCCAGGGCACCCAACTGCTGGAATGCTTCCGGGAAGTAGGTCTCGAAGTACTGCGCGAAGTGCTCCCGTTGTCCCGGTTTGATCGTGTATCGCCGCAGTTCAATGACCTCGAACGGATGTTGATGCGTGTCTCTCGTTGATGCCTGGCCGGCGTTCGCAGGATCGGGTTGCGGGGTGGACATTGGCACGGTTGCCCACAGTATGAGGAGCAGCAGCGACGTCATTCGCCACTCTCATCTGCGCGGCGGAAACGCCTGTCGTAATTGGCCAGGTACGCGGGTTCGGGAACGTGTGCTCGTAAACGGCCGTCAGCCTCCGGTGCGGACGAGTGCAACGCAAGCGGCAGCACCCCTGCCCACACCGACAACTCGTAATCGGCTTCGTCATCGCTTGGAGGACCGGTTCGGACTTTCGCGGAGGCCTCCTCAAGCACAAATTCGAGCACCGTCGTGGCTTTCAGCTCTTGCTCGGTCGGCAGTCGCACATCCTCCCAGCGCCCCGCCAGCACATGATCGGAGATCACCTTCAGTGCGGCTCTCTTCTGGCCGACGTCCTCAATCTTCTTCGCCGTCCCAAATGCGGCGACCGATCGATAGTTCATCGAATGGTGGAACGCCGACCGCGCCAGGACGATCCCGTCCACAAGAGCGACCGTCACGCACGCGGGCACACCGGCGGAGAGTTCTCGCATCATCCGGCTCGCCGCAGACCCGTGAAGATAGAGGGTTTCGCCCTCCCGTCCGTAGAGTGTGGGGATGACAAACGGCTGATGCTCGACTGCGAATCCGACAAAGGCGAGGAACGCCGCATCCAGAATCTCAGTGACGGCTGTCCATTCGTGCGTACCGCGCTCGGGAAGGCGGCGAAGCGTGCTGCGCGTCGTCGGAATCATCGTGGAGGAAGGCCTCTGCTCAAGCATATGGCGTCTGGTCATCGCGCGAACGTGAGGTGCGTGACGCCAGTAGGCGTCGAGACCGCCTCGATCGCGTAGTTCGCCTCGAGCGCCTCGAGGCCGTCCCAGAGTCGCACCCCGCGGCCGAGCACGATCGGTACTTGGACAACGTGGATGTGGTCGACGAGGCCCGCCGCGATGAAGTCGCGCGCAATGGTCGGCCCGCCACCGATCCGCACGTCCTTCCCGCCTGCTGCCTTTTGGGCGACGGCAAGCGCCTCGGCCGGTGAGGCGTCGAGGAAATGGAAGGTGGTGCCGCCCTCCATCTCGATCGGCGGACGCGGCCGATGGGTGAGCACGAACGTCGGCGTGTGGAACGGCGGGTTGGGGCCCCACCAGCCCTTCCAGTCAACGTCGTCCTGCCAGCCGGGCGGACCGAACTTATTCGCACCCATGATCTCGGCGCCGATACCTGGCCCCCACTGCTGGGCAAACGCGTCATCGGCGCCGGCGCTGCCACCGGTGCGTCCCAGCATCGCGGCACCGAACCGGGTGGCGAACATCCACTCCGCCAGCCGTCTGCCGGCGTGACCCATGGGCGCGTCCGCGCTCTGGCCCTGACCGGTGCCGAAACCGTCCAGCGAGATGAACAGGTTGTGTATCCGTGTGCGTGTCATATAGCTGCTGTCTGCTTGTTGATGTCGTTCTTGCCTTGCGAACCGCCAACCTCTGGATCGTCCCTCGAAACCGGCCGTGAGCACAGATCCAGAATGGTGAAGTAGATTAGGCCAGTTGCCGGCCTAGTGTTCGTCTGAAAACTGGCACTTCATCGATGGCATGGGCCGCAGTACCCTCGGTGCGCGTATGAATAACATCGAGCTGGCCAATATCCTCGTGACCCGGCCGGACCCGTCCGAAGCAGCGGACTACTACTTCAATTACATCAGGCTCGTCCCGGCCGGAAACATCTGCGACATACTCGCGGCTCAATGCGACTCGCTGGTGGCCTTCTTCGGCGGGATCACGGTGCTCCAGTCGAAGAGGACCTATCAGCCAGGCAAATGGAGCATCGCTGATACCCTCTCGCACGTTATCGACGCGGAACGGCTCTTCGTCTTCCGCGCCTGGTGGTTCGCGCGCGGCTTCGACGCGCCGCTCCCGAGCTTCGATCAGGAAGTCGCCGCCAACGCGGCGCGTGCATCCGAGCGCCCGTGGTCGACGCACGTAGAGCATTTTCATGTCGTCCGAAGCGCAACCGTCGCATTTTTCAAGAGTCTGCCGTCAGAAGCCTGGCTGCGCCGGGGCATAGCGAGTGGCCACCCGTTCTCGGTTCGGGCTCTGGCCCATGTGGTCGCGGGACACGCGATTCACCACACACGGGTCGTGCAGGAGCGTTACCTTGCGTCGTAGATCACAAGCAAGTCGAACGACACATTCCACTTCGCGCCAGCGTTGTTGAGGGATGCGAGCGGTCGAGAAAGGCGACTATGGTTGCGAGAGTCTGGCATGGGTGGACAACCCCGGCGAACGCGGACGCCTATGAAGCGATGCTGAAGCCGGAGCTGCTGCCTGGCGTGAGCCGGAAGAAGGGTTACCGCGGAAGCTATCTGCTGCGGCGCGATGCAGGCGCGGAAGTCGAGTTCATTACCATCCTGCTCTGGGATTCCCTCGATGACGTCCGCTCGGTGACCGGCGCAGATTACGAGGCGGCGGTCGTACCGGAAGAGCGCCGCCGCTACTTGAGCCACTGGGACGATCGCGCCGCGCACTTCGATATCGCCGCAACCCACGGGCCGCTGTGATGTTCTCTCCCGAAGGCTGGCGGTTCACTTGCCGCGAGCGCTCGCGGCGAGCCGTCGCACGCCTTCGTCCAGTTCATGTCGGTTCAGCGCCGCGAAGCCGAGACGCACGAATGGTTGAGGCCTGCCATCCAGACTAAAGGCGGCTCCGGTCACCATCATGGCGCCGCGATCCTGTGCACGTGCAGCCCAGTGCTCCACATCAATGCCTTTCGCGGCCTTCAGCCAGAGTGCGATGCCGCCGGCCGGGACATCGAACGAGACGCGCGCACCAAGTTGGTCGCGAAGCGCTGCCACCAATGTATCCCGGCGCGCGTGGTACTCGCGTCTGACACGGCGAATGTGTCGCTGAATTTCGCCTTCCTCGAGTAGTTCCGCGATCGCGTACTCGAGCACCTGGTCCCCTTGCATGTCGATCAACGATCGGTGGGCCGCAATGCGCTCAATGACTGGAACTGGCGCGACGACGTACCCCAACCGCAACGCAGGGGCCAGCACCTTGGAGAACGTCCCCACGTAGATCACCACGCCGAACCGGTCGGCGCTCGCGAGGGGTAACACCGGCCGGCCGTCATAGTGAAATTCATGGTCGTAGTCATCCTCGATAATCGCAAATCGGTGTGCACGCGCGAGCTCCATGAGCCTCAGCCGTCGTCCCGCCGACATGGTCACCGTGGTCGGATATTGGTGATGCGGTGTGACGTACACAGCTCGCACACGCTGTTGAGTAATGACACGTTCCAAACCGTCTATATCGATTCCATCATTATCAACGGGCACGCCGATCACCTTCGCGCCAACCTGCCGGAACACCTCCCACGCAGATCGATACCCCAGTTCTTCGACCACGACGATGTCGTCGGGACGAAGAAATGTTTTTGACAACAGCGCCAGTGCCATCTGACTGCCGCGTGTAATACAAACGTTCTCCGGGCCAGCCGCCAGACCCCGTGTTGACGCCAGCATCGTCGACACGGCCTGACGAAGACGGGGATGACCCTCGCTCGGTCCGTAGGCGAGGAGCGCACCAGACTTGTGGCCCATCGCACGTCGCAGTGCGCGGCCAATCACGATGCCCGGCGCGAGACGCACGTCCGGGCGGCTCGGCGCGAACAGTAAGCCGCCGTGCGGTATCTCGTACGGGCGTTCGGCTTTCGGTGCAGGGAGCAACTCGAAGCTGGTTCGTTCAGCCATGGCACCGGGCAGCTCCCAGGCTGTCATTCGCCTCGGCGGCGGATCTGGCAGATCGGTCGAGACGAAGGCGCCGCGTGCGGGCTGGTTGACGATCCAGCCTTCCGCGACGAGCTCGTCGAACGCGGCAACTACCGTCAGCCGCTGTACGCCGAGTGTGCGCGCCAACGTTCGGGTACCGGGCAACCGATCACCTGGTCGCAAGCGACTACGTCGGATGTCTTTCGTCACTGCACGTGCGATTTGCTGAAACAGCGGCACGCCACGTCGCCGCTCGAGCGCCAACGTCACTTCCCAACGGGCCATGCCATGTTGTACTTCAATTTCGAGACTGGACTAGTCGAGATGCTCGTTCTGCACGCGTTGTCGACGCCACTGCCAGCCGCACCATCGAAATATCCCTCAACGAGCTGTCGCCTGGCGCAGCGTTGGTGGGGATAGCGATAGCGATTCAGAGGAACCGCTGTAGAGAGCGGGGCCTTAGTTGTGAGGATTCAGGACTCGGTCGGCGACGGAGGAAAAATCGGACGCTTTCCAGCGTGCTCCCTCAGCGCTCGTCCTATGCCCCTGCTAATTCCCTGGAGCGCGGAGTTACTGCCGCCGCTGTTGCACGAGACTCGGCGGCGCAGCCAGTTGCGGACATCGTCCAGTGCGGCCTGTCCACCACAAGTTATTGAGCGAACACGACTTGCGATCTCGATCGAAATGCATTCTCGCAAGTGACTGACTTCACTGAACTTATTGGGCTGGCTCCTCGGGCTGGACTCGAACCAGCAACCCTCCGGTTAACAGCCGGATGCTCTGCCATTGAGCTACCGAGGAACAAAGGTGGGACGCGCGCGGGTCGCGCGAAACATCAGTCTACCGTAGCGATTCGGCGATACGCAAACCCTGTCGATCCGCCATCCGTCTCTTCGACTATCACAATGAACGCACACGTTCGAGGAGGCGACGATGAAGTATCTGATGTTGATCAAACACGCCGAAACGTTCGGTTTCGATGAGATTCCGGCATCGCTGATGGAGGCCATGGGACAGTTCGTTGAGCGCAACCTCAAATCCGGCGTGCTGGTGGACACCGCGGGGCTGAAGCGGTCGACCGAAGGCTTTCGCGTGCGACTGTCGAACGGTCAGCTCAGCGTCACCGACGGACCGTTCACCGAAACCAAGGAAGTCGTCGGCGGCTACGCCATCGTGCAGGCGAAATCGCGCGACGAGGCGCTCGAGGTCGCGCGCGAGTTCATGGACCTGCACCGCATCCACTGGCCTTCGTTCGAGGGCGAGTGCGAAGTGCGCCCGTTCGAGGGGTCTTGATCCTCACAGCACACCGTTGCCCTCGCGGGTGGTGAACCGTGGCGCAGCCGCGGTGCCGCACGCACCCAGCAGACGACCCGCCCAGAGACACCTTGACACGACGGTAACCATGTGGTTACGATTCTTCGTAACCGTATGGTTACATCTCAGGCCGCCCGGAACGCCGTCTTCCGCGCCATCGCCGACCCGACGCGGCGCGAGATCCTGAAGCATCTCCGCGGCAGGCGACGCACCGTCGGCGAGCTCGCATCGAAGTTCACCCAGAGCCGCCCCGCGATCTCCAAACACTTGCGTCTGCTGCGCTCGGCCGGACTCGTCGTCACGCACGAGCGCGGCGCGGCGCGCCTCTGCGAGCTGAACGCCGCCCCGCTGCGCGCCGTGGACGCGTGGCTGCGCGATTACGAGGCGTTCTGGACCGAATCCCTTCGGCACCTGAAACGACACGTGGAGGAGCACCGATGACTTCTGCCGGCACACCGTCCGACACCATCGTTCAGGAGATTACGGTCCGCGCGCCTGCCGCGCGCGTCTTCGAGGCATTTACGAACCCCGACGAGCGCGTGCAGTGGTGGAGCGCTCCGGGTCGGTTCCGGACGACGAGCGTCGCGTCCGACCTCCGGCCAGGTGGCCGCTGGGTCATGCGCGGAACGCGGGCAGATGGCGAACCCTTTATGATTCAGGGCGAGTACCGCGTCGTCGAGCCGCCGTCGGTCGTCGAGTTCACGTGGCTGCCCGACTGGCAGCCGGACGCGACGGAATCGCTGATCCGGGTGGAGTTCACGGAAATCGACGGCGGCACCCGCGTGCGGCTCACACATTCCGGCCTGACGACCGAGCGCTCGCGCACCGGCCACCGTGGATGGCCGCAGATTCTCGGTTACTTGAAGGATTACGCCGAACGCGGATAGGAACGGTCAGCCGCGCCTCGCGCCTCGCGCGCGCTACTCCGCCCGGGCGTCCAGATCGATGTTGAGCGATCCACGCAGCGCATTCGACACGGGGCACCCCTGCTCCGCCGCGCGCGCGACTTCGCCGAATTGATCCTTCTCGATGCCCGTCAACCCGTGCGCCACGACCGTAAGCTTCGATGTGGTGATCTTGATCCCCGAGTCGCCTTTGTCTGCGGTCACCGTGGCGGTGACGTCCGTCTTCTCGGCCGAGCCCCCGCGGCGGCCGAGCGTCGCGTTCAGCGCCATCGCATAGCAGGCGGCGTGCGCGGCGGCGACGAGTTCCTCGGGGCTCGTCACCCCTTCGGCCTCGCCGATCCGGCGGGGAAAGCTCACCGGGAGCGAGAACGCGCCGCTGCCGGCATGCGCGGTTCCTCTTCCTTCCATGATCGACCCTGCCCAGTTCACCGTCACCTTGCGAGAAAACGTCGCCATCGATGCGTCCCTTCAGAAATCCTGCATGAATGAAATTGTGAGCTGACTCGTCTCAGCGCGTGTGCTTTGCCGTAAATCCCAGTTGCGCGGCCGCACCGAGGAGGCCGAGCACGATCCATGCGACGACGACCCATCGGTCCCCTGGTGCAGGATTCATCGGATAAGCCAGCCAGAGGTTGTTGCGCGCCGCCGCTTCGGCGCCCCAATGCCCGCCGAATGCAAACCACCCGACAATCATCGTCCAGGCGCCGCCAAATGCGGTCGCGCCGATGATGACGTACCGCTGCAGCGCCAGCGCCGCCAGCGCGCCCGCCACCGCGAAGATGATGACGACGATCGCCCCGGGTTCGCGGCCGATGAGGCTCCAGAGGAGGCTGGCCGCGAGCGCGCCGACTCCTGCGCCGACGAGCGCCACACCGACGAAATACGCGGCAATGAGAATCAGCGCGCCGATCAGGCCGCCGGCGAGTGCGGCGCCAATCATCCACAGCGTGTGTTCAGGGCCCACGGCTGCGCTGGCGAACAACGCGCCCAGGATGAAGCCGTAGATCCCGAGAACGAGGCGGAAGACGCGATACCCGGCGAAGCAGGCGATCGCGCCGCCCGCGAGCAGCACAATGGCCGCTGGCACCTGAAAGGACGCCGGAAGCATGAAGTAGGCGATTATAGTCACGCGGAATGCGCAAGCTCAATGCGACGGGCGTGCTCACGGCGCTCGCCGGACTCGCGCTGCTGGCGTGGGTCATCTCACGAGTGGGCGCAGCGGAGATCGCGGCCGACCTGGCGCAGGTGGGATGGGGCCTCGTCGTGATCATCGCGATCGGCGGGGGACGGTTTCTGCTGCGCGCCCTCGCCTGGCAGTTCTGTGTTGACGCGCCGCACCGCCTCCGTCTGGGGGACGCCTTCACCGCGGCCGTGTGCGGAGACGCGCTCGGAAACCTGACGCCGCTCGGGCCGATTGTCGGCGAACCCGCAAAGGCGGCGTTCGTGCGGCGACGCGTCCCGCTCGGCGCCGCAGCAACCGCGCTGGCGATCGAGAACGTGTTCTACACGCTCTCGGCGGCCGCGATGATTGCCTCCGGCATGGTCGCGCTGGTCTTTTTCTTCCGCGTACCGCCCTCCGTGCGCAGCATCAGCGAAGCGGCGGTGATCGCGACGCTGGCGTTGTTCGCGGTCGCCCTCTGGTTCCTGTGGCGGCAGCCCGCCATCCTCTCGCGCGCGCTCGGCGCAACCCCCAAACTCGCGCGCCACGCGAATCGAATGCGGATCGCCGAGCAGCAGATCTATTCATTCGCCGCGCGCAGCGGATCGCGCATTCCGGCAATCGTCGCCGCCGAGGTTGGTTTCCATGCGCTCGGTGTCGCCGAGATATACCTGACGCTGAGGCTGCTCGGCTACGCATCCGTTCCGTTCCTGACGTCCTTCATCCTCGAAACCGCCAATCGCCTGATTCAGGTCGTGTTCAAGGTTGTGCCGTTGCGGCTCGGCGTGGACGAAGCGGCAACGGCGTGGTTCACCGACCTGCTGGGCCTGGGCCCGACGACGGGCGTCGCTCTGGCGATCGTCCGCAAGGTGCGTGTGCTCTTCTGGACGACAGCCGGCGGCTTGCTGCTCATTCGCGAGGGCCTGTTCACGCACCCCGACAAGCAGGTCTGAGGCCGCCATAAAGGCACGTGATCCCGCCGCGGTTCCCGACTACAGATACGGCCGGGAGGCACGAACCGTGCAGCCCGCGATGAGCAATGAGCCGGTCCGTCGGCTAAGATCGCCTTATGGATCAGCCTCATTGAGGAGGGCGGAAACGAGAGCTCGACCTCAAGCGTCTAAATAGGCCGAAGTGAGGGGCGGCGTAAGTCCACGCTCCTGAAGGTCTTGGATCCGCCGGCCGGGGCGGCCGGTAGACTCGAGGGTAGATCGTGAGACTTGCGAGAGGCGTCCGGAGTGCGATCGTGCTTGCGGCTGGAAACGGCGATCGCTTTCACAACACGAGCCATGATTCGAAACTGCTCGAGCCGCTGCTCGGGCAGCCGCTCCTGGCGAGAACGCTCGCATGCGCGTACGCGGCCGGTGTGCGCAGCGCCACCGTTGTCCTTGGCTATCAGGCGGACCGCGTTCGCGCGCTCGCCGAAGCGGGCACTCCGCGCGAGCTGGCGTTGACCTTTGCTTATAACTCCGAGTGGCGCCTCGAGAACGGCGTGTCCGTGCTCGCGGCGGAACCGCACGTCGAGAGCGAGGCGTTCGCGGTGCTGATGGGCGACCACGTGTTCGAACCCGCGGTGCTCGATCGCCTGTTCACATCAGCGCGTGAACCCGATGAATCCGTCCTGGCGATTGACATGCGGCCGGCGCCGCCGGAAGTCGCCGCCGAAGCGACCAAGGTGACCCTTCGCGGCTCCCGGATCACCGGGATCGGCAAAGCGCTCCAGCCGTACGACGCGCTCGATACCGGCGTGTTCGTCTGCAGCCGGGTCCTGTTCGACGCGTTGCGCAACGCGCAGCGATCAGGAGACACGACGCTCAGCGGCGGCATTCGCCGGCTCGCCGCGCGAGGCCTCATGCGCGGCATGGATATCGGCGACGCGACCTGGTGCGACATCGACACGGTGACGGACCTCGAAGCCGCGGAACTGGCGCTCATCGGCACCGCCACGACTGCCAATCCCGTCGCATGATACGTGAACACCACAGACGACTGATCTCGCTCGCCGCGCTGGCGCTCGGGGCCGCGCTGTTCGCGGCCGCTCTCTACTACGTCGACATCGACATGGCGATCGCCACCGGCCGCCGCCTGGGCCGCGCCCTCCCGCTGGCGCTCGCGGCCAGCGGTTTGTGGCATCTGACGCGGACCTGGGCCTGGTCGTGGTGCTTTCCGGAGCACCGCTCGATCTCGTTCGCTCGCCTGGTGCGCGTCCGGCTTGCCGCGGAAGCGTTCAGCTATCTCACCATCGCGGGCGTGGCGGGGGAACCGCTGAAAGTCGTCCTCCTCGCCGATCGCGTCCCGACGCGGGACGCGACCGCTGCGGTCGCCCTCGAGCGGCTCTCGTACATGCTCGCCACACTGCTCATCGTCGGCGCCGGATCGGTGGCGGCTCTGGCAGCGCTTCCGCTGACGCACCTCTGGCATCGCGTGTTCCTCGGCTTCGCCATTGGATCAGCGGTGATCGGCGTCGCGTCCGCGAGCATCATCATCCGGCGTGATTCGCTGCTTCTTCGCGGGCTTCGACACGCGGACCGCTCGCTTGGCACGGGCGTCGCCGAAACGAAAGTGGCGCGCTTCACGACATCGGTCGGGCGGCAGCTCGTCGAGCTGGTCCGCGGAAGGGCCATGCGTCTCGTCGTCCTGACGGTCGCGTCGATCGTCGCGTACGCCTGCATGTCCGCCGAGGCCTGGTTGATCCTCAATGCCGTCGGCCTGCACATCACGCCCATGCAAGCTGTCGCGATTGAGACGTTCTCCCGCGTCGCGAGCTTCGCGTCCGCTTTCATCCCGGCGAGTCTTGGCGCGCTGGAGGCATCGAGTCTCGCCGCGGGCGCTGCGGTGGGAGCGGCCGCGGCCGGCGCGCCGCTCGCGCTCGCGCGCCGATTGCGCGGACTGTTCTGGGCAGGCGTCGGCCTCGCGATCTATCCACGTCGCCACAACGCCGTTCCGGCCCCAGCCGCATCGACGGGGCCGACGGCTGAGCCGAGAGACCGCCGCCCGACGCTGCTGTACGTGGCGAGTGACCCGCTCGTCCGCGTGCCGCTGACGTCCCCCATCGCGGGTCTGCCCATCGCGGAGCGCGTGCTACGCTCGGCCTTCCGGGCAGGATACGCCGCCGTGTACGTGCTCGCCGCCGAAGCGGATGCACGAGCACTGCATCGCATTGCGCGGGACATCCGCGGCACCATCAGGATCGTTACATCCGATGCTGCGTGGCAGAGGCTGCTGGCGGAACTCCCCGGCGGCGCGCCTGTGACCGTGATGCCATCGGGCACCGTCGTCTCGCCCGCACTCCTCGAAGACGCCGCCGCGATCGCTGTCGAACGCGGAACGGTCTGCGATGTCCCCGCGGGAGCGGATTGGCCGGTATCGGGACTCCTGCGTCTGCGCGGAGAAGATGCGACGGATGCCGGCGCTCTCAGGCGGATGCTCGAGCAACGCATTTCCGCTCACCCGCCGCTGCCGTCGGGCGAGGACGTCTCGCACGCGCGCGCACGCCTGGTGCTTCGAACGCTCGACCCGGCGGACGTCGAGGCCGCGGAGCAGACGATTCGCCGATCCAGCTATAAACCGACCGATAACAAACTCGCGCGGATGAACCGGCGCATGTCGCTGCCCATCAGCATCGCGCTCATTCGAACGCCGCTCACCGCCAACCAGCTCTCGGTCGCGCTGGTGGCGGTCGGGTTCTATGCCGCCTGGCTCTTCAGCCTTGGCCATTACTGGACCAGCGTTCTCGCCGCGTTCCTCTCGCTGTCGGCGAGCGTCCTCGATGGCTGCGACGGCGAAATCGCACGACTGAAATATCAGGAATCGGCGCTGGGCTGCTGGATCGAAACGTTCGGCGATTATTCGTACTACATCGCGATCTTCATCGGGATGACGATTGGCGCCGTGCGCTTTACCGGCTGGCCGATCTTCTACTGGTTCGGCGCCGTCGCGCTGCTGGGCACGCTCGTCGCGTTCGCGTTCCTCATTTATCTGCGGACGCGCATCACGGCCGGACGCCCCGAGCGGCTGCACTCCATCGCGAAGCAGCGCTTCAAGGCCGACCCGACGTGGTGGTCGCGGATTATCTGGCGGATTTCCTTCGTCGCGACACGCTCTGCGATGCCCTACGGCATCATGGCGCTCTCGCTCGTCGGCCTCACGCCGCTCGTCGTCATCCTCGCCGCGATTGGATCCAATACCTACTGGATCTCTCTCGTGCTGAAGCTCCGCCATCTGCTCGGAGAAACTGCGCAGGAGACGGTCGCAGCCTGAATCAACTACACAACTGCTCAACTTCCAACTACTCAAACTCACAACCGAGCTGCGTTGTGTAGTTGGTAGTTGAGCAGTTGTGTAGTTGACACGCCCCACCCCTCGCCGATATATGTAGAAGCCGGAGGCATCAAGTGCCGGCGCCACGCTCAGATCTCCCACAGGGCACGCTGGACATGCTGGTCCTGCAGGTCCTCGCAGCAGAACCGCTGCATGGCTACGCGATTGCGCAACGGATCCGGCGCCTTTCCCGCGAGGTCGTCAAGGTTCCCCAGGGCACGCTGTATCCGGCGCTGCATCGACTCGAGAACAGAAAGCTGCTTGCCGCCGAGTGGAAGACGTCGGAGACGGGCCGCAACGCAAAGTACTACCGCCTCACCTCCCAAGGACGCCGGCAACTCGAGGCCGAATCCCGAAGCTGGGAGCGACTGGCCGAGGCCGTCGCGGCTATCCTCCGCGGCGTCGAGGGAGAACCGGGATGAACTGGTGGCAGCGGCTGCGGCGGCGCGAGCGGCTCGAGCGCGAACTCGACGCGGAGCTCGAGTTCCACGTCGACCAACTCGTTGCCGATCTGATGCGGGAGGGCCTGACCGAGCGCGAAGCGCGGCGGCGGGCCGCCCGCGAGTTCGGCCCTCTTCAGGACGTCAAGGACGAGTGCCGCCGCGCCCGCGGCACCGAGTGGATCCTGGATCTCTTCACTGATGCACGCATGGGCCTGCGTATCCTTCGCAAGGAGCGATCGTTCGCCGCCGTCGCCGTTGGTGCGCTGTCGCTCGGACTCGGCGTGAGCACGGTGTTCTTCTCGCTCGTCTACGCGTTCTGTCTCGCAGCGCTGCCATTCTCGGGTGCGCGCCGCTCGAGTGACATCTCCCTCCGCGACGATTCAGGACGCCAGCCCTCGCTCACGCTTTCCCAAGCTCGCGCCATCGAGGATTCCGCCCCCGTGGACGGTGTCGGCTATTTCACTACGCGCACGCTGCCGGTGCGGACGCGTGATTCGTCCGCACGACAGACGACGGTTGGCTACGTCTCCCGAGACGTGCTGGCGCTCATGGGCAACGAACCCACACTTGGACGCGGACTGCGTCCGGACGAATATCAGGACACCCGCGGGTCGATCGCGCTCGTCTCCGGCAGGTTGGCGGCCGATCTCTTCGGCAACCCGAACGCCGCGCTCGGACGGGAAGTCCTGATCGATACCGTCGCCGCCGTGATCGTCGGCGTGATCCCGGGGCCACGGTTTCCCTCCAGGAGCGATGTCTGGCAGCCCCTCGCCGCACTCACGCTCGCGCCGGACGAACGCGCACTCTCGCTGTTTGCGGTGCTGCGGCCGGGCGGCCCTGGAGCAACGGACGTGTCGCGTACCGTCGAATCCGCACTGCGCCGACGCGCGCTGCTGCCGGGGGATCGCGTGCACGTCACGGTCGCACCCCTCCAGTCACGATATTTGGCCGACGTTTCGAATCCGCAGTGGATCGCCTTCATCCTCGCCGGCGCGCTCGTCGTCTTGATCGCGTCCTCCAACGTCGGCAATCTGCTGCTCTCGCAAGGCGTGCGCCGCACGAGCGAGATAGCGACCCGCCTGTCGCTCGGCGCGACACGGGGCCGGATCTTTCGTCAACTGCTCGCCGAGACGGCGATCCTCTGCGCAGCGGCGATCGGAGGGGGAGCCTTCGTCGCGTGGATTGCGCTTCGCTGGCTCAGAGCAGAGATCCCGCCGAACGCGCTCTCGGATTGGACGCAGATCGGTCTCAACTGGCACGTCGTCGGGATGTCGTTTGCGGTCGGTGCCATGACCGTTCTTCTCTGCGGGATTGCCCCGGCGTGGCAGCTCGTGAAAACGCCTGCAACACCCTGGCACGCGCGCACGACCACGTCGAACAGGGCGATCGAGCGGTGGAGCACTGCCTTCCTCACCGTGCAACTCGCCATCAGTATGCTCCTGCTGTGCGAGGTTGGCCTGACGGTTCAGCTCTATCAAGCGCTCGCGAAGCCGCGAGCACCGGCGCATCTTGGCGACGTCCTGACCGCGAGTATCTCGTTGTCGCCGCGCAAGTACCCGACGCCCACCCACCGGGCGGCCTTTTACGCGGCGCTCCAGCATCGCTTGCTGTCGACCGGCGTCATTTCGAACGCGAGCTTCGAAGCGGCGCTCCCGGGTACCCAGCGTCTGCCGCGGCGCGTCGCGGCGGGCTCGATCCCTGAACCCGGCGCGCTCGTCGGCAGCATGACGGTGGATTGCGGATTTTTCGCAACGGTCGGCGTCGCGCTGGAGTCTGGACGCTCGTTCAGAGCAGATTCATCCGACACGGCTGATGCAGTGCTCGTGAACGATCGCTTTGCCTCGCTGTTCTTCGGGACGACCGCGGTCGTGGGGCAGCGGATTCGGCTCCTCCCGCCACCTGACGATCCGAAGCGGATCGCCATCTCCCGGACCATCGTCGGCGTGGTGCCCTCTTTTGCGGACCAGGCGATTCTGAATCCACCACCTCTCATCTTCGTGCCGCGCGATCTTGGTCAGGCGGCAGCCTCGACGCTGATCGTGCGCGGCACGGAACCGCCTGAGGACCTCGCGTCCGTCGTCACCGATGCGATCGCCAGCGCGGATCCCGACGTCGCCGTCGCGAACGTCGTTCCGCTCACCGAAGCCTCGTGGGAGGCTCGGTGGCTCGGCCGGATGTCTCAGACACTCATCTTGGGGATCGCCGCGATCGGCTTCTTACTCGCCATGATCGGCGTCGCCGCCCTGACGGCGCATCGCGTGTCCTCCCGCGCGCGCGAATTGAGCGTGCGCGTCGCTCTTGGCGCGACGCCAGCGGATGTGATCCGTGTAGTCCTTCGGCCGTTGGCACTACACCTCGTCGTAGGATTGTTCACCGGCGCTCTCCTGACCATCGTCTGGCAGCGCGCTTTCGGTTCTCCGGGCGCGGGCCCCGGCAACCTCGTGCTGGTTGGATTGCTCCTGATCAGCGCCTCGGCGCTCTTCAGCGTGTGGCCCGCGCGGCGTGCGGCGCATGCGGACCCCGTCGCCGCGCTCAACTCCGGCACCTGATCCAGACAGTTCGGTGTGCCATCCAGGGGCGCGCTACACGCGGCCACATGACCCAACCACACTCTCGCGCAGCTGCAGGGCGACCCTTTCTGGGCCGGCGGGCCGGCTCGTTCGCTGCCATCGCCCTGTTGACCGCGTGCGGGACGTCCGATCGCGTCAGCGATCCGATTAACGGCGTCCCGCTGCTGCATCAGCAGACGATCTCCCGGGCCCAGCTCGGTTTCCGCTGGCCACTCATTCCAGGTACGGGCACGCTGGCCTGCGCTGACGGCGGAGTGATCCTCTTTCGGTCCGCCGGTGTCACATATGTCGTGCAAGGTGAGCGCCCGGGCGCGGCCGACATCTCGCGGCTTCGTATATTCGAGGCGTCGGCGCCGCCGTCCAACCCCGTGAGGCGCCTGACGCAGAACGTCCGGATGGAGGCGTTCGTCTCGCTCGAGCAGTGCCGCTCTCGAGGTGACATGAACACGTGCCTGCAGAGCGTACGGAGACGTTTCAGCCTGTCCGCCGACGAGGCACAGCTCGTCGAAGCCGAAGGCCAGGAGCGGCGGTGGCCTCCGCTCTCCCGCCGACTGATGCCGCTCGATCCACTCGTCGCCGCGGGCCGCGCGTTGTGCGGACGATAAACAGGGACGAGGATTTGCGAGGTCGGACGCGGGAGGTGGGAGGTGGGAGGCGGGAGGTCGGAGGTGGGAGGCGGGAGGTGGGAGTTGACGCCTTGCGTAGTTGGTAATTGCGAAGTTGCGTAGTTGTCATGCCTTCCCTGCTCGAGGTGCGGCATCTCGTCAAGCGGTTTCACGGACACGCAGCCGTATCCGACGTGAGCTTCACGCTCGCGCCAGGCGAAATCGTCGGCTATCTCGGTCCCAACGGCTCCGGGAAATCGATCACGATCAAAATGCTGACGGGCCTCGTCGAGCCGACGAGCGGTCACGTGCTCTACGACGGGCACGACGTCACCGGCGGCGAGCTCGCGTTCCGCCGGCGTTTTGGATACGTCCCGGAAGAGCCGCACCTCTACCCGTTTCTCTCCGGACGCGAATACCTCGATCTCGTCGCCGGCCTTCGCGAGCTGCCAGTCCGTGACGCGGCGCAGAAAATCGACGCGCTGCTCGACCTGTTCGGCCTCGCGGACAGCGCGGCCCAGTCGATCACCGCGTACTCGAAGGGGATGAAGCAGAAAGTCCTCATCATTGCGGCACTCCTCCATGATCCGGATCTCGTGATCCTCGACGAGCCGGAGTCGGGGCTCGACGTGGGCTCCATTCTCCTGCTGCGTCACCTCGTGCGTCTGCTCGCGCAGCGCGGCAAGGCGGTCCTCTACAGCTCGCACGTGATTGAAAGCGTCGAGCGGCTCTGCTCCCGCGTCATCGTACTCAGCGCCGGCCGCGTCGTCGTCGACGGCGACGTGAATCGGATTCGCACCGTGGCTCCGTCAGGCTCCCTCGAGGAAGCGTTCGCGACGCTCGCCGCGCAGCGGCCCGACGCTGTCGCGGAGCAGATCGCGGACATCGTGACGCATCATGCCTGACGACGTGCTCGTGCGGCACTTTCTCACGCAGTTCGTCGACCACGATTTCTCTGCGGACAGCGACCGTCACCAGACGCTTGCCATCGCAGCGGCAGCACTAATCACGATCCCGCTGTTCGTCACCGTCTTCATGAGCGTGAAATACCTGATGCATCCGCTTCAGGCGTCCGGCTGGACCGAGACGACGCTGATGGGAGACGAGGTGACATTCTGCGCGGCGTCGATGCTGGTCACCGCCGTCGTCGCGCTGCTCGAGTGGGATGCGCTGGCGTTGACGCCTGAGGACGCCGCCATCCTCGGCGTGTTTCCGGTTCCGCGGCGCACGATCGTTCGCGCCAAGATCACCGCGCTTGCGACGTTCGCGGCGGCGTTCGCGGCTGCCCTCAACGCGGTTCCCTCACTGCTCCATCCGCTGCTGATGTCGGCGCAGTTGCCGATGAGCGTGATGATGCTCGTTCCGCTCGCGGCCGTCCACGCGATCGTCACGATGGGGGCCGGACTGTTCGGGTTTGCAGCGGTGCTGGCCATTCGCGAGGCGCTGTTCGCACTACTCGGAGCGGCGCGGTTTTATCGCGTGTCGAGCCGGGTCCGGGCAATGCTGCTCTTTGCCGTCCTGCTGCTCCTCGCGCTCGTGCCGGTCCGTCTCTCGGATTCCGCAGCGTGGATGTTCGATGCGGAGAAGGGTCAGCCGTTACTCGCGCCGGTCGGCTGGTTTGCCGCGGCGCACGCGGCGCTGGCCGGACGCATGCTGGACGGACTGCCGCGGCCGGACATGCCGGCGCCTCTCGCAGCGGACGAAGCCCGGCTCACGGTCCGTTACCGTGAGGCGCTGCCTCGATTCACGTTCGTCGCCTTTCGAGGGGCAGCGATCGTTATTCTCACTCTCGTCGCGTCGATTGCGCTGTATGTCAGGAATGCGCGGCGCATTCACCTGTTGATCGAGGGACCACCGCGGCGCGGGTCGCCCGCTGTGCGTCGCGCACCGGCTATCCTCGGACGGGTCGCGCCCGCCACGGGGGCCGGCATCCTGTTCGCCGCGCGTGCGCTGCTCCGCAGCTCGGTTCACCTCGTCTACATGCTCGTGGCGCTGGCGGCCGGCATCGCCTTGTTTACCGCGCTGATCGGCGGCTCGCTCCGCACGCTGACGCTCGCGGCGCAGACGCTGCTCGTCGCCGCGGTCGTCGCCGGTTTTCGCGCGGCGGTGCGAACGTCGGCCGACTATCGCGCCGGGTGGATTTTCGACGTGGCCGCCAGCGGCAGCGCCGGCCGTTTCCGTGAGGGAGTGCGGCTGGCAGGCATCACACTGGTCGTGGCGACGGTCGGCATTCTGTACCCCATCGCGAGATTACAGTGGGGATCGCGCCTCGCGCTCGCGCACGCCATCAACGGCGTCGTGATCGGATGGCTCTTCGTCGAGCTGGCAATGGTCGATGTCAGCCGTCCGCTCGTCGTCTCGATTCCGCCATCGGATGGCGTGAATACGGTGGGGGTCGCGCTCGGCGGAGCCGCCGTGATCGCCATCTTCATCGCGGCCCATATCGAACGCTTCATGCTCGGGTCGACTATAGGTGTCGTGCTGTATCCGCTGGGCTTCTCAGCAATTGCGTTCGCGGTACGTCGATGAGAGGCGATGTTCGATGTTCGATGCTCGATAGGCGATGGGCGATGCTCGATGCTCGATGCTCGATGGGCGATACTCGATGTTCGCTTCAACTGCGATGGCTCAGAGTTCGCGACGTCCCTCCATGGCCTTGTGCATGGTGAACTCGTCGGCGTACTCCAGATCGCTGCCGACGGGCACGCCCATCGCGATGCGGGTAACGCGAACGCCAAGCGGCTTCAAGAGTTTCGCCAGGTAGATCGCCGTCGCTTCCCCTTCGACGTTCGGGTTCGTCGCGAGAATGACTTCCTCCACGCCGCCTTCGGCCACGCGCTGCAGCAGCCCTTTGATCTTCAGATCGTCCGGGCCGACGCCGTGCAGCGGCGACAGCGCGCCCATCAGCACGTGGTACACGCCGCGGAAGTCTCGCGTCTTCTCGATCCCGCCGACGTTTTCCGGCTCCTCGACGACGCAGATGACCCGCTTGTCGCGCGTGTCGCTCGTGCAGTAGAAGCACGGATCGATATCCGTGATGTTGCTGCAGACGGAGCAGTACGTCACGCGATCCTTCACCTCGCGCATGGCGTCGGCGAGGTGTTCCACGTTTTCGCGAGGGGTCTTCAGGATGTGATACGCGAGCCGCTGCGCGCTCTTCGCGCCGATGCCCGGAAGCTGCTGGAGCTGCTCGATCAGCCGCGCGAGAGGATCCGGGCGGCTCATTGCGTACCCGCGCAACGGGAGGGTGGGGCCCCCGCGCGGCCAGCCCCACTTCGTGCTCGGCGGCCAAAAAGACGTGTCGACGAGGAGCCGCCTCCGCGCGAACCGGAACGCCCCGTCCGGGCCCCTACCCTGAGCATGCTTACGTGGCCACAGCAGGCTGCGGCCCCCGAGACGGGACGCTCCTCGCAGGGGCCCCGCTGTTTAGCAGCGGCGTTCATTGCGGACGCCCAATGCATCAGAACATACCGGGAATCTTCATGCCGCCCATCATCCCGCTCATCTGCTTCTGCAGGGCCTCGTCCGCCTTGCGCTGAGCATCGTTGATCGCGGCGAGGATCAGGTCCTGCAGCATCTCGACGTCTTCCTTCGAGACGGCTTCCGGATCGATCTTGAGCGACTGGATCTGTTTCGCGCCGTTCATGACGACGGTCACCATGCCGCCGCCCGCGGTGGCCTCGACCTTCATCTCGGCCATCTGCTTCTGCAGGCGATCCTGCATCTGCTGGGCCTGCTTCATCATCTGCTGGATATTCATGCCAGTCTCCGGTTCCCAGTCGCCAGTTCTCAGTTGCCAGTTTCAAGTGGCCAGTTTCCAGTCGTCAGTTTCCAGTCGCCAGTTGCCACTGCGATTCCAACAACCTTTTACCGGGCACTGGATACTGGCAACTGGTCACTGACCACTGGCAACTGGCGACTTTGCGGCTATCGTTCTTCGACGTCGGTGATCTCCGCCGCGAATACATCGAGCATCGCCTGCACGTTCGGTTCGGCAAGAGCTCTTTCCTTGAGCGCGTCGCGGCGGGTGTCGGTTGCCGGGGCGCCCTCTGCGTGCGGGCCAGGACCACGCGCGCTCGTCGTCGCTGGTGCGCTGTTCTCGACCGATACAACGGCCATGCGCCGGCCGGCGAGCTGTGACGCGGTCGCTTCGAGCCACGGCCGCAGCTGCTCGAACTGCGCCCGCAACGCGCGGTGCTGCGGCGTGAAAGCGAACACCACGCGATCGGGGTCGAAATCGATTTTCGCCTGGGCGACCACGGTCCCGTAGAAGAACTTCTTCGCGCGCCGGGTCTCGCCGAGGAAGGCCTCCTTGAATTCACCGGCGGTGACAGCTTTCAGCTCCGGCGCCGAATCGGTTGTCGCAGGCGACGGCTGCGGCTTCGCCGCGCGGGAGGCCGCCGCGGGGGAACTGTCGCCCACGCGTCGAGCGGCCACTGCGGCGGGCGCCGGCGTCGCGCGCGAAGGGGCCGGCGTTGCGGCGGACCCGCTCGGTCCGGGCGCTGTCGCGCTCACAGCCGGCCGTGGCGCGGCGCTCGAACCGATTTGCTGCATCAATTCGGCGAGCGGAACGAGCTTGCGAACATGAATCCAGCGCAGCAGCGCCATCTCGAGGTGATAGCGCGGCTGCAGCGACGCGCGGATGTCGTATTCCGCCTTCGTGAGCACGTCGAACGCCCGCAGCAGGTCCTCGCGCGAGAACTGCTTCGCGAGGTCGAGCAGCGGCGCGCGCTCGCTTTCGGCGGCGATTTCCGGGTCGCTGGCGCGCGACGGGTCGATCGAGAGCACCATGAGATCTCGCGTCAGCCGCGCCAGCTCGCGGATCACGGACCGGAGATCGGAACCGGACTCGGACACCTGCGCCGCGAGGGCGAAGACGGCCGTCGCGTCCTCGCGCGCCACGGCGTCCGCCATCGCGATGAGCAAATCGCGCCGAACCAGGCCGAGCACTGCACTGACATCTTCGGGGGTCACCGTGCGGTCCGCGAACGCGATGACCTGGTCGAAGGCGCTCTGAGCGTCGCGCATGCTGCCGTCGCCGGCGCGCGCGACGAGCATCAACGCCGCCTCGTCGACGCCGATCTTCTCCGCGTCGGCAATCTTGCGGAGTTGATCGGCAATCTGCTTGACGCCAATCGTCTTCAGCTCGAACACCTGCGACCGCGACTGGATCGTCGCCGGGACTTTCTCCAGCTCGGTCGTCGCCATCATGAAGACGACGTGCGGCGGCGGCTCTTCGATTGATTTCAGGAGCGCGTCGAACGCGTTGTTCGAGAGCCGGTGCACTTCGTCGATGATGAAGACCTTGTAGCGGTCGCGCACCGGCGCCATGCCGAGGCCGGCGATGATGACCTCGCGCACTTTGTCGACCTGCGTGTTCGTGGCGGCGTCGATCTCGAGGACGTCCATGTCGCGCCCCTGCGCGATCTCCACGCACGCATCGCAGACGCCGCACGGGTCGGGCGTCGGCCCGTTCTCGCAGTTCAGCGCGCGCGCGAGAATGCGGGCGGTCGTCGTCTTGCCGACGCCGCGAGGGCCGGCGAAGACGAACGACTGGGCAATACGCCCGGCATTGATGGCGTTGCGCAGCGTCTGCGTGACGCCGCGCTGCCCGATGACGTCGTCGAACCGCTGCGGACGCCACTTCCGGGCAAGAACCTGGTAAGACATGTCAGAGGAAATGCGGGTTGGCCTGAAAGTCTAATACGGTCATCAGCGAGCGAGTCACGCGAGCGAAGCGGGCCAGGGCCCCGCCCCACAGCAGGGTGACTACGGGTGCGGCCCGACCGCGGCCCGGAAGGCCTGCGGCACAGCACAGGGTCTACTTAGCGCTGCTGCCTTCCGGCCCTGACGCGGTTCGTAGGCTGAACTTGCACAGGGTCCGAGCCGCGGTCCGGCGCACCCGTATCTTCCCAGTGTACTTGCGCTTACGCCGCCAGGCAACTGTCCGGCGGGCGGCTGAGCCGCCGCCGGGAACAATCCCGCTCCCCTTGACGTTCTACACGAGCAGGTTATATTGTCGGTTGGCTACAGGAGAGCTGATGACCCGATATCTCGCGGCCGCCGTTATCGCCTTCTGCCTGCCCGCCTCAGCGGCGGCACAGGCCGATGCGCCGCTCGTCGTCTCACAGGAATGGCTGGCGTCGCACCTGCACGATTCGGATCTCGTGCTGCTGCAGGTCGGCAAGGAGGAGACGTATCAAAAGGGCCACATCCCTGGGGCGCAACTCGCCGACTGGATGGCGCTGCACTCGAGCAATGACGACCCCAGGGCGCTCTCCGTCGAAATGCCCGCGGCCGATCAGCTCAGGACCGCGCTCGAGGATCTCGGCATCAGCGACCGCTCACACGTGATCGTCTACGCGTCCGACGAGTACTGGTCGCCGTCGACGCGCGTCGTGCTCACGCTCGAGTATGCCGGCCTGAAACGCGTGTCATATCTCGACGGCGGGCTGACGGCGTGGTCGAACGCCGGACGACAACTGTCCGTGGAAGCGCCTGCGACTCGCAAGGGCTCCCTCGCGCCGCTGAACCCCGCGCCCATGATCGTGGACGCGGCGTTCGTGCAGTCGCACATGCGCACACGCGGCTTCGCGATCGTCGACGCCCGCGCCCGCTCGTTTTACGACGGCGTGCAGCCCGGCGGTCCCCGGGATGCCCGCAGAGCGGGACACATCCCCGGTGCGCTGAGCGCGCCGTTCGATTCGTTCGCGACCGGCGACGGACATCTGAAGCCCGTGTCGGACATCAAGGCGCTTTTCGAGCAGGCGGGCGTGAAACCGGGCGATACGGTCATCGGCTACTGTCATGTCGGCCAGCAGGCGACGGCAATGCTCGTCGCGGCACAAGCCGCGGGACATCCCATCCTGCTCTACGACGGATCGTTCGAAGATTGGGCCCGTCGCAATCTGCCGGTCGAAAACCCCGCCGCAAAACGCTGAAACGCGCGCGCCCGCGCCTCGCGCCTCACACCTCGCGCGTCCCCCCTCGCGCTGCGGGCCCATCCGCCTTGTCTTGCGATCGGGCCCCCGCTCGGACAGCCCGCTTCGTGCTCGGCGGCCGGAAAGACTGTCGACGAGGAGCCGCCTCCGCCCGAAGCGGGCGCCCGTCCTCGCCCCCATCGCAAGTGCGGCGTTGCGCTGCCGCACCTCCCGCCTCGCGCCTC
>DATJFQ010000094.1:0-16176 GCA_035495555.1 Vicinamibacterales bacterium
AGCCGATTGTAGGTTCCGTCAGGGAGCCGTAACGACTGCCCCTCGGGCACGACGACGTTCTTCTGTCCCGTTGCGGCAGGGCCGAACGTGAATGCCACGCCGTCGATCTGCAGTTCGTGCGGCAGCAGCTCCGCCGAAATCGTGTGCTGCTTTCCGTCGAAGTCGCCGTCGGCGCGGGCCTTGTCGGTGCTGATGCCGTCGGCGTTGAACGGCAGTTCGACGGGCGCCGACGCGCGCTCGGACACGGGCAACGCGCCTCGGGGCGCGAGCTTCAGCGCGAGCGTGCGGGGCTGGAACGGCTTGAAGTCGAGGCCGAGCGTCGGACGTGGTCCCCGGTTGCCGCGGCCCCCCGTATTTTCGGAGAGATCGATCGGGCCGACCTCCTCCTCCGCCGCGTTGATCTCGCGCGCGGCCACGATGCCCGACGGCATCCGCAGCGTGACGTGCCGCGCCCGCCCATACCGTTCCTGCAGCCGCACGACGACCTCGTCGCTGTCTTCGGCGTGCTTCATCGCCGTAATCGCGATCTGACCGGTCGGATCGTCGAGCGACGCCATCGAAAACGCCGGCCCGAGGCTGCCGTCGTGCGAGCCGGTCGTGAACGCGACGAGCGGCTGATTCAGTTCCGCCGCGCGCGCCGGCATGCGGCCTTGCCGCCAGTCACCCGCATGGCCGGCGATCGCGAACACGAACCGGTGGTGCCCGAGATCGTTGCTGCCCTGATAGGTGTATCTCGTGGTGGGCCTCGGCGTGTGCAGCAGCGTCAGCCGGAGCGTGCCATCATCCGGCTTGTCCCACCCGTACTTGCTGTCGTTGATGATGCCGATGCCGAAGGCGCCGCTCGCATCCGTCAGATCGGCCCACTTCTGCGCGGGCACTTCGTACTTGTCGGGCTCGTTGCTCGTGCGATCGATCACGCCGACGCCGAGATCGTACGTCGCCTTCTGATTGGACGCGGTCACCGGAAAGGAGACCTTCAGGAGCGAGTCGGGCGACTGCCAATCGACGAGGTTCTCGACGGTCACGCGGTCGCCGCCGGCCGTCAGGCTCACCCGCTGCACGAACATCGACCCCGACGCATGACGCGTGATCTCGATGGCGGCGCGCACCGGCCCCCGTTCGATCACCTTCGTCGTCGGGTGCGACACATATTCGCGGGCGGGCGCCTGCACGGTGTCGTAGAGGACCTCCCACGCGGGCCAGTTCGACGAGGGATCGTCGCGCAGCTCCAGCATGATCGGCGCGCGCAGCAGCTCGCGTTTCGCGTCCTTGTCGTAGATCGACGAGATGTCGCCGTTGCGATCGATCTTCACGCTGAGGCGGTTGTTCTCGAGCGTGTTCTCGCTGACGTCGACCGACGGTTGCGGGGACCGCGATGCCGCGGCGGCGCGCACGTGAACGACCTTGAAGCCCACGGCGGGAACGTCGGCCATGAAGAGAATGCGCGCGCTGCCGGGGGTCCGCTCCAGCACCTGCGCGGGTACGCTCTCGCCGGTGGCCGCGTCGACGACGCTGAGCGCCGCCGGGGGGGCGGCGAGCGTCACCGTCGCTTCGACCGGCTCGTGCCGCTCGACCGACAGGGGGTTGAAGATGACGAGCGGCGTTCCCGTGCCGGACGTGTTCAGCAGGCTCGCCGCCGCCGACGTCGAGGACGTCAGCACGGAGGCGAACTGGTTCATCGACGTGATCTCGTCGTTCCATGAGAATTGATAGGCCTGCGGAATGCAGGTGCCGGTCAAGTCGTCGTGGAACTGGTGCCAGAGGAAACGAGTCCACGCTTCGCGCAGCCGCCCGGTCGGATACGCGAGGCCGGCCAGATACTCGGCCGCGACCGCCGACTTTTCCGCATCGTCTGCGAGCAGCTCGTTCTGACGGTTGAACCGCTTCATTGCCGCCTGCGCGGTGTAGCAGCCAGTGCCGTGCGTCTTCAGAATCAACTCGCCTGTGTAGAGCGGGAGCGCGTTGAACTCGGCCGGCGTGATATCGCGCGAGAGCTGGTCGGCGGATGTGTTCTTCACTTCGACAGGTCCGCCCGTCTTCTCGACCGCGCGCTCGACATTGGCGACCGACTCCTCCGTCGGGCCGCCGCCGGTATCACCCGTGCCGAAGTAACGGAACACGACGGACCGTCCGTCGCCGAGCGGCGTCGCGTCGTTCGTCCACTTCGGATCCGTTGTCGGATCGGTTTCGACGCGCGTTACGTAGTCGCCCGGCTTCAGCTCGGCGAGGATTTCGCTGCCATCCGCGCCCTGCCAGCGGCCAATCGGGAACGGGATCGGCCGGCCCCACGTCAGCTTCTGCGTCGAGAACGCCTTCAGCCCGGAGTGCGCGGCGATCGACGGCAGCGCGAAACCGAACCCGAAGCAGTCCGGCAGATAGACATCCTGGCTCACCGTCCCGAATTCCTGCCGGAAAAATCGCTTCGCATACAGCGCCTGCCGGAAGAGCGACTCCGGCGACGGCATGTTCGTGTCGACCGCGTTCAGCCACGACCCGGCGAGCCGCCACCGTTTCGCCGCGACGTACTTCTGCACGGTGGGCCAGTCGTCGGGGTGGTATTCCTTGAACCACATGTAGTGGATCGCGCCTTCCCACGTGAACACGTAATCCGGGTACTTCTCGAAGTATTTGAAATTCGTATAAAACGTGTCGGGCACGAACTGGCGGATGGTGTCCTGCACCGTCCAGTTCCACTGCGTGTCGAGGTGCGCCGTTGCGACCATGTACAGCGTGGTTCCGGCGTTCTGGGTCGACACGGTGGCCAGCCCGAGAGTCAGCGCGAATACGGCGGCAGCGAGCGGAACACGTTTCGGCATGCCGGGAGGATATCGCAGACGGCGCGGCGAGTAATATGTCGGCATGCACAAGTGGTCTGCCGCGACTGCGGCGCTGATTTTCGCAACGATGGCCTTCGGCTGTACCCGCGGCAGCGGGGGCGCGGCGAAGCCGCTCGTCGGCGTCACGCTGCTGACCGAGCAGCACGCCTTCTACAAGACGCTGGAGGACGGCCTCCGGCAGGAGGCGAACGCGAAGCATCTCGACCTGAATATCGTCGCGTGCGAGATGGATCCGGCGAAGCAGGCGTCGCAGATCGAGGATTTCGTCGCGCGGCACGTGGCGGCGCTGCTGGTGGCGCCGTGCGATTCGAGCGCCGTCGCGGCCAACCTCGCCTCCGCCGAGCAGGCCGGAATCCCCGTATTCACCGCCGATATCGCGGCCCATGGCGCCAAAGTGGTGTCGCACGTCGCGAGCGACAATGTCCAGGGCGGAAGGCTCGCGGCGCAGGCGCTCGCGAAATACATCGGCGACACGGGAGACGTCGTCATCATCGATCAGCCGACGGTGGCATCGGTCCAGGAACGCGTCCGCGGCTTCGATGAGGAGATGCGCAATCACCCGAACATCCACATCGTCGCCCGTCCGGGCGCCGACGGACAGCGGGCGCGCGCGATGGCCGCCATGGAAGACGCGCTGCAGGCGCATCCCCACCTTGCCGGCGTCTTCGGGATCAACGACGATTCCGCGCTCGGTGCGTTGTCGGTCGTCGAAGCGGCGGGCCGCAAGGACATCGCGATCGTGGGGTACGACGCAACCGACGAAGCCCGCGCGGCGATCTCGCGCGGCAGCGCGCTGAAGGCAGACGTCGCGCAGGATCCCGGGCAGATCGGCCGGACGGCGATCGATATGATCGCGAACCATCTCGCCGGCGAACAGGTGCCGCCGATCGTGGCGGTCAAAGTGGGACTCGTCACCGCCGATACGCCCGCGAAGTGAAGCGCGGCTGGTCCGACTACGCCATCTTCCTCGCGCTCGGGCTCGAGTGCCTGATTCTGGCGATCGCCTCGCCGGCGTTCTTCTCGACCGAGAACGTGATGAACGTGCTTCGGCAGAACGCCTTCACGGCGATCGTCTCTGCCGGCATGACGTTCGTCATCCTCACGGCAGGCATCGATCTCTCGGTCGGGTCGGTGGTCGGGCTGTCCGGTGTCCTCTGCGCCGATGTCCTGGTCCATGGCCATGGCATCGCGGCCGGCGTGCTCGCGGGCGTGGCGGCCGGCGTCGTGGTCGGTGCCATCAACGGCTGGATCACGACCCGGATCCGCATTCCGTCGTTCATCGTCACGCTCGCGATGATGATGGTCGCCCGCGGCGCCGCGCTGAAGTTCACCGACGCGCGCACCATTGCCGGGCTGCCGCCGTCGTTTTCGGTGTTTGGCGACAACGCCGCGTCGGTGGCGATGATCGCGTCGGTATTCGTGGTGTCCTGGATCGTGCTCACCAGGACGCCGTTCGGCCGGCACGTGTACGCGATCGGCGGCAACGCCGACGCCGCGTGGCTCTCGGGGGTCCGCGTGAACCGCGTGGAGTTTGCCGTCTACGTCATCTGCGGCGCCGCGGCCGGCATCGCGGGAGTGCTTTCCGCCTCGCGGCTGCACGTCGGCTACCCACGCGCCGGAGAGTTTGCCGAGCTGGACTCGATTGCGGCTGTGGTCGTCGGCGGCACCAGCCTGTTCGGCGGCCGCGGCACCATCTGGGGCACGCTGGCCGGCGTCTTCTTCATCGGGGTGCTCAACAACGGCCTCAATCTCTTCAACGTGAGCCCGTACGATCAGATGATCGCCAAGGGCGCCGTCCTCGCCGTCGCGGCCTCCATCGACCGTCTCCGCCGCCGCGGGACATAGACGCGCCTCCCGCCTCCCGCCTCGCGTCGCGCGCCGATCCGCGTCGTCTTGCGCGATGGGGCCCCCGCTCGGACAGCCCGCTTCGTGCTCGGCGGCCGGAAAGACCGTCGACGAGGAGCCGCCTCCGCGCGAAGCGGGCGCCCGTCCTCGCCCCCATCGCTGGTGAGGCGATCGGACCCGCGCGCCTCCCACCTCGCGCCTCGCGCCTCGCGCCTCCCACCTCGCGCCGCGCGCCGATCCGCCTTGCCTTGCGATGGGGCCCCCGCTTGGACAGCTCCGCCTCCGCGCAGGCAGAGACTCCACCTGCGGTCCGGGATCTCGCCGAAGCCGCTTCGCGGCGAAGGCGGACCCGCTGCGTGCTCGGCGGCCGGAAAGACCGTCAACGAGAAGCCGCCTCCGCGCGAAGCGGGCGCCCGTCCTCGCCCCCATCGCTGGTGAGGCGATCGGACCCGCGCGGCTCCCACCTCGCGCTCCCGCCTCGCACCTGGCACCTCGCCCCTCCCGCCTCGCGCCTCGCGCCTCCCGCCTCGCAACTCGCGTCTCCCACCTCGCGCCTCCCGCCTCGCGCCTCCCGCCTCGCGCCTCGCGCTACAATCGCGGGGGGACTCGTGAAGCGCCGCTTTGCCGCCGTCATGCTGGGTGCGTTCGCGTCGGCGGCGCTGCGCGCGCAGCAGCCGTCTCAGCCCGCCGCCGACGCCACAGCCTCCAGTACGGCAACCCTGCACGTCGTCGTCGAGTCCACTGATGGACGGCTTGTGTCGGGTCTGCGGCCCTCGGATTTTCAGCTCAGTGTCGACGGGACGCGCCAACCGATCGAATCGGTGACCGCGCGGACGAAAGGACCGCGAGTGATCGCGCTGCTGCTCGACGAGTTCCACGTCGGCAGCGCCGAAACCGCCGCCATCCGCGAGGCGGCGCACCGGTTCATCGAACAGCAGGTGCGTGATGGCGACCGGGTTGTCGTATTGAAGCCGCTCGATTCGCTGCCGGCGATTCATCTCACCGCGGATCGCGATCGACTGCACGAAGCGATCGACGCGTTCGAAGGGCGCAAGGGCAACTACGAGCCCCGCTCGCCGCTCGAAGAGCAGACGATCGGCCGTTCCCCGACGCTCGCCGAAGCGTCGCGCGCGCAGGTGGTCCTGTCGGGGCTTCGGGCGCTGGCGTCGCGGCTGGGCACGCAGCCGGGCCGCGCCGGCATCATCCTCATCAGCGAGGGCTTCACGCGCGACGCGCGGCTTGCGAACGCGCGCGCGCTCCCCAGCGCGTCGATCGTTGAGCGCTTCGCCAACCGCTACGACGTGCCGGTATTTGCGATCGATCCTGTGACGGGGCCGAGCGAGGATCCCGCCGAGATGACGCTCAAACAGCTCGCCGCGCAAACGGGTGGCTTTTTCGAGAGCGGAGGCGACATCGCGGCGGCACTCCGCCGCGCGGACACTGAAATGGACGGCGGTTACAGCCTGACGTTCAAGATGCCGCAGGGGGCTGACGGCCGGTTTCATGCCGTGACCGTCCAGTCGACCCGCAGGAACACGACGACACGGACCCGCGCCGGTTACATCGCGCCGTTGCCGCCAAGCCTGCGCGCGGCGTTCGCCCGCGACACCGCGGAACCGGTGACCACCAGGCTGCAGCACCGCAGCCCCTTCATCAGCGTGTGGTTCGGGGTCACCCGCTTTGTCGACGCGGAGGGCCAGGTGGTCGTCACCTGGGAGCCCGATCATCTGTTCGGCGTCGGACCGGCGGAGGCCGCGCGCGTCACGCTCGTGGCCACGCAGCCGAACGGCACCGTCCTCTTCCACGGCGAACTCGCTCCGGTGCGGACGGAGCCGATCGTCGGCTCGGAGGTGACCAATCGCGCAGCGTTCAACGCTCCTCCGGGGCGTGTGTATCTCGACATGACCGTGTTTGGCGCGCGCGGACAGAAGCTCGACATCGATGCGCGCGATCTCGAAGTGCCGGCCGCCGGTCCCACACCGGAACTGCTGCCGCCAGCCATCATCGCCGCGCGCACCGCCCGGGAATTCCGCGAAGCGGTCGCGAACACGGACACGCCGCCGGATCCCGGACGCGAATTCAGCCGCACCACACGGCTGTTGATACGCGTGCCGGTGTCGGGAGGCGCCGACTCGCGCGTGTCCGCGCGATTCGTCAATCGCCAGGGGCAGACGCTGCGCACGATGGACGCGCTGCCGGGCGGCGCGCGCGGCGTCAGCCAATTCGATCTGTCGCTCGCGCCGTTTGCACCCGGCGACTACGTGCTCCTCCTCACCGCGACGAGCGGCAAGTCCGCCGTCGAACAGCGAGTGCCGATCAAGGTGACAGGATGAGGCAGAAGATGATGACAACACACCTTCGCAACTTCCAACGGCACAAGGCGGCTGGCTGCGCGCGCAGGGGGCATTCGCTGTTCGCGGCTGCATCGCTCTATATTTGTGCCCCGCTCCGGGTTTACTCAGCGCGCAGAGCCTCCATGGGACTCGATGCAAGCGCCTTCCGTGCAGGCACCCAGCAGGCGAGCAGACACGTCACCCCGAGAGCGAGGATCAACAACAGGATCGCGACGCCGGCAAAGAGCGCGAGCAGCGGTTGCCGGGATCTCCCTCACGTCGTCTGCCTGCAGTGCGACCGTGACGAACCGGCGGCCCGACGCGCCGTACTCGGTGAACGCATGACCGATGACGGCTGCGATGCCGTCGATGTCCTCTCGCGCCTGCGCACCGTGACGCCGGTTGCCGGGCCTCTTATATCGGTGATGAGGGATTAAGGATTCGACTCTCTTAAGACCTCGGCCGGGTCGACGTGCGCCGCGGCCCGCGCCGGTGCGTAGCACGCGATGAGCGACACGAGCAGCACGACCCCGCCGATCCCTGTGTACACACCCGGGTCCGTCGGCTTCACGTCGTTCAACATCGATTGCATCGTCCGCGTGAGGAGCAGCGAGCCGACGACGCCGATGGCGATGCCGGCGAGCGCGGCGACGGCGCCGCGGCGCACGATCAGCCGCTGCACGGCCCCGGGATTGGCGCCGAGCGCGAGGCGGATGCCGTGCTCGTGCCGCTGCCGGCGCACGTTGTACGACGTCACGCCGTAGATGCCGACCATTGCGAGCACGCCGGCGAGCGCTCCGAAGACGTCCGTGAGGGCCGACAGCAGCCGCGGCTGCCCCACCGACGCGCTCATCACCTCGTCCATCGTCTGGACGTGGCTGACGGGCAGTTGCGGGTCGACGCTGGCGACGATGCTGCGCGCGCTCGGGATGAGCAACGCGGGTTCGATCCCGGCCGATCGGATTACCACCGTCATCGACCGATACGCCGCTTCATCCGTCGTCCGGTAGAACTCATATCGCGAGGGCACTGCGAGCCCGAAGGACCGCACGTTCCCGATCACCCCGACGACCTGGTAATACTTCGACACGTCCGTTCCCTGCCCGAACCGTTTCCCGATGGGATCTTCGCCGGGCCAGAACTTCTCGGCCATGGCCTCATTGACGAGGACGGCGGTGCTGGCTTTGCCATCACGGCTGTCGAGCGCGCGTCCGCGCAGCAGCGGAATGCCGAGCGCCTTCAGGTAATCGCCGGTGAAGTAGCGGTATTCGACCAGCGGATTCGAATCGGCGCCCCACGGGTTACCACCGGCCCGCGTCATCTCCCCGTTGTTCCCGAAGCGGTACATCGGCAGGTGACTGATGAGGCCGACATACTGCACGCCGCCCACTGCCTCGAGCCGTTCGTAAATCGTCTTGTAGGTGCTGGCGATGACCGAGTCGTCCTCATAGCGCGGGCCCGACGGCGAGATGTCGAATGCGATGACGTGGTCCGGGTTGATGCCGGCGTCGCGATGCTCGAGCAGCAGCAGGTTCTTCGCGAGCAGGCCCGCGCCGACCAGCAACGCAAAGGCAAGCGCGGTTTCGGCGATCACGACGCCGTTGCCGAACGTCGCCGAGCCGCTCGCCGTCCGCGTGTCGCCTTCGCGGATTGCCGGCGTGAGCGTCGAGAGGCGCAGGCGGATCAACGGCCACAGGCCGCAGACGATGCCGACGACAATGGACAGGACGGCGGTGAACGCGACGACACGTCCGTCGAGGTGAATCGACGTGGCACGCGGAAGCGCATTCGCGGCCAGCCCGAGAAAGACCCGCATGGCCCAGAACGCGAGAAGCAGGCCGAAGGCGCCGCCGGTGAGCGACAGCAGCAGCGCCTCGCACGTGAGCTGCCGCGCGACGTCGCCGTGGCCCGCGCCAAGTGCGAGCCGGATTGCCAGCTCCCGCCGCCGCGAGAACCCGGAGGCCAGCAGCAGGTTGGCCACGTTTGCGCACGCGATCAACAGCACCATGAGCACGGCACCGAGCAGCACCTGCAGTGACCCGCGGACGCTGCCCACGATCGCTTCGTAATAGGACCGTACGTCGATGCCGTGGTTGTGCCCGAATTCCTTGGCGAGGGTGACGCCGAGCGCGCGCATGTCCGTGGCGGCCTGCTGCACCGTGACGCCCGGCTTCAGCCGCGCGTACGTGACGAGGAAGTGATTGCCGCGTGTCGACGGATCGAGCTTCCGCTGCAGTGGAACGAACACGTCGCCGTTTCGGTGGTTGAAGCCGTCCGGCATGACGCCGATCACTTCGTAGGCGTCGCCGTCGAACATCACCTTGCTGCCAATCGCCGCGCGGTCTCCACCGAATTCCTTCATCCAGAAGGGATAGCTGAGGACGACCACCTTCGGCCCACCGGGCTGGTCCTCCTCCGGCGTGTACCACCGCCCGAGCGACGGCTGGACGCCAAACACGTCTTCCAGCGAGGCCGTCGTTGCCGCCCCGATCACCTGTTGCGGCTGTCCTTTGCCCGTCATGACGAACGACGCGCTGGTCGAACCGCCGATCGCCGAAAACACGTGGTTGCGGGTTTTCCAGTCGTTGTATTTCGGAAAGGACGCCGGACAGGTCGCGCACGCCGGCTGTGTGTCGTACACGATGACGAGCTGTTCGGGGTGCGGGTACGGCAGCGGCGTGAGGAGGACGCCATTGAAGATGCTGAACACGGCGGTCGTGATTCCGATCCCCAGCGCAAACGCGACAATCGCCATCACGCTCACGAACGTCTGCCGGCTGGCGGACCGCAGCGCGTATCGGACGTCCTGTTTCAATCTGGCCATCGGCCGCCCTCCCTCACCGCAAGGCTTCGATCGGATCGGTGGTTGCCGCGCGACGCAAGGGGATTGCCGCCGCCACCATCGCAACGAGCACCAGGACGAGCGCACCGGCGCCGACGGCGATCGGATCGTGCGGCGTCACGCCGAACACCAGCGACTGCAGAAAACGTCCGGCTAACGCGAGCAATGCGAACCCGGTCGCGAGCCCGGCGCCCACCAGGCGCGCCGCCTCGCCCGCAACAGCGTGCATCAGGCCGGCCGGGGTCGCGCCGAGGGCCAGCCGCACTCCGAGCTCACGCCGCCGCTCGGTGACACTCAACGCGAGCAGCGCGTAGAGACCGACCGCCACGAGCGCGACCGCTGCGGCGGCGAACGCCGTCAGCGACGCCGCGTTGAGTCGCGGTTGCTCCAGCGCGTCGGCCATCACCTTGTCGAGCGGTTGCAGTGCGAACACAGGACGGCTCTGATCGAGGCGCCGAACGATCTCACGCACGGTCCCCGCGAGCGCCGCGGGGCTCCCCGCCGTCCGGACGACATACTCCGGATCGGGCCACGATCCCATCGGCATGCACACGTAAACGTATGGCGCTGCCGGTGCATCCGGGGCATCCTCGGCCGCGTCACCGACGATGCCGACGATGGTCCACGGCGCAGGATCGCTCTGCGAGAAGACCATGCGCCGGCTGACCAGGTTGGCTCCGCCGCCGTAGGTGTCGGCAAAACGACGGTTGATCATGACGTCGTGAGCTTGTGGACCGCCAACCTCGGAGTCGCGGCACCACACGCCTGACAGGAGCGGCACCTGCAAAGCTTGCAGGTACCCGGATGACACCGTGCGCTCACCGGTATTCACCGTGCCATCCGCGTTGGTGCCCCGCAAACCTCCGACGGTGACCTGGTAGCGAAGCGTCGCGCCGGTCGACGGCAGGAAGTTGGCGTATCCGGCAGCACGAACCTGCGGAAGGCGCCCGAGCTCGGAGAGGAGCGCGTGCTGGAACTGCCCCACGCGGGCGCGGTCTTCGTCCCACCGCGCTGCGACGTGGAACGTCAGCACGTTGGATGACACGAACCCGGTGTCGGCTCGACTGAGCGCGGCGTAAGATCGCACGAGAACACCGGCACTGCCTGCGAGCAGGACGCCCAACGCGACCTGCGCGCCGACGAGCGCGCGCTGCAGTCGATGCGAACCGCCAGCGATGCGCGCGGTTCCGATGAGCGCGGCCGTGCGCCCGCGGGTCGCCGTCCACGCCGGAAGCACACCGCAGATCATCGCGGTCAGTACCGTGAGCAGCGCGATGAATGCCGCGACGCGCAGATCGACCCCCGCCTCGCTGATACGCGGAATCGTCGTGAACGCCGCCGCCGCAACCCGGACGAGCGCCACCGCAGCAGCAATGCCGATGAGCGCACCAGCCATCGACAACACCGCCACCTCGCGCAGAATTGCGGCGACGACCTGGCGTCTCGACGCGCCGATTGCGCTCCGGAGCGCGAGCTCTCCCGCGCGACGCCGCAACTGCACCAGCATCAGGCCCGCCGCGTTCGTCAGCGCGACCACGAACAGCAGCGCGACCGCCGCAAACACGAGCCCGAGGGGACGCCGCTCGTCGCCGACGCGCACCTCCTTCAGCGACTTCACGTCGACGGTCCAGCCCGCGTCAGTTGCCGGGTACGCGTTCGCGAGGGTCGCCTGGATCGCGTCGAGATCCGCTTTCCCCTGCTCGGGGGTGAAGCCGGCGCGCAGCCGGCCGACGCCGCTGAGGAATCGCGCCTGCCGCGTCCGGACGATCGCCGCGGAGAGCCGCGCAGGGATCCAGACGTCGATCGATGGCGCCGCAAACGCCGCCGGCATCACGCCGACAATCGTGAACCCGACACCCGCGATCTGGAGGCGATGTCCGATGGCGGACGGCGATCGGCCGAACCGCCGCGTCCAGAATCCTGCACTGATGACCGCGGCAGGAGGTCCGTCTTCACGCTCTTCGTCCGGGGTGAACGTGCGGCCGAGCATCGGGTCTTCCGCATAGACCTCGAAATACCGCGGTGCGACCCGACGCCCTTCCAGCCGTTCGGGTTCCGAGCCGCTCGTATCGGTTACGTTCTCCGAATAGGATCCGGAGATCACCGCGAACGCTTTCGATTCGCGGTTCCAGTCCACCAGCCGGGCCGGGGCCACCAGGCTGACGCGCTGGCGCGCGGCCGGGCTGGCCTCCATCACGCTGACGAGCCGATCGGCGTCCGGATACGGGAGAGGTTTCAAGAGGACCGCGTCGACGATCGCGAAGGCCGCCGCAGTGATAGCGGTCCCGAACGCCAGCGTGAAAACGGTCGTGAGCGAGAAGGCGGGCCGCCGTCCGACCGAACGGAAGGCCTGGATGAGGGGCGTCACGACACCTTGGACGGTGTTGGCGCGCACCGGGTTGGCTTCAACCGCGCTTCGCGGCTCTTTGCGTGGTTGGAAGCGGTGTGGTTGTGTAGTTAAGTGCGCGCCGTATACCCGAGCCCCATGTTGAACATGATGAACGCATCGATGTCGCCCGTGGTCTCGAGCGCTTTCGTGAGATTGCTCGCCCCGTGGCCGGAGTTCGTTTCGATGCGGATGAGCACCGGGTGCTCGGGGCTCGCCTTCGCCTGCAGTGTCGCCGCGTACTTGAACGAGTGCGCGGGCACGACACGGTCGTCGTGGTCGGCGGTCGTAATCAGCGTCGCCGGATACTTCACCCCCGCCTTGATGTTGTGCAGCGGCGAGTAGGCGTACAGCGCCTTGAACTCTTCGGGATTGTCGCTGGATCCATAGTCGGCAATCCAGTTCCAGCCGATCGTGAACTGCTGGAACCGCAGCATGTCCATCACGCCGACCTGCGGAATCGCCACGCGGAACAGGTCCGGCCGTTGATTGATCACGGCGCCGATCAGCAGGCCGCCGTTCGACCCGCCCTGAACCGCGAGCCGTTCGCTCGACGTGTACTTGTTGGCGATGAGCCACTGGGCGGCCGCGATGAAGTCGTCGAAGACGTTCTGCTTCTTCAGCTTCATCCCCGCCTTGTGCCAGGCTTCCCCGTATTCCCCGCCGCCGCGGAGGTTCGCCGACGCGTAGACGAAGCCCTGCTCGAGCAGTGCGAGGCGCGCCGCGCTGAACGTCGGCGATTCGACGATGTTGAAACCGCCGTAGCCGTAGAGCAGCGTCGGATTGCGTCCGTCGAGCGCGATCCCCTTCTTGTGGACGATGAACATCGGGATCTTCGTGCCGTCCTTGCTCGGATAGAAGACGCGCTCCGTCTCGTACTGCGATTCGTCGTAGCCGGGCACGCTCGGCTTCCGGAACACGGTGCTCGTCCCGCTCGCGATGTCGTAGCGGTAGATTGTCGGCGGCGAGACCTGTGACGTGAACGTGTAGAACACAAACGTGTCCTCCGGCTGGCCGTTGAAGCCGCCGGCCACGCCGGGACCGGGCAGCGGAATCTGCCGCTCGAGCGAGCCGTCCTCCCGATACACGTACGCGTTGGTCGCCACGTCCTTCAGATACGTCGCGAAGATGCGGTGGCCGGCCGTCGTGGCGCTCTGCAGCGGCTCCTCTCGTTCGGGCAGGATCGTCTTCCAGTTCGCCTCGTCCGGCCGTTTGGGATCGACGAGCATCACCCGGCGGTTGGGCGCGTTCCTGTTCGTCGTGACGAGCAGCTTGTCGCCGAGGTTGTCGACGACCCCGAACGAGTCGTTGCCAATGGTCTGGACGATCGGGTTGAATTCGCGCTCGCCGCGGGAGAGGTCGCGGACGAACAGCGCGTTGCCGTCCTTCCCCTTTCCGCGATCGGACACGGTCAGCATGGCGAAGCGTTCATCGTCAGTCGTCTCGACCGTGTGAAAGCGTTGCGGGTTGGCGGCGTCCTGATAGATCTGGCGATCGGCCGACTGCGGCGTGCCCACCTTGTGAAAGTACACGCGGTGGTCCTGATTGATCCCCGCTTTGACGGCACCCTTGCCCGGCTCCGGATAGCGGCTGTAGTAGAAGCCGTCTCCCGACCACGCGACGCCTGAAACCTTCACCCAATCGACGAGATCGGCCAGCGTCTTCTTCGTCGCGAGCTCCATTACTTTGTACTGCTGCCAGTCGGAGCCGGCCTTCGACACGCCGTAGACGGCGTACTTGGCGTCTTTCGACGGCGCGAACGTCGTCAGCCGCGAGGTGCCGTCGGTCGACCACGCGTTGGGATCGATCAGGACCTCCGGCGCGCCGTCGAGGCCTTTCTGGATGTAGAGAACGTTCTGGTTTTGCAGCCCGTCGTTCTTGTAGAAGAAGTAGTACGGCCCGCGGTGTGACGGCGAGCTGTATCGCTCGAACTTGTTCAGTTGCTTGACGCGATCCTGCAACTGCTTCCGAAAAGGGATCGCGTCCAGGTACGGGAAAGTGACGGCGTTCTCCGCCTTGACCCAGGCCGCGGTTTCAGGCGAGTTGTCGTCTTCGAGCCACCGATACGGGTCGGCGACTTTCACGCCGTGGTAGTCGTCGACTTGATTGACCTTCTTCGTCGCCGGATACTGCAGCGCCTGCGCGCTCAGCAGCGCGGACGCAAGAACCACGAACGCGCCTGTGAGGCGGTGTCTCGAGCTGTTCACGGCCACTCTCCTGATGATTGGCGATTCTAGCGCAGGGTAACGGGGTCACGCTCTCCCACTAAACGCGTCCGCTGTTCCTTCCGTCTAACCACCGGAGGAGCACTCCTTTGTCCAACCTGCTCGACAGTATTCGCTATGCCGCACGTCGGCTTCGGCTCACCCCGGTGTTCACCGTCACCGCGGTGCTGACGCTCGCGCTCGGGATCGGGGGGACCACCGCGATCTTCACGCTGATCGATGCCGTCATGCTGCGGTCGCTGCCGGTGGTGGATCCTTCGACGCTGTACCGCATCGGCGAAGGCGACAACTGCTGCGTGCAGGGCGGCACGCAGGAGCGCTGGGGCATGTTCTCCTGGCCCCTCGTCCAATTGCTCGCCAGCCAGACGCCGGAATTCGAGCAGGTCACCGCATTTCAGGCAGGCGGCAACCGGTTGAGCGTGCGGCGGCAGGGCGTCGACGACGCGGCGCGGCCGATGCGAACCGAATATGTCACCGGCAACTATTTCGACACCCTGGGCGTCAAGGCGCTTGGGGGGCGAGTCCTGTCAGCGGACGACGACAAGGATACGTCGCCGCCGGTCGCTGTCCTCAGCTACAACGCGTGGCAATCCACGTACGGCGCCGACGCCGCGGTCGTGGGCTCCACGTTTGTCATCGAAGGCCATCCCTTCACCATCATTGGCGTGACGCCGCCGGGGTTCTACGGCGAGACCCTGCGCGCCAATCCGCCGGAGTTGTGGATCCCCCTCCATCAGGAACCGCTCATCGCCGGAGCGAGCACCCTGCTTCGGCAGCCGGTCTCCGCATGGCTGCGGGTGATCGGACGTCTGCGCCCCGGCGCGACGACGGCGGGAATGGGACCGCGCCTGACCGGCGTGCTCCGCAACTGGATTGTGAACGATTCGGGCTACCCGGCGAACTGGATGCCGGAAATCACGCGCATGCTTCCGCAGCAGGTCATCAACATCACGCCGGCCGGCGCTGGCGTTGCCGAGATGAAGGAGCAGTATGGCGACAGCCTTCGCATGCTGCTGGTCGTCTGCGGCCTCGTGCTGCTCATTGCCTGCGCCAACGTGGCGAACCTGCTGCTCGCGCGGGCCGCGTCCGGGCGCACGCAAACGGCCGTCCGGCTTGCCGTCGGCGCGTCGCGATCGCAAATCGTCGCGCAGGCGCTCGTCGAAAGCGTCGTCCTGGCGGTCGCGGGCGGCGTCGCCGGGCTGGTCGTCGCGGCGGCGGCGGCAAGACTGCTGCTGGCGCTCGCCTTCCGCAACGCGACGTTCCTGCCCGTCAGCACGAGTCCGTCGTGGCTCGTGCTCGGGTTCGCGTTCGCGCTCGCGCTGATCACGGGCATCGCCTTCGGCGCGGCGCCGGCATGGTTTGCCACACGCACGAATCCGGTGGAGGCGCTTCGAGGTGCGGGCCGCACTTCCCGCGATGATTCCTCGTTCACCCGTCGAGCGCTCCTCGTCGTCCAGGCCACGCTCTCCGTCGTCCTTGTCGCCGGCGCGACGATGCTCGGGCGAAGTCTGAACAAGCTCGAACACCAGGACTTCGGCTATCAGGTCACGGATCGCATCGTCGTCGGCCTGAATCGTCCGCCCGCCACGTATTCACCTGAGAAACTGGCGTCCGTGTACCGCGCGCTCGAGGAGCGCTTGAACCGAATCCCGGGCGTGCAGGGTTCCGGGCTGGCGCTGTACAACCCATTGACGGACAACTGGGGTGA
>DATJFQ010000095.1:0-32665 GCA_035495555.1 Vicinamibacterales bacterium
CGACGATGCGTTGCGCGTCGATGACGACCACGGACGTGATCTTGCGCGTCTCCATCACGCGGAGCGCTTCGACGGCGAGCGCGTCGCGTGGAACCGTGAGCGGGTTCCTCGTCATCACCTCGCCCGCCGTGAGCGCGAGGACGTCGCGTGTCAAGGTTTTCTCGTCCGCGTTGTCCACGGGATCGGCGGCGCGATCCATGAACAGACGGCGGAGGTCGCCGTCGGTGAACACGCCCGCGAGCCGGCCCCGTTCGTCGACGACGCACGTCATGCCGAGGCGCTTGCTCGACATCTCGTGAATGATTTCGGGCATGCCGGCGCCAATCGGGACGCGCGGTGCCGCATCGCCGCCATGCATGACGTGTTCAACGCGCATCAGCCGCTTGCCGAGCTTGCCGCCCGGATGCAGCGACGCGAACTGATCTTCGCGGAAGCCTTTGCGCACGAGCAGCGTCATCGCGAGCGCGTCGCCGAGCGCCAGCGCGGCGGTGGTACTGGCGGTGGGCACGAGGTTCATCGGACACGCCTCGTGCGAGATGCCGCAGTCGAGCGTGACGTCAGCGGCCCGCGCGATCGTCGACGCGGGATCCCCGGTGAGCGCGATGAGCCGGGCGCCGATGCGGCGGATGGCTTCCAGGAGGCGCAGCAGTTCTTCCGTCTCGCCGCTGTGCGAGAGCGCGATCACGACATCCTCTTCGCGGATCGCGCCAAGGTCGCCGTGGATGGCCTCCGCCGGGTGCAGGAAGAACGCAGGCGTACCCGTACTCGAGAGGGTTGCCGCGATTTTGCGGCAGATGATCCCCGACTTGCCCATGCCGGTGACGACCACACGGCCGCGGCAGTCGTAGAGGAGCTGCACCGCGTGTTCGAACGCGCCGTTCAGGCGCTCGACGAGGCCGAGAATGGCCGCGGCCTCGATGCGCAGCACCTTTCGCGCGAGTTCCAGCGAGGTCGTCGTGTCCTGGGTCATCGAATGGATCCAGCCGTGTCCGGCTGCGGCTCACGCACGATCTGGTGGATGCGCACGAGTCGGGTCAACAGCGCGGGCAGCAGATCAAGGCGAAGCGCATTCTGCGCGTCGCTTCGCGCGCGCGACGGCTCTTCGTGCACTTCCATGAAAACGCCGTCGACGCCGGCGGCGACGCCTGCCGAGGCCATCGGCTCGATGAACTCGGCCTGCCCCGCGGTAACGCCGTCGCCCCCGCCCGGCAGTTGCAGGCTGTGGGTGACGTCGTAGACGACGGGATAGCCGAGCGAGCGGAGGATCGGGAACGCCCGCATGTCGACGACGAGGTTGTTGTAGCCGAAGCTCACGCCGCGTTCCGTGACGATGATTCGCGAATTGCCCGTGGATGCGACCTTCGCGATCGCGTGGCGCATGTCGAGCGGCGCAAGGAACTGTCCCTTCTTGATGTTGATGGCCCGCCCGGTGCCCGCGGCTGCGAGGAGCAGGTCCGTCTGGCGCGAGAGGAACGCGGGAATCTGGAGCACGTCGACGACCTCGGCGACCCGCGCCGCCTGCGATGGCTCGTGAATGTCGGTGAGGATCGGGATGCCGGCGCGCTCGCGCACGCGGGCGAGGATTCGGAGACCTTCGGCAAGACCGGGACCGCGGTATGACGTGACGGAGGTCCGATTCGCCTTGTCGAAGGACACCTTGAAGATCGCGGGCACGCCGGCCGCGCGGGCGCTGTCGCGCACGGCAATCGCCGTGTCGACGGCGTGCGACTCGCTCTCGATGACGCAGGGACCGGCGATGAGCACCAGTGGCCCGCCGCCGATGCTCGTTCCGCCAACCTGGACGGGGGTCACGGGCACTTACCCTACCACGGAGGCCGCCTGATGGCGCCCGGCCGCCAGCTTGTGCGCATGCGCGGCGTGGACGAACCCCGCAAACAGCGGATGCGGCTTGAGCGGCTTCGACTTGAACTCGGGATGGAACTGTACCGCGACGTACCACGGGTGCGCCGGCAGCTCGATGATCTCGACGAACTTGCCGTCGAGCGAACGCCCGACGATTTCGAGCCCGTTTTCCGTCAGCGTCTGCTCGTACAGGCAATTGAATTCATAGCGATGGCGGTGGCGCTCGTGGATGACGTCGCTGCCGTACAGGGCGTGCGACTTTGAACCGGGGCGGAGCTGACAGGCGTACGAACCGAGCCGCATGGTTCCGCCGAGGTCGTCGACGCCCAGAAGATCGCGCAGCTTGTAGATGATTTTGTCAGGCGCCTCCGGCGCGCACTCCGTTGAATCGGCGTGCGCCAGCCCGCAGACCTGACGCGCGTACTCGACGGCGGCCCATTGGAACCCGTAGCAGATCCCGAAGTAGGGGATCTTGCGCTCTCGCGCGAGTTGCGCGGCGCGCATCATGCCGCGGGTCCCGCGGTCCCCGAAGCCGCCGGGCACGAGAATGCCGTCCGCACCGTCGAGCAGTTGATCGCCGCCGGGCTGCTCGAGCGCCTCCGCTTCGACCCAGCGGATGTTGACCTTCAGCCGGTGCTTGAATCCGCCGTGATAGAGCGCCTCGTTCAGGCTCTTGTACGAATCCTCGTAGCCGACATACTTTCCGACGACGTGAATCGTGACCTCGTCGACGGGATTCTTGATGCGGTCGACGAGATCGCGCCACGCGTCCATGCGCGCGGCGGTCTGCGGCAGGTGCAGACGCTCGAGGATGATGCGGTCGAGGCCTTCGGCTTCGAGGACGAGCGGGACTTCGTAGATGCTCGAGACGTCTTTTGCCGTGATCACCGCGCCTTCGTCCACGTCGCAGAAGAGCCCGATCTTCCGCTTGAGATCCTGATCGAGGAAGCGGTCCGTGCGGCACAGGAGGATGTCCGGCTGGATGCCGATTGCGCGAAGATCGCGCACGCTGTGCTGCGTCGGTTTCGTTTTCAGTTCACCGGCCGCGCCGATGAACGGCACCAGGGTGAGGTGGACATAGAGCGTGTTGTCGCGGCCCACGTCCTGCCGGAGCTGACGAATCGCCTCGAGGAACGGCTGGCTCTCGATGTCGCCGACCGTGCCCCCGATCTCGACGAGCACGATGTCGACCCCCTGGGCCACGGCGCGAACGCTGTCCTTGATTTCGTTCGTGATGTGCGGGATCACCTGCACGGTACGTCCCAGGTACTCACCGCGTCGTTCCTTCTGGATGACGGAGAGATAAATCTTGCCGGTCGTCCAGTTGTTGTTGCGCGTGGTGACCTGATTGGTGAATCGCTCGTAATGGCCCAGATCCAGGTCGGTCTCGGCGCCGTCGTCGGTGACGAAGACTTCGCCGTGCTGATACGGGCTCATCGTCCCCGGATCGACATTGATGTACGGATCGAACTTCTGGAGCGCGACCTTGTAGCCGTGGCCTTCGAGCAGCGCGCCGATGGATGCGGCGGCAAGCCCTTTGCCGAGCGACGAGACGACGCCGCCGGTCACGAAAATGAACTTTACGGGACGATTCGTTGATGTGGGCATCGGTTCTGGTCCTACACGCGTGCCGGGGGAGCTGCGAGCTGGCGGACTCTTTCGAGATCGGCGGGTGTATCGACGCCGATGCTGTCGTACTGCGTTTCGACCACACGAATGCGGATGCCGTGCTCGAGCGCGCGCAACTGTTCGAGCGCTTCGGCGCGCTCGAGCGAGGTCGGGGTCAAGGATGCGAGCCGCAACAGACAGTCGCGCCGATAGACATACAGCCCGACGTGCCGCCAGGCGTCCGCACCGCTGTCCGCGTTGCGCACGAAGGGGATGGGCGCGCGCGAGAAATACATCGCGAAGCCGTCACGGTCGACGACGACTTTCACGACGTGGGGGTTGTCCAGGTCGCTTCGATCATCGATGCGGCGGCAGAGCGTGGCCATCTCGATGCTGCGGTCCGACGCGAGCGGCGCGACGGCGTCGTCGATCATCGCGGGCTCGAGCAGCGGTTCATCCCCTTGAACGTTGACGATCACGCCGGCGTCGAGCGCGCGCGCCACTTCCGCGAGACGGTCCGTGCCGCTCTGATGCGTCGAAGCCGTCATCGCGACTTCGCCCCCGAAGCCGATGACCGCTGCTGCGACGCGGTCGTCGTCGGTGGCGACGATCACGCGCGTGATGCAGCGCGCCGCGGCCGCACGGCGGTACACGTGTTCGATCATCGGCCGTCCCGCGATCTCGGCCAGCGGCTTGCCGGGGAGACGGGTCGAGTCGAATCTCGCGGGGATGATGGCGACTGCGGAGATTGGATCCTGAAAAGTGGAAGGCCCGGTGTTGGAAACAGGGGGCACGGCAAATCTTACCACAACTGCACAGCCCTGCGTGCTACCATCCGTGGGTCCGGAGCAGCACGTGTTGTCGAATCAGTCACGTCGCGGGGCCGTCTACATCGGCGGCGGAGCACTGCTCGTCGCGTGGCTCGCGGCCGCGAACACCACCAGACGTCCCGACCCGCCGGCGCCGGCCCCGAGCGAGCACCCGAGGGCTGACGAACCGGATTGGGCGCTTCTGCAGAACGAAGGGACCATGCTTCGCGAGCGCCTCGCCCATGCGCCTTCGCCGTCCGTGACGCCGCGCAATCCATTCAGCTTCGCCTCTGCGCCCGCGGTTCCGTCGGCACCGTCGCGCCGCATCGCGGCCGCCTCGGTTGATGTGGCACCTGTCGCTCCGCCGCCGCTCCCCTTGATCCTGATGGGGATCGCGGAACAGCCGTCAGCGTCCGGTGCTCAGCGCACCGCCATTCTCGGCGGCAGCGGCGACGAGATCTATATGGTGACGGTCGGGCAGACGATTGCGGCACGCTATACCGTCACGGCTGTCGGCGTCGACGCGATAGAGCTGAAAGATCTCTCAACCGGCGGCTTGCGTCGGCTCGCGTTGCGGTAACACGCGGATCGGCTGGCCCGCCACGGGTCTACAAAGAGACGACCCGCACGTCCCGGATGCTTTCCACCGCCTTCAATTCCTGAACAGCCGCGTCGAGCCCCGATGCGGGATCCACCGCGAGCACGCCAATCGCGGAGTCGTTCGAACGCCCCAGGGCAAAGCTGCCGATGTTGATCCCATGGCGGCCGAGGATCGTCCCGACGCTGCCGATCACGCCGGGTCTGTCGTCATTGCGGATCACAATCAGTGTGCCGGCCAGCGGCATCTCGATCTCGATGCCTTCGATCGAGCAGAGCCGCGCGCGGTTCGGCTGTAAAACCGTCGCTTCAGCCCAGCGCTCACCGCTCGCACCGTGCAGCTTCACGGAGACCACGTTGACGAAATCTCTGGACCGCGTGCTACGCGATTCGATGATATCGATGCCGCGATCCGCGGCACGCTTTCGGGCATTCACCTGCGTCACGGTGCCGTCGACGAACGGCGAGAGGGCGCCCGCAAGCACGCTGCTGCCGACGAGCGCTTCGTGACGCGTGACGATCTCCCCGTAATAGCGGATGCCGATGGCCTGCGGATGCTCCGGCGCCAGTTGCGCGACGAAGCGTCCCAGCTTTTCGGCCGCGAGCAGAAACGGCCGCACCGTTGACATCTCTTCGACAGGGATCGCCGGAAAATTGACAGCGTTGCGAACGATGCCGTCCGCCAGGTAATCACGGACGGCAACGGCCACCTCCACACCGACCAGTTCCTGCGCTTCGCGGGTCGACGCGGCGATATGCGGAGTGGCCACGACTTGCGGAAGGCAGGCGAGCCGCCGGTCCGTCGGCGGTTCCTGTTGGAACACGTCCAGCGCGGCGCCTGCGACGATGCCCTGTTCGATCGCATCGGCCAGCGCGCCTTCGTCCACGAGCTCGCCGCGGGCCGTGTTGACGATGCGGACGCCGCGATGGCATTTCGACAGCCGTGCTGCATCGATGAGATGCCGGGTCTCTGGAAGCGACGGCACGTGGAGCGAGATGAAATCGGATCGCTGGAGCAGCTCGTCGAGTGAGACGAGCGGAACCGCGGCGACGTCGGCCGCACGCGATCCGATGAACGGATCGTGCGCGATCACATCCATGCCGAACGCCCGCGCTCGAGCCGCGACCTCGCGTCCGATGCGGCCGAAGCCCACGACGCCCAGGAGTTTGCCGCGCAACTCGATACCCGTGAAGCGTTTCTTGTCCCACACGCCGTTTTTCATCGACGCGTCGGCGGCGGGTATGCCGCGCGCGAGCGCGATCATCAATCCCAGCGCGAGCTCCGCGACGCTGATGCTGTTGGCGCCAGCGGCGTTGAGCACGAGAATGCCGCGCTGACTGGCCGCATCGAGGTCGACATTGTCGACGCCGGTACCGGCGCGTGCGACGACCCGGAGTCTGGGCGCCGCATCGAGCAGCGACGCGGTGACCTGCGTGGCGCTGCGGACGATCAGCGCGTCTGCGTCGCGAAGATCTCGTGCCAGAGCGTCCGCGGTGCGGCCGCTTTGCGCGTCGACGCTCCATCCGCGATCGCGGAACGGCGCGGCGGCGCTGTCGGGAAGCGCGTCGGCAATTACGATGTGCATGGCGCTATGTATAATGACCCGTTCGACGCGTGAGCACGCACCACGATTGTGCAAACCGCTCGAAAGATCTGATTTGATGCGGCCCAACCGCACGGATCACAAGGGTTTTCCACACGGTTTTCCACAGTTTCTGTGAAGATCCTGGAACGGCTGGATGGGGACGTGACCTAATGCCAAATTTTACGATCTTGAAGACGCCGTCGGCCGGCACCGCGATCACGCGTAAGGGCGGCCGGCTCATCGTGCCCGACGATCCCATCCTTCCTTATATAGAAGGTGACGGGACGGGCCCCGACATCTGGCGCGCGAGCGTCCGGGTATTCGACGCCGCGGTGGAGAAAGCGTACGGCGGCAAACGGCACATCGCCTGGTTCGAGGTGCCGGCAGGCGAGAAGGCAAAGGATCAGTACGGGGAGTGGCTGCCGAACGACACCCTCGAGGCGGTGCGCACGTACAAGGTCGCCATTAAAGGCCCGTTGACGACGCCCGTCGGCGGCGGCATCCGTTCGCTGAACGTCACGCTGCGGCAGGTGCTGGATCTCTACGCGTGCGTGCGGCCCGTGCGGTACTTCGAAGGCACGCCGGCACCGGTCAAGCGTCCCGACCTGATGAACGTCGTCATCTTCCGCGAGAACACGGAAGACGTGTACGCCGGCATCGAGTGGGCAAAAGGGACGCCGCAGGCCGAACGGATCATCGAGTTCCTCGCGTCCGAGATGGGGAAGCGGATTCGCCCGGATTCGGGGATCGGCATCAAACCGATCTCGGAGACCGGCACGAAGCGCCTGGTGCGCATGGCGATTCAGTATGCCATCGAGAACCGCCGGAAGACCGTCACCATCGTGCACAAGGGCAACATCATGAAGTTCACGGAAGGCGCGTTCCGGGACTGGGGATACGAGGTCGCGAAGGCGGAGTTCCGCGACAAGGTTGTCACCGAAGATGAGGTGTCGAACGGCGCATCGCGCGAAGGCAAGGTCCTCATCAACGATCGCATCGCCGACAGCGTCTTCCAGCAGGTGCTCACGCGGACGGCGGAGTACGACGTGTTCGCGACGCCAAACCTGAACGGCGACTACCTGTCCGACGCCTGCGCCGCGCAGGTCGGCGGGCTCGGCATGGCGCCTGGAGCGAACATCGGCGACGACATCGGCTTTTTCGAGGCGACGCACGGCACGGCGCCGAAATACGCGGGCAAGGACGTCATCAACCCGAGCTCGGTCGTGCTCTCAGGCGTCATGATGTTCCGCTATCTCGGTTGGGGAGAGGCGGCGAACCTGATCGAGGCGGCCCTCGAAAAGACCATCCGTCAGAAGAAGGTCACCTACGACCTCGCCAGGCAGATGGAAGGGGCGACCGAACTCAAGACATCGCAGTTCGGCGACGCCATTATCGGGAACATGTAACGCGCAAGAGGCTGCATTCATGAATCGTAAAGTCACGGTAGTCGGCGGTGCGGGCAACGTGGGGGCCACGGTTGCGCGCGCCGTCGCCGACAAGGAACTGGCCGACGTCGTCATCATCGATATCGCCGAGCAGAAGGCGAAGGGCATCGCCCTGGACATCTACGAAGCGTGTCCGATCGAAGGGTCCGACAGCCGCATCATCGGCGCCGGCTCGGATGACGCCGGATGGAAGGAAACGGCGAACTCCGACGTGGTCGTCATCACCTCGGGTGTGCCGCGCAAGCCCGGCATGAGCCGCGACGACCTGCTGCAGGTGAACTACAACATCATGCAGGCGGTTACCGAGCAGATCGTCAAGTATTCACCCAACTGCATCATCGTCCCGGTGGCGAATCCGCTCGACGCCATGTGCCAGGCGGTCTACAGGCTCAGCAAGTTTCCGCGCGAGCGCGTCATCGGGATGGCCGGGGTCCTCGATTCCGCGCGCATGCGCACGTTCATCGCTATGGAGACGGGCGTCTCCGTCGAAAACATTCACGCCTTCGTGCTGGGCGGCCACGGCGACACGATGGTGCCGCTGGCGCGGTACTCGACGATCGCGGGCATCCCGCTGCCGGACTATCCCGGGATGACGAAGGAGAAGATCGACGCGATTTCGCAGCGGACGGCAAGCGGCGGCGCGGAGATCACGAAGCTGGTCGGCACCAGCGCGTGGTACGCGCCAGGGTCGGCTGCCGCGGAAATGGTCGAGATCATTTTGAAGGACAAGAAGAAAATCGTGCCCTGCTCCGTGTTCCTTCAGGGCGAGTACGGCATCCGCGATCTGTTCGTGGGTGTTCCGGTGAAGCTTGGCGCGGCCGGCGTCGAGCAGATCATCGAGATCAGGCTGACGGCTGAGGAAGATGCGGCGCTGAAGAAGTCGGCGAACGCAGTGAAGGAACTGGTCGACGTGATCAAGGTCTGAGAGCCGGTTCTCAGGTTCTCGGGTTCTTGGGTTCCCGGGTTCACGGGTTCCCGGGTTCTCCGTGTAAACAGAATTACACCGTTACACGATTTCCTGCTGGGCTCGGGCCGCGAGCTCAGCAGAGATCGCCCTGTGTTTACTCACCTGAATTTCCTGCTTCGTCGCCGTCCGGCTTCGAAGCTGGGCAGCACTCTTGCTCCCGCGTGTCGCAACATCTGCGAACACTGAGGGAGTCTCGTATTGCGGCACTGTTTTCCGTGCGGCAGCACGCGTGTGGTTGTGTGCGCCGCGCTTGCGATCCTTCTTTCATACGCCGGCGCTGCGTCGGCACAGACCACCGTTCCAGCTCCATGGCTCGCGCAGGACATCGGTGCGCCCGTCATTCCAGGTCAGTCGGCCGGGACGGCGACGAGTTTCACTATCACCGCCGGCGGCGCGGACATCTGGGGCACGTCCGACCAATTCCATTTCGTCTACCAACGCGTAACGGGCGACGTAGACGTCCGCGCCCGCATCAGGAGCGTGAGCCCCGCGAGCGCCTGGTCGAAGGCGGGCGTGATGATTCGCGCATCGCTGGATCCATCGTCGCCTCACGCGTACATGTTGGCGTCCGCAGCGAAGGGGCTCGCGTTTCAACGTCGCGCCGCCGCCGGCGGCGTCTCCGAGAACTCGGCAGGGCCGGCGGTGGCACCGCCGCAATGGGTGCGGCTCGTGCGGGCGGGTTCCAACGTCACCGCGTATACCTCCAGCGACGGCAACACATGGACGTCGGTCGGCAGCGCGACGGTGGCGTTGCCCGCGACGGCGTACGTCGGAATCGCCGTCAGCTCGCATAACGAATTCAGCGCGACAACGGCGCTCGTTTCGAACGTCAGCGTCCTGCCCGCGGGACTGACCGCGCGCGACATCGGGGCGCCTCCGCTCGCCGGCACCACGAGCTACAACTCTGGCACGTACACCATCACCGCATCAGGCCGCGATATCTGGGATACGGCCGATCAATTTCAGTTCGTATTCGCGCGGGCAGCGGGCGACCTCGACGTCTCGGCGCGCGTCGTCTCGATTGGATACGCGGATCGATGGTCGAAGGCCGGGGTGATGATCCGCGAATCGCTCGATGCAGGGTCGCGACACGCGATGGCGCTCGCGTCCGCGGGGCGGGGCTACGCGTTTCAGCGGCGCATGACGACCAACGGGTTGAGCGAGAACACTGCTGGACCGGCATCGCCGCCTCCCGGATGGGTGCGGCTGACTCGCGTCGGCGATCTCTTCACGGCCTACGTCTCGACAGACGGGCAGTCATGGCAAATCATCGGCACCGACACGATTCCCATGGCGAGCCAGGTTTACGTCGGCTTAGCGGTGACGAGCCACGACGTGGCGACGTACACGATCAGCAAGATCGACAGTCTGTCGGTCAGGATTGCGTCGACGCCGTCGCCATCGCAGGCCCCGACCGCCGTGGCCTTTCAGGCATCGGCCGACAATGCGACGCTGGTGACCAGTTATCGGCTGGATGTGTTTGCCGCGAACGCGGATACGACAACCGCCACGCCGGTCGCCAGCATCGATGTGGGGAAGCCGACTCCCGACGCCAACGGCGACATCACGGTGACGGTCCCGGACTTCTTCAGTGCGTTGCCGACCGGCAGTTATCAGTTGACGGTCTCCGCTGTCGGCACCGGCGGCATCGGGAGGAGTGCGCCAATCGCGTTCACCCGATGAACGAGGAGGGGACCTGAGTTGACGTTAGACGATGGCGGAGGGCGCGTACCCTTCGGGCGCGTCCTTGCCCCCGAAATACTCCTTTTCGTCCGGCCGCTTGATCTCGCTGTGCGCGACGATGCGGTCGCGCCGCCGGCCTCGAAAGTCCTCGAGGCTGGTCCACCCGTCTGTTGCGTGGGCCTCGAGGAAGCGCTCCATTCCTGAGGTCAGCGCCTTGATCACGTTCGGCCCGATCGCGTGATCGAGCATCGCGGCGGTGCATACCTGCACCGTCCCGCAGCCAAGCAGGAAATAGGCAAGCGCCTGCGTGAAATCCGAAATCCCGCCGATGCCGGAGAAGCTGCGGTCCGGGAATGCGGTGGTCATCTGCGCGACCTTCGCGAGCGACAGCGGCAGGATCGCCGGCCCTCCAAGGCCGCCGTATGACACCCTCCCCTCGACGTTGCACTCGAACTCGAGCGTCGCGGGATCGATCGGCGGCAGCGATGTGAACGTATTGGACGAGGTGACCGCGTCCGCACCCGCGCGGAAGGCCGCCTCCGCTTCCTTGGCGATGTTCGTTGTCGTCGGCGTCAGCTTGACCCAGACCGGCCGGCGCGCGACCTCCTTCACGGCGCGGACGACTGTTTCGATCAGCTCGACGTTCTTGCCGATGTTCGACCCCATGTCGACGCGGTCCATGTGGGGGCAGGACAGGTTCAACTCGAAGGCGTCGACGCCCTGCTCCTGACAGGACGTCGCGAGATTGCGCCAGTGGGCGAGTTCACGCTCGTCCGCGGAGCCCGCCATGATCGACGCGACGAGGACCTTGTGCGGGAACGCGTCCTTGATGCGCCGCAGCCGCGGCAGCCACCAATCGAGCGGCTTGTCGGAGATCAGCTCCCAGTTCCACGACGAGTGCAGCGTGGCGCCCGGGCGCTTGTCCATCGAGATGCGGCCCTCGTCGTGCGAGGTCCTGAGGAACTTGGTCTTCGGACCCTTGACGTTGATGACCGGATGCATACCGATCGTCTTGACGACGACGCCGCCCCAGCCGGCCTCGAAGGCGCGCATGATGTTCGAGTCCGACTCGGTGGGCGGAGCGGAGGCGAGCAGGAACGGGTTCTCGAACGGGATGCCGGTGAAGCGGGTCGACAACGTGGCCGTCATGTGCGTCCTCGGGAAACGAGAGTCCTTGCGCGGATGATACTCTCAATTTCGCCGAGCGCTGAGGCGAACGGGAGACGCCGCCTCAGCGCGTTGTCGTATCGGGTGGGAGACTACTGGACCGTGTAGCTGACTGTCGTTGTGGCAGGGTTCGCCGCGTCGACTCCACCCACCAGCGTTGTGAACGCCGTGCCGGGCACATACATCGCGCCGCTGAAGGAGAAGGTGCCCGAGGTGCCGCCAGTCCACGCCTGATCCTTGTCGATCCCCATGTGCACGGTCATCAGGAACATGTCGCCTGCGCCGACAGTAACGTTCGTGAGCTGCAGCAGCTGCCCTTGGCCCGTGCCTGCTCCGAACGCGAGCAGATTGAACGACGACGGATCCTGCTCGCCGGCCTGCGAATACGTGAATACCGCATTGCCCGGGTTGCCTGACGGGTTGGTCTTGAATCGCGGATCCATCGCGACTCTGACGTCGAACGACTCCGCGGCGCCGCACGTGTTCACCACGAGCAGGTTTTCCGAGAGCTGGCCCGGATTGGTGGCCGACAGCTTTCCGCGCGGGGTCAGATTCACCGTAGCGCTCGTCACGACTTGGGTGAAGTCCTGGTCGGTCACAAAGACATACAGTTTGAGACACGACGTCGGATGCACGAGCTTGATGTGGACCTGAACGGTGGTGACGGTGTCGAGGTGGGTCCCACCGGCGGTCTCGAGCTGCAGATTTCCCGTCAGTTCGGTTCCGTCATCGTTCGACACACCCTCAGGAATGGAGATGGTGACGCGGGTGCTGCCCGTCCACGCTGCGTTGCCAACCAGAAACGACGACGTGTCCGGCAACAGCGTCAGGTCCGCCCCAGTCTGCCGCAGCGTCAGTGGCGCCGGATAGGCCGTCGTCGGGTTCGTTTTGCCAGGCACAACCGCCATGCCGAGGTCGAACGTGGCGAATGGGCCGGTTGGGAACTGAAAGGCCTGAACCGTATAGAACAATTGGATTGTGCCGACGGCATAGGTCCCCGGCGTCAGCCCGGTGCCGTTCTGCATGACAAGCGGTGTTGGTGGTGTGTTTGGCGTGACGGATGCTCGCACGGCATCGCCGGCGGCCGCGGTTCCGGCATTGGCGAGCATGACCAGCGCGCACGCGCCGATGATTCTGTTTCGCAACTTCACTGATGTTCTCCCTTGTGTGATCGCCGTCGTCATCGATCCTGAATTCGTGATTGCCGGAGCACCGCCCACTAACGCATCCGCGATGCCGACTTTGCATGTCCGCTGCTGGTGCGGAGTGTGCGCCGCAAGTGCTGCCCATACAGAAGATGCGAGGTGTTTCGGTCACACGGTCGGCGCGGAGGGGAGCGGTCAGGGCGTGGCGGCTGGCCAGGCCAAGACAGAAGTCTTGCCGCGGCAGCACCCGCAACGGGCCGACTCGCAGTCGTCCCTAGCGCTGGAATGCGTGGGAAATCTTGACGAAGAACTGCCGATCGAGCGGTTCGAGGCGGTGCACGTCTGACAACTCGCGGTCGTCCCCGTAGCCGGCGAAGAGCACCGACTGCCAATTCAGCTTGTACGCGAACAAGGTCGACCCCGAGAAGGCGCCGTCGCGGGGGGACACCGTGGTGAGATACAGGAGTGGATTGCGCGTCGCCGAGATGTATTGACCGATCACGCGGACGAACATGCGTGACGTGAACGTGTAGGTCGCGTTGATGCGGGCAATGCGCTGCAGGAACAGCCGTTGCACCTTCGTATCCACATGCACGTGCAGCGAGCGGGTGTCCTCCAGGACGGTGATCGCCAGGTGACCGGTCGGCTGCAGCGTGGCCTGTGCGGTCACGGTCAAACCCGTTGCGGGCCGCGCGTTCGCGAAATCGATGTCCTGGCCCATCGTCGAGTTGATCGAGAGGGATGAGATGCGCCGCGACGGGCTGAACTGGACGGTGTACCCGAACTGATTGCGGCCGATGACGCGTTCGCCGGCGCGCGTGTGGTCCATGTTGTAGCGCACCTGAATGAACCCGTTCCAGCGCGTATCCATGCCAAGACCCGGCATGACGCCTTTCGTAATGACGTTGCCGGACCGATCCGTCTGGTATTCCAGCTGGACCCAGGTGCGCTCGCGAGTGATCGGAGCGTGCGGGTGAATCGTCCATCCTGCCGATCCCGCGAGATCGTGGATACCCACCTGGGGAACGAATCCCGTATCCGCGCGGAAGCCGTTCGACAGACCCTCGTATCTGCCGAACCAATCCAGGTGCCTGGTGTTGTGGGTCCACGAGGTCTGCACCCCGTAGCCGTTGAACTGGCCGTCTGACCATTCCGGCGCGACTTCCGGACGATTCGGCGTGCGCGTGTCGCTGAACAGCGCCTGCGCTGCTATCACATCCGCGCTGGATGGCCGCCATTCGGCGTCAGGACCGGCTACGCGGTTGTGCGCGGTGCCGTCGCGCATTTCCCGGTCCGTCACCAGCGCTCCGACGAACGAGCGCCCGATGTCGCGCTTCGCCCGGCCGACGAACACGTCGGACGTGAAATCCTGTGGGGCCGATGAGGAGCCGTTCGCACCCGGCAGAATCACGGTTCCACCGCCTCCGTCTTCGGTGACGAGCGCGGTGTAGCGCACGCCGGCGGATTTTCCTGTCAGCCTTGCTCCCCACGTCGGATCGGTAATCGTGCGCGTGTACACCGCCTGGATGGGGGTGTTGAACAGATCGACGCCTTCCAGAAAGAAGGGTCGCTTCTCGGGATAGAAGAGCGCAAACCGTTCGTTGGCCGTGATCTGGGCCGTATCGGATTCGATTTGTGAGAAATCCGGGCGAATCGTCGCGTCGAACGCGGTGTTCGGCGTGGGCGTGTACTTCACGTCCACGCCAACCCGCGCCTTCACCGGATCATCCTCGAGCGGCGCGCCAAGCGTGTTGTCGCGAGGGTGCGCGGTCCGCGACGCGCTGATATAGGGGGCCGCGACAACGTGTCCACCTCCGGGCAGGCGTTCGAGGCCGGTCAGGTCGCTTTCATGGCAGATGGTGCAATTACTGCCTCGCGGCATTACGACCGAAGCGATCTGACGCCGGAAGAGCCGTGGATAGTTGCGGAAGAGCGTGATCCCCCATTTCTGGGGATCGCCTTTGCGATACCGCAGCGACGAGAACGGGATGCGCAGCTCGAGCGTCCAGCCCCGTGGCGTGATTTTCGCCGCCGAGTCCCAGTAGAAATCCGGCGATGGGTTCTCCCCGCTCGCATCGTCGATGACGGCGTCGTATTGCACGTTGCTCGGAGTCGCAAAAAATTCGATTGCCGTGCGACGGGTGTCGAGCGTGTCCAGGAAAATTCCGCCGAAATCCATGCTGTTGCCGTTGATCGCGTCGTGATCCCCCAACGGGGCGCGGATGGCGGCTGGATCCGGATCATCGAACTCGAACGCCGCATACAGGAAGTGGTCGTCGTAGCTGATCAGGCCGACGCTTCGCACTGGCGGCTCCGTGTTGTCGCCCGGCTGGATTTCGTACCACTTGTCAACCCTCGCGGCCGTTTGCCACGCTTCATCGGACAAGTCGCCATCAATCCGAATGGGCGAACTGGCACGCGTGAGGTGGATCTCAGGAGCGGACGCCGGAGACTGGGCCGCCGAAGGCGAAGCGAACCCCAACACGGCCGCCGCCCCCGCAACGGTCCAGAAACGTCGCATGTCGACATTAGACGATCCGCCTTGCCCGCAGGTCGCGGGTTCGGCGGAGGAAATGTGCTACCTTCCAGCCTTCGGAGGCGAACCGATGGCCAGAGTGGTGCGGGGAGGGTTGATTCAGATCAAGGCAGACGTCCCGCTGGACGGCTCGATGGACGACGTCAAGGCGCGGATGATCGACAAGCACATGCCCTTTATCGAAGAGGCGGGGCGGCGCGGTGTCCAGGTGCTTTGTCTGCAGGAACTCTTCTACGGGCCCTATTTCTGTGCCGAACAGAAGACCCGCTGGTACGACTTGACGGAGCGCGTGCCCGACGGTCCCACCATCCGCCGGTTCCAGGATCTGGCAAAGCACCTCGGCATGGTGATGATCGTACCGATCTACGAAGAGGAGAACACGGGCGTCTACTACAACACCGCCGCGGTGATCGACGCAGACGGCCGGTTCCTGGGCAAGTATCGCAAGCATCACATCCCGCAGGTGGCTCCGGGATTCTGGGAGAAGTACTACTTCCGGCCCGGCAACACGGGTTATCCGGTCTTTGAAACCGCCGCGGGCCGCATAGGTGTGTACATCTGCTACGACCGTCACTTTCCCGAAGGCGCGCGCATTCTCGGCCTCAACGGCGCGGAGATCGTGTTCAACCCGTCGGCGACGGTCGCGGGCCTCTCCGAGTATTTGTGGAAACTCGAACAGCCCGCGCACGCGGTCGCCAACGGATACTTCGTCGGCGCGATCAATCGCGTCGGGGTCGAAGCGCCCTGGAACATCGGCGAGTTCTACGGGCAGAGCTACTTCTGCGATCCCCGCGGCCGCATCGTGGCCGAAGCGAGCCGTGACAAGGATGAACTGGTCGTCGCCGATCTCGATCTGGACGTGATCAAACAAGTGCGCGACACGTGGCAGTTCTATCGCGACCGTCGGCCGGAGACGTATGGGTCTATAACAGCACTGTAGCCAGTTACCAGTGGTCAGTAGCCAGTTAGCAGTTAACAGTTAACAGTTGCAGGGGCCGGTTCCAGTTGCGCGATGACTCTACTGATTGAGAACGGGCGGGTGATTACGGCGTCGGACGATTACGTTGCGGACGTCTATTGCGAGGGCGGCAGAGTGTCCGCCATCGGCGCGCAACTGGCGTCCCGCGTCCGCGCGGAGCGCACGATCGACGCACGCGGGAAATATGTGCTCCCTGGCGGCATCGACGTGCACACCCACCTCGACATGCCGTTTGGCGGCACGACCTCCACCGATGATTTCGAGACCGGCACGATCGCGGCGGCGTTCGGCGGTACGACCTCGCTCGTAGACTTCGCAATCCAGTATCGCGGCCAGACGATGCGCCATGCGCTAGACGCGTGGATGGAGAAAGCGTCGGGCAAGGCCGTCATCGACTACTCCTTCCACATGATCCTCACTGAGCTGCCCGACGCGGGCCTCGGGGACATGGACGTGATGGTCCGCGACGAAGGCGTCACCAGCTTCAAGCTGTTCATGGCGTACCCGGGAGTGTTCATGGTGGACGACGCGACGATCTTCCGCGCGCTCAGGCGCACGGGGGAAAACGGCGGCCTCGTCTGCATGCACGCCGAGAACGGCGGCGTGATCGATCTGCTGGTGCAGGAAGCCCTCCGCAGGGGGGAGAAGGCGCCGAAGTATCACGCGCTGACGCGGCCGCCGCGCGCCGAAGGCGAGGCCACGGGGCGCGCGATCGCGCTGGCTGAAATGGCGGGCGTCCCCATCTACATCGTCCATCTGTCGTCGGCCGACGCGCTCCGGAAGGTGCGGGAGGCGCGCGACATGGGGCTGCCGGCGTTCGCGGAGACGTGTCCGCAGTATCTGTTCCTCTCGTATGACAACTACGAGGCGCCGGGGTTCGAGGGCGCGAAGTACGTGATGTCGCCGCCGCTGCGCGAGAAATGGCACCAGGACGTGCTCTGGAAGGGCCTCGCCAAAGACGATCTGCAGGTCATCTCGACGGACCATTGTCCGTTCTGCATGGCGGGCCAGAAGGAACTGGGGGCGGATGATTTCAGCAAGATCCCCAACGGTGCGCCGGGCATCGAGACGCGCCTCACGCTCGTCCACAACGGCGGCGTCAGAAAAGGGCGGATCTCGCTGAATCGGTTCGTCGAGCTGTGTTCCACGACGCCAGCCAGGATGTTCGGACTCTTCCCGAGGAAAGGCACGATCGCGGTCGGGAGCGACGCCGACATCGTCGTCTTCGATCCGGAGAAGCATCAGACGCTCGGCGTGAAGTCGCTGCACATGCGCGTGGACTACAACCCGTACGAAGGGACGGTCGTCCACGGCGCGCCGACCCACGTAATCTCGCGCGGCAACGTGGTCATCGAGAACGATCGGTTCGTGGGGAAGCGAGGCGCCGGCCAGTTCGTGAAAAGAGGTCCCAGTCTCGCGCGCGAACTGTAGCGCGTCACTCAGCGCACGTCGGTTGCGCAAAGCGACATCATGAACTCACCAACCCGCCAGCTCACCAGGTCGTCGAGTGCGACGAGCGCGGATGGCCGCGTGGAGCTGGTGGATCGCGCCGCGATCGCCGCCAGTCCGCTCTACAACGAAGATCTCGCGCCGGTGCCGCTCGCGCGGCGGAACTGGACGACCTACAACTATGCCGCGTTGTGGGTCTCGATGGCGCACTGCATTCCGACGTACATGCTCGCGTCCGGCCTGATCGCGTCGGGCATGAACTGGTGGCAGGCGCTCGTCACGGTGCTGCTGGGGAACACGATCGTCCTCGTGCCCATCCTGCTCAATTCGCATCCGGGGACGAAGTACGGGATCCCGTTCCCGGTGTTCGCGCGGGCGGCGTACGGCACCATCGGATCGAACCTGCCGGCATTGATGCGCGCCGTCGTGGCGTGCGGCTGGTTCGGCATCCAGGCCTGGATCGGGGGGGAAGCGCTGAACACGTTCTTCGGGAGCGTCGTCCCCGGATGGTCCACGCTGCTGGGCGCGGGGTTCGGCGGGCATACGTCGACGGAATGGCTGTCGTTCCTGTTGTTCTGGGGACTCAACGTCTACGTCATCTACCGCGGCATGGACCTGCTGCGGCGCGTGGAGAACTGGGCGGCGCCGTTCGTGCTGGTCATGACGGGCGCGCTCCTCGTCTGGGCGGTGTCCCGCGCGCACGGTCTGGGGCCGCTGCTGGCAGAACCCGGCAAGTTGAATACGGGCGCCGAGTTCTTCAAAGTCTTCGTGCCGTCGCTGACGGCGATGATCGGATTCTGGGCGACGCTCTCGCTCAACATGCCCGACTTCACGCGCTTCGGCCGGAGCCAGCGAGAGCAGATGGTCGGCCAGGTGGTCGCGTTGCCGACGACGATGTTCGTTTTCGCCGCGATGGGTGTGCTCATCACCAGCGCCACGACGTTGATCTATGGCGAAGTGATCTGGGATCCGATCAAGTTGATCGGCAAGTTCCAGGATCCGCTGATCATCGCCGTCTCGATGTTCACGGCGGTCGTGGCGACGCTTGCGGTGAACATCGCGGCCAACGTCGTGTCGCCGGCCAACGATTTCGCGAACGCATTTCCCCGCGCGATCAGCTTCAAGACCGGTGGTCTGATTACCGGCATTCTCGGGATCCTGATCCAGCCGTGGCGGCTGCTGGCCGATCCGTCGGGCTACATCTTCGTCTGGCTGCTCGGTTATTCGGGTGGGCTCGGCTCGATCGCGGGCGTGCTGATCGCGGACTACTGGATCGTGCGCAAGCAGCGGCTCGACCTGGAGGACCTGTACCTGGCGGACGGTGCGTATCGCTATACATCCGGCTGGCACATGCCCGGGGTGATCGCGACGCTGGCCGGCTGCGCCGCCGCGTGGGCCGGACTCGTCATCCCGCCGCTGCGTCCCGTCTACGACTACGCGTGGTTCGTCGGCTTCTTCGTCTCGGGCGCGGCGTACCTGGCACTCGCGCCCCGCGCTGCCGCGCGCTGACGTTCGCGCACCGAAGCACCGAGCACCGAGCACCCGCACCGAGCACCGAGCACCGAGCACCGCGCGCGTCAGCGCGCTTTAATCAGCGACGCGCGCAGGTACTCGCGGTTCATGCGCGCGATGTTCGTGATGGGGATCTCTTTCGGGCAGACGGCTTCGCACTCGCCTTCATTGGAGCAGCTCCCGAATCCCTCCGCGTCATGGCGCTCGACCATCCGCCGCGCGCGCGTGTGACGCTCGATCTGTCCCTGCGGGAGCAGCGACAGGTGCGTGATCTTCGCCGACGTGAAGAGCGCCGCCGATGCGTTCTTGCACGCGGCGACGCACGCGCCGCAGCCGATGCACGCGGCCGAATCCATCGCGCGCTCGACCGTGTCCTTCGCGATGAGGACGCTGTTGGCGTCCTGTGGGCCGCCGACGTTGATCGACGTATACCCGCCGGCCTGGATGATGCGATCGAAGGCGCTCCGATCGACGATGAGATCCTTGACGAGCGGAAACGCTCTGGCGCGCCACGGCTCCAGAATCAGCGTGTCGCCGTCCCGGAAGCTGCGCATGTGCAGCTGGCAGACCGTCGATCCGCGCACCGGCCCATGCGGCAGCCCGTCAATCAGGAAGCCGCACGCGCCGCAGATGCCCTCGCGGCAGTCCGAGTCGAACGCAATCGGGTCCTCGCCTTTGACGATGAGCCCTTCGTTGACGACGTCGAGCATTTCGAGAAACGACATGTCGGCCGACACGTCGTCTGCCGTGTAATCAACGAGACGCCCTGGCTTGTCGGGTCCCGCCTGCCTCCACACCCTCAGGTTGATACGCATTGATCAGATTCCAACTCCCAGTCGCCAGTCGCCAGTCGCCAGTCGTCAGTTGCCAGTCGCCAGTCGTCAGTTGCCAGTCGCCAGTCGCCAGTCGCCAGTTGTCAGTCGTCAGTTGCCAGTTCTCAGTTGTCAGTCTTCAGTTCGCAGTTCCCAGTCCTGAACTGGCCACTGGCCACTGGTCACTGGCCACTGGCCACTGGCCACTGGCCACTGGCCACTGGCTACTGGCTACTGGCTACTGGCTACTGGCTACTGGCTACTGTTCATTTCATTTGTAGCTGCGTTGAGAAGGATGCACGTATTCGAATTCCAGCGGCTCCTTGTGGAGTTCTGGCTGCACGCCGACGCCTTTGAACTCCCACGCCGCCACGTATGAAAAATGCTCGTCGTCGCGCTTCGCCTCGCCGTCGGGCGTCTGGCTTTCCTCGCGGAAATGGCCGCCGCAGGATTCGGTACGGTGCAGCGCGTCGAGCGCCAGCACCTCGGCGAACTCCAGGTAGTCGGCGACACGCCCGGCGTATTCGAGATTCTTGTTCAAATTGTCCGGGTCGCCCGGCACCGAGAGGTTCTGCCAGAACTCATCGCGCAGGCGGGGGATTTGCTCGAGCGCCTTGCGGAGTCCCGCTTCGTTTCGCGACATGCCGACGTAATCCCACAGCAGTTGCCCCAGGCGCCGGTGCAGTTGCCGCGGCGTCTCGTGGCCCTTGACGCCGAGCAGCTTGTCGATGCGCGCCTGCACACTGGCTTCGGCTTCCTTGAACGGCTCCCTATCGGTGTCGACCGCCGGAAACGTCGTGGCTCCGAGATACGCGGCCAGCGTGTACGGGATGACGAAATAGCCGTCGGCCAGGCCCTGCATCAGCGCGCTCGCGCCGAGACGGTTCGCCCCGTGATCGGAGAAGTTCGCCTCGCCGAGCACGTGCAGGCCGGGGACGTTCGACATGAGGTTGTAATCGACCCAGAGACCGCCCATCGTGTAGTGGATGGCGGGGTAGATGCGCATCGGTACCTGATAAGGGTCTTCGTCCGTGATCTTGCGGTACATGTCGAACAGGTTCCCGTATCGCATCCGGATGACGTCTTTGCCCAGCCGTTTGATCGAGTCGGCGAAGTCGAGATAGACGGCCAGCCCGCTCTCGCCGACGCCGCGCCCTTCGTCGCACACGAATTTCGCGCTCCGCGACGCGACGTCGCGGGGGACAAGGTTGCCGAAGCTTGGATACTTCCGCTCCAGGTAGTAGTCGCGTTCGGCTTCGGGAATCTGGTTCGGGGGACGCTTGTCGCCTTGCGTCTTCGGCACCCACACGCGGCCGTCGTTCCGCAGGCTCTCCGACATGAGCGTCAGCTTCGACTGATGCGTACCCGACACCGGGATGCACGTCGGATGGATCTGTGTGTAACAGGGATTCGCGAAGTAGGCGCCGCGCTTGTGGGCCCGCCATGCGGCGGTCACGTTGGAATTCACCGCGTTGGTGGACAGGTAATACGCGGTGCCGTAGCCGCCGGTGCACAGCAGGACGGCGTGTCCTGCATGGCGTTCGAGCGCGCCGGTGATCAGGTTGCGCACGATGATGCCGCGCGCCTGGCCGTTGACCAGCACGAGATCGAGCATCTCCCGGTTCGGGAACATCGTCACCGTGCCCCGCGCGACCTGCCGCATCATCGACTGGTAGGCGCCCAGCAGCAGCTGCTGGCCTGTCTGCCCGCGGGCGTAGAACGTGCGCGAGACCTGCGCGCCGCCGAAGGAGCGATTGTCGAGGAGCCCGCCGTATTCACGCGCGAACGGTACCCCCTGCGCGACGCACTGATCGATGATATTGACGCTGACCTGCGCCAGCCGGTAGACGTTGGCTTCGCGCGATCGGTAGTCGCCGCCCTTCACCGTGTCGTAGAACAACCGCTGCACGCTGTCGCCGTCGTTCTGATAGTTCTTCGCCGCGTTGATGCCGCCCTGCGCAGCGATGCTGTGCGCCCGGCGCGGACTGTCGTGGATGCAGAAGCTCTGGACGTTGTAGCCGAGTTCGCCGAGGGAAGAGGCCGCGGACGCCCCGGCCAGCCCCGTGCCGACGATGAGGATCGTGTACTTGCGCCGGTTCGCGGGGTTGATGAGCTTCGAGTCGAACTTGTGCCGGTCCCACTTCTCCGCCAGCGGCCCGCCCGGCACGTGTGAATCAAGCGTCATATCGCCAATAACCTCTCCGCCCGTGAACCTTGAACCCGTGAACCCGTTCTTATCGCGCGAAATACACCCAGACCGGGATGACGGCGAACCCGACGCCGATGATGATGGCGAGGACAGTGCCCCAGGCCACGATCCGTTTCGTGTAAACGGGATGGCTCGCACCCAGCGACTGAAAGGCGCTCGAAATGCCGTGGCGCAGGTGCAGGCCGACCAGCAGCACGCACACGACGTAGAACACGACCCACACCGGCATGCGGAACACATCGATTTCCGTGCGATACAGGTCGCGGACCGGCGGCTGCCCGGTTTCGTAGTACGCACCGTACTTGAACTGCGAGACATGGATGATGACGAAGAGCACGATCACCAGCCCCGTCCAGATCATCGTTGTCGACGACACGCTCTTCCGGCTCTTGTAGTGCGCCCACTCTTTCTTCCGATATCCGACCGGCCGCGCCCGCTGATTGCGAACGTAGTTGGTGACGGCCTTGTAGATGTGCAGCAGGAAGATCAGCAGCAGCCCGATTTCCACCGGCACGATCAGTGGATTCGAGATGAGCATGTGCGAGTAGGCGTTGAACGGGTCCCGGCCCGCGAAGATGATGGCGTTGCCGGCGAGATGAAGCAGGAGATAGAAGAAAAGAAGAAGTCCGGTGGCTCCCATCAGCAGCTTCGTGCCGACGCTCGATGAGAACACCCGACGGAATGTGGACATTCGACGACTCCGATCCTACGAATTCTAACGTATGATGAGAAGGTTGTGCGCGCGGCGATCGTCGCGCGCGAGGTGCCGATGAAAATCCACGAGTATCAGGCGAAGGCGATTCTGGCGCGATATGGCGTGCCTGTCCCGCAGGGAGAGGTGGTGTTGGACGCCGACGGCGCGCGCGCGGCGGCCGAGAAACTGGGGGCCGGAACCGTCGTTGTCAAAGCGCAGATTCACGCGGGCGGGCGCGGAAAAGGCGGCGGCGTCAAGGTCGTCAAAGGTTCTCAGGAGGCGCGCGCCGCGGCCGAAAAGATGATCGGGATGGACCTCGTCACCTACCAGACCGGACCGCGCGGGCAGAAGGTGCAGCGCGTGCTCGTCGAGCAGGGGCTCCGCATCGCGCGCGAATTGTATCTGGGCCTCGTGCTCGATCGCACCACCGAGCGGCCCGTGATGATGGTGAGTTCCGAAGGCGGCGTCGAGATCGAAAAAGTGGCCGAGGAGCATCCCGATCGCATCTTCAAAGCCTTCATCCATCCGGCCATCGGGCTGAGCGCGTATCAGACGCGTCAGCTCGCGTTCGCGCTGGGGCTCGAAGGCGCGCAGATCGGTCAGGCATCGAAGCTGATGACCGCGATCTACGACGCCTTCAAAGGCACCGACGCGTCGCTCGTCGAGATCAATCCGCTCATCGTGACCGAGGACGGCAATCTGCTCGCGCTCGACGCGAAGATGAACTTCGACGACAACGCGCTCTACCGCCATCCCGACATCAAGCAACTGCGCGATCTCTCGGAAGAGGATCCGCTGGAGATCGACGCGTCGAAGTTCTCGCTGAACTACATCAAGCTCGATGGCACGATCGGCTGCATGGTCAACGGCGCCGGCCTCGCCATGGCGACGATGGACATCATCAAGCTTGCCGGCGGCGAGCCCGCGAATTTCCTCGACGTCGGCGGCGGCGCCAACGCGGAACAGATCAAGAACGCGTTCCGCATCCTGATGGCGGATACGGCGGTGCGCGCCGTCCTCATCAACATCTTCGGCGGCATCCTCCGGTGCGACGTGCTCGCCGAAGGCGTCATCGCGGCGGTGAAGGAGCTCGGCGTCCCGGTTCCGATCGTCATTCGGATGGAAGGAACGAACGTCGAAAAGGGCAAAGAGATGCTCCGCGAGAGCGGACTGAACTTCACGACAGCCGATGACATGAACGAGGCGGCGCAGAAAGTCGTCGCGCTGGGAAAATAATGTCCGTACTCATCGATCGACGCACACGCCTGCTCGTCCAGGGCATCACCGGACGGGAGGGCACCTTCCACGCCAGACAGGCCGCCGCCTATGGCACCACCGTCGTCGGTGGCGTCACACCCGGAAAAGGCGGGACGACGCACGAGGGGTGGCCGGTGTTCAATACGGTGGCCGACTGCGTCCGCGAAACCGGCGCGAACGCCTCCGTCATCTTCGTTCCGCCGGCTGGCGCCGCCGACGCCATCCTCGAGGCTGCCGATGCCGGCGTTCCGCTGGTCGTCTGCATCACCGAAGGCATCCCGGTGCTGGACATGATGCGGGTGTTCGCCGCGATCCGCGGCGGCCGCACGCGCGTCATCGGCCCCAACTGCCCGGGCCTCATCACCGCCGGCGAAGCGAAGGCCGGCATCATCCCCGGCCACATCTGCAGGAAGGGGCGGGTCGGCATCGTCTCGAAGAGCGGGACGCTGACCTACGAGGCCATCCACCAGCTCACGCGCAACGGCCTTGGCCAGACGACCTGCATCGGCATCGGCGGCGATCCGCTGATCGGCACGAGCTTCATTGACGCCTTGTCGCTCTTTGCCGCCGACCCGGAAACGGAAGCGGTCGTGATGATTGGCGAGATCGGCGGCAACGCCGAACAGGACGCGGCCGTCTGGATCCGGGAGCACTTCACCAAGCCCGTCGTCGGCTTCATCGCCGGTCAGACGGCGCCGCCTGGCCGCCGCATGGGCCACGCCGGAGCGATCATCGCGGGCGGGAAAGGCACCGCGGCTGAGAAGATGGCAGCGCTGGAGCAAGGGGGCGTTCGCGTCGTCAAAAGCCCGGCCGATATCGGGGCCGCGACAAAGGACGTGCTTGGGGCGTGACGGGTAAGATATAAAAGGGGAATCCATGACAGCCACGGACCCTGGGGTCCATCCCGCGCCGGCGCGCATCGTCAACGACTTCAGCATTCAGGTCGCTACCGTCAACGGCTCCGGAAGCCAGACGGCCAACCTCGTCCTCCTCCGGTCCATCTTCCAGATGGGCATACCCGTGTCCGGCAAGAACATGTTCCCCTCGAACATCGCCGGGCTGCCGACGTGGTATACGGTCCGCGCGAACAAGCACGGCTACATCGCCCGCAGGAAAGAAATCGACTTTCTCGTCGCCATGAATCCGGAGACGGCGAAAGAGGACGTTCTCGCGCTGGAGCCTGGGACGGCTGTGCTCTACGACGAGCCCTTACGGCTGAACGCGCTGCGCTCCGACCTCGTGTTTTACCCGGTTCCCTTCGACAAAATCGTCGCGACCGTCTGCACGGACGCGAAGCTGCGCCGCCTCGTAAAGAACATGATTTACGACGGCGTTCTCTCGCGCCTCCTCGGCATCGAGATGCCGGAGATGGAAAAGGCGCTGCGCAAGCAGTTCGGGAAGAAGGCCAAAGCGGCCGAACTGAATCTCGGCGCGCTGCACGCCGGGTCCGCGCACGCGGAAGCGAATCTCGAGAAGCGCGATCCGTACTGGGTCGAGCGGTTGGACAAAACGGCCGGCAAGGTCCTCATCGAGGGGAATGCCGCGGCCGCGCTCGGCTGCATGATGGCGGGTGTCACCGTCGTCGCGTGGTATCCGATCACCCCGTCGTCGTCGCTGCCCGAAACGCTGATTTCCTACATGCGGAAATACCGCATGGATAAAACAAGCGGGAAGGCGACCTTCGCGATTGTCCAGGCAGAGGACGAGATCGCCGCGCTGGGGATGGTCGTTGGCGCGGGATGGGCGGGGGCGCGCGCGATGACGTCGACCTCGGGGCCGGGCATCTCGCTGATGTCCGAGTTCGCCGGCCTTGCCTATTACGCGGAGCTCCCGGGCGTCGTGTTCGACATCCAGCGCGTCGGGCCGTCGACGGGCCTGCCGACGCGCACCGCACAGGGCGACATCCTCAAGACGGCGACCCTGTCACACGGAGACACGCGGCACATCCTGCTGATGCCCAGTTCGGTCGAAGAGTGCTACACGATGGCGATGGACGCGTTCGATCTGGCGGAGCGCTTCCAGTCGCTGGTGTTCGTGATGAGCGATCTCGACCTCGGCATGAACACGTGGATGTCCGATCCGTTCGAGTATCCGGAGAAGGCGCTCGATCGCGGCAAAGTGCTCGACGCGGCGGCACTCCAGCGGCTCGGCGGCGAGTGGGGACGCTATAAGGATGTCGATGGGGACGGCATTCCCTACCGTACCGTCCCCGGCAGCGGCATGCCGCCCTATTTCACCCGCGGATCCGGGCACAACGAGCGCGGCCAATACAGCGAGCGTCCGGATGACTATCAGAACAACGTCGATCGGCTCGCGCGCAAGTTCGCGACCGCGAAGCGGTACGTTCCGCAGCCCGTTGTGGACGACTCTGGCGCGGACATCGGCCTGATCGCATTCGGCACGAGCCACTGGGCGATCGAGGAGAGCCGCGATCAGTTGTCGCGCGAAGCGGGCGTGGCGACGAGCTATCTCCGTGTCCGCGCGTACCCGTTCCCGGATGAGATCGAGGCGTTCATCGCCCGCCACAAGCGCGTTTACGTCGTCGAACAGAACCGCGATGCGCAGTTGCGCGCGCTCTTGAAGATGGACATGCCGGTGGAGTACGTCGGGCGCCTCCGCAGCGTGCTGCATTACAACGGGCTGCCCATCGACGCACGCTCAATCACCGACGACATCCTGGTGCAGGAAGGCCTCAAGACCGCGCTGCCGCGGAGAGCCCAAATCGCGGAAGGCGTCGCCGTCGGCGGCGAATAGCAGCCCCCGATTGATATCGACCATCGACCATCGACCATCGAACATCGGACATCGAACATCGACCATGCCTGACGTCAAGACAAACCGGATCGGAATCGAATTACAGCCGTATCGCGGCGGCAAGACGACGCTGTGCGCCGGCTGCGGTCATAACGCCATTTCCGAGCGCATCGTCGAAGCGTTTTTCGAGATGGGAGTGGACCCGACGCAGGTACTCAAGCTCTCGGGAATCGGCTGTTCGAGCAAGACGCCGGCATATTTCCTGGGCGCCGCGCACGGGTTCAACTCCGTGCATGGCCGGATGCCCTCCGTGGCGACGGGCGCACTGCTTGCGAACAAGACGATGATCGCGATTGGCGTCAGCGGGGATGGTGACACCGGGGCGATCGGCATCGGGCAGTTCGTCCACCTGATGCGGCGCAACGTCCCGATGATTTACATCATCGAAGACAACGGCTGTTATGGGCTCACAAAGGGGCAGTTCTCGCCGACCGCCGACGTCGGATCGAAACTGAAGAACGGCGTGGTCAACGACCTTCCGCCGATCGACACGTGCGCGTTGGCGATCGAACTTGGCGCGTCGTTCGTCGCCCGCTCCTTCTCCGGCGACAAGAAGCAACTGTCGGCGATTTTGAAGGCGTCGCTCAGCCATCGCGGGACGTGCATGATCGACGTCATCTCTCCGTGCGTCACGTTCAACGACCACGAAGGATCGACGAAGAGCTATGCATACGCGAAGGACCACGACGAGCCGCTCGATGAAGTGAGCTTCGTCCCGTACTTCGAGGACATCTCCATCGACTACGAGCCGGGTACCACGACCGAAGTGCGGATGCACGACGGATCGCACCTGTACCTGAAGAAGGTCGCCGAGGACTACGATCCGACCGACAAGCTTTCTGCGATACGGATGCTGCACGAGACGTCGCGGCGCGGTGAGTTCGCGACCGGGATCATCTACATCGAGCCCGACAAGGACGACTTCACCACGATGCTCAACATCGTCGACGCTCCGCTTGCCACGCTGCCGCTCGAAGCCGTGCGGCCAGGCCAGGAAGTGCTGGACGAGATCATGGAGAGCCTGCGGTAAACCGCAGGCCTTCGACTGCGCACGGTCGCAACCGCAATTTACGCAAGGCGTTCACTATGCGAAGGACAGAGCTTCTTTCGGCGGCGTTGCTGTTGTCGGTCGTCTTCCCCCAAACCGTCCCCGCCCAGCAAAAGCGTGCGTTGACGCCGGACGACGTCTACAACATCAAGGACGTTCGCGACCCGCAGCGGTCGCCCGACGGCAAGTGGGTGGCCTACGTCGTCTCTCGCGCGATCAAGGACACGGACAAGAACGACTCTGACGTCTGGATGGTGAGCTGGGACGGGTCGCAGAATATCCAGGTGACCTCGTCGGCCGAGAGCGAATCGCAGCCGCGGTGGAGCCCCGACAACAAGTACCTGGCCTTCGTCTCGTCGCGCCAGGGCGCCAAAGGCGGCCAGTTGTGGCTGATGAATCGGCTCGGCGGGGAAGCGGTGAAGGTGAGCGACGTCAAGGGCGGTATCGACCGTTACGCCTGGTCGCCGGACAGCAAGCGGCTCGTCTTCGTGGTCACGGAGCCGGATCCGACCGACCCGCCGGACGAGGACAAGTCGGCTGAGAGCGACAAGGACAAGAAGAAGACGCCTCCCCCGATCGTGATCGATCGCTATCGGTTCAAGGAGGACGTGACCGGATACCTTCGCGGCGCCCGATCACACCTGTACCTGTTCGATGTGGCAACCAGGAAAGCCGAAATCCTCACCCCCGGCCGGTTCGACGACGACAATCCCGTGTGGTCGCCCGACGGGACCCAAATCGCGTTCGTCAGCAAGCGGGGCACGGGCGATCTCGATCGGACGCGGAACACGGACATTTACGTCATCGACGCCAGGCCAGGCGCGGAACCGAAGCAGCTCACGACCGACTCTGTGCCGGATGAAGGGCCGCTCGCGTGGAGTCCTGACGGGAAGTGGATCGCGTTCGAGCTTGGGGAGGAAGACAAGTATTCCGCCTACAGCCAGGGCAAGCTGGCGGTCATCCCCTCCGCTGGAGGACAGCCGAAGCTGCTCGGCACCGGCTTCGACCGGCCGCTGCGCGATCCGGTCTGGGCCGCGGACAATGCCTCGCTGACCGTCGTGGCCGCGGACGACCGCTCACGGTATCCCGTGCGGATCACGGTTGCGAGCGGAAAGGTGGACCGGCTCGTGCCCGGCAAGCTCGTTGTCGACAGCCTCTCCGGTGCGGCGGACGGGCAGTTCGCCGCACTCGTGTCGAACGACACGCAGCCGCCCGAAGTGGCGGCGCTGGAGACGCCTTCGTCGGGCTCAGCGCAGGGTGGCGTGCGGCGGCTCACACATCAGAACGACGACTGGCTCTCACACGTGCAGCTCGGGACAACCGAGGAGTTCACGTCGACGAGCAGGGACGGTACGGAGGTGCACGGGCTGATGGTGAAGCCGGCGGACTTCCAGCCCTCACAGAAGTATCCGACGGTGCTGCGCATCCACGGTGGTCCGAATGGTCAGGACGAGCACTCGTTCAGCTTCGAGCGCGAGTTGTTCGCGGCCAACGGCTACGTGGTCGTCGCGGCGAACTATCGCGGCAGCAACGGGCGCGGCGAGAAGTACCAGAAGGCGATCTTCGCCGACTGGGGCGACAAAGAGGTCGTGGACCTGCTGGGCGCGATGGATTACATGCAGCAGCAGTCCTACGTCGACGCGAACCGCCTCGGGATCGGTGGGTGGAGCTACGGTTGTATCCTCACCGACTACACGAATGCAACCGACCCGCGGTTCAAGGCGGCGACATGCGGGGCCGGCAGTGCGCTGCAGCTCGCGATGTACGGCGTCGACGAGTACATCACGCAGTACGACAACGAGCTCGGGCCGCCGTGGAAGTCACAGGACCTCTGGATCAAGCTGTCGTATCCGTTCTTCCACGCCGATCGGATCAAGACGCCGACTCTCTTCCTCGGCGGGGACAAGGACTACAACGTGCCGGTCGTCGGCGGCGAGCAGATGTACCAGGCGCTCAAGAGCCTCGGGATCGATACGGAACTGATCATCTATCCCAACCAGTTTCACGGCATCACCGTCCCGAGCTACAAGGTGGATCGGTACAAGCGGTATCTGGCGTGGTATGACAAGTATCTGAAAGGGACATCGCGGACTACGCCGTCGGCAGGGAAGTAACCGCTCCAGATTTGGCGCAGCGCTCGCGGGTGGCAGCGAACGGGTCGCGCGCTTCACCGCGGATCTCGGTGGGGACGCGGACGGGGGCGCCCCGCGTCGCGCCGCAGGCGCCTCCCCGTCGACAGTCTTTCCGGGCGCCGAGCACGACGTGGGGCTGTCCGCGCGGGGCCCCACCGTCCCGCGTCTCATCCGCCTTCCGTTTCATCCAGGTTCGCACCGATGACATCCTGCGCGATTTTCGCGTCGTCGTTCGGCAGTCCCTGCTCGTCCAGCGCGGGCGCGTTCTCGTTCCCCTGCTGCGGCCGGTCCGTCGGCCGATCGCCCTGGACAGCGCCGATGTGGTCGTCGAATTCGTGTTCGGGCTTCGACATATAATTCACCGGATATGGAACGGACATTTGCGATCATCAAGCCGGACGCCGTCGCGGCCCATCATACCGGACAGATCATCCAGCGCATCGAAGCTGATGGATTCACCATCCGTGCCATGCGGATGCTGCACCTGACGCAGAACGAAGCAGAAGGCTTCTACGCCGTCCACCGCGAGCGGCCGTTCTTCGCAAGCCTGACGAAATTCATGTCCTCCGGGCCCTGCGTCGTCATGGCGCTCGAGGCTGCGGATGCGATCAGGAAGTGGCGCACGCTCATGGGCGCGACCGATCCCGCGAAGGCCGACGCCGGCACGCTCCGGAAGGACTTCGGGCGGTCCATCGAGAACAACGCAACCCACGGATCGGACGCGCCCGACACGGCGGCGTACGAACTCAATTACTTCTTCCCGGGCATCGAATTCTCCCGATAAGTGGGGCGCCTGCTCGTCCTGATCGGCTTGCTTGTCGCCGGCGCCGGGGTGCTCATCATGCTCGGTGTCCCGATCGGCCGTCTGCCCGGCGACTTCGTCATCCGCCGCGGCAACGGCACCTTCTATTTTCCATTGACGACGTCGATTCTGGTCAGCGTCGTGCTCACGCTCGTCATGGCGCTCTTCCGGCGGTAGCGAGGCGTATGGCAATCAAGGCAGACAGGTGGATCAAGCGGATGGCGCTCGAGCACGGGATGATCGAGCCCTTCGAAGACCGTCAGGTGCGCGAGGGAATCGTCTCGTTCGGGCTGTCGTCGTACGGATACGACATCCGGGTCGCCGACGAGTTCAAGGTGTTCACGAACATCAACAACACCGTCGTCGATCCGAAGAACTTCGACCCGCGGTCCTTCGTCGACATCAAGACCGACGTCTGCATCGTTCCGCCGAACTCGTTCGCGCTGGCGCGGACGATCGAGTACTTCCGCATCCCGCGCGACGTGCTGACGATCTGCCTGGGGAAATCCACCTACGCCCGGTGCGGCATCATCGTCAACGTAACGCCGTTTGAGCCTGAGTGGGAAGGATTCGTGACGCTGGAAATCTCGAACACGACGCCGCTGCCGGCGAAGATCTATTCGAACGAGGGCATCGCGCAGGTGCTGTTCTTCCAGAGCGACGAACCGTGTGAGGTGTCGTATGCGGACAAGAAGGGGAAGTACCTCAAGCAGCGCGGCGTGACGCTGCCCAGGATCTAGTCCCCTGTGCGTTTCTCGAGGGCGCCGTACTAAAATATCCCGTGCCCGATCCGCCAGCCGCTCACGTCCCGGTTGCCGCCGGCCCTGCATATGCCGAGCACATCCAGCGGCTGCCGTCGCGATTCACCGCCACGCTGAAACCCGATCCTGACAACCGCGTCAGCTTTACGGCCGTAGCCGTCTGGGCTGCCGGTGAGAAGGTCGGCTATCTTCCGGCCGATTTATCGCGCGAGTATTTCGACGCGGTGAAGAGCGCCGGTGAGATCGAGTGCCAGGGGCGCCGCGCGCCCGTATCGGCGCACGAGGACACGGGCGTCGACCTGCTGCTCGACCTGTCCGGCGTCCGTCGGGAGTAGCCCATGCGCGTCATCGGCTGCCTGCTGCTCGCGATGCTGCTCGTCCAACCCGCGCAACCGCGAACCGCCATTCCCCCGTCAGCGGAACGTGCGTATCGCGTCGTCGCGCCCCTCGTCGATGGGGCGTCCGCGATGGAGATCGTGCGCTTCATGGATCAGTACTGGCGGCTCGCGGGGAATCGCGGGTTCAACGCATCTATCGATCACATTCGCGCGCGCCTCGACGCGGCCGGTGTCACGAGTCGAGTGGAGGAGTTTCCCAACCGCGGCAAGGGGTGGGACTACACGGTCGGGACCGTCTCGTTCGCCGACTCCGGCGAGGTGCTGATCTCGCGCGAGCGGGACCGCGTCTCGCTGTGCATCAATTCGTTTTCGACGGCTCCGGGCGGCATCGACGCTCCGCTCGTCGACGTCGGCAGCGGCGGCGCGGCTGCCGATTACGCCGGGAAAGACGT
>DATJFQ010000096.1:0-64542 GCA_035495555.1 Vicinamibacterales bacterium
ATCCTTCTCGGCGGACGAACGGTCTCGACGGGAGCGCCGTTCGACGTCCGCAGCCCGTACGACGGCGCGCTGATCGCGCGAGTGCACCGCGGCGGACCGCCCGAGATTGAAGCGGCGATCGCCAAAGCGGCCGCCGCCTTCGCCGCGACACGGCATCTGCCATCCTGGAAGCGAAGCCAAATACTCGAAGGGATCAGCGCCGCGATTGCAGCGCGCCGCGACGAACTCGCAACCGCGATCGCGCTCGAGGCCGGGAAGCCGATTAAGACTGCGCGCGCGGAAGTCGATCGCTCGGTCTTCACGTTCAAGACCGCCGCGGAAGAGACCAAACGGATTCAGGGCGAGATCGTGTCGCTCGACTGGCTGCCCGGACTCGATGGCCGCGAGGCGCACATCCGGCGCGTGCCGCTCGGTCCGGTCGCCGGGATCACGCCGTTCAACTTCCCGATCAACCTCGTGGCCCACAAGGTGGCGCCGGCGCTCGCCGCCGGCGACCCCGTCATCATCCGCCCGGCGACGCAAACGCCGGTCACGGCGCTGCTGCTCGGGAGCCTCGTGGTCGACGCGGGCTGGCCGGCCGATGCGATCGCCGTCGTCCCCAGCACGACCGCCGATGCCGCCCCGCTGATCTCGGACGAGCGGGTCAAGCTGCTTTCGTTCACAGGAAGCCCGGCCGTCGGATGGTCGCTCAAGACCAAGGCCGGCCGAAAGCGGGTGACCCTCGAACTCGGAGGCAACGCCGCGGTCATCGTCCATGCCGACGCAGATGCCGGGTATGCCGCCGAACGGGTCGCGTGGGGCGGGTTCTCGTACGCCGGCCAATCGTGCATCTCGGCGCAGCGCATCTACGTACACGAGCGCATCTACGACGGCTTCCGCGCCGACCTCGTGCGGCGCGTGGAGGCGTTGAAGACCGGAGATCCGCTGGACGAGGCAACCGATGTGGGTCCGGTGATCGACCGCGTGGCCGCAGATCGCATCGGTGAATGGCTGGACGAAGCGACCCGTGCGGGCGCCAAAATTCTGACCGGCGGCACCCGCGAGGGCCAGGTGTGGCGGCCGACGGTGGTCGAGGGCGCCCCCGAAAACGTCCGCCTGAATTGTCAGGAAGTCTTCGCGCCGGTCGTCACGATTCAGCGGTACGCGGAAATCGACGACGCGATCCGAGCGGCCGCCGCAACCGAGTTCGGCCTGCAGGCCGGCATCTTCACGCACGACGAGCGGATCATCGAGAAAGCAATCGACGCGATTGATGCTGGCGGCATCATGGTGAACGACGTGTCCGCGTTCCGGGTCGATCACATGCCGTACGGCGGCGTGAAACTCTCCGGGTTCGGCCGCGAAGGTCTTCGGTACGCGATCGAAGAAATGACCGAGATGAAGCTGGTGACGTTCAACCGCCGCCACTGACGCCGGGGACCGGGAGCCGTCCGCCCGACTGGCTGCGCGATTTGCGCGGAGGCGACGTCCCCTCGTCCTGGCGGGAGGTTACGCGAGGAGGCGCCAAAGACCTCTGGCCGATGTGGGAGCCGTCCGGGAAGGAGATTTACTTCGTCTCCGACCGAAGCGGTGCCGAAAACGTCTGGCGCACGTCGACGGAGGCGGGCGCCACGCCCGTGCAGGTCTCGACGTTTACAGATGGACGTGTGGTGTGGCCGACCCTCGCGGCGCACGCGGGCACGCTGGTGTTCGAGCGCGACTTCGGCATCTGGACGCTCGATCTCGGGTCGGGCAAAGCCGCGCTGGTCCCGATCACGAGGCTCGGCGCCCCCGCAGGCCCGGCCGTCGATCACATGACGCTCACCAGTGAGTTTCACGATCTGGCGTTGTCGCCCGATGGCAAAAAACTGGCGTTCGAGGCCCGCGGCGAGATCTTCGCTGCGTCGGCGAAGGATGGCGGCGATGCCGCGCGCGTAACGACGACGGCGGCGGCGGAGAACGGAATCGTCTGGTCACCTGACAGCCGGCGGATCGTACGACTTCATCACGGGAAAGGAACGGCAGCTCACGTCGGCGGCCGCAGCGCGAGCAGATCCCGGCTCATCTGGCTCAGACGAGTCGGCAGCCTTCTCGCCCGACGGCAAGACCGTCGCCTACCTCCGCGGAGGCAACCAACTGCACGTCGTCGATCTCGATGGTGCAAGGGATCGCGTGCTCGTGCGCGGGGTCATTTCAGAGGCCATCCGTGGAACCGGTAAACCAATCGCGTGGTCACCCGACGGCAAATGGCTCGCGTATTTCACCACCGGAGCGCGAGAGTTCACGAACGTCGCGATCGTCAACGAGCGGCGCGCCTACGTGCTGACGGTGAGCGGCGGCAAGCCCGGATATGTCCACATGCCGGACATGTCAGCGGCATCGCTCGCGCAGCTCTACGTCGATCTGGATGCCGACAACATCGCGCGCGACGGGGTGATCATAGACATCCGCAACAACAACGGCGGGTTCGTGAACGCGTACGCGCTCGATGTGTTTTCACGGCAGCACTACCTGAACATGACCTGCGTCAGCAGGAGACGTCGCCGGCGCGTTCGGTGCTGGGCCAGCGCTCGCTCGAGAAGCCGACGGTGCTCGTCACCAACCAGCATTCGCTGTCGGACGCGGAGGATTTCACGGAAGGCTACCGCGCGATGAAGCTCGGCCCCGTCGTCGGTGAGCCAACGGCCGGCTGGATCATCTATACCTGGAACACGCAGTTGCTCGACGGAACGGTCCTGCGGCTGCCCCGCGTCAGGATCACCGACCGGACCGGCGCCCCGCTGGAGATGCACCCCCGCCCGGTCGACATCGCCGTCGATCGTCCGCTCGGCGAGTCGTACGGATCGGACGACATTCAGCTCGAACGCGCCGTGGAAGCTCTATTGAGCCGCGGGAACGGATCGTAGACGCGGCGTGCGGAGCGCGGCGTGCGGCGCGCGAACGGATCGTAGGCGCGGCGTGCGGAGCGCGGCGCGTGGCACATGGTAGTTGCGTAGTTGTGTAGTTGGTAGTTGGTAGTTGTGTAGTTGGTAGTTGTGTAGTTCTGTAGTTGTGTAGTTGTGTAATGTTCCTTGCCCTTATTCCGACCTGAGCGCGTGGACCGGATCCACCCGCGTCGCGCGGCGCGCGGGGACGTATCCGGCGAGCATCGCGACGCCGGCCAGGATGGCGATGCCGAGCGCGAAGGAACGCGGGTCGATTGGGCTCACGCCGTACAACTGCGCCGAGACGAGCCGCGCCGCGCCTCCCGCGGCCGGGAGGCCGATGGCGATGCCGACCGCAACGAGCACGGCTGTCTGCTTCAGGATCATCGCCATCACGCGCGAGCGCTCCGCGCCGAGCGCCATCCTGACACCAATCTCATTGGTGCGCTGGGCGACGTTCTGTGCAATCGCGCCGTAAAGGCCGATGGCCGCCAGCACGAGGGCGAGCGCGCCGAAAAACGCGACGAGTCGCGCTGCGAGCCGTACGGTGTCGAAGGTCCGGGAAACCTGGGATGCCAGCGTCCGCGGATCGTTCAGCGGCAGATTCGGATCGATCTCCGCGATCGCGCTCCGCACCTCGCCCGTCGCCGCCGCGGGATCTCCTGCCGTGCGAACGGCGAACTCGGCGTCGAGCGCAAACTGGCTTTGCTCCTGCAGCATCGCCGGAAAGGCCATCGGCTCGGCGGGTTCCCGTGCATCGTGGAACTGCGCATCTGCCAGTACGCCGACGATCTCGATGTCGGGCTTCGAGTCTTCGAACCCGACGTGACGCCCGATCGCGCTGACCGACGGAAAATACCGGCGCACGAATGCCTCGTTCACCATCGCGGCCCGCGGCCCGCCCACGATGTCGCGGACGTCGACGGCTCTCCCCTGCACGATCCCCATGCCCATGGTTTGCGGGTATGCCGGACCGACCTGCAGGGTTTCGATGTTGACTGCTTCGCCGGGCTTTGGCGTGTAGCCTTCGATCGTGCCGCTGTTGACACTGCGGCTGCCGCCGAGCGGGCTGTATCGTGCGAGCGTCACGCTCTGGACGCCGGGCAGGACGGCCAGGCGGTCGTAAATGCGCCGATAGAGCGCCGCCACCGACGTCGGCGTGTATCCGCCCAGCCTGGCATTCAGACGTACCAGCAGCACGTGATCGGGATCGAAACCGAGCGGCTGGCGCTCCACGTTCGTCAGTGTGCTGGCGAACAGGCTCGCGCCGACGAGGAGCACGAGCGAGACGCCGATCTGCAGCGCAACGAGCGCGCCCGCGAACCGCGACCGGCCGGCGCCGGCCATCCCGCTGCCCTGCCGAGTTTTCATTGCCGCCACCAGATCAGTGCGCGATGCCTGAATCGCCGGGGCGAGGCCGAACAGCGCGCCGGCGAAAAGCGCCACGCCGGCGGTAAACGCGAGCACGGTCCAATTCACGGATGCGTCCACGGGCGTGGTCGGCGATGCAACGAGCGCGAGCAACCCGCGCGCGATCCACGCCGCCAGAAGCACGGCGCACGCACCGCTGATCGATGCCAGCAGAAGGCTTTCGGTCAGCAGTTGTCGGACGAGACGCGAGCGGCCGGCGCCAAGCGCGATGCGCATCGAGATCTCGCTCCGGCGTGCTGACGCGCGCGTAAGAAGCAGGTTGGCCACGTTCGCGCACGCAATCAGGAGCACCAGCCCGACCACGACGAACAGGATGCGCAAGGGCTGCGAGTATCGGGCCCGAAGATTCGAAATGCCGGTGGCTCCCGACAAGAGCTCGATGCGAGAGTCCTGAATGGCGCGCTGCCGGTCCGGCGTGATTTTCGAGCCGGCGGCCGTCGTCAGGAACCGGCGGAGCGCGGCGGTCGACGCGGCCTGCGCGTGTTCACGGGTGACCCCGGGACCCAGTCGCCCGATGAGCGTCAACCAGTAAACGTCGGCACTGGCGAGCACCGACGGCTGCAGCTCGATCGCTGGTTGATGCACGAGCGGAACCCAGATGTCCGGCGGACGCTGGACACGCTCGCCGAAGAAGTCCGGCGGCGTCACTCCGATGACTTCGAATGCCGTCTTGTTGAGCACCATGGTCTGGCCGACGATCGTCGGATCGTTGTTGAGCTTCGTTCGCCAGAAGGTGTCGCTGAGAACCGCCACGGGGGCCGCCCCCGGGCGATCATCGGATTCGGTCAGCACGCGGCCGATCGCCGCGCCCACCCCCAGCGTCTCGAAGTAATTCCCGGAAACGAGGTGCGCCTGCGCGCGTTCCGCTTGCGGCGCGCCGGTTGCCCGCGCCCTCCTCGCCAGCACCGCTGCTTCGCCGCTCCGCACGGCGGCGAGTGCCGCAAAGCCGAGCGGTTGATCGCGCAGGTCGCGATAGACCTCCATCGAGAACAGCGTCCAGCGGCCCGTCGGCACATCGCCGGCCGATGTGCCCTGGCCGACCCCGTCGTCGAACAACACGAGGCTCGACGGGTCGCGCACAGGGAGCGAGCGCAGCAGAATCGCATCGAACAAGGTGAAGATCGCCGTGTTCGCACCGATCCCGAGCGCGAGCGTCGCGATCGCAAGGGACGAGAATCCGGGGTGCTTGCGAAGCGTGCGCCACGCAAACCGCAGATCCTGCGCAGCATCGGCGAACCAATGACGACGGGTGCTACCTGCCATCCAGCGAATCTAGGCGCAAGGACGCGGACGCGTCAACAGATTTGGGTTGAATCCGTGAGACTGGGAATGGTCAGCGAAGGGTTGTCGTTTGCCCCTAAACCAGCCAGCTCACGACGAGACCCACGGTAGCGGCAAAGATCGCGATCGTCGTGATCCACCCGAGCGCCGCGAGGCCCGGGCTGTTGACGCGATCGCCCATCACGGCGCGGCTGCCGGTCAACAGCATGAGCAGCAACATCAATGGGGGCGTCGAGAATCCCTGGACGATTCCGGCCCACACGAGCGCCTTCATCGGATTGATCCCCACGAAGTTCAACGCGGTGCCGATAATCGTGAACCCCGCGATCGACGCGTAGAACGCTTTCGCATCCCGCGGGTGTGCGTGCAGGCCGTTCTTCCATCCACACACCTGGCTGAGATCGTAGGCGGCGCCGGTCGTCATGATCGGCACCGAGAGGAACCCGACGCCGACGACGCCGGCAGCAAACAGCCATGCCGCCGCGCGGCCGGCCAGCGGGCGCAGGGCCTCGGCCGCTTGTGCCGCGGTCGAGATGTCGTGCTGCCCGGCCGCGAACAGCGTGGCGCCGGTCGACAGGATGATGAAATACATCACCAGGTTCGAGAAGATCATGCCCACGAGCACGTCGCGTCGGGTCTGCGACAGTTCCTGTTCCGTTGCCCCAACGCGATCTGCCAGGCGCCGTCGGCCCTGTGCGATCTCCTCCTCCACCTCCTGGTTCGACTGCCACGTGTAGAGGTAGGCGGAAAGCGTGGTCCCGATCACGGCCACCAGCAAAGACACGAATTCCTGTGTGAACTGCACGCGTGGAACGAAGGTGCCTGCAAGCACGGCGCGCCAGTCCGGCTTCGCGAGCAGGGCGGCCCCGACGTACGAGAGGAGCGCCAGCGCCAGCCATCGGAACACGTTGCGGATGAGGGTGTAGGAGCCAAAAAACTGCAGCAGAAGGATCGCAGCCGCGACTGATACGACGATGGTTCCGGCAGGCAGTGGAACGAGCAGACCACACGCCGCGGTCATGCCGGCGATGCCCGCGCCCGCTTCGATCGTATTGCCGATGAGCACGCCGACCAGGGTGACGTTCAACAGCCATCGTGGATAGTGATCGCGGATGACGTCGAACAGGCCTTTCCCCGTCACCTGACCCAGCTTGGAGGACAGGTAGACCACGCTGAACATCATCGGAAGCGTGACGGGGGCGGTCCAGAGGAACGCGGGCCCGAACGTCGCGCCTGCGCTGGCGTAGGTGCCAATCGCGGAGGGATCGTCATCTGCCGCACCGGTGATCAGGCCGAGGCCGAGGACGCGAACGATGCTCTGACGATGCTGTCTGGTCGAGGTCGGCGAAGAATCCGCTTCGGGTACACCGCTCGGCATGCGGCAGACTGCACAGCAAACACCGGACCTTGTGCCGCGCGGTCGTGATATCGCGGCCGGCATCTGCCGTTGAGCTCGTATGCGGGTTGATAAGATGTGGTGGTGCCTGCTCGTCGATTCCCGAGGCGCTCCTGGTTTCCGCTCACGATCCTGGCTATCGGCACCATCTCGACGGCGCTCGTGAGCCGCCAACTCCAGCGTTCGGCGGTCGCCGGCGATCGCGAGCGCTTCGAAGTGGCCGTCGATCGGCTGCAGGACAGCATCCAGGATCGCGTCGACATGTACGTCGCGATGCTGCGCGCGGGCGCTGCCATGCTCACCGCCACCGACCTGCACACGCCAGCCCAGTTCCATGTCTTCGCCGAACACCTCAGACTGCAGCGGCGATATCCGGGGGTGCAGGGAATCGGATACAGCGAACGGTTCGCCGCCGCCGATCTCCCCCGCGTGCTTGCAGAGCGTCGACAGCTCGGCGATCCAGGGTTTCACGTCTGGCCCGCCGGCGAGCGAACGGAGTACCACTCGATCCTCTATCTCGAGCCGCTCGATCGCCGCAATCAGGCCGCGATCGGGTATGACATGTCCACGGACGCCACCCGCCGCGCCGCGATGGAACGCGCGCGCGACACCGGAGAACCCGCCGCGTCGGGCCGCGTGACGCTCGTTCAGGAAATCGACGAGAACAAGCAGCCGGGATTTCTGATCTACATGCCCGTCTACAGCGGCGGATCCGTTCCTTCGACCGTCGAAGAGCGGCGGGCGCGGCTGCGTGGATTCGTTTACAGCCCGTTTCGCGCCGACGATCTCTTCGCCGGCATCCTCGGACGCAATCCTCACCCGCGCGCGGGGTTCGCGCTGTTCGACGGCAGACCCGCGGCGGGCTCGCTCCTGCACAGGACCGATGTGCCCGGCCAGACGAGCCGTCTGACGACGACTCGCGACGTCGACGTGGCGGGCATGACATGGACGGCGGAGTTCTTCTCCACCGCGGCGCTCGACGCGGGGTCGACGCATGTGTTCGTCCCGCTCACGTTGTCGGCCGGCGGGATTCTGACGGGGATCCTGACCGTCCTCGCGCTGCTGCAAGTCCGCGCGCGCGAACGCGCAGAGCAGTCGGAAGCCGCTGTCGAGGACGCCGCGAAGCGCTCTCACGACCAGGCGCAGACGCTCGCCATCATCAATCGCACGGGGGCGCACATCGCCGGCGAACTGGACCTCGATCGACTCGTGCAGCACATCACCGATGCCGGCACGGCGCTGACGCGCGCGCAGTTCGGTGCGTTCTTCTATAACCGCGTCCACGACAACGGAGAGTCGTACACGCTCTACGCGCTCTCGGGGGCTTCGCGAGAAGCGTTCGACGGCTTCCCCATGCCCCGCAACACGGAACTCTTCCGCCCGACGTTCCGCGGCGAAGGCATCGTCCGCTCGGGCGACATTACCGCGGATCCGCGCTACGGACAGCACGCGCCGTACCACGGGATGCCGCCCGGCCATCTCCCGGTGCGGAGTTATCTCGCGGTCCCGGTGAAGTCCCGCTCCGGGGAAGTGCTGGGCGGACTTTTTTTCGGCCATTCGGACCGCGACGTTTTCACGGATCAGGCCGAGCACATCCTCTGCGGGATGGCCGCGCAGGCGGCGATCGCGATCGACAATGCCAGGCTGTACGGCCGGGTGCAGGAATTGTTGTCGAGCGAGCGCGCCGCCCGGAGCGAAGCCGAGCGAGTCAGCGGGATGAAAGACGAATTCCTTGCGACCCTCAGCCACGAGCTGCGCACGCCGCTGAACGCGGTCATGGGGTGGGCACACATGTTGAACAGCGGCAGTCTCACGAACGACCACCGCTCCGTCGCCGTCGAGACGATCCTCAGGAACGCGAGAATCCAATCGAAGCTGATCGACGATTTGCTCGACATGAGCCGGATCATTTCCGGCCGGCTGCGCGTCGACATGACGCTCGTCAACCTGGACGACGTCATCGAAGCGGCGGTGAACGTCGTCAAGCCCACCGCGGATGCCAAACGGGTGCAACTGTCCGTGGAAGCCGAGCCCGGGTTGCACTCGCTCCGGGCAGATGGCGCGCGCCTGCAGCAGGTGCTGTGGAATCTGCTCGCGAACGCGATCAAGTTCACCCCGGCCGGGGGCCGTGTCGTGATTTCGACTCGCAGGTCCGGAGAGGACATCGAGCTCTCCGTGACCGATACCGGCATCGGAATTTCGCCGGATTTCCTTCCTCACGTCTTCGAGCGATTCCGGCAGGGAGACGGATCCTTTACTCGAGGCCACGGCGGCCTCGGGCTCGGATTGTCGATCGCCCGCAACCTGGTCGAAATGCACGGCGGAACAATCGAAGCCGCCAGCGCCGGTGCGAATCGCGGATCGACATTCACGTTGCGCTTCCCGGCCGTCGTGGGCGTCTGAACGACTCTGTCCCCGCAACACAGCCGTATGCGTATACTTACGCGCATGAAAGCGGCTCGGCAACGCTTGCTCGGTCTCGCCGGCTACGTGATTGCGGCCCTCGGCCTGAGCTGGCCTCTGCCGCTTCATCTGGGTACGATGCTGCCGGGTCCGATCGGCGGCGACACCGGCGTCTACGTCTGGAATCTGTGGCTGTTTCGCCATGAGATCCTCGTCCATCACCGCCTGCCGTACTTCACCACGGAGATCCTGTCGCTCACCGCGCCGGCCGACCTGAGCCTGCACAACTACACCGTTTTCGACGATTTGCTGGCCTTCCCACTCCTGCCGCTCACCGGTCCGGTCGCCGCCTACAATCTGGTCTTCCTGATAGCGACCGTGCTGGCCGCCTCGGCGATGTTTTTCCTGGCGCTGCGCATCTGCCGGTCGGCGCCGGCCGCGTGGCTTGCCGGGCTGCTCTTCGCGTGGTCGCCCGCCCTCGTCGCGCGCGGCGAGGCGCACCTGAGCCTCGTCAACGCTGCTGCGCTGCCCGCGTTCGTGGTTGTCTTCGACCGGTGGTGGCGCAGTGGCCGCGCCGCGGATGCGTGTCTGGCAGGCCTTGTAGTGGCATGGGCGGTCATGTCCGACCCCTATTACGGGGTCTACTGCGTGATCCTGGCCGTGGCGCTGCTGGCTGCGCGGTGTCTGCAGGTCTCGCGTCGCCCTCCGCGTCCCGAGCGGCGGTGGAGCACAGCCGTGCTGGCGGTGGCAATCCTGGCGGTCTCGTCGCTCATCGTCGCCATCCTCGTGACGGGTGGGTTCGAATTCCGGTTCCTCGGAGTCCGAGTGCAGGCGTTCACGCTCTACACGCCGGTACTCGTGCTGACCGTGCTGTGCACTGGTATGGCCGCGCTGATTCTGCGCCCGCGGGTGCACGTCGTACGAGCGCTCGACGTGCACCGAGTGTCCGTCGCATTCGCGTCGGCCGCGATCGGCTGCGCCTTGCCGCTGTTGCCCTTCTTCATCGCGCTCGGTGCGCGCATGTCGGACGGCGGGCGATTCCATGCGCCGATTCTCTGGCGGAGCAGTCCCCGAGGCGTCGATCTTCTGTCGCTGGTCTCGCCAAACCCGAACAGTGCGCTGTTTCGCGGCTGGCTGAGGCCGTGGTTCGAACGGCAGCCGGGCGGCTTCTCCGAGAACGTGGCATCGCTGACGCTCGTCGGCATCGTCAGTATTGCCTTCGTGATGTGGCGATATCGCTTCCGGCCATCGCGGAGCTGGCTGTCGCTGACGGTGTTGTTCGCGCTGCTCGCGCTCGGTCCCTTCGTTTACGTCGCCGGCGTCAATACCTTCATCCCGGGGCCGTGGGCCTTTCTCCGCTACGTGCCGTTGGCCGCCTCTGCCCGCATGCCCGCACGGTTCGCTGCACCAATGATGATGGCGCTCGCGATCGTCTTCGCCGAGAGCGTCGCCTGCATCGCCCGCCGGCACGCGACACGGCAGATCATCATCTTCAGCGCGATTGGCGCGGCGCTCGTCGTCGAACTGGCGCCCGTCCCGCGGCCCCTCTACGACGCGCGCGTCCCGAGCATCTACAAGATCATCGCCGAAGACCCGCGTCCTATTCGGATCATGGAACTGCCGCTCGGGTTCCGCGACGGCGAATTCTCCTACGGTAATTTCACCGCTGCGTCGCAGTTCTTCCAGACGTATCACGAGAAGCGGCTGATCGGCGGCTACCTCTCGCGGATCAGCCGTCGGGAACTCGAACGGCAGTTCCGGTTTCCGGTCGTCCGGACGATTACCTCGCTCAGCGAAGGCGGAAGTCCGACGGCGCGGCAGCGTGAAATTCTGCTCGCCGCCGGCCGCCGCTTCGCGGCCAGGGCCCGCCTTGGCTACGTCGTCATCGATCGGCATCGCGCGCCCGCGCCGTTGTGCGATCTGGCGATCGAAGCCTTTGGACTAGTGAAGATTGCTGAAGACGGTCCCTACGAGCTGTACCGAGTGCCCCTCGGTCAACTCGCGCTCGGCGCCGAGGACCCGCTGCTGCAGATGCCCGCGATCGAACCTATCGACAGAAATTAATTCCCCACCTCCCGCCTCGCACCTGGCGCCTTCCCGCCTCGCGCGTCGCGCCTCGCGCCTCGCACCTCCCGCCTCCCGCCTCGCGCTTCCCGCCTCGCGCCTACACTTCGCACGGTTGCGGGCGGCGCCAGAGCACCACTGCGCATGCCGAGACGGCAATCGCCGGCGCGAGGAGCCCAGCGCTGCCGGCGCGCAGGAAGAGCGCACCGCCGCTCGCCACGCCAATCGTGAACGAGAGCACACGTCCGCCGTACACGAGCACGCCGTGCGATTCGTCGCGTGGCAGGCGACGCCGGCCGACGAGCCGCCGCGCAATCGTTCCGGCAAGATCGGTGAACGGTCCCGTGATGTGTGTGGTGTGCGCGCTCAGGACCGATCCGGCCAGCGCGATGTTCTGGATACCCATGGCACAGGCGAGCATCAGCAGCTCGGAGTCCGTGACGACAGACCGCCCCGGCTGGCGTCGGAGCAATCCGACGGCTCCCAGCAGGAGTGCCGCTTCCAGTAACAACGCGCCAGCGGCGCTGTGTTCCCGATGGCACTCGACGAGGAGCGCGCCCACCAGCGCACCGCCGGCAAACCCGCCGAGCACGAGCAGCCGCTCGAACGGATGGCTGCCCTTGCCGGTGATCAGCGCCAGGACGACGGCGGTCGTGTTCCCCGTCACATGTGAGGTGAACACGCCGTCGAGCAGCAGAAAACCGAGCGCGTCGACCGCCCCCGCCGCCCACGCCAGAGCGCCGACGAAGACCGCGCGCTCGGCCCTTCGCATCAGATCACGCAGATGATTGGCGCGGCCAACCTTGTCAGCCGCCCACGTTTACGCGTGCGTCGCCCGGACCGGCGACCGGCGGAACACCGCGTTGGCGAACCCCAGCACCAGCACGATGATGCCGACGATGATGTCGTTCGTGTGTGACGCCCTGGCCATGCCGTACGACACGCCGGGCGACAGCAGCGTCCACAGGCCCGCGATCGCCACGATCCAGCTCGCGACCGGATGCTCGGGAGACGATGCGGCCCAGGCGGCGAACGCCGCAATGATGATCCCGAGGATGATGTCCTGTGTCATCACCGCGCCCATTCCCGCCGCCAGCGTGAACCCGGCGACGATCAGCCAGAGCCCTGCGATAAAGTTGATCCAGCTTAACGGTCTCATAAGAAGCCTCCATGGAAACTGGTGCATCACGGTTGCCATGCAGACCCGCAGCGCGGCGGCGATCCGGGCGCGCACGTGTCAGAGCGGGCCGGCGGGGCTGTAGCCTCACGCTTCACCGGGGCCGCGGACGTTTGTAAAGGGCCATTACAATGAGGAATCCGCTCGCGCTCACGGCGTGCCTCGCGGCGGCCGCGGCGCTGTCCCTGCCGGCACCCCTCCTCTATCGGGATCCTGCCGGACGGTTCAGTTTCAGCTACCCGGATACGTTCGGCACCCCCTCGAAGGGCACAGACGACGGATTTCAGGATCGTGTCGCCGCCGTCCGGTTCGACCACTTTCCTGCCCGCCTCGGGCGCGAAGCGGTGCTCACCCGGGGGTTCCCGCTCGTCGATCTCCAGGCCGTCGGCGGCCTCTATGACGCCATCACGCTGCAGGTTCTTCCTGACCCGCTGCGTCGGCGGACCATGTCAGCACTGCCCCCGCTTACGGCCGAGACGTTCTGCGCCGCCCTTGCAGCGCCGCAACATGTCGACGTGAGTCTTCCCGTCTTCGCGAGCCTGACGCCGCAACAGCGCGACGGCATCGTCGAGACGGACGCGATGAACAACGCCGGCATCCACGTCGAGCAGTGCCGGGTGACGGAGCAGATCGTGGTGTTCGACAAGACGCGCCGCGCGAGCTCAGCCGCGCCGCCACAGCACGTCTTTGGGGCGGTGCGGTTCCTGGTCGGCCCGTACTCGACATTCCAGCTTGTTGCGGGCGGCGACGCACCAGATGCCGCCCTCCTCGCAGCCATGTCGGACGTCGTCCGTTCGTTCACAACGGCGGGAAAATGAGGCCTGGCACGGCGCACGCTAGCGATCGCCTTCATGAAAGCATCACTCCTTCACGAGGCGGACGGCCGCCGGACGTTCATGCTCGTGCTGTCGACCGGCGACGAAGCCGCGGCCTGCCTCTCGTCGTTTGCACGCGACCATCAATTGGGCGCCAGCCACTTCACCGCGATCGGCGCGTTCTCGTCGGCCGTGGTGGGATACTTCGATTGGGAGACGAAGGACTATCAGCAGATCCGGATGGACGAGCAGGTCGAGGTCCTCTCGCTCATCGGCGATGTCAGCCTGGACGAGGGAGAGGCAAAAGTCCACGCGCACGTCGTGCTCGGCAAATCGGACGGCACCGCGCACGGCGGTCACCTGCTCAGCGGGCACGTGCGGCCGACGCTCGAAGTCGTGTTGACCGAGTCGCCAGCTTATTTGCGGAGAAGATACGATCCCGAGTCGGGTCTGGCTCTCATTGACCCGACCAGATAACGTCGCAACTTCACAACTACCAACTACGCAACGAGCGTTGCTTGGAAATTGTTGCCTTGTGTCGTTGGTAGTTGCGGCGTTGTGCAGTTATTTTCTGAGAGCAGAGATCCAGTTGAGAATCACCGAAGGCGGCGTGTCCACCTGCGTGGCGCGCGGTGCCAGCACCAGGAACTTCTGGCCGTCCGGCGACGGGCGATACAGACCGCGCGCAACGGACGCAGAGAATCGCGTTTCCACGATCGGTGCGGGCGTGCCCGCGGTGAAGGTCGAACCGATCTGGACGGGAACGCCGACGATCTGACGACCGGATCGGTAAAACAACTCACGTCCATCAGCGCGCCAATACGGCTCCTGGCCGCCATTGGTCGACACCTGCCATTTATTGCGGGCCTCTGGGAATTCCTGCACGTAGATTTCCGCCCGGCCGGATTCGTTCGACTGATAGGCGATGTACTTGCCGTCGGGCGAGAACGTCGCCCACAGTTCGGCGAACTGGGTCTTCACGAGGGGGATCAGCTTGTGGTCACCAGCCATCGTGAGCGCCGAGATGTTCCATCCACCGCCGTCCCTGCCCCGCCAGGTGACAAGCACGTATTTGCCGTCCGCTGACCAGTCCGATACGTACTTCTCGTTCTTGTCGACGAGGAGCGGCTCGGGATCCTTCGTTCCCGAGGCGTCCTTGATGAACAGATCGCCAGGGCCTTTTTCGCGTGACGTGTAGACGATCTGCCGGCCGTCGGGCGACCAGATCGCGTCGACGTTCGTCGACGGGCCGAAGGTGAAACGGGATGACACCCCGCGCGACAGATCCCGGATCCACAGGTCGTTCTTGCCGGCCTCGCCAGCCATGTCATAGAGGAGCCGCGAGTGATCCGGCGAGAACCACGTGTCGTGGTAGTCACCGGAGGCGTCGAGCGCCAGTGTCTCTTTGCCGCTGCGATCCACCCATACCAGACGCGATCCAGTCAGTTCACCGCCGCGATAGACCAGCACGCCGGTACGCGAGACCGAAAACGATGCCAGGCCGACCGTATCAGTTCCCAAGTCTTCCCCGAGGGGAACGGGGTCGCCCTGGAGCGTGAGCGAATTCGGGTCGAACTTCTGCGCAACAAGGGTTCGATCTCGAACGAACAGCAGGTATCCCGGAGCCGCATAACTCACGCGCGTGGTCGTCGTAAAGAGGGTCTTGCTCTTCGTCGAGCCGAGCTCGCCGACCTTCAGCGTCATCTCCGTCGATTCCGCAGGCGCGTCCGTATACAGAAAGTGCTTGCCGTCGGGAAGGAATTCCGGCCACCCGCTCCCGATTGTCCCGTTCGGCTTCGAGTCGTCGAGGACGATGGGTTTGCTGATGCCGCCACCGGCGGGCACTTCGCGCATCGGGTCGGCGACGGTTCCGTCGAACAGGATGATCCCTGCAGCCGCGCTCCAGGATCCGTCGCCGTTGCCGGAGACGTCACAAATGGTTTCCGGTGGACCGCCGCTGATGTCCACCTTTTTCAACTTGCCCCCGGCGATGAAGCCAAGGAACCGGCTGTCCGCCGACCAGAACGGCCGGTACACCCCTTCCGTGCCAGGGAGCGATCGTGGATCGAGCGCGTCCATGGATCGAATCCAGATCATGCGCTGGCCGCCGGTATCAGCGGCAAAAGCGATGTTCCGGCCATCGGGAGAAATCATCGGCGGACTCGCGTTCTGCAGCGTGGGGGGCAGCACCAACTGGAATCGCACGAGCGGCGGCGGATCCGGCGCGCGGCGCACCCACGCGACGGCAAAGCCGATGGCGGTCAGCGCGGCGATCGCGGCCGCGCCCCACGCGAGCTTCTCGCGTGTACGCCGCCTGTTGCTCAGCATGACCGGCAGGCCGGCCTGCGACCCGCCCTGCGACACCCATTTCAGCTCCGCCGCGACATCGCGGGCCGACTGCCAGCGATCTTCCGGGTCCTTCGCCAGACAGCGCGAAATGATGCGATCCAGCGCGGGCGGCGTGAGCGGCACGAGCTTCTCGAGCGGCTCAGGGTCTTTCGCGAGTACCGCCGCCATCACACTCGACGACGACTGCCCGTCGAAGGCGCGATGGCCGGTGAGCAGCTCGTACATCACGCACCCGAAGGCGAAGATGTCGGTGCGCGCGTCGACGTCGCGGCCTTCGATCTGCTCGGGGGCCATGTATTGCGGGGTGCCGACGACAGTGTGTGCGCCGGTCAGCGCGGCGACGGTCGCCTGCTCCACCGCGCTCGAATTGCCCATCGCCGTCGCAGCGCCGCTCGACGCGAGCTTCGCGAGCCCGAAATCGAGGAGCTTCACTCCCTGCTTGGTGACGAGGATGTTCGACGGCTTCAGATCGCGATGGATCACGCCCTTCTTGTGGGCGGCATACAGCGCCTCGCAGATCTGGATGCCATAGGCGATCGCCTGGTCGACGGGCATCGGCCCCGCGATCGGGGTGCCGTCGATGAACTCCATCACGAGATAGCCGCTGCCATCATGCTGACCGACGTCGTGCAGCGTGCAGATGTTGGGGTGATTCAGCGCCGAGATCGCACGGGCTTCGCGTTCGAACCGCTCCGTGAACGGTCCCTTGAGGGTCTTGACGGCCACGTCGCGATCCAGGCGCACGTCGCGGGCCTTGTAGACCTCGCCCATGCCGCCGGCTCCGGCCGGGGCCACGATTTCATACGGTCCGAGCCGCGTGCCGGAGGACAGATTCATTGGGCCGGATTATACGCTGATGAGGATCTTCCGGCGGGTTGGACGTACGCTGGAGAGTCCGTGAGTTGAGGATCGGAGGGCTGACGTAAACCCGCCAGCCCGCCGGCAACTCACCGACTCACCCCTTCGACACCTCTTATTTGACCGCGACGATCACTATTTCCTGAGGCTTGGATCCCGTCACTTTCGATTCATGGGCGACGCCGCGGCCGATGAATGAAACGTCTCCGCGCTTCCAGGTGCTCTTCGCAGGTTTTCCGTCGATCGCGAGCGAGCTCTGGGTCGGACCAAGCGCGATCACCACCTGATCGAAATCGTGCGTCGTCCCTGCCGGCTCACTGAATGACGGATCGAGAGTCACAAGCATCGCGGTGCCGCGCGGGCTATCGGCCAGCACTTTAATCTGCCTGTTGGTCATCGACGTGGGAATCGTCGCGGTGCCGGGCTGCGGCGCTTTGAACTCGACGAGGATCGCGTCCATCGTAGTCTTGCCGACGTTCGACGGCAGATGCGTGCCCGCGGGCGTGAACATCGCGCTGTCCTTCGGCAGCTCGCGCTCTTCGGTTTTGCCGTCGGGCGTCGCAAAGCTCATTTTGCCGGTCGACAGGACGACAACCATCGCGTCGGGATGTTCATGCATCGTGCTCTTGGCGCCGGGAGCGTAGGTGATTCGAAGGACGCGGACCGACGGGTTGTCGAGGATGACCTTGTAGTGGGCGGGATCCACCTTCGTCGGGTCCTGCGCCCGACAGAAGGTTGCGGTCCCGAGGGCCAGGGCGGCGACGGCGGCGACGGTGATGCCTGTCTTCATTGAACGCTCCTCGCGTTGATTCAGCTTCCTGTGTGAAGCGCGCCATTATGCCTTATTCCTGCGTTGCGTGCCGGACGTCAGTGCGGGAGCAGGTTCGACAGTGCCCGACCGAAGTTGATCACGAACACCACTTCCGGTACAGGCTCTCCGAGGCGCTGACGGTTCGCGCTGATCGCTACCCGGCCGTCCGGATTGATCGCGTACGGGACGTCGCGTACGCCGAGCAGTGCGTAATCGGCCGGTGACCAGCGGACCGGAGTCCCGGCGCGGAATTCATCCCCGGCGACGGAAAACGGTGTTCTGAAGATCGCGGTTCCCGTGAGGACGAAGAGCGCGCGGCCGTCTGGCGACCATCGCGGAAAGATGCCGCCGTTCACCGAAGTCGCGTCCGTGACGACCACTCTCCACATGCCGCTGCCGGACGCCGAACGGACCTCGACGCCGTGCTTGCTCTGCATCGCGATCCACCGCCCGTCCGGCGAATAGGACGGGGCGAGCGCTTCCATGCCTGTGGAGTTGGCAGCAAATGGGACCGCTGGTCCGGTGGCGCGCCCGCTGGTTCGATCGATCGGGAGCACGGCCACCGTCTGCTCACCTGCGGCGTCCGTACGGTCGAACACGAGGCGGGTGCCCGACGGATCAAACGATCCGGCGCGGTCCGTCGACGGATCGTCTGTGAGGCGTTCGATCGCGCCCGTGCCGTCGGCCTTGCGCGAATACAGATTGCCGACGCCCTTCACGGCGCGATCCGACGTGAAGACGATGTGAGTGCCATCCGGCGACCACACCGGCGCCCATTCGTTGCTCGCGTCAAAGGTCAACTGCGTCAGCCGATCGGCGCCCCACTCATAGATGTAGAGATCCCTCTGCGTCCCGTCGAAAATATCCATCGCCAGCTTCTGTCCATCCGGCGAGAAGTTCGGGTTCTTCCAATCGGCGGCCGCGGCCCGAAGCGGCGCAACCGTACCGTCGGCGCTCACCCAGTCGATCGGATTCCGCTCGCTGCGCGCGATGCCCGGCACGTAGACCAGCGAGCCATTCGACGCAACGGAGAACGCCGCCAGTCCTGACGTGCTGTTCATCGAGGCACCGTCTATGACGGGCACGGCGTCTCCCGTCGTCGTCAGGCTACGGGGATCGAAGCGTACTGCGAGCAATCGTTCTTTTGACAGATACACGAGGTATCCTCCCCGCCCGTCCGGATTCGGCACGTACTGTCCGTTCGATCCGCCTCGCACGACCGTTTTCGCCGCTCCGTGCGGCGGCAGCACGACAAGGTTCGCATTATCGAACGCGGTGATGTCACTATGCTCCGTGTACAGGACGCCAGCCGATTCCGGCAGTACCGCCGGCCAGCGGTCGGTCGCCATGCCGGCGGGCAGTGTCGTGAAAGCCACGGATGTCCCGCCGTTTGGATCAATCTTCATCAGCCCGTGCGACCCCAGCACCGGTGCGAAGACGATTCCGTTGTCGGTCGTCCACGCCGCACCGCGGGGGTTGAGTACCTCGCAGATCGTCACGACGGTGCCCCCGGCCGTTGGGACCTTCTTGAGCGCCGTGTCGGCAAAGAATCCAATCCATTGCCCGTCTGGTGAGAAGAAGGGCGTGTGTGCACCCTGGGTGCCGGCGACCGGCGTGGCCGTCAACTGATCGAGACGCCGGAGGTACAACTGGGGCGCGCCGCCGCTGCCGCGAGTGCCCACGAAGGCGAGCGTCGTGCCGTCGGGCGACAACGCGGTGCTCGCGGTTGCCGACTTGACGGTCGTCAGTGACACATCGGGGTCGAGGCGCGCGAGGAGCCGCACGGGCTGGACAGGGCTGGTCGGCTGTCGAAGCCAGGCGCTCACGAGCGCAACAGCGATGGCGCCAGCGGCTGCGCCCGCGACGATCCCCAGCCAGCGCGGGCTTCGTCCTGGGCTGTTGCCGCGACGGACTGATGCGCCGCTCTCGGGTCCGGACGGCTCGGCTGTGCGCGATTCGATCTCGCCAAGTGCGATGCGCGCCTCACCGATATCGCGGAGGCGCTGTCTCGGATCGCGTTCGAGACACCGCGCGAGCAGACGGACGACCCGCGCCGGAGCGGCGGATGGCACAGCGCCGAGGTGGATGTCCTGCCGCAGGACGGCCGCGAGAATGTCTGAGGCGTCCTCCCCGTCGAACAGGCGGCGCCCCGCCAGCATCTCATAGAGGACCACGCCAAAGGCCCAGATGTCGGCGCGTTTGTCGATGGCTCGCCCGCGCGCCTGCTCCGGCGCCATGTAGGCCGCCGTGCCGAGGATCACCCCCATCTGCGTGGCATGAACGGTCATCGTCGGAGAATTCATCGCATCGGCGGCAGGCGCTCCCGCTGAGTCCATCGCCTTTGCCAGGCCGAAGTCGAGAACCTTCACACTCCCGGCGGGTGACACCTTGACGTTGGCTGGTTTCAGGTCGCGATGGACGATGCCCCGATCGTGAGCCGCTTCGAGTGCCTCAGCGATCTGCCGGGCAATCGACAGCACCTCGTCGACCTCCAACGGTGCACGCGCCATGCGCTGCGCGAGGTCCTCCCCTTCGACGCATTCCATCACCAGTCCGACCGGTCCCGCATCCGCGTACGCGGTCGCGGGGATGTCGACGATCCCGAAAATCTGCGCGATGTTGGGATGATTCAGCGCGGCGAGCGTCTGCGCCTCGCGTTCAAACCGCGTGAGGCGCTCCGGATCCAATGCGAAGAGCTCCGGCAGGACTTTGATGGCCACGTCCCGATTCAAGCGTGTGTCGCGGGCGCGATAGACCTCGCCCATGCCGCCAACGCCGATGACGCTGATGATTTCGTACGTGCCGAGACGGAGACCTGGAGCGAGCGGCATTTTGGTGCGGGGATTATACGCGGCGGGCTGAGGCGCGCGGAGTGCGGGCCGCCCGCGCGTTGCATGGCGGCCGCACGTAAGCTACCATCAGGGATCGGTCGGCGGCCGCGGCCGGGGATCGCCACATCACACTGATAGTTGGGCGCTTGGCTCAGCGGTAGAGCATCGCCTTCACACGGCGGGGGTCAGTGGTTCGAATCCACTAGCGCCCACCAACTAACAGTTCACAGTCACAATTCCGGTATTTCGAACGTGAACTCGAACCGTTCTTTTCGGGCGGACCCGCATTCGATGCTGGTCGTCGAAGGCGACCAGGGGGTGCTGACCAGGGTCGACCGATGGATTTCCTGAAATGCTCGCTCAGTGCGACGAGAGGGTGAGGCGCCAGGACGAGCCGTCAGCCTCCAGATCCCAGTTCACGAAATCGAGCGCGAGGCGGACGGCGCGATCCAGCGTCACCGCGACCCCGAGCAGCCGCGTGTTGCGGCCGACGCTGACCGGTTGCACCCAGTCTGCGTCGAAGATGGTCGCGGCGCACGCGCCTGCCCACTCTCCGCCGAGACAATAGACGCGATACTCGGAACGTGTGTCCCACAGAGAACCCAGCCGCAGCCTGCACGAGTTCGGCGCCGCATCGCACGCTTCGAGCAGCGCCGACTGCTCGATGGGACCAAGCGGCGCCCATCCTTTTGGGAGGACCGGGAGCGTGTGGGGCTCCGGGTAAACAGCGACCCCGCCGCCATGTTCGACGACCCGGACGGCAGGCGTGCGGCGCAGGCGGATGGGCGCGTTGGGCCTCACGACGATTGCCCTCTCCGACCGAGCTGCCGTGCATACAACTCGGCCCACATCTCTGCGGAGCGCACGAGGTCGTCGTATCGCGCCCGCAGATTCGACAGGTCGCTGGCGAGCTGCGCGTTCTCGATGAGCAGCCGCTGAATCTCGCGGCGACAGGCCGTGTGCTCGTCGTTCAGCACCGACGGACGTGGACGGGGTTCCAAAGGGCCGGCGGACGCCGGAAGCGGCAGGCGGCGGATCGGGCTGGCGCTCATGTCCTTATAAACGCCGCCGTCCCGAGAAACGAACAGACCGGGAAAGAAAAATTTCGGCGACGCAGACGCCGCGCAACTGAAACTGGGCTCGGCAGTTGCCGGCGCGACGGCCCGTAGCCGACGTACGCCAACCCATCGCCGTGTTGCGCTACAGATCTGTAAAAGCGGTGTTCGGCATCGAAGACAGACCGCCCCGCGCGAGCGGCGCCCACCCGGCCCCTCGTGGACGCGCACCTGCTCCGGCGGCATACAACACCGTCTCGCGAACGCCGTCCAACCCGAGGTCCTGCTCGATCGCCGCATCGTTAAGGCCCATGAGGCAGAACGGCGCGAGGCCGAGCCACGTGGCGGTCAGGCAGAACGTCTGGCAGACGTGTCCGGCCTCGGCGAGTGCGGCGCGATACGCGCGCGCGTATGGGTACCGCCATATCTCGCGTTCGAGTACGGCGGTAAGGACGACCACGAATGCTGCGTGGGAGAAGTAGTCGCCGTAGGGCATCCACAGTCGAACACGAGCGGTCATGTCACCTGCACGTATACGTTCGAGCCGATGACGGTCCGCCGCGTAGTGATACAGGCCGGCACTCAGCCCATCGACACGCGACGCATACAAATATCCCTCGATGGGGTGCCGCGCACCGCCGGATGGTGAGGTCTTGAGGGGCAGGCGCCCGTGGTCGGTCGGGACCCAGTGCTGGACGCCGAGCGTCAACGCCAATGCGGTGGCCACGTCGCGCAGCGCGACGCCGCCGCTACCAAATCGCCGCCATGTCCGGCGGGCACGCAGCACCTCCGGGAACTCACCGCTCGTTCGCGGCTTCGGCAGGCGGACGACCGCCGCCGCCTTTACATGCTTCACAACCGGCGGCATAGGGGACACGCGCGCGTGGCGGCGGGCCAGGGCGGCTGCGGCGGCGGGCGATAGAAATTTGACGCGGCGCGTGACGTCGTGAAAGAGGCCGGCCGCGGGGTTCCATGGCTCGAGCAGCGCCATCGCACGCTCCCGAACATCGAGTTTCGCTCCGGCCCGCTGAAGGAACCCGTGCGAGATCAACACGCGCACGTAGTCTGTCGCCTGAGCCGGTGTGACGCCGAGCACTCGGTGAAGGCCCGCAACGGTCTGCCAGGTGGTGCAGGCGTGAAGGGCTGCGGCAAGCGGCGGTTCGATCGCCGCGACATGCCCTCGGGCATAGTCGTGCGCGACAAGCCGCGCGCCGCGCCAGTACAGCACCAGGAACGGAGAACGGCGGAATCGAGCCCGCGACGGGCCTATGCCCCGGGGAAAGTCATCGTCGGACCGCACCCCTGCCTGTTCTCCGGGTCGCAAATCGCTTCGAACTCCGCGAGACATCGCTCCAGTCGCTCGACGGTGAGCGCCACCGCGTCGTTCGCGGGACTCCGGCGCAGCGCCTTGACCGCCCGTTCAATTGCCGTTCGGATTGGTTTGAGCCGAATCGTGGACGACCTCGAGGACCGTGATCGCGGTCGTTGCGTGCTGCGCGACGACGTGGCACGGCGGCTCGCCGCCGAGGAGCGTTTCCCGGGGCTTCGACGTGACTTGGCCAATGGTACACCTCAGCTGTTGAATGGGTTCGAGTCTACGGCGTGGTCCTATGATGGTCAAGCGGCGTGGCTTACGGCCGCCCGAGCCGCGCGACCATGGCCTTGAATCGTGCATCGCCACGGACCGCGTCGAGGCGCGGATCGACGGCCATCCAGAGGACGGACGGATCGCGAGACGCGACGGCGTCCGAGAGACGATTGAGCCCGCCATCGATGTCGCCCAGCGCGAGGTCGATGTATGCCTCGTGCGGCAGGTCAAGGGTCAGGTTGCGGGCGGCGAGTTCCCGCTGCAATTGTGACAGGTCGTTGCGCGCCCCCTCGCGGTCTCCCGTGAGCGCGCGCACACGGATGCGGTCCGCACGCCATGAGGCGATGGAGGTGATTGTCAGCGCGCGATCGATCAGGCGGCCGGCCTCGGCGAAGTCTCCCCGTGCTTCCGCCACCCGGCTGAGGGTCAACCAGGCGCCGGGGTATCTCGGATCCATCCGCAACGCGCGCTGCAGCATCGCCGCGGCATCGTCATATCGCCGTTCGTAGTACGCCATCAGCCCTTGCGTCAACGTCGCATCGGCGCTGAACGGATCCGCCGCTGCCGCCGTACGCGCTTCGGCGCTCGCTTCCGCGGTCCGTCCGGCGGCCGAGAGCATCCGGGCATACTGGCTCCGCGCGCGTGCATCGCTCGGCGCGAGGGCGAGCGCCTGCCGATACGAGCCCTCGGCGCCCACCCAATCCCATTCGTAGTAGAAGCTGATATCGGCCAGTGCCGTGTGCGCGTCGGGCAGGTCCGGATTGAGTTCCAGCGCGCGCTGCGCTTCGCGCTTCGCCAGCGCGTATGCGTCGGCCTGCGGCATGAGCTCGTCGAATCCGAGCAGCACGTACGCCCGCGCGAGTTCCGCATGCGGTGCGGCGAAATCCGGATCGGCGGCGATGGCCTGCTGCAATGCATCGATTGCCGGCCGCACCTCGTCGCCATGCCGGTTCTGAGCAAGATAGCCGCGGGCTTGCAGGTACGCCTCCTCTGCCCGCGCGACGTGCTGCGGCTGCCGCGAGAGGCGCGTCGCTTCAGGACCGTTCAGGACGGCACCCACTCCCCGCGTCACCGCTCGGGCGATCTCTCCCTCGAGCGCAACCACGTTGCCCAGCGGACGATCGAAATGCTGCGACCATAAGTCGACATCGCTTCCAGCGCGAATGAGACGCAGATTCACGTGGACGGTCGAATCCGATGCGGAATCGATGCTGACCGATCCCGTCAAAACGGAACCAACGTTCAACTGTGATGCAATCTCGTCGATGCGGTGATCCGTATGGCGGAAACGACGCACGGACGCGTGAGCGGTCACGCGGAGCGACTGCACCTGCGCAAGTTTGGCAATCAGTTCGTCCGTCAATCCGTCGGCAATGATTGACGCCTCGGGCCCGTCCGATGCCGCCTGGAGCGGCAGCACCGCGATCGCGGTCGCGGGAATGACCGGGACCGAACGCTCCGTTCGGCGGTTCGCGACGGTCGCCACGAGGAGCGATACCATCAGCGTCATCGCAGCGGTGGCCACCCACGGCCGCCACGTCGACGCTGCGCGACCTGGGACAACCGGGTTGATCGCGCCCCGGAGCGCCGCTTCGAAGGCAGCCGTGCTGCCGAAGCGCTCCGCCGGATTCGGCTGCAGAGCGCGCGCGGCAACTGCCGCCACCGCGGGCGGTACGGACGGCGGCAATTCGGTCGCGTCCGATTGCTGTCGTGCGCGGTGACGTTCGAGCAACGCATCGAACGAACTCCCCTCGACCGGATATCTCCCGGTGAGCAGGAAAAACAGCAGGACGCCAAGGCTGTAGATGTCGCTCGCGACCGTCGCGGCGCCGCCGGCCAGCACTTCGGGCGCCAGATAGATCGGTGTGCCCGCGACGCTCGGGCGTGATCCAATTTCAGCACCGGCGCCGAAATCCATCAGCACGATCCGACCGTCGTCCTCGCGGATGACGTTCTGCGCCTTGATATCGCGGTGCAGCAGGCCGGCCGCGTGTACGGCGGTCACGGCACTGCACACGTCCGCGCAGGCACCGGCTGCGCTCGCCGGCGTCAACACGCCGCTGGTCTGGACGATGTCGGCCAGCGTGCGGCCGCGAACGAACTCCATCCAGAGCCCGATGCGGCCTTCATGGCGCTCCGCGCCGTGGATCTGGACGACGTGCGAGTGCCGGATCCGCGCAAGGCGCCGCGCCTCGCGGAGGAGGCGCGCGTTCGCGGCGGCATCCTCCATCACACCGTCGTCGACGAGGAGCTTGAGCGCGACTTCGCGCTCGAGATCCACGTCCCACGCGCGGAAGACGTCGGCCGACGCGCCGCGGCCGATGCGATCGAGCAGGATCAGGCGTCCCCATCGAGGGCCAGCCGGCGCCGCCGACCGCTCGTCGTCGTCACCGGCGTCGATTTCGTCCTGCGGCAGCGAGCGATAGAGGTGCGCCACCGCATCGACGATGCGCAGATGGAAAATCAGGCGGCGCTCACGAGACGAGAGACCGGCGCTCCTCTCTTCCCAGTCGATCGACGATCCGTCGGCCACCGAGGAGGCGATCAGGTCGACCTCTCGCTGCGGCTCAGCCTGCATCGTCCATCTCCTCCGCGAGCCGCACCAGCGCGCGGGAAACCGCCATGCGCGCCGCGTCAGCACTGGGCTTCCCGTGGCTGACGGCGATCTGCTGGTAATTCAATCCGAGTTCGACACGGGCGATGACGAGTTCGCGCTCCTCTGCCCGGAGGCGCTGGAGCGCGGACTCGTAGCGCGCGAGTGCTTCGCTCCCGATCGCCTGTTCGAGGGGGGACGCGGCCTCGTCCGGATGTCGGCTGTCGATCTCGGACGCGACGCCACGGCGGGTGGTGCGCCGCACTTCGTCGCGCACGCGATTGACAAGCGCCTGGCGCAGGTACGCCTGCAGCGCACCTTCATGGCGCGGCTGGAACGCGCCGATGTGCTTCAGGCTCTGCACCAGCGTTTCCTGGACGACGTCGTCGGTGTCGCGGAGGTCCCGGGTCCATTGCGGCAGACGGCCGCGCGCCCAGCGCCGAAGCGAGGGAAGATACCGGCTGTACAGCTCATTGAGCGCGTCGCCGTCTCCAAGGCGGGCACGCTGAAGCAGGTCGGCAGTCGTCGCGATGCCCACCCCAGCGGGTCCGTCCTCCGGCTTGTCTGGAGGCTGCCGCATGGACGAGAGATCGCGATCATAGTCCGACCGTCTTGGTTATAACGAGTCAGAACGACGAAGCGAACGTCGGGTGAGGCGATATCGGAGGCGCGCGAACGAGGAAGGATGGGCCTACGTGGAACTCTTCAGCTGGTTGATCAGGATTTGGAGGGCGCGGGTGTACGCGTCGTCAGCTTTGGCGAAGGCTTTCGTGTAGTCTGCCTCGCTCATCTTGGCTTTCTTCCATTCGCCGTCGAATGTGACGGCTTTGCCGCCGATTTCGCAGTTGTCAGCGCCCTGGTTGTCCTGCGGGCGCTTCATCAGGCCGTCGGCGTTCATGTCCATCACGAGGACTTTCGATCCGGCAACGGACGCGGAGTTCAAGTCGATGTAGACGTCGCGGTAATTCTTGTTGCCGATCTTCTCGTTCAGGAGTGGCGGCGCCGCGTATTTGGCGGAGACCACAAGCAGCTCACTGCCTGGGTAGTAGAGCGCGGCGACATAGGTCCCAAGGTCCTGCGAATCGGCGCCCGCAATGCTGTCGAGCTTTTTCGCGTCCATCAATTGCGTGAGTTGTTTGGCGAGTTCGGCGGACTTGCTGGTCTCCTGGGCCGATACGAGCGGGGCGCAGGTCAAGACGACGGCGAACGCCACGCAAAAACCGCGGAACATGGTGCCCTCCTGTATGTGTATACGCAGAGTTTACCCTATCCCGATACCGTCAACTCCCAATTCCCGATTCCCGGCTCTCAATCTTTAAAAGCGACCAGAGCTTTTGCGGTTTCCCGAACGACCGGTGCTAACCGATGAAGAGTGGATCTTCTTCTTCGACCCGGCCAGGACGGCCGCGGAAGTCACGCAAGCCACGCAGCGCGGCGAGACCCGCTTTGAGCCCGGCGACGAGCGCCAGCGTCTCGCGGGCCGGCGTCACCACGGCCTGCTGCACGACCAGGCTGGTCTCGTCGACGCGGCGCGTGAGATCCGTGACGAGCTTGTCGATCTTCTGGGCCTGGGCGGAGGCGATGCTCGCGGTCTTCGATGCTTCTTCCGCGACGCTGTTGGCGCGCGCGATCAAGGGGCGCACCTCTTCCTGGATGGACACGACCATCTGCTGCATGCGGCGGCCGAATCGCGCGGCCGCGATGATCGCGCCCACCTGGATCAACGCCATGACGAGCGTCGCCAGCGCGATGATGCCCAGAAACAGATCGGACGCTCCGGTCACATCCCCTCCGGGCCCGATCCGCCGGACGGCTGCGCGTCGCGCGCCTGCTGGTACGCCTCGCGACCGCGATCGATCGCGTTTGCGATGGTGTCACGCTGGCGGTTCCAGATGTCGCGGCCCTGATCGGCCATGTCGCGCGCGCGATCTGCGCTGTCGCGCGCCTTTTCGCCAAGCCGGCGGCGCGTTTCCTCGCCGGACGCCGGCGCGGTCAGCAGCGCCACCGCTGCTCCCGTGATTGCACCGAGCACGAACGCCAGAATGATCGACCCTGCGCCGTTGTCGTCTCGAGCCATGCCAGATACTCGATTCAGAAGATGCTGACTTTGACGTTGAGGTACTTTTTCGGGTCCTTGCGAATGTCCGCGATCAGGCTTTTCAGCTCGTTCGCGGCGCCATTCATATTGTCATACAACTGCTTGTCGTGCAGGAGCTGGCCCGCGGTGCCCTGCCCCTGATTCAGGTTGGAGATTGTCTGATCCAGCTTGTTGGTGATCCCGTCGAGCCGGTCGTACAGCGCTTTGTCCGTCAACAACTTGCCCGCCGTCCCTTCGCCCTTGTTCAACCGGTCCGAGATCCGCTCGAAATTCGCGGATGTATTGGACAGCGATTTTGCCATCCGGTCGTCCTTCAGGAGCTGCCCCAGGCTGCCTTCGCCGGCGTTGATCCTGGCCGTCATCTCCTGCAGGTTCGTGAGCGCGGCCGTCAGCTGGTTGTAGGCCTTCGGATCGCGTGACAGCAGCCCGAGCGTGCCGTTGCCGTGCGCGATCGTGCTCGTCACCGCGTTGGCGGAGTTCAGCAGCGCGGTGAACTCCGCGTACACCTGCTCGTCCGTCACGAGCTTTCCGATCGTCCCTTTGCCGCCCCGGATGTCGGTGAGCAGCGCGTTCACCTGGTCGAGCGTCTGCGTCGCGCTCGTCGCGACGTCGGAAATCTGCCCGGGGTTCTTCCCCGCCTGCACGTATTCGCCCGACTGGAGCGGGCGGCCGGTCGACGCCGGGGTGATCTCGATGATGGGCTCGCCGAGCAGGCTCAACGATCCGATCGACGCACGCGAATCGGTCGTGACGCGCGGCTGCATCTCTTTTCGCACCGACAGCTTCACTTCCACAGCGGCGCCGGCGAAGTCGACGTCGGTCACTTTGCCGACCTCGACGCCCGCGACCCGGACGATCGCGCCGCTCTTGAGCCCCTGGACGTTGTCGAACTTCGTCTTCAGCTCGTAGCGCTGCCAGGAGAACCCTGTCTCTCCTCCGACGGCGATGATGAGGATCGCGGCGAGCGCGAGCGCGACGACGGCGAGGACGCCGATTTTCAGCTCCGACCAGGCCAGCGAACGTGTGCGGGGCATAACTCCTCGATCTCAGGACAAAAACGAATGAATGTAGGGATCGCGCGCGGCGATCGCTCTCAGCTCCGACGCGGTGCCTTCGAACGCGATGCGGCCGTCTTTCAGCATGATGAACTCCGCTTCGCCCGCCTTGCGGTCCGTCGCCTTGTGGAACACCACGCGGCCGTTCTCGCGGACGGCGGTCCGTTCGGCGACGAAGAAGGCGTCCCGCAACTGGTGGGTCACCACCACCGAGCTGACGCCTTCCAGATCGCGAAGTTTGACGATCTCCTCGTCGACGGCCAGCGCCGTGATGGGATCGAGGCCGGTCGTCGCTTCGTCGTACAGCAGAATGCGCGGTTTCGCGGCCATCGCGCGCGCGATCGCGACGCGCCGCCGCTGGCCTCCGGACAGCTCGGACGGCATCCGGTCGATGAAGTCTCCCAGGCCGATGAACCCGAGCACCTCCGCCACGCGCGCGTCCGCGCGATCGGGGGGCCAGTTCAGCTCCTCGAACAGTTTGTAACCGACGTTCTGCCGGACCGTCAGCGAGTCGAACAGCGCGCCTTCCTGGAACACGATTCCGAGATCGGCGCGGACGCGCATCAGCTCCGTCTCGGACATGTGTTCGATTTCTTCACCGTTGACGAAGATGCGGCCCGCATCCGGTTTCAGCAGCCCGAGAATCAATCGCAGGATCGTCGACTTCCCCGCTCCGCTCGCGCCGAGGATGATCTTCGTATGGCCGGTGAGCAGCGTGAAGCTCACCTCCCGCAGGATCACCTTCTCGTCGAACGCCAGGTTCACCTTGTCGAACACGATGATCGGTCCCCCGGGACCCAACGCTTCCTCGAGCAGCGCCGATCGCGTGTACTCGTGCGCCATGGTCAGTACATCAGCACGATCAGGACCTTGGTGACCATGAAGTCGACCGCGATCACCGCGACGGAGCTGGCGACAACGGCGAGCTTCGTCGCGTTACCCACGCCCTGCGTGCCGCCGGTCGTCCGCATCCCCACGTGACACCCGATCGTGACGATCGTGAAGCCGAGAAAGAACGGCTTGATGATGCCCATCCAGACGTCCTGCACGTAGAGCCCCTGGGTCACGCTCGACCAGTAGATGGTGCTCGCGACGTGGAACTGGAGCACCGTGACGATCCATCCGCCGACCATCCCAATCCCGCTGGCGAGCACCGTCAGGATGGGGACCATGATCACGCCGGCGAGGACGCGCGGCACGATCAGCTTGCGGATGGGATCGGTGCCCAGCGCCCGAAGCGCGGCGATCTGATCGGTGACGAGCATCGATCCGAGTTCCGCGGCAATACCGGACCCGACGCGCCCCGACACCATCAGCCCCGTGAGCACGGGACCCAGTTCTTTCACCATCGACGCGCTGATCAGGCGCCCCACCATCGATCGCGCGCCGAACTGGTCCAGCGTATAGCCGGAGTTGAGCGCGAGCACCATCCCGGTGAACAGTCCGGCGAGAAGGACGACCGTGAGCGAGCCGACGCCGATCGAGTCGAACTGGCCGATGATGTCGCGGTAGTACACGGGCGGCGTGACGGATGCCGACGCGACGCGGCCGACCAGGCGGACGTACTCCTGCACCTCCAGGATGGCGCCCTTCAGCCAGGACTGCAGCCGGCCTGCCACTAACGGCGGCTCCCGGCCAATCCCAGCTCCTGATCCTTCAGTTGTTTGATGCGATCCCGCAGCGCCGCCGCTTTCTCGAATTCGAGGTTGGCCGCCGCCGCTTTCATCTGCTGGCGAAGCTCGATCACGTGCGCTTCGAGCTCGGCGTGGGTACGGAAGTGTCCCTCGCCGTCCGCCGACGTCCCCACCGTCACGTAGTCGCGTTCGTAGACGCTCGTCATCACCTCGTCGATGCTCTTGACGATGGACTGCGGCGTGATGCCGTGCTCCTGGTTGTACGCCTCCTGTATCAGGCGCCGGCGCTCGGTTTCCGAGAGGGCCTGCCGCATCGAATCGGTCACCCTGTCAGCGTACATGATGGCCGTGCCGTTCACGTTGCGGGCCGCCCGGCCGACGGTCTGGATGAGCGACCCGGCCGATCGCAGAAAGCCTTCCTTGTCGGCGTCGAGAATGGCGACGAGCGACACCTCGGGAAGATCGAGCCCTTCGCGAAGCAGGTTGATGCCGACCAGCACGTCGAACGCGCCGCGGCGCAGGTCGCGCAGAATCTCGATCCGCTCCAGCGTATCGATGTCCGAATGCAGGTAGCGGACCTTCACGCCCAGCTCCTGGTAATACTGCGTCAGGTCCTCGGCCATCCGTTTGGTCAGCGTGGTGACCAGCACGCGCTCGTTGCGCGACGCCCGGTCGCGAATCTCGCCAAGCAGATCGTCCACCTGTCCTCGAACGGGGCGCACATCGATCACGGGATCGAGCAGGCCCGTCGGGCGGATGATCTGCTCGACGACGGCCCCCCCCGATCGGCGCAGTTCGTACGCCGCCGGCGTGGCGGACACGAACAGCATCTGGCCGACCCGGTGCTCCCACTCCTCGAAGTTGAGCGGACGGTTGTCGAGCGCCGACGGCAGACGGAAGCCGTACGCCACGAGGACTTCCTTCCGCGAGCGGTCCCCGTGATACATGCCGCGGATCTGCGGGACCGTCTGGTGGCTCTCGTCGACGATCGTCAGCGCATCGGGCGGCAGGTAATCGAGCAGCGTCGGCGGCGGCTCGCCCGGTGGCCGCCCCGTCAGGTGGCGTGCGTAGTTCTCGATCCCGTGGCAATACCCGATCTCCCGGATCATCTCGAGGTCGAACATGGTCCGCTGATGGAGGCGGTGCGCCTCGAGCACCTTGCCCTCGGACTCGAGCTGCCCGCGATACCACTCGAGCTCCGCCTTGATGCTCTCCACCGCCTGCTTCGTCCGCTGTCGTGACGTCACGAAGTGCGTCTTCGGGTAGATCGCGATTTTGTCGTGACGGCGCAGCGTCTTGCCGGTGAGCGGATCGAAGGTGACGAGCTCGTCGACTTCGTCGCCGAAGAGCTCGATGCGGACCGCGTTGTCCTCGTACGACGGATGGACTTCGACGATATCGCCGCGCACGCGGAACGCGCCGCGGCCGAATTCGTAGTCGTTGCGTTCGTACTGGATCTCCACCAGCTTGCGGAGAATCTGTTCGCGATCGATCCGCTGGCCGCGCTCGAGCGGCAGCATCATGCCGTAGTACGCCTCCGGAGACCCGAGGCCGTAGATGCAGGACACGCTGGCCACGATGATGACGTCGCGACGCTCGAACAGCGACCGCGTCGCCGACAGCCGCATGCGATCGATTTCGTCGTTGATCGTCGCTTCCTTCTCGATGTACGAATCGGTCGTCGGCACGTACGCTTCCGGCTGGTAGTAGTCGTAGTAGCTGACGAAGTACTCGACCGCGTTGTCGGGGAAAAAGCGCCGGAACTCCTGGTAGAGCTGAGCCGCCAGGGTCTTGTTGTGTGCCATCACCAGCGTCGGGCGGTTCACGCGCGCGATGCACTGCGCCATCGTGAAGGTCTTGCCGGAGCCGGTGACCCCGAGCAGCACCTGCGAGTTGTCGCCGCGGTTCAACCCGTCCACGAGCTCATCGATGGCGCGCGCCTGGTCGCCCCTGAGCTCGAAGTTGGTGACGAGAGTGAAACGATCGTATTTCGACGCCATGCCGGAGAAGGCGGAGGTGCGTTAACCTTTGATCGTAACATGGGGGACGCCGCCTTCGGCGGCGGGTGCTCCGGGCTGGGTGCCTCGAACGGGCGCGGGGGCGCTGACGCGCGGGGTGCTTCGGGCCGGGTGGCGCGGACGGGTGGGAGGCTCTGTGACGCGCGTGTATGCGTTGGCATGTGGTATCTCGGTGCTGACCCCTGTTCTCGCGGCGCAGCAGACCGCGTTCAAGTCCGCGGTCGACCTCGTCCACTTCGGCGTCTCCGTCGTCGACAAGCAGGGAGAGCCCGTGACGGGGCTGACCCGCGACGACTTCGAAATCGTCGAAAACGGCACGAAACAGACCATCCGGTTCTTCGCGGCCGGCGAACCGGAGAACGCGCCGCCGCTGCATCTCGGGCTGCTGCTCGACACGAGCGAGAGCATGGCCGACGACCTGAAGGACGCGCGCGCCGCCGCGATCGAGTTCGTCGATCGGGTCACGCCCGCGTCGGACGTGACGCTCGTGGACTTCGACACGGAAGTCCGCGTGGCGCGCTTCGGCCCGGAGAGCTACGCGCGTCTCGTCGAGCGCATCCGCGGCCGCAAGGCCGACGGCATGACCGCCCTCTACGACGCGTTAGGCGTGTACCTCCAGGGCGCGCAGGCCCAGGACGGCCAGAAGATCCTCGTCGTCTACACGGACGGCGGCGATACGACGAGTTCGCTCACGTTCCAGGACGCGCTCGACATGCTCAAGGCGTCGGACGTGACGGTCTACGCGATCGGGTATACCGAGCATCAGAGCAGCGGCAGCCGGTTCATGAAGCAGCGCGCGGATCTCGAGCAGTTCGCAAAGCTCACCGGCGGCCTGGCGGTGTTCCCTGGGACTGCCAGGGACGTGGACAAGGCGTTCGAGAACATCCGCAAGCAGATCGCCGCACGGTATGCAATCGGCTATCTCTCCACGGACGCGACCGCCAACGGCGCCTGGCGGAACGTCCAAATCCGCCTGCTCCGCAAAGACCTCAAGGGTGCCAAACTGCGCACCCGCGGTGGCTACTACGCTCCCTATCGAGAGGGCGTCAAATAACTGCGCAACTTCGCAACTCGCGCCTCCCGCCTCGCGCCTCCCGCCTCGCGCCTCCCGCCTCGCGCCTCGCGCCTCGCGCCTCGCGCGTATAATGAAGGTTTGGGCATGAGCATGCTCCGCTGCAGCGGTGCTGTCGAAACGGCGGGCGGCGTCCCCGCGCGGGCGGGGAACTGACGTGCGGGTCTTCGCCATCTGCCAGGACGAACTCGTCATCCGCTCCCTCGACGACGTGCTGCTCCCCAGCTTCGAAGTCGAGTTCCTCGTCGAAAGCCGGCCGCTGGCGAGGCGCCTGCACGACGCGGGCATCGCAACCACCACAGGCGATCCCCGCCGGCTCGATACCTACCTCAAAGCGGACATCACTCCCCACACCTGCTTCATTGTCCAGGACAACGGCCGCCGCAGCATCCGGAAGATTATCGAGACCGTGAGGGATGCCGGCGGGACGCTCGTGTACGTCCTGCACACCGGCAAGCGCGCGCCAAACAGCAAGAGCGACACAGCCGACGGGGCGGAAGTGACGCATCTCGAACTCGGAGAGCTGCTGAGGCCCACGCTCATCACGGAACTGAGCCGGTCGATGACGCGCGCCCGCGTGCAGCAATATCAGCGCTATTTCGCCGACGCCGACCGGGTGCTGATCCTCCTGCACAACGATCCGGATCCGGACGCGCTCGCCAGCGGCCTCGCGCTGCGCAACCTGCTCCGCCGGACGAAGACGACGGCAATCATCGGCGCGAGCCAGGGCGTCACGCGGCCCGAAAACCTTCGGATGGCGAACATGCTCGATATCCACGTCGAGCAGATCACGCCGCCGGATTTCGGGAGCTTCGACCGCATTGCCACCGTCGACGTGCAGCCGCACTACTTCGGCGGCACGCTGGACCGGGCGGACCTGGTGATCGACCATCATCCCGAGCAGCCCGGCTACAGCGCCGTCTACAAGGACATCCGCGCCGACTACGGCTCGACGTCGACGATTCTCACCGAGCACCTGCGCGCCGTGGACGTCAACATCTCGGAACGGACGGCGACCGCGATGCTCTACGCGATCAAGTCCGACACGCTCTTCTTCGCGCGCCACACGAACCGCGTCGATCTCGAAGCGTTCACCTTTCTGTATCCGCTCGCCGACGCCGCGCTGATCCGCAAGATGGAAGGCGCGGAAATCACCCTCGAGCGGCTCGAGTTCGTGAATCGCGCGACACGAAACGGGAGGCTGCAGGAACAGGTTTTCACCGCGTTCATCGGCGAAGCGCCGCGCGAGGACTTCATTCCGTACACCGCAGACTTCTTCCTGCAGCTCGAAGACGTGAAGTGGACGATCGTCGCCGGGATCGTCGGACCGAACCTGATCGTCAGCGTCAGGAACCTCGGCTACTCGCGCAACGCCGGCGAGTTCGTCAAGCGCTGGTTTGCCGAGCTCGGCTCCGCCGGGGGCCACCGCGCCATGGCCAAGGCCGTGGTCTCGATCGACCGCTTCCGCGCGAAGTACGGGAATCTCGAATCCGAGGAGATGACCGCGCAGCTCGCCAGCCTCGCCGAACAGTTCCTCCACGAACCTGCGACAGAGAAGAAGCTGGCCGTCAGCAGGTAACGCCGGCTTCGCCGGCGGGGGCTGGGGGCTTGGTGCCTCGGACGGGTGCTGGGTATTGCGTTCAGCGGCTGTGCAGCACGACGGTTCCCCGTGGGGACGTGAGCGTCGCGGAGATCCGCGCGTCCCCACGCCGCACGGTGACGCCGCTCACGCGCAGTACGTTCAGCGCGCGCGAGAGATCCGCGGCGGCGGGATCCTCGACTTGCAACGCGGCGAGCCTGCAACCGGCGGGAGATGTGGTCGAAGGGTGCTCGGTCGCGGCACTCCAGTGAATCAGAAACGGTGCACCGGAAATCCTCGGCGACGCGACCTCCGCGGTGGACCATTCGAGCGTCGAACCAGACGACGTGACGCGCGATCCCGGCATTTCATCGCCCAGCATCACGCCAGCCTGCGACAACGTCTCGCGCGCGGCGGCGATGTCGCGGACATTCACGGCCCAGGTGACGATGGTGGGCTGCCCGAGCGAGCGGAACTGCTCCAGTTCACGTGAGGGCGTCGCATCCGCCCCCGGTGCAATCAGTTCAAGGTACCGGCCGAGGCCGAGCGAGACGAGCGCGTTCTCCGTTCCGCGCGCCGGGTGCCGGCCGCCGCGGGTTGCCGCGATACCGGTCATCCGCTCGAACGCCGCCATCCCGGCGTCCAGATCACTCACGCCCACGACTATGTGGTCGAGGTACGCGCGAACTCCGGAGTCGGGCGTGATCACGGAAGGGGCGGCCATCAGCAGGGCCGTTCCCAACGCACGTCAGCGGCCGAGCGCCTGATCGAGGTCCTCGATCAGATCCTGGGGATCTTCCAGACCGATCGACAGACGCACCATGCTGCGGGTGATTCCCGCCTCCGCGAGCTGCGCATCCGTGTGGCCCCACTGCGACGTGAGGACCGGAATGCTGCAGAGGCTTTCGACGCCTCCGAGGCTTGCCGCGCGCTTGATGACTTTCAGCCGATCGAAGAACCGCTCCGCACCAGCCTGGCCGCCGCCGACGTCGACGCACACCATCCCGCCAAAGCTGCGCATCTGCCGCGCCGCCAGCTCGTGGTCCGGGTGGGACGGCAGCCCCGGATACAACACCTGCTCCACCCGCGGATCCTGCTCCAGCCATCGCGCGATGGCGAGCGCGTTCGCATTGTGACGTTCCATGCGCACGGTCAGCGTCTTCAGGCCGCGGCCGATCGCGTACGCCGCGTGCGGATCGATGACGCCGCCGAGCAGCCGCCGCGTCTTGTCGATGCGCTCGAGGATCGCGTTCGGACCCGCGATCGCGCCCGCCGTGATGTCGCTGTGACCGTTCAGATACTTGGTCACGCTGTGCATCACCACGTCCACGCCGGCGGCGATCGGCCGCTGGTTCAGCGGTGACGCGAAGGTGTTGTCGATGACGGACGTGACGCCGCGCGCCCGGCACGCGGACGCAATCGCGGCGATGTCCACGCAGCGCAGCGTCGGATTGATCGGTGATTCGAACCACACGAGCTTCGTGCGATCGCCGATCATCTTCGCGGGCTGTGCCATCTCGTCGAGGCTGACGAACCGCGCGCTGATGCCCCACCGCGGAAACAGGTCCGCCAGCAGGTGCAGCGTGCCTCCGTAGATCGCGGCGCTGCAGACGACCTCGTCGCCCGATTCGAGCAGCGCCAGCAGCGCCGTCGACGTCGCCGCCATGCCGCTCGCAAAGAGCAGCGTCCGCTCCGCGCCTTCCAGCGCCGCGATCGTCTGCTCCACCGCGGCGACCGTGGGGTTGCCGTATCGCGAGTACAGGAACTTCGATGACGTGCCCGCGTTGAACGCCTTCACCTGCTCGGCGTTGTCGAACACGAACGTCGTCGTCTCGTAGATCGGCGTGGTCAGCGACTCGACATCGCGGGCCACCGCTTCGCCGACATGGATTGCTTCAGTGGCTGGACGCATACGTCACCATCGAAAGGGCCGAAGGGGAAAACAGACTCGTGCCGCGCTCGACAGCCGCCCGGGCGCAGAGCTGGCCGCCGATCGCGCGCGGCGAGTCCACATTGATCCTGGCTCCGACGGGCAGCGGCAAGACGCTGACGGCCTTCCTGTGGGCGACCGACAAAGTCATGTTCGCGAAGGCTGGCTGCCTCCCGTCGCGCCTCCCGCCTCCCGCCTCCCTGCGGCAGTGTGAGTCCCACTGTCGCTCGCCGTAGCCCGCCGCGAAAGCACCAATTCAGCTCTGCACTGTTTCCATGCGTTCGCCGCTGGCGCCGACGACAGGATCGATGAACTGGCGGTACGCATCCTCGTACCCGCGGTCCACGAGTTCGGAGAGCGAGAAGCGCCGATCCGACCGCTCGTCGTCGCTCCCGCCGAAATCGAGTGGGCCAACGGGATTGTGAACGGGCCGGATGAAGTACACGCCCCCGAAGCGCCCGGCGACGAGTTCGGCAGCGTCCCGCAGCGCGGCGGTCTCGAACGACCCGAGCTGCTCGCCTGCATGGCCGCGGAGATCTCCGCGGCCCGAGCTGAGCTCGTGCGCCTGCGATGGCAGCGGGGCTGCGGAGAGCACGATGACCTGTTCCGCTCCGGCCGCGGCCACTTCCTCGAGCAGCCGGGGCAGTGCGCCGGGACGATCGCACAGCCGATGCGCCTCCCCACGCCACGGACCGTCCATGGCGTAGCGCACGAGGTGCGGTTCGGTGGCAACCGGCAGCGCCAGCGCTGCGGCGAGCGCGTCGACGACGTGGTCGCGGCCGAGCCCTCCGAGATCGAGCGTTTCCGCGCTCCGGCTGGTGTCGGCCGGGCGGCCGAAGAACCGGCCGCGGTGTGCGCTTCCGAGCAGCGCGAAGACGATGTCGCGGCCGGCGTCCATGTCGTGGGTGACGAGGAGCAGTTCGCGGAATCCGGGCTGGCCCAGGTTTTCGGCGAGCAGCTCCGCGTATTTCCGCCCCAGCTCCGTGTTCGACGGCGCGGCAATGGGAGCCGCGCCCCGAATCAGGTTCCAGAGTTCTGCGAGCGCGCCATCGATGAGAGTGCTCGTCGTCAGCGGTGCGCCAAGCAATTGCCAGAGGCGCCCTCTTCCCACACGCCGGCGCGCCGGCGCGTGCATGACGCGGCTCACGAGCATCCCGGCGCAGACGCCCAGGGCGACGACAAGACTCAGCACGATCAGGCGCGGAAGAACGGTGGGAAGAGCGGTTGGTGCAAACAACGCGTCCAGCGAGCGCGCGTACCAGGATGTCATCGCCGCCTGCGCGCCGGTCAGGCCGATCAGCCAGAGAAGCACGCCGGCTATCGCGATCAAGACGCCCGCGGCAAAAAGGAGCAGCGGAACGGCGAGAAGCACGCCCGCGACGGCGAGCGCCCATCCCGCCGCTTTCAGCGACGGGCGCCAGCCGTATGCACCGCGGATGGAGGAGCCTTTCCAGAGACCACCGGCGTCCCACAGCTTGGCTCCGCCATCCACGGCGGCGAACATCGCGCCGATCGCGCCGATCCCGCGGCCGGCGACGACATCGATGCGCACACCCGCTTCGTGCAGCGCGCGCAGCACGCCGGCATGATAGCCGCCAGCCGTGCCGGAGCCGGTCAGCACGAGCGCCGTGCGCAGGCGCGTGGAGTACGCGCGTTCCGGGGTGTCCCCCCTCATTCGCCGTGGATGGTTGACAGGCCTGTAATCGCGAATCGGCGCTCAGCGCCGTTCGGCGTGCGGACGACGACCTCGTCGCCTTCTTCTTTGTTGAGCAGGGAGCGTCCGATCGGCGACGCGGTGGAAATCAGCCCCTCCTCGACGTTGGCATCTTCGGGCATGACGAGCGAATAGGTGATGGTCTGGCCCGCTTCGTCGCGGAGCGTGACGGTCGATCCAAAGCCGACCTTGCCCTTCGGAATACGATCGAGATTCATGAGCGAGATCTCGCTCACACGCTTCTGCAGCTGGCTGATGCGCGCCTCGACGAGACGCTGACGCTCTTTCGCGGCCTGATACTCGGCGTTCTCGCGCAGGTCGCCCAGCTCGCGCGCGCGTTTGATCTCCCTGGGCAGCTCGGTTTTGAGCTCGCGGTCGAGCTGCGCGATCTCCTCTTCGAATTTTTTGAGGATCTTCTCCTTCACGGCGCCATCGTAGCAGAGATTCCGGGGCCGGCAGCCCTGAAAGGACCGCCGTTCGGGAATAATAGACAGCCCGTGGACGCTATCACGAGCCGCCAGAACGCGGTGGTCAAACGGTTCCGCGCGCTGGCTCGAACGGCGCCGACGGCTGCAGGCGAAATCCTCCTCGACGGGGCGCATCTTATCCACGAGGCGCTGGCCGCCCATGTCGCCGTCGACGTCGCGGTCTTTGCGCAGCCGCAACTCGACCGTTCGCCGGCGCTTTCCGAACTGTCGCGCCGAGTCACCGCGACGGGCGGACGGGTCGTCGTCGCCTCGGAGCACGTGTTCAGCGCGATGGCTCCTGTTCGCCAGCCGTCAGGGGTGGTCGCCATCGCGCGCGCGAAGCCGGTGGCGCTCGCGACGGCATTCCAGGGACCGACGCCGCTCGTGCTCATCGTGGCAGGCGTCCAGGATCCCGGCAACGTCGGCGCGATCATCCGAAGCGCGGCAGCACTCGGTGCGACAGCGGTCGTGGCGACGGAAGGCTCCGCGAACCCCTTCGGCTGGAAAGCGCTGCGGGGGGCGATGGGAGCAACGTTCAGAATCTCCGTCGTTGCCGCTGCATCTCTGGACGACGTGATGGCAGCCGCACGCTCCTTCGGCGTTTCCCTGGTCGCCGCCGTCCCGCGCGGAGGCACGCCGCTTCCGGACGCACGACTCGCCGATGGGTGCGCGCTGGTCGTCGGCGGCGAGGGCGGCGGATTGCCCGAGGCAGTGATCGCGGCCGCGCGCGCTCAGATCACAATCCCGATGCGCGGGCAGATCGAGTCCCTGAACGTGGCGATCGCCGCGGCGGTCGTCCTCTATGAAGCGTCGCGGCAGCGCGCGGAGGGTCGCTGATGGATCTTTTCGACAACGAGCCGGCTCCGCCGGCAGCCATCGATCCCGCCGCTCCGCTGGCCGAGCGGATGCGTCCACGGACGCTCGACGAACTCGTCGGCCAGGAGGCGCTCGTCGGGCCCGGCCGCCCCCTTCGCGAAGCGATCGAACACGACCGCCTGCGATCGATCATCCTCTGGGGACCTCCAGGGACCGGCAAAACCACACTCGCGCGGCTCATCGCGACCGCTACCCGCGCGCACTTCATCGCGTTCAGCGCGGTGCTGTCGGGCATCAAGGAAATCCGCGAAGTGATGGCGGCCGCCGAGCAGTCGCGCCGCCGCTCGGGACACCGGACGATCCTGTTCATCGACGAGATTCATCGCTTCAATCGCGCCCAGCAGGACGCGTTCCTGCCGCGGGTCGAATCAGGCGACATCGTCCTCATCGGCGCAACGACGGAAAACCCGTCGTTCGAGGTCAATTCGGCGCTGCTGTCGCGGTCGAAAGTGCACGTGCTGTCGCCGCTCACGCCAGGCGCGATCGTCGCGATCCTGCGGCGCGCGCTCGACGACCCCGAGCGTGGACTTGGCGGCACGGTCACGGCGACGGACGACGCGCTGACGGGAATCGCGCGGTATGCGAACGGTGACGCGCGGATCGCGCTCAACATGATCGAAGCGGCCGCGAACGTCGCGAACGGGCGCGAGATCGACGCGGCGCTCGTCGCCGACCTCGCACAGAACCGGTCGCTGCTGTACGACAAGACCGGCGAGGAGCACTACAACCTGATCTCGGCGCTCCACAAGTCGATGCGCAACAGCGATCCGGATGCGTCCGTGTACTGGCTCGCGCGGATGATCGAGGCGGGCGAAGACCCGCTGTATATCGCGCGCCGCCTGGTGCGGTTCGCGTCGGAGGACGTCGGCATCGCCGACCCCCAGGCGCTGCCAATCACGGTGGCGGCGAGAGACGCCGTGCACTTCATGGGCATGCCCGAAGGGAATACCGCGCTGGCGCAGGCGGCCATTTATCTGGCGACCGCACCCAAAAGCAACGCGGTCTACCGGGCGTATGGGGCGGCGGCCGAAGCGGCCGCGAAGGAAGTGGCCGAGCCTGTACCCTTACATCTGCGGAACGCGCCCACGGGGCTGATGAAAGCGCTGAACTACGGGAAGGACTACCGCTACGCGCACAACGAGCCCGAAGGCGTCGCGGACATGGACTGCCTGCCGGCCGCCCAGCGGGGCCGCCGCTTTTACCAGCCAACGGACCGCGGCTTCGAGCGTGAGGTCGCCCGCCGCCTCGAGGAGTGGCGGCAGCTCAGAGCTCGGAACGAGTAGCGGCGCCGGACGCTGAGCGGGTTTCGCCAGGCGCGCGCCCGTCCGCGGCATCCGCCGCGCGGGCACAGCGGAGATGCGTCCGCGCCGAGCGCTGCCGGCCGCCTTACGGCATGACCGTGGCGGCGGCGGCGATGCGCGGGATCTTCCGGAACATCTCCGGCCGGAGCGGCAGGATGAACGAGAAGCGGAAGTCGCCCTGCATCCGGCCGATCGGGATACCAACGAGCTGGCCGTCACCGTTCAGCACGCCGCCGCCCGACACGCCGGGGTGGCCGTCTGTCAGGCAGGTCACAAGGTTGTTCGACGTGCGCTGGCCGACGTAGCCGGTCGAGACGATGATGCCGCGCGAGTAGTCGTTGCCGAGCCGGAAAATCGGATCCGCGAAGTCGAAGCCAAACGACAGGTCGACGTCGAGCGGCGGCAGATCGATCGATTCCTTCACCTTCAGAATGGCCCAGTCGCCCGGATCGACTTCGACGTCGGCATCGCCCGTGTCGACGATCGTCGCGGGAATCGCGTGGCCGTTGTACATCAGCTTCACCGACGTGATCTTGCGCGCGCCCGTCGGGTCGCCGAGCGCGACGACCCCGTGCTTCACAGTGATGAAGTAGCCGTGGCCCAGATAGCCGGCGGTGCCGTAGTTGCTCGCGCCGCTCGTGTCGTACGAATACAGCTCGACGAAGCTCTGACGGCGTTCGCGCAGGAGACTGACGGGCAGTAAACCCATCTCCGACCGCAGTTGCTTTTTGATGTCGTTGACGAGCGCAGCGCGGCTTTGATCGTCGATCGGCGCGGCTGGCTGCCGGTCCGTCAAATGGCCGGCTGTGGCGACGGCGGCTTCGGCGGTCTGCTGCCGCTTGAGAAGACCGACCTCAGCGCGCAGCGACGCGATCTGATCCTCTTCAGTCGCAGCACTCTGCCGCGACGCGAAGAGACTGCCGAGACCGAAGAAGAGAACGGCTGAAAGAACGAAAAAGAGTGTCGGAACAAAACCACGAGACATGGAACGATTCTCCAAGTTCGGCAACTGCACGCGGCCAGGGAGATGCCGCGTAATGCTGCAGCTTTGCGCACCGGGACACGCCCCGGAGCGCCTTTATCGCTTGGAACAAGCTGGGATGACCGCAGAGTAAATCGTTACTCCCCCGGAGTCAAGCGAATTTGCAGGTTTCGCGGTGTAAGTTTTTCGTCATCGTGATTTTTCCATGTGAAACGACGCGCAGAAATTACACGCAGGCGGGGCGGCCTGTAAAAATTGCGCGAGCCCGTCCCTTCAAATGCGCTGAAAATTCTTCTCGATCTCCCGTCGGGTGAGCCGCAGGACGACGGGCCGTCCGTGCGGACACACGGACGAATATGCGGTGCGCCTGAGCTCCTCCAGGATGAAGCGCATCTTCTCGAGCGTGAGCGGGTAGTTGGCTTTCACCGCCGCATGACACGCCATCGTCGCCGCAATCCGGCGAAGCGCGTCTTCCACGCGCGCGCCCCGGTCGAGTCCTTCGAGATCCTCTGCGAGCGCGCGGACCGCGGCTTCACACTCAGTACGGTCGAGCACGGCAGGCACCGCAGAGAGACGCACGGTGTCGCCGCCGAACTCCTCTACCTCCAGGCCGAACCGCTCCAGCGTCGACACGTGCTGCGCCAGTGCCTGACGCTGCGCGGTCGACAGATCGACCAGCAGGGGCGTGAGCAGCCGCTGGCTCTCGAGCCGCCCGGTCGTCAGCCGCTCCATCACCTGTTCGAAGAGCACGCGTTCGTGCGCGACGTGCTGATCGATAATCGCAATCCCTTCGTCGTCCACCGCGATGATGAAGGTGTCGCGGAACTGGCCGAGGGGAATCATCGGGCGGACTTCGTCCGCCCGATGATTCTGGGTTCGGGGTTCGGGGTGCGGGGTTCCGTTCCAGGGTTCGGCGATCGCGTTCGGGTTCGGGTTCGGGTTCCAGGATTCGGGGTTCGTTGGGAATCGGGAGTTGGGAGTTGGGAGTTGTTCCGCACTCCATCGATTCCCGACGGCCGCCCCGCTCAGGACGCCGGGGATGAGCATGTTCGCCGGTTCACTCGGGCGGACCTGGACGGACACCAATTGCAGTTCCGGTGCGCGGCCATGGCCCAGCGCGTCGCCGAGCGCTCGGCGGAGGACCTCGTGCACGAGCGACTGCTCGAGAAAACGCACTTCGGCCTTCGTGGGATGCACATTGACGTCGACGCGATCTGGTGCAATCGACAGGAACAGGTGCACCTCGGGGCTGCGCTCCTTGATGGTGGCCACGCTGTAGGCCTCGATGATCGCGTGCGCGATCGTGCGGTCCTTGACGATGCGCCTGTTCACGAAGACGTTCTGCGCGCCGCGAACGGGTCCTTGATCGCCCAGCGCCGCAGCAAAGCCCTGGATCGCGAGACCGGCGGCGTCCTTCCGCACCTCCACGAGATCCGGCCGATCTCCGAACAGCTGAAAGAACCGGTCGCGCAGCGTTGCCGCCGGCGGGCACTCGAGCAGCTTGCGGGACGCGCTCGTCACGGTGAATCCGACCTCGTGATAGCCGAGCGCGAGCTGCGTGGCCAGGCGCGAAATCTGGGTCGTTTCAGCGGTATCGGATTTCAGGAATTTCCGGCGCGCGGGCAGGTTGTAGAAGAGATCGGCCACCTCGATGCAGGTGCCCTCCGGCGCCCCCACTTCGCGAACCGATTCGATCGCGCCGCCGCTGACCTTGATTTCGGTCCCGCTCTGCCGCCCCCTCGCGCGGGTTCGGAGCGTGAAATGCGAAACCGAAGCGATGCTCGGGAGTGCTTCGCCCCTGAAGCCAAGCGTGCGAATGGCCCCGAGGTCGTCTGCCCTTCGGATCTTGCTCGTTGCGTGGCGTTCAATCGCGAGCCGGGCGTCCTCCGGATCCATCCCGTCGCCGTCGTCTTCGACGCGAATCAGCTTCTTGCCGCCAAGTTCGACCGCGATCGCGATGCGGGTCGCGCCGGCGTCCAGCGCGTTCTCGACGAGTTCCTTGACGACGGATGCGGGGCGTTCGACGACTTCGCCGGCGGCTATCTGGTTCGCGAGGTCGGGGGGCAGCCGATGGATCTTCGCCACGTGCTTACATCCAGCCGCGCCGTTTGAACCACACGATCATCCAGCCGGCGATCCCGGCCATGAGCGCGACGAGCACCCAGAAGAGCGCCGCCGACGTGAGCCCGAAATGCGGCAGGTCGACATTCATGCCGTAGAGACCCGTGATGAACGAGAGCGGCATGAACACGGTGGCGATGATCGTGAGGACTTTCATCACCTGGTTGAGGTTGTTCGACACCTGCGAGAGGTGCGCGTCGAGCAGGCTCGTGACCCGATCCGCGAAAAACATCGATTCGTCCGCGAGCCGCACGAGGTGATCGTACACGTCCCGGAACCCGAAGGACACCTGCTCGTCGATGAACGGAAACTCGCGCCGCGCCAGCCGGGCCACGACGTCGCGCTGCGGCTGCACGACGCGCCGCAGCGATGAGACATCGCGCTTGAAATCGAGAATCCTGCGCGCCAGCGTCGGCGTCGACTTTTCGAACACGTCGCGTTCGATGTCGTCCAGACGATCCGACAGCTCGTCGATCTCCGGGCTGTAATTGTCGACCATCGTGTCGACAATCCGGTGCATCAGCGACGCGGGCCCTTCGCCCAGCGCTCGGGCATTGCGTTCGCAGATCTCGCGAATGTGCTCGATCGACCGCGAATCGCCGCTGTGCACCGTGACGAGATAGTTGCGGCCGAGGAAGAAATCGACGTCGTGCGTGCGGAAACAGTGCTCGGGCGCGTGAAAGTCGATCCGGTGCAGGATGATGTACAGGTAATCGCCGTAGGATTCGACCTTGGGCAGGTGGGTCGTGCTCAGCGCGTCTTCCACCGCCAGCGGGTGGAAGTGGAAGACGTCGCTCAGGATCTTGCCGTCCTCCTCGGTCGGATTCATGAGATCCACCCAGAAGACGACGGAACTCGAGGGGGACAGCCACGCCGGATCCACGCGTTCGACGACGCGCGTCTCCTCCCCCTCGTGCGCGTAGATCCGAATCAATCGCCCGCCTTCGTCTGCAGCGCCGCCTGTGCGGCGGCGAGCCGCGCCACCGGGATGCGATACGGCGATGCGCTGACGTAATCCAGGCCGGCGCGCTCGAAGAAGTGAATCGACGACGGGTCGCCGCCATGCTCGCCGCAGATCCCGATCTTCAGGTCCGGCCGCGTCGCGCGGCCTTTCCTAACGCCAATGTCGACGAGCTGGCCGACGCCAACGGTGTCGATCGTCGCAAACGGATCCTTTTCGAGGATCTTCTTGTCCTGATAGATGCCGAGGAACTTGCCGATGTCATCGCGCGAGAAGCCGAACGTGAGCTGCGTGAGATCGTTGGTGCCGAAGGAGAAGAACTGCGCCTCGGTCGCGATGGCGTCGGCCGTCAGGGCTCCGCGCGGCACCTCGATCATGGTGCCGACGAGGTACTTGATCCTGATGCCCTGCTCTTTCATCACCTGCGCGGCGACGCGGTCGACCACCGTCTTCTGGTCCTGCAGCTCCTTCACGACGCCGACGAGCGGAATCATGATCTCGGGCACGACCTTCAGGCCTTCCTTGTTCAACCTGCAGGCCGCTTCCATGATTGCGCGCGCCTGCATCTCGGTGATTTCCGGATACGTGATCCCGAGACGGACCCCGCGGTGCCCGAGCATCGGGTTGAACTCGTGCAACTGCTCCACGCGGCGCAGCAGCGTGCGCTTCTGCTCGAGCTCCTTCTTGTTCCCGTTCGTCGCTTCGAGACGGGCGATGTCGACCATCAGGTCTTCGCGCTTGGGCAGGAACTCGTGCAACGGCGGATCGATCGTACGGATCGTGACGGGTTGGCCGTGCATGGCCTTGAACACGCCGTAGAAATCGTCGCGCTGCATCGGCAGCAGGTGTTCGAGCGCCTTGCGCCGGTCGGCCTCGCTCTCGGCGAGGATCATCTGCTGCACGTGCTGGATGCGGCCTTCACCGAAGAACATGTGCTCCGTGCGGCACAGCCCGATGCCGCGCGCGCCGAACGCGTACGCGGTCTCGGCCTGGTCCGGCTGATCGGCGTTCGCGCGAATCCCGAGCCGGCGGAACTTGTCCGCCCACGAGAGCAGATCGGTGAAGCGGCGGAAGAGATCCGACTGTTCCGGCTTCATCTCGCCCGCGATGACCTGCAGGACCTCGCTCGGCTTGGTCGCGACCTGGCCGAGCTTCACCTCACCGGTGAGCCCGTCGAACGAGATCCAGTCGCCCTCGTTGATCGTCTGGCCGCCCACCGAAAATGCCTTCGCCTTCTCGCTGATATCGAGCGCGCCGGCGCCGACGACCGAGGGTTTCCCCATCTGCCGCCCCACCACGGCCGCGTGGGACGTCATGCCGCCGGTCGCGGTCAGAATGCCCTGCGCGACGAACATCCCGTGGATGTCGTCCGGGACGGTTTCCTTGCGGACGAGAATCACTTTCTTGCCCTGCCGGGACCAGTCGACGGCGTGGTCCGCCGTGAAGACCGCCTGTCCCGATGCCGCGCCGGGCGACGCCGGCAGCCCTTTGGTGGCCGTCGGCAGCGCCTTCCACGCTTTCGGTTCGAAGATGGGCGCCAGGAGCTGCGAGATCGCTTCGGGGTCGACCTGCAGCACCGCTTCCTTCGGCGTAATGAGCCTCTCGCGCACGAGATCGGTGGCGATCATGACAGCGGCAAACCCCGTGCGCTTGCCGTTGCGCGTCTGCAGCATGAACAGGCGCTCGTCCTGGATCGTGAACTCGAAGTCCTGGACGTCGCGATAATGCTTTTCGAGCCGCGTGGTGATCTGCCGGAGTTCCTTGAAGGCCTTCGGCATCACCTTCTCGAGATCGTTGATCGGCTGCGGCGTGCGGATGCCGGCAACCACGTCTTCACCCTGCGCGTTGACGAGGAACTCGCCGTAGAACTCCTTCGCGCCCGTGGCGGGATTGCGTGTGAAGCCGACGCCGGTCGCCGACCGATCGCCGGTGTTGCCGAACACCATCATCTGAATGTTGACGGCGGTCCCGATCGAGTCGGGGATTTCGTAGATGCGGCGATACTCGATGGCCCTGGCGTTGTTCCAGGAGCGGAACACCGCGTCGCGGGCGCCGCGGAGCTGTGCGAGCGGATCCTGCGGAAAGGCCTTGCCGCTCTTGTCCTTGACGACCTTCTTGTACCGCTCGACGACATCGCGCAGCGCCGCTGCGTCGAGGTCCGTATCCAGCTTCGCGCCGCGCGCGTGCTTGACCGCGTCGAATTCGTGCTCGAACGTCTCCTTCGGGATCTCCAGGACCACGTTGCCGTACATCTGCATGAACCGGCGATAGCTGTCGTACGCGAACCGCCCGTTGCTCGTTCGCGCCTCGAGTCCTTCCACGGTTCGATCGTTCAATCCCAGGTTGAGGATCGTGTCCATCATCCCGGGCATCGAGAACTTCGCGCCGGACCGCACGGACACGAGCAGCGGGTTCTTGACGTCGCCGAGCGTCGCGCCGGCAGCCGCCTCCAGCTTCTCGAGCCCGTCGAGCATCTGCTTGTCGACCTCGGGCGGCGTCTTCCGGCCCGACTTGTAATACAAGGTGCAGGCTTCGGTGGAAATCGTCATCCCGGGCGGCACCGGCAAGCCGGCATTTGTCATCTCGGCGAGGCCCGACCCCTTGCCGCCGAGCAGGTCTTTCATGTCGCGGTTGCCGTCCGCTTTTCCGTTGCCGAAGAAAAAGACATATCGCGCGCCTTTGGCGCGCGGTGCTCGGTGCTTGGTGCTTGGTGCTCGCTGCTTGGTGCTTGGTGCTCGGTGCGAAGTGGTTTTCAGTGTCTTAGCCATTCAGTAGGTCTTCTCCGTTACGAAATCCCGCGACGTCAACTCCCATCGCCAGTTCCATAATTGGGAGGTTGGGAGTTGGGAGTTGGAATTTTCTTATGATGTCTCCGGAACGATCTCCGAAATGTCGGCGATCCGGAGCACGAGATCACGCAGGGCTGCCATGAGGCTCAGGCGCGCGGTCCGCAGCCGCGCGTCGTCTGCCATCACGAACACCTCAGTGAAAAACCGGTCGACGGCCGGCCGGAGCGCGCCAATGTCCGTCAGCGCCTGCCGGTAATCCGCTGACGCCGCGGCGTGTTCGATTCGCGGGTGGCGCGCGTCGAGTTCCTGCAGCAGCGCCAGTTCCGCCGGTTCGACGAGCGCCGAGCGGTCGAGCGCCCCGCGCGCTTTCAACTCGCGCGCGATGTTCTTGACGCGCTTGAAGAGAACCGCGAGCGCCGACATGTCCTCGGACCCGCTCAGCACCGAAAGCGCTTCCGCCACGCGCCGCGCGCGCAGCGGATTGTCCGGGCTTGCGGCAAGCGCGCTTCGGATCACGCCGGACGCGAACCCGCGCTGCTCGAGCGCGTAGCGGATACGATCATGCGCGAAGCCGACGACCTCCTGAGCGGCTTCGTCGTGCGGGGGGGCGCTCTGCTGCGCCAGGCTGACGAGCGTCGCGATCGACACCTCGCGAGTGACGCCTGTGAGCTCTGGCAGATCCATCAGGATCTTGACGACGCCCTGCATCTGCCGCCGGAGCGCAAACGGATCGCGTGATCCGGTCGCGCGCTCGCCCGCCGACATGAGCGACAGCACGCTGTCGATCTTGTCGGCCAGTGACACGGCGGCCCACGTCACGGCCGCCGCACCCAGTTGTGCCCTGGACGGCGCCGCGTCCGCCTCGACGCCGACGGGCAGGTACTGGTAGTAGATCGCCTTCCAGACGTCCTCGGGTTCCCCCTCCTGCCGCGCGTAGATCCCGCCCATCGTCCCCTGAAGTTCGGTGAACTCGAAGACCATGTCGGTCGCGAGATCCGCCTTCGCGATCAGGGCTGCCTTCGCGGCGGACGCGGCTTCGTTGGCCGAACCGCCAAAAATGTCGGTCACGATGGCGTCGGCCAGCCGTTCGATGCGCCGGGCCTTGTCCCGGTAGCTGCCCAGCTTCTTGTGAAAGGCGATCGTGCCGAGGCGGTCGAGGCGATCTTCGAGACGCACACGGCGGTCCGCGTCCCAGAAGAATTTCGCGTCGCGGAGCCGCGCCGTCACGACCCGCTCGGCGTTTCGCGCGATCCCGCGCTCGTCGGACGGCTGCGTGTTGACGACCGCGAGAAACGCCTCCTTCAGCGCACCCCCGTCCGCGTGCACGGGAAAGTAGTGCTGATGATGCACGAGCGTCGTCGTGAGCACTTCCTGCGGCAGTGCGAGGAACGAGGGGTCGAAGAACCCCGCGACCACGCCTGGATACTCGACGAGGTCCGCCACTTCGTCGATGAGCGCCGCGTGCTCGCGCAGCATCACGCGGCCCGACAGCTTGCGCGCCTTGGACTCGATTTCCCGCGCAATTCGATCGCGGCGTTCGGCATGGTCGAGGACGACGAAGTGTTCGCTGAGGCGTGCCCGGTATTCGTCGAACGTCCGCACCTTGATCGAGCGGCCGGCCCGGCCGCTGGTCGCCAGGAAGCGGTGGCCGTAGGTGACGGCGCCGCTCGTCACATCCTGCACCTGCGAACCGGCGGCGAGCGCTGTCCGGCCGATGGAGTACGGGACGACGCGACCGCCATACAAGAACAACAGCCATCGGATCGGCCGGCCAAACACGAACTCGCCGCGGCCGTCGTCCAAAACGGCGTCCCAGTGCATCTGTTTCGGGAAGGCGAGATCGCGAAGCACGCCTGTGAGGAATTCGGGCAGCGCGTCGGCGGCGCTTCGTCCCCGCTGGTGCTTGCGGACGGCGAGGTACGTGCCCTTCGGGGTTGCGAGGCGCTCGAGCGCTTCGAACGCGACGCCCTGCTTTCGGGCAAACCCGATCGCGGCCGGCGTCGGCTCCCCTGCGGCGTTGAAAGCGGCCGATACGGGCGGACCGGTAATCGTTTCGTCGAGATCGTCCTGACGTTCGGCCATGCCGCCGACGCGCGCCGTCAAGCGGCGCGGGGTCGCGTAGGTCTCGACGGGTCCTTCGGGCGTCATCCGCATGACGCGGAGGCGGGCGGCCACCTTCTCGGCCAGCTGTTTCGTCAGCCCCGACAGCCAGGCGGCGGGAAGTTCTTCCACCCCGATCTCTATGAGCAGCTCACGTTCCATTTATTCACCGAGGGGCTTCGCCCCTCGGACTCCCCTACTCGTAATCACCGAGGGGCTTTCGCCCCTCGGACTCCCCTACTCGCGCTCTCGCTCGGCGCCTCCGGCCGCCTCGCTCCGATCGCGAGGCTCGCTCGCCACGGCTCCCTCGCGCCTCTCCAACTCCCCGCAGTCACCGTGAGGCTCCCTTTTCGGCGGCGCCCGGTTCTTCGACGCCCGCCCATTTCCGTGCGATGGCGACGGCCAGCTGCCGCACGCGGAGGATATAGGCCGTCCGCTCCGTCACGCCGATTCCGCCGCTCGCGTCGAGCAGGTTGAACATGTGGGAGCACTTCAGGCAGTAATCGAGCGCGGGCAGCACGAGGTCGGATCGCAGCAGCGTCTCCGCGAGCGTGTAGTACTGCTCGAACAGTGCGCGATGCACCCGGTTGAGCTCGGCCGCTGGCAGGTCGATCTGACCAAACGCGTACTTCGACTGCTCGACCTCGTCGCGATATCGCACGTCACGGTAGGTGACGCCGCCGCCCCACTGAAGATCGAAAACGTTGTCGACGTCCTGCAGCGCCATCGCGAACCGCTCGAGGCCGTAGGTCAGCTCGACCGAGATCGGCGCGAGATCGATCCCCCCCGCCTGCTGGAAATAGGTGAACTGCGTGATCTCCTGACCGTCGAACAGGACCTGCCAGCCGATGCCCCAGGCGCCGAGGGTGGGTGACTCCCAGTTGTCTTCTTCGAAGCGCACGTCGTGCGCGCGCAGATCGATGCCGCAGGCTTCGAGGCTCTGGAGGTACAGCTGCTGCACGTCGTCGGGCGCGGGCTTGAGGATGACCTGGAACTGGTGGTGCTTGAAGAGGCGGTTTGGGTTCTCGCCGAAGCGCCCGTCGGCAGGCCGGCGGGAAGGCTGCACGTAGGCGACGTTCCACGGCGCCGACCCGAGCACGCGAAGAAACGTTTCGGGGTGCATCGTGCCGGCGCCCATCTCGATGTCGAGCGGCTGCTGCAGAAGGCACCCGCGCGATCCCCAGAACTCCGACAATGTGAAAATCAGTTGCTGCAGCGTGACCATGTGCTACGTGGTTCGCGCGATCTCGCGAAGAACGCGCGCGGATTTCAGCTCCTTCTCGAGATGAATGGCGATGAGGCGGCGGTGCGCGGTTTCCAGCTCGCGCGACGTCGCCGCGTCCAGGTGCGCCGCGTCGAGCGTGCCCGGCGAGGCCGACGCCGCGGTTCGCAGGAATTGGAGCGCTGGGACGGACACGTGCGTCCCGCCGGCCGCGGGCGCGCAGCGCACGCACACGAAATGGTGCTCGCGCGGCGGCATCACCGCGCCGCCGTCGAACGCCCCGCTGCACTCAGGGCAGGCGGCCAGCGACGGATAGACGCCCTGCAGCCGCAGGAGCCAGAATTCGAAATAGCGGGCCAGCGGCGCAATCGGCGCGCTCGACGCGAGCGCGTCGATCACGGACGACCCCAGGCGATACAGCCGCTCGTCGGCATGCGCTTCCGGCGCCCACTCATCGATCAGTTCCGCGAAATAGGCGGCATGCCCGAGCGCCGCCGCATCCTGTCCCTCACGCCCGACCGTGGCGAGCGGACTCCGCTGCGGCTCCACGTAGTTGATGCGAACGAGATCGCGATGCTCGCGCTCGTAATACGCAACGCCGGCGCGCGTCAACGGTTCCAGTGCCGCGAGGAACCTCGACCGCGCCCGCCGCGCCCCTTTCGCGACGCCCCGTTTCTTGCCCCGGTCCTTCGTCAGAAACACCACGATGCGGTCCGCCTCGCCGAGCTTGTACGTGCGGAGAATCAGCGCATCAGAGGTGTACACGGGCATCAGGATCTGTTCATATTACCCCGGAAAGACCGCCATTCTCAGGTAGATCGCCGCGAGTCCCAGGAAGGCCGCGAACCCGCACACATCGGTGAACGTCGTGATGAACACCGTCGACGCGAGCGCCGGATCCACTTTGAGCGCCTTCAGGCCAAGCGGGATCAGCGTACCGGCCGCACCAGCCACGAACAGGTTGATGATCATCGCGAGGAACAGCAGGATGCCAATCTGCGGCTGTCCCGCGAGGATCCACGTCGCCAGCGCCGCGACGAGGCCAGTCACCACGCCGTTGCCGAGGCCGACCAGGATTTCCTTGACGAGCGCTTTCCGCGAGTTCGCCCACGTCAGCTCGCCGAGCGCGAGCCCGCGCACGATCACCGTGAGCGTCTGCGTCGCCGCATTGCCGCCCATCCCGGGGACGATCGGCATGAACTTCACCAGCGCGACCCACGCCGCGATCGTCCGATCGAACAGCGCCACGACGCCGGTCGCGATGAATGCGGTGGCCAGGTTCACGAGCAGCCAGGGGAACCGTTTGCGCAGCGACTCGGATGCCGGCGTGAACACGCGCTCGTCCGTCGAAACGCCGGCCAGGCGATAAATGTCTTCCGTCGCCTCGTCTTTGATGACGTCGATGACGTCGTCGACGGTGATGATCCCGACGAGCTTGTTCTCTTCGTCGACGACCGGAATCGCGAGCAGGTTGTACGAGGCGACCTGCCTCGCGACCTCCTCCTGGTCCATGTCCGCACGGACGCTGATGATGTCCGTCGTCATGATCCGCTTGAGCGGGGTGTTTGGCGGTACGAGGAGCAGCCGCCGCAAGGAGACAACCCCGACGAGATGCCGGCGCGAATCGACGACATAGAGATAGAACACCATCTCGACGTCGCGCGATCCCTGGAGCGCGGCGATCGCTTCGCTGACCGTCATATCCTCCGACAGCGCGAAGACTTTCGGGTTCATGATGCGGCCCGCGGTCTGGTCGGCGTACTCGAGGAGTTCGCCGACCTCGTCGCCGGGCCGTTTCTCGATCAACTCGAGAACGGCGGCGGACAACGGCTCGGGCAGGTGGTCGATGATCGCCACCGCATCGTCGGACGGCAGGTCGTGGACGTAGCGCGCGATCTCGTCGGGCGTCCGGCCGGCGAGCAGCGCGGCGCCCGCTTCGGGGCCGAGCTCGCTGAGGGCCTCCATCGCGAGCTTGCTGTTGCGTTCGAGCAGCAGCACCCACGCGGAGGCGCGGTCGCGATCGCTGAGCTCGGAGAAGACCTGCGCGAGGTCGGCGGGATGCTGTTTCTGGAGCAGGTTGACGAGATTCGCCGTGGCGCCGAGACGGAGCAGGCGCTTCACGGAGTCGAGGACGACGTCAATCCTGCGCTGGGCCATGGGAACAGGACATTTTAAATTCCCAACTCCCAATTCCCAACTCCCGATTGACTCCCAACGCCCAATCAAGCGGCCGGGCACAAAGAAAACGGCGCCTCTCTCGAGGCGCCGTTACCCAGTGTTGAATCTCGATGTGACGTCGTTCTATTTCTGTTCGCGCCGGACGCCGGTCTCGCGGATTTCGTAACCGGCCGGAACCGCAAACAGGGTCGCGTTCGGTTCTCCGCGAACGATGTTCGTCAACTGATAGGTCGATTCGCCGGTCCGCGGATCGTTGTGATGCGTCATCACCAGCACCTTGAGATCGGGCGAGGACCACTCCTCGTTCACAACGGTGATCGGACGCTCGTTCCCGATCTCACCAGCCGGGATTGTCTGTGATGACGATCGCCCTTCGACCGGAATACCTGCAATCGTCCGGTGTTCGACCGCTCCTGCGGGACCCTTCTGCATTTCGGACCGGCCCCGTGCGATGATCACGTTGCCGCCGCCGCCTGCATCCTGGGCGGCCGCTCGCGCCTCGGCGGCACGACGTTCGAGTTCTACCTGCTGCTGCTCCATGATCGACGCCGATTTCATCAGCGCGATGACCGTATTGGCGGGCGTTTTCCACGCGATGCGCGTGTCCGGGTCGAGGCGATACGCTGCGCCCGCAATCGGATCGACGATCGAAATGGCGACGCTGCCATCCTGCCGGTCCTCCTCGCGGCGAACGCGTCCCGCGCCGTCGCGATAGATGCGCCCGGTGACCCGACGGCTGATGCGGTTGCCGTCGGCGAGCGTCTGCGTCACCTCGGTCACGGTCTGCGCCGAGTAAGGGGCGCCGGTCGTGACCCTTTCGAGCGGCACGCGAGCGGCCGCCAGGCTCCGCTCGAGGGTCATCTTCGCCTCGGCAATCTGGCGGTTGTCCTGCGCGCGAACGGAGGCCGACAGGCCCAGCACCACGCCCGCGATCGCAATTGTCTTCAGCATCTGCTTGCTCCCTTGATGTGGTGTTTCATTTCAGTCAGCGACGAAGCGGACGGCGCGCGCCAGGCCGTCCTGGCCGATGACCACATCGGCTTTGACCGCGGTCACGTGTCCCGCCGGCGGCGCCACTCCCAAAGAGGGCAGCAACGAGACGGGTAAATCCATGCGAACCAGTTCGCCGCTCTCGAGCGGCGGCAGGTCCGCTGCGCCAGGCCATGGGATGAACTCCCCTGCGCGCGCCGATGGCGGACGGGCTCCGACGGCAGGGGCGCGGACTGGAAGCACAACGGCGACGAGCAGGCCCGCTGTCGCTGCCAGGAGCGACAGCCACCACGCGCCTCGTCTCCCGACGGGCAGCGGGTCCGCTCGCCGCCTTGCGTCGAAGGCGCGCAGCAACACCGCCTCGCGGGTCGCGTCCCCAGGAGGAATCGCGGTCGCTCGCGCGAGCCGCTGCAGCGCGCGACTGATTTCCGAATCGCTGCCGTGATCGCTGCTCATAAAACCCATTTCGGTACTCGGGCACTGCGCTCGCGCGCGATCGCCCGCCGCACGTTCGCCGCAAGGCGCGCCCTCGCTCGATTCAATCGCGACCGCACCGTTCCGACGGCGCAGCCGATCACCCGCGCGGCCTCGACGTACGGCAGCTCCTGCAGCTCGCAGAGCACGATGACCTCGCGATAGCGTCGCGGGAGTTCCAGCAGCGCGGCCCGCAGCCGCGCCAGTTCTTCGTCGTGCACCAGCGGATCGGGGTCCGCCGCCGCCTGCTCGCCGGCGGCCGCCAGCGGGTGCCAGATCCGCTGCGCCGCATGGCGCCGCGCGTAGTTTCTCGCGATGCCGAGGAGCCATGGCACGCACGCGGATTGGCCCGCCCGATAGCGCCGCGCGTCACGCATGACAACGAGAAACACGTCCTGAGCGATGTCCTCCGCGATCGAATGGCTGCCGGTCATGTGCAGCGCAAACCGATACACGTCCGTCCGCCGCCGGCGGTACAGCGCGCCAAACGCGTCCCGATCGCCCGCGGCGCACGCGGCAATCAGGTCGTCGTCACCGGGCTCCATCGGCCCCTTTGACGCACACACTCTGTATTCAGTTTGGAGGGCGGAAAAGTTCCAATCACCAAATCGCGGTCGGCCTCGCGAACCCTCGGCCCTGTGGCGATTCGCGGATTCGCAGATTCGGGGATTCGGGGATTCGGGGATTCGGGGATTCGGGATTCGGGATTCGCGGATCAGGGATTCGGGGATTGGCGATTAGGGATTAGGGATTCGAGCCTTTCTCCGCTGTGGCAGCCCGATCTGGTCCAGCACCCGTTCATCGTCCCTCCACCCGGCCTTTACCTTGACGCGCAAATCGAGGAAGACCTTGCAGGCAAAGAACCGTTCGAGGTCCTGGCGGGCGTCGGTTCCGATGCGCTTGATCATGTCGCCGGCGCGGCCGATGACGATCGGCTTCTGCGATTCCTGTTCGACGTAAATCGTGCAGAACAACCGCATGAGTCCTCCCGGCCGGTCGGGTTCGTCGAACTGATCGATCACCACGGCGGTGGAGAATGGAATTTCCGCGCGAGTATGCTGCAGGAGTTTCTCGCGCACGGTCTCGGCGGCAAGCGTGCGTTCGGGTTGGTCCGTGAGGTAGTCGTCCGGGTACAACGGCTCCCCCTGGGGCATTCGGTCGACGAGAAGACGTTCGAGGCGCTCCACCCCGTCGCCCGTGCCGGCGGAGATCGGTACGATTTCGGCAAAGTCGTACATGCGGCTCACGCGCGCGATGAGCGGCAGCAGCTTCGCTTTGGCGACGACGTCGATCTTGTTCAGCGCGAGCAGGACGGGAACGTCCACCCTCTTCAACAGTCCAGTCACGTACTCGTCGCCGTGGCCGGGCGCGGTGGTCGCATCGTGCACGAGCAGGACGACGTCGACTTCGGTCAGCGCGTCGACCGCGGCATCGACCATCCGTACGTTCATCCGGTGCAGCGGCCGGTGGATCCCGGGCGTATCGACGAACACGATCTGCGCCGGATCCGCGCCCGGATAGTTCTTGACGCCGACGATCCGCGTCCGCGTCGTCTGCGGCTTGTCCGAGACGATGGCTATCTTCTCGCCGACGATGCGGTTGAGGAGCGTGGATTTGCCCGCATTCGGGCGGCCGACGATTGCGACAAAGCCTGCTCGGGGCACACTAAATAATTGCAGATTTAAGATTGCAGATTGCAGGTTGATTGGAGATTGCAGATTGACGATTGAAGATGGCAGATTGATTCGAAAATGTGCTCAATCTGAAATTCCCAATCTGCAATCTGCAATCTGCAATCTTAAATCTGCAATTCCGGTTGCGCCTTTCTGAAACGCACTTTGTGGATGCGGCGGCGCTCGGCATCGAGGACTTCGACGTGCATGCCGTCGAGTTCGAAGGTTTCGCCGATGGTGGGTACCCGGCCGAGGCGCGTGAGCACGTAGCCGCCGACGGTTTCGAAACCGTCGGGTTCGATATCGACGCCCAGCCGCTCGCGGACTTCATCGAAGCTGACTTTGGCGCTGAACACGTACGACCCGTTGCCTTCGTCGACGATCGGCTCGGTCTCGACGTCATATTCGTCGCGAATCTCGCCGACGATCTCCTCGAGGAGATCCTCGATCGTGACGAGACCGGCCGTGCCACCGTACTCGTCGACGACGATCGCGAACTGCACCTGCTTGCGCTGGAACTCTTTCAGCAGCTCCGGCACACGCTTGGTTTCGGGCACGAACGTCGCGGGACGCACCAGCGGCGCGATCGGACCCGCGTCCGACGCATCCTTGAGCACGATCAAGTCCTTCACGAACATCACGCCGGTGATGTTATCGAGATTGACCGTGTACACCGGAAACCGCGAGTACTCCTGTTCCGAAAACAGCGCGCGCAGCGCACCGATCGTGGCGTCGGATTCGATGGCCACGATATCGGGACGCGGCGTCATGACCTCGCGGACGAGCGTGTCGCCGAAATCGACGATGGACTGCAGCAGCCGCCGCTCGTCCCGTTCGATCAGCCCCTGCTCTTCTCCCGCCTCGAGATACGCGTGCGCCACCTCGCCGGCTTCCTCGTCCGTCGGCGGCAGCGGCTGTTGGTCACGACTGATATCCGATGACAACCGGCGCAACAGACGCTTGGAGATCGGCGACAGGGCGCGCGCGACGAGCGAGAACGGCGGCAGCAGCGCGGACAATACCGCTTCGGGATTGCGCCGGACGATCAGCGACGGCAGCAGGTGCTCGCAGACCAGGATGTAGACCGCGACGCACGCAAGGAGCGTCGAGACCGACGCGACGCTCACGCCGGAACGGCCGGTGAGCACCGCGAGCAGCACGGTAGCGAACGAAAAGATGATCCCCAGCAGCAGCCGGGCGGGGACGAAGAGCTGGATTGGATCGTCGAGGTAGTACCGGAGGCGATCTTCTCCGCTTCGCTCGGCCATGAGGCGAAGCGAGAGCTTCATGAGCGCGCTGAACGCCGTCTCGATGGTGCCGACGTACACGGCGGCGACGCCGAGCAGGAACAGCAGCAGTGGAATCACGTTCTTTCGATCAGGCCCGACGGCAGTCCGCCTTTCGCGCGGAGCCGCCGTTCGATGCGCGCCATGCGGCCCGCATCGCCCGGATCCTCATGATCGTACCCCATGAGGTGCAGCAGCCCGTGCAGCGCCAGCACCTTCAGTTCCGTCGCGTACGAATGGCCCGCGGCCCGCGCCTGGCGGCGGGCCACGCCGGTCGCGATGGCGATGTCGCCGAGCGCCCACGACGCCTCCGTCGTGCCGCGTGCAGGTTCGTCCTCAGCAGGAAACGACAGGACGTCGGTCGCAGCGTCCTTGCCACGATACGTGCGGTTCAGCGCGCGGATGCGCGCATCGGTGACGAGCGCAATCGCCAGACTGCCGCGCGCGGCGCGCGGCGCCAGGCGGCGCAGCCAGGCGGCAAGACCCGGCGCGCGGGCAGCGCGCCCCCTCCCGTCCGTAATAGTGACGCTCAGGCTACTGTCGGGATCCGCCACCGTAGGCTTCGTACGCCTTCACGATCGCCTGGACGAGTGAATGGCGGACGACGTCCTTCTCGTCGAAATGAATGAATGCGATGCCCTCGACGCCGCCGACGATCTTCATCGCTTCGATGAGGCCGGATGCGCGGCCCGTCGGCAGATCGATCTGCGTCACATCGCCGGTGATGACGGCCTTCGAGCCGAACCCCAGGCGCGTGAGGAACATCTTCATCTGCTCTGAGGTGGTGTTCTGCGCTTCGTCGAGGATGACGAAGGCGTCGTTGAGCGTGCGCCCGCGCATGAACGCGATCGGCGCCACCTCGATCGTGCCGCGTTCGATCAGCCGTTCGACGCGATCGAGTTCCATCATGTCGTACAACGCGTCGTACAGCGGACGGAGATACGGGTTCACTTTCTCCTGCAGGTCACCGGGCAGGAACCCGAGTTTTTCACCGGCTTCGACCGCCGGCCGCGCCAGGATGATGCGAGTGACACGCTTGGCGAGGAGAAACGACACGGCCTGCGCCATCGCAAGGTACGTCTTGCCCGTCCCGGCGGGGCCGATCCCGAAGACGATGTCGTGCTGCTCGATGGCTTCGAGATACTTCTTCTGCGTGATGCTCTTGGGAACCACCTGCCGCTTTCCGGACGTCCGCGTCGCGGATTTCAGGAAATAGTCGGCCAGTTCGACGGATTCATCCTGCGCGACCAGTTGCGACGCCGTCTTGACGTCGCCCTTCGCGAGACGATAGCCGCCTTTGATCAGGGACGAGAGCTGGTCGAGCACCTTTTCCGCGCGGGCCACGTCACCGCTGTCCCCCTCGACGATGAGCTCGTTGCCCGTCGTCCGAATGCGGACGTTGAATTGGTTTTCGAGGTGCTTCAGGTTCTCGTCGTAAGTGCCGAACAACGATTCGACCCCGTCCTCGGGGATCGAAATCTTGCGCATGGCGGAGGTAGGAATACGAATAACTCCTTCTATGCCGATGAGTTACGCACAAACGATCCTAGCATGAAGCCGCGCTTCGCGCGGGTGCTTCGGGCTGGGTGCCTCAAATGGGTGCTGGGTATCCATCAGCCTTCCGTCTTGATCCGCAGATCACGGAGCTGCTTCGGGTCGACTTCGGACGGCGCGCCGGCCATCAGATCCACGGCCTGCGCGGTCTTCGGGAACGCGATCACCTCGCGAATCGACGCCTCGCCCGCCAGGATCGCGATGACGCGGTCGAGCCCTATGGCAATGCCTCCGTGCGGAGGAGTGCCGTATTCCAGCGCGTCGACGAAGAAACCAAAACGGAGTTTGGCTTCCTCGTCGCTCATGCCGAGCAGCCTGAAGACGAGGCGCTGCAGGCGCTGGTCATGGATCCGGATGCTGCCCCCGGCAATCTCGCTGCCGTTCAGCACGAGATCGTACGCACGCGCGCGCACGGAGCCCGGATCGGTTTCGAGTCGCCCCGCGTCCGATTCGAGCGGCGACGTGAACGGGTGATGCATGAACTCCCAGCGGTGCTCCTCCTCGAGCCAGTCGAACATCGGGAAATCCACCACCCACAGAAACTCGAACGCGTTCGGATCGAGCAGATTCTCGCGGCGAGCGACGTTGAGGCGCAGGGTGCCGAGCAGGCGCGCCGTTGGATCGTGTTTGCCGCCTGCCATCACCAGGAGATCGGCGCTCCCGGCGCCGCTCAGCTCGAGCGCGCGGGTGATGACGTCCTCGCCTGCTGCCTTCAACGCGGAACTCTGCACCGCGCCGTCGGCGCGGCGTGCCCAGACGACCCCGCCGCCGCCAAGTTGCCTGGCCTCGTCGCTCAGCCGATCGAGGTCCTTCCGCGAGTAGCGGCCGCCGTTCGGAATCACGAACCCGCGGACCTCCCCTCCCGATTCGATGGCGCCGCGGAACAGCGAGAACGAGGACTCCCTGAACGCGTCCGACAGATCGCGCAGCTCCATCCCGGCACGCAGATCGGGCTTGTCGGACCCGTATTTCGCGATGGCCTCGGCGTAAGGCATCCGGCGAAACGGTCCGGGTGCGCGCCGGCCGATCAAGGCCATGAGGCGATCCATCAGCGGTTCGAGCGTCGCAAACACGATGTTCTCGGTCGCGAACGAGATCTCGAGGTCGACCTGGGTGAATTCGGGCTGGCGATCCGCGCGGAGATCCTCGTCGCGGAAGCACCGCACGATCTGGACGTACCGATCCATGCCCGCGATCATCAGGATCTGCTTGAAGATCTGGGGCGACTGCGGGAGCGCGTAGAACTCCCCCGGGTGGACGCGACTCGGCACGAGATAATCGCGCGCGCCTTCCGGCGTGGACTTCGTCAGGATCGGGGTCTCGATTTCGACGAAACCCTGCTCGTCGAAATAGCGCCGAATCTCCAGCATCGCCTTGTGCCGCAGGATCAGGTTCTGCTGCAGCTTGGGCCGGCGGAGATCGAGATACCGGTAACGCAGCCGCGTCTCCTCCGCGACCGGCGTTTCCTCGTTGATGGGGAACGGTGGCACTTTCGCGTCGTTCAGCAGGCGGATCTCGCGTGCGACGACTTCGATCTCACCCGTTTTGACCTTCGGATTGACGGCGTCCTTCCCGCGCTGGACGACGGTCCCGATCACGGCGACCACGTACTCGGAGCGAAGCCGCTTGGCAGCGTCGACGAGCGCGGGCGAATCCTCGCGCGCCACGATCTGGGTGATGCCGTGGCGGTCGCGAAGATCGAAAAAGACGAGCGCGCCGAGGTCGCGCACGCGGTGCACCCACCCCATGAGGACGACGGCCGCGCCGGCGTCGGCGGCGGTAAGGTCGCCACAGGTGTGGGTGCGGGCGAGATCTCCGAGCGGCTGAATCTGCATAGAGGATATTAGTCCGATGCGCGATGTTCGATGGGCGATGATCGATGCACGATGGGCGGCTTAGGGCCGACGGCTAACGGCTCGCGGCGGAGCGGATGCGAGCGGCCACGTCGGCGCGGGGCACGGACTCTTGATCACCCGTCGCGAGGCGCTTCAGGGTGACCTCACCACGCGCGATCTCGTCGCCGCCGAGCACGGCGGCAAACGTCGCCTCACGCGCGGCGGCGTATTTGAACTGCTTTCCGAGCTTGTCGGCCTCCGGATACAGTTCGACACGGAGGCCTGCCTTGCGCAGGTCGGTCGCGAGCGCGAGCGACTGCCGCCTCGCTTCCGCCGTCCGCGCCGCATCGCGATCTTCGAAGACCGTGACGAGAACGTCGGGGCCCGCCGCGTCCGCGGACGCCGGAAACATGGCCCGCTCCGCCATCACGACGAGAATGCGCTCGAGGCCGAGCGAAAAGCCGCACGCGGGGATCTGCTCGCCGGAAAACATCCCGATGAGACCGTCGTACCGTCCGCCCCCGCCAAGGCTGCCCGCCAGGTCGGCGACGGCGATTTCCATGATCGCGCCGGTGTAGTACGACAGCCCGCGCGCAAGGCTCGGGTCGATCCGAATCGCCGGACCCGCGCTGGTCGGCGATGCGAGGCTCACGATTGCCGCCAGGTTCTCGACACCCGCGCGGCCCGCATCGTCGGTCACCGCGGCCCGCAACCGTGCGAGCGTCGCATCGTTGGTCCCCCCGGCCGTAAACGCGTCGAGCAGGCGTTCGGCGCACGCGGCCGCGATCTGTCGATTCTCGAATTCCCTCACGACACCATCACGGCCGATCTTGTCCATCTTGTCGATGGCGACGAGCGCGTCGCCATGGCGGCTGGCGTCGATGCCCGCCGCATGCAGCAGGCCGCTGAGGACCGCGCGGTGGTTCATCCGCAGCGTGAAATCCGCGAAGCCGAGCTCGCGGAGGACATCGGTGACGGCCGCACAGAGCTCCACCTCGACGAGCGGCGACGTCGACCCGATCGCGTCGACGTCGCATTGATAGAACTCGCGAAAACGGCCGCGCGCCGGGCGGTCCGCCCGCCAGACCGGCTGAATCTGATAGCGCCTGAAGAACTTCGGCAGCTGCGCGCGGTGTTCGGCCACCACGCGCGCGAGCGGCACCGTCAGGTCGTAGCGCAGCGCGAGATCGGTCTCGCCGGACGACTCGTGCTCGCCGCGGCGGAGCACCTTGAAAATGAGTTTGTTGCCTTCTTCGCCGTACTTGCCGGTCAGCGTCTCGATGTTCTCCAGGGCCGGCGTCTCGAGCGGCTCGAACCCGTATCGCTCGTACGTGCGGCGCACGACATCGATCACGTACTGCCGCCGGCGCACGTCGACCGGCAGGAAATCGCGCATCCCACGCGCAGGTTGGGTACGGGCCGCCACCAAAAGAGTGTATCAAGCCCTCCCGCAGCCCCGTACGGTGCTGGGTTCGGCGGTGCGGCGGTGCGGCGGTTCTCATTCGAGGTTCTCGTTCGGGTTCGGGTTCGGGTTCGGGTTCGGGTTCGGGTTCGGGGTTCGGGGTTCGGGGTTCGCGGTTCGCGGTCCCGTTCGCGAGCCCAAACACGAAGCACGAACACCCTCACACCAAAAACTCGGTACGAATTTCGAACACGAACGTAGAACCAGACCGGATTCAGAACCGGAACCAGAACGAGAACCCAGAATGCGAACGAGCACCAGGCACCAAAAACGAACCGCCGGACCCCGCACCGCCGAACTCAGAACCGCAGGGGGGCGCCCAGCGCCGTCTGTGGATAGAATGCCGCCGCATGGAGAACCGGACGCGCGGGCTGGGCGAAACGCACCTGCTGCTCGAACGCGCCCGCAATGGCGACGACGCGGCGCTGGAGCGCCTCTTCGAGCGATACCTTCCACGGCTGCGACGGTGGGCACGCGGGCGGCTTCCCTCCTGGGCCCGCGACCTGGCCGATACCCACGACCTCGTTCAGGACACGCTGCTTCGGACATTCAAGAAGATCGACGGGTTTGAGTACCGCGGCGAAGGTGCGCTGCAGGCGTATTTGCGCCAGGCGCTGATGAACCGCATTCGGGAGGAAATCCGGCGCCGCTCCCGCCGGCCGGAGTCGGCGCCGCTCGACGACGAGCAGATCGATCCGACGGCGTCCCCGCTCGAGCGAGCCATCGGGCGCGAGCGTGTTGCGAAATACGAGCACGCGCTCGGACGGTTGAAAGAAGAGGAACGCGAACTGCTGATCGGCCGCCTCGAACTGGGGCTCACGTACGAGGAACTCGCAGATTTGCAGCAGCGTCCCTCCCCAGACGCGGCGCGCAAGGCCACCGAACGAGCCCTCGCGCGCCTGATCGCGGAAATGAGCGCCAGCTGAGACCACCCGGCCCGATTACTTTGGCGTGAGCGTCTGGGTGAAAGGCATAACGTAGTAGCCGAGGAACTCCGGCGCACCCTCCTGACTGCCCTTCAGGATTTTGACGCGCCAGAATTCCGCCGTCCCGGTTTGCGCATTCGGGTCCAGGACGCCGCCTGAACTCTCCGTCGCGTACCCACTCGCGACGGCGGGCGTTATCGTCCATTTCGTGCATTGCGACGACGCATCAGGGGCATCGACACAGGTAACGGTGACCGGTGGCGTCTCGGGCGTGCCGTTCTGGTTCGCGTCGCTGCCATACCCGAGGCGGTAGTAATAACCGCCGTCCTGCCATTCCCACCGAACCGTCTTCGGAAGCGACTGCCCCAGTTTCAGAGTCTGGATGTAGCCACTCCCCGAGCCGATCGGAAACGCGACCATCGCCTCGAGGATGTTGACGCACTGCCGCGTCGAGCCGTTCCCGAACGGAACGGTGCCCTCCACGTACTGTCCTCCGAAATCGACGCACGCGCTCCGCTGCGGCGGCAGTTTGCTGTTCGCCTGCGTCGAGAAGCGGAAATTCCCGCTGATTCCCGCCAGCACGTTCTGCAGCCCGTCGACATAATCTGCCTGACCGCCGCTCGAGGTCAGCTCGGTTTGTCCGTCGCTTGCGAGGGCCTGCCCCGAGCCGTTGTCGAACGAGAGATTCAC
>DATJFQ010000097.1:0-68232 GCA_035495555.1 Vicinamibacterales bacterium
CCGCGGCCGGAAAGACTCGTCGACGAGGAGCCGCGTCCGCGCGAACCGGGGCCGCCCCGTCCTCGCCCCCATCGCCATCCCGCGCGAAGCGCGGCTGCCCAGCACCCATCCGAGGCCCCAAGCCCAAAGCACCCCGCGCGACGCGCGGTCCCCAGCACCCATCCGAGACCCCAAGCCCCCGACACCCCGCGCGAAGCGCGGCTGCCCAGCACCAATTGGAGGCCCCAAGCCCCCGGCACCCCGCGCGAAGCGCGGTCCCCAGCACCCATCCGAGGCCCCAAGCCCAAAGCACCCCGCGCGACGCGCGGCCCGCGATGGGGCCCCTGCTCGGACAGCCCCAGTTCGTGCTCCGCGGCCGGAAAGACTCGTGGACGAGGAGCCGCGTCCGGGCGAACTGGGGCGCCCCGTCCTCGCCCCCATCGCGATCCCGCGCGAAGCGCGGCCCCAGCACCCCGCGCGAAGCGCGCCCGGCACCCCGCGCGAAGCGCGGCCAGCACCCGTCCGAGGCGCGCAGCGCCCAGCACCCCGGCGGCGAAGCCGCCGGTTAAAAGTCGTAGCCGATCCAGACCGAGAACTTCGGCCGCCGGAGCCAGCGGCTGCCGCTGGATTCGCCGTCGAGCGCGGCCTGGTAGGAATACACGTAGTCCTCCCAGTTCCGGTTGAACAGCGTCCGCCAGGACCAGTCGAAGTGGATCGGGAAGCCGAGCGCGAACGTTTCGAGGCCGAGCCCGTAGGAGGCGCGTCCGTCGACCAGATGGAACCCGTCCACGTCGACCGGATTGCCGAGAATCGGCGTGACCGCACCGGTGACCAGATCCTGCTGGAAGTTGACGATTGGCTGCAGCCCCGTGACCGAGGATTTGGACCAGACCGTCATCGGCGTGCCCGCGAACTGCGAGGCGCCGAAATTCGCGAACATGACGGCGCGCAAGCCGCCGATCACGCCAAACGGCGTCAGCGCCGCCTCGAGCAGCGGGAACCGCAGTTCCGCATCCGTGAAGAACGCCTTGTTGCCGGTGAACTCGAGGTATTGATACCCGCGCAACTCAGAGTTGCCGCCATAGAACAGGAAGGACGGGTAGTCGCCCCAACTGTTGAATCCCCGGAACCGGAACGCAAGCACGCCGTTGGTCGCGAGCCGGATGTACTTCCGGGCGTCGATGTCGGCGGTCTGCCGCGACAGGAAGCCGCCGAACTTCGGCGCGTACTCGTAGCCGAGGCGCATGGTCTCGCCGGAGACCGGTCCGTAGTCGCGGAAGATCGTCGTCTCACGCACGTACGCGGCCCCCAGAGGAAGGATCGTCCCGTTCGCGAAGATCGTCCGGCCGTACTGATCGATCTGATACTGCTCGGCGACTGCCTGCAGGTCGGGGTTGTCGTACTGCTGATTGAACTGGTAGACGCCACCGGTCAATTCCAGACGCGAGTAGCGGTTGATCGGATAGATCCCGAACGCGATGCCCCCGCGCGACGTCTGCGTCGCGAGCGCGTCGCTGTGGCTGAGGAACGCGAACTGCGGATCGTACAGGTAGCCCGCGTAATTGCCGTAGTAGAAGAGCGTCTGCGAGAAGCCTTGCAGCGCGTACTGCAGGCGGCGCGACAGATTGACGTACTGAAGCGACAGCGTCCGGTACTGCGAGACCGACTCGGCGTAAAGGTTGAACTGCTGATCGCCGAGGACGTCGGTGAACGTCACCGCGGTCCCCCCGAAAACATCGCCGCCGCTCGTCACGCCGACGTTGACGGGTGGACGGCCTTCCATGAACATCTTCTCGAACTTGCGCTTGTCGCGCTCGTTCTCTTTCACCAGCGTGTGCGTGAGCGGCGGCTGGAAATCGATCACCGGGCCCGGCGCGCCGAAGTCAGCGGACGCGACCGTGTGGAGCGGCTCCTTCTGGGCCGGGATCAAGTGGATCCCGTACTCGCCCTTGTAATACGAAACGAACGCAATCTTCTGCTGTTTCGTTTCGTCGCGGAGCGGCACCGGCGACACGTTCCCGCCCAGGGCGTCCGTGTACTGCTTCAGCTCGCCGGTCTTCAGGCTCAGCGTCCAGATGTTGTAGATGTTGCCGTTGCGCGCCACGTCCGGGCTGATCGGCTCGGTCGGATCGACCGCCGTCGACGGGAAGACGATCGTGTCCGCATCGAGGAACTTCGCGGTCCCGTCGTCATGGGTTCCGAAGGTGAGCTGCGTCTTCTTCCCGGAATCGAGATCGAACCGGAACAGCTTGTTGTTCCCGCTCACGCGCGCGATGTAGACGATGAACTTGCCGTCGGGGGACCAGCTCGGGCCATAGTCGCCGAACGGATCGTTCGTCAGGTTCTTCACTTCGCCGCTGTTGAGATCGAGCGTGAAGATGTCGGCCACCGCATTTCGCAGCGCGGCGAATACGACCGTGCTGCCGTCGGGGCTGATCGACGGCGACTCCGGCATGTCGACCGTCTTCATGTCGAACCGCTTCTCGATGTTGCCGGTCAACACGTTCTGCAGAATCAGCGTTTTCTGCTTTTCCTTGCGAACGAAGTACGCGATGCGATCGCCGGCGGGGGACCACGACATCCACGGGACGGCGTTGCCGCGGAAGCCTCCCGGGGTCGCGATGTACTCGTATCCGAATCCGGTGTTGAAGCCGCCGGTCAGGTTGCGAATGACTTTGCCGTCCTTGGTCGAGAGCAGGATGATGTCGAGCTCCTGATCCTTCCGGTTCCCTGCGGCCACGGCCAGCAGATCCCCGCTGGGCGAGGGCTCGATTGACACCACTGACACGTAGGGTGTCTTCTGCGGTTTCGGCGCGAGATCGCGGCCGTAGTCGATCGGGCGCTCCTTGTCGCGGAACGGCTTGAAGCGGTCCTTCAGGTACTTGTCGAACTGCTCGTCGAACTCCTCGGGTTTCAGCTTGAAAGCTTCTTCGTAGGCGCTGTCTCCGCCGCCGATCACGCTCTTGCGGAGCGCGAAGAGGAATTGCCGCAGTCCTTCCTTGCCCCACTTGGCTTCGATGAATTCGAAGGCCGCATGGCCGAGGTTATAGGGGAGTCGTCCGTCGGCGAACTGCACCCCCTGGAAATCGCTCATCGACGGGATGATGTCGGCGATGGCGGCGTCCCGGACCGTCATCAGATCGAACGGATCCCAGTAACCGGTTTCGTAGTCCGACAACCCTTCGTCGACCCACAGCGGGAGGGACCGCCGGAGCAGCGTGCGCGGGATGATGTCGAACTCGAAGATATGCGTCAGCTCGTGGGTGATGAGCCGATACAACGCGTCCGACGGTTCGTCGATCGGCAGCACCATCCGGTCGCGGTACGGCTCGGCGAACGCCAGCACGCCTTCGGGCAGCTCGCCCGGATCGATGTTCTGCTCCTGGAATTCGCTCTCGGTCTTGTAGATGACGAGCGGAACTTTGAACGCGAGATCGTGTTTCAGGTCCGCGCTGACCTGCTGATATGCGCTCTCGGCGTAGCTGGCGACGCGTTCGAGATGGATTTCGGTATCAGGGTAGTAATAAATCTCGAAATGATCGGTGGGATAGATGCGCCACTTGAAGTGGTCGTACTTGATGCGATTCTTGCCGAAGTAAGGGACGAATCCGGTCTGGGCGCTCGCGCCAACGGCGATTGCCAGGAACACGAACGTGAAGATGGCAATGCCGAAGGGCGCTGGGAAGCCGCGCCGGCTGCGGATGCGCATAGTGATTCACCTCTGGGTGCAGCGATGTTACTACGATCGACCGACCTCAAGGGACGGAAGCACCCAGCAATCCACGTGCCCCGCGCCCGGAGATTCGCAGTTCCGCGGCTCCTGCGCACGGGCGGACCGTCAGTGTCCCAGTTCGGGGGCGGACATGTCCTCTCCGCGATACAATCAATGGAATAAACCCGACGCGTTCACGTGTTTACCTAATAGGCGTCCGGGCTCTACGTAATGGCATTTCGCCGCTCCGGCCGCCCGCCCGCTGACCTCCGCGATCCGGGGACCGATGCGGGCCGGGATCCCGGCGAGGCCGCGTTCGTCAGGGAGGCGTTGTCGTATATCGACAGCCTGTACGGCACGGCCATGCGGCTGACCCGGCGGCCGCAGGATGCTGAAGATCTGGTGCAGGACACGTATCTGAAAGCGTTCCGGGCGGCCCACCAGTTCGAGCGCGGAACGAACCTGAAGGCGTGGCTGTTCACCATCCTTCACAACACGTTCCGCAACATGCGCAGGAACGTGGGGCGCAGCCCGATCGACGTCGACAGCGAGGCCGTGGAGCGCGCCGCAGACGACGCGGTGGGGGAGCACACGCCGGAGCAGTTGCTGACGCGCGCGACGCTCGACGTGGATTTGCAGGCGGCGCTCGATGCGCTGCCGGACGCGTTCCGTCAGGCGGTTTGGCTACGAGATGTGGAAGAACTTTCGTATGCCGAAATTGCGCAGGTGCTCCAGGTGCCCATCGGCACGGTGATGTCGCGGATTTCCCGCGGCCGGCGGGCGCTGTATGAAGGACTGCAGGAGCGGCGGGGTGCAACGGCGCGCCGCCTTGCGTCGCGGTGAACCATGGCTGAAGAGATTCGCAACTGTCGGGACGTCGAGGCGCGGCTCACGCCGTATGTGGATGGAGAAAGCGCCAGCGATCTCCGGCACGCGATCGACGCGCACCTGGCCGCGTGCCCGCCGTGCCGGGAAGAGGCGGCGGCGGAACGCGGCGGACGCGACGTCATCCGTGAACACCGTGAGGTCCTGCGCGCCGCTGCCCCGGAGGCGCTTCGCGACCGCTGCGCCGCCCACGCGCGGCCCCCGATGGTGAGCCGCACGCTGCTGCGGCGATGGGTGCCGTTATCGCTCGCCGCGACGCTCCTGCTCGCCGCCGCCGGCGCCACGATTTTCTCGATCACCAACCCCACCGAAGCGCTGGCCGCCGGGTTCGCGCTCGACCACATGAAATGTTTCCGGGTCTGCGACACGGACCATCCCATGGACGCGTCCGCCGCCGAATCGATGTGGCGGCAGGTCGAAGGCTGGCAAATCGCCGTGCCGCCAAGTGAACCCGCCGAGCGGCTCCAGCTCGTGAATATCCGCCGCTGCCTGTCCACCGATGGTCTTGCGGCGCACCTGCTGTATCGGTGGCGCGGCGAACCGCTGTCCTTGTACGTGCTGCCCCGCGCGATCGACGGCGATCACGTCGTCGACAGTCTTGGACACGAAACCGCGGTCTGGACGGCTGACGGCCGCACGTACGCCCTCGTGACGCCGGGCCATCCCGACGATTTCGATTCCGTCGTTCACTACGTCAAAACACACGCGCGCTGATATGAAACCCCGCTGGATCATCGTTGCTGCCGCCGCGCTCGGCGTTGCGCTTCTTACCGTGCCCGCGCTGCGCCGCGGGACCGAACACGTCGGGTCGTCCGCAACCGCGAGCCCCGCATCGACGCAGGCGCGAAGCGACACGTGCGACGCGAGCGCGCCCGCGAAGCTGGATTTCGTGCTCAAGGACAAGAACAACGCTCCGCTGAAGCTGGCGGACTACAAGGGCAAGGTCGTCCTGCTGAATTTCTGGGCGACGTGGTGCGGTCCGTGTAAGGAGGAGATCCCCGAATTCGTCGAGCTGTACGACCGCTACAAGGACAAGGGCTTCGTCATCGTCGGCGTCTCCATCGACGACACACCGCAGCAGCTGCAGGAATTCACCCGGCAGTGGAAGATGCAGTACCCGGTCGCACAGATGCAGTCCGACGTCGAAGACGCCTACGGACCGTTCTATGGCGTACCGACGTCGTACTTCATCGCGCGGGACGGCACGATCTGCACGAAGCATCTGGGTCCGGTCCCCAAGTCGGTCGCGGAGCCGGAAATCGAAGCGCTGCTCAAGATACCCCTGTAAGGGGTCCCATCGCCGGTCCCGCGAATCCTTTTCGAACTGGATCCGCTCCCCGCTCGATGTAGTACAATCGCTTCAATGTTGAAGGGCTTCACACACGCGCGCCTCGCCTGCGGATGCCGGCTGGCGTTTCGTGACGGCGTCGAAGGCAGTCCCGTCACGGTTGTCGTGGATCAGAAGTCGCCCGGTTGCCCGCTCACGCTCCACGTCGCAGGGCTCCCGCTCTACGATTACCGCGAAGCGCTCCGTCCTCCGACACGGCCTGGTCCCGCGGTTGAAGAGGAATACGAGGAAGAGGGTTAGGGAAACCGAAATTCCCAGCTCCCAATTTCCCAATTCCGAAATCAGCCTTCCCCACAACTAAACTGCGGCGACGCGTTCAACTCCAGCCGTAGCTCCGTCGCTCCGAGCTCGGGCTTCACATCGCGCAGCTTTCTCGTCTCGCGTTTCGCGCCTCCCGCTCCGTCGCGCCTCGCACCGCGTCACCCGACGCGCAGATTCGCAATCAGCGGCAGGTGATCGGACGCCATGAGCGCCTTGCGCGTGCGCGGCATCTCCACGTTGACGACCTCCACGCGGCCTTCGTAGTAAATGTGATCCAGATGGACGACGGGGAAGAGACCGGGATACGTGCGGCGGCGCTTGAGGTGCGCCGCGATGTCGACGCTCTCGAACAGCGATGACAGCGTTTTCGTCGCGAGCCCGCGCATCCATTCATTGAAATCGCCCAGGATGATTTTGGGGCCTGTCACGCGCCGATCGTGTACGAACGAGGCAAGGCGTCCGGCCTGATAGCGGCGTTCGAGGACCGCGGTCCCGAGGTGCACGTTGTACATGTGCAGGACCTGACCCGACCCGAGCGCGAGATCGGCGCGCTGACACGCGCGCTGCTCGCACGTGCGCCACGTCAGGTCGTAATCGCTGTGGTGGACGATGGGGAGCCGGCTCATCACGACATTCCCGAACTGGTGCTGGCGCAGCGTGCGCACGCAGCTCATCACCCATCCCATGCCGAGGCCGGCACCAATCTCTTCCGCTTGTCCGGCGCCCGCAGGGCCGGCGCCGATGACTTCCTGCAGCGCGACGACGTCGGCGTCGATGTCGCGGAGGACGTCGATGATCCGCGAGGGGTCGACGCGGCGGTCCATGCCACGGCAGCGATGGATGTTGTAGGTGGCGATGCGGAGATCCACAGGGCTGCGATTATCATAGCGGGGTTCTCGGGTTCTCGGGTTCTCGGGTTCTCGGCGTTCTCGGGGTTCTCGGGGGTTCTCGGGTTCTCAGGTTCTCAGGGTTCTCGCTCTCACGGGTCGCGAGTTCGTATGAAGAAACTCGGTGTCGCGCTTCTCGCGTCGGTCGCGCTCGCGGCCTGTCGGAGCACGCCGCCGCCGATTCGTCTGAACGGGCGCACGCTCGTCGTCGAGAATCAGACGAAGCACGAGTGGCGGAATGTGACGGTGACGGTGAACGCGTATTACCGCGGGAGCGCGAGTTCGCTGGCGCCGGGCGCGGAGCTCGACGCGGGGCTCAGCAGCTTCGTCACGGGTTTCGGACAGCGGTTCGATCCGAATCGCGAGATGGTACACACGGTCGAAGTCCGCGCGATCGACGCCTCAGGCCAGCCGGTGTCCGTCGACTGGTCGGATCGGCAACAGGAAAAGAAGTGACGCCATGGCCAAACTGAACTCGGAACTCGAAATCGATTGCCCGTGCTGCGGCGCGCTGCTCGTAATCGATACCAACTTGCGGCGGGTCGTCAGGCACCAGGAACCGCCCTCGCCCGATCGCCCGGAGCTGGACGAGGCGCAGAGCATCCTTGCGCGGGAGGCCGCCAGGCGCGAGGCGCTGTTCCAGCAGTCGGTCACCGCCGAGAAGACGCGCGGCGATGCGCTGTCGAAGCGCTTCGAGGAAGCGCTCCGGCAGGCGCGCGAGGAGCCGGTCACGAAGCCGACGCGCGACTTCGATCTCGATTGAACGCGCCGGCGCGCCGCGACTGGGCGCCTCCCGGGCGGGTGGGCTGGTGGGCTGATCGGCTGGGTGGCCTCGGCCGCCGCAAAAAAAGGGGACAACCGCCATTTTTCGCGAAAAAAGGGGACAGCCGTCTCGAGTGCGTTCGAGTCGCACACTGTCGGCTGTCCCCTTTTTTGTTAAAAAATGGCGGTTGTCCCCTTTTTCTGGCGGGTGCCGTTTCTGACGCCGTCCCCGGCGTCACCAATTTTCCCCGGGCAGCGCGCTCCATGTGCGGCGGTGCCGGTACTCGGTCGGCTTGCGACCGTACCGTTCGCGATACGCCCGATACCAGGCACGCAGTCGATCGATGCGCGCGTCTGAAATCCGGATCGGCCGGTGCGGCGCCGCCAGCAGCGCGCGTTCCACTTTCCACACGTTCCGGTCCGACAGCCGCCAATCGTAATCACCCATCAGCAGACGAAGATCGATCACAGCGTAAGCCGTGATGCGTCCCGAGTAATCGACGTACGGGTCGACGTAACTCAGCGCGAGATCGCGAGGTGTCCTGAACACCGGCTTGCGACCATGCAGGCCCGGATCGCGGGAGCGCGCCACGGATCCCCAGCGGCCGCTCTGGCGGTACACGAACAGCACGTGATCGAGTTCGTCGATCGATTCGAAACTGAGTACGAGCGGCGGATACCCGTGCGGCTCGAGGACGACGGCCGCCGCGAGCGCCGCCTCGAGGCAGTGCGCGGTTCCCGTGCGAACCACGCCGCGGAAGCTGCGCAGCGTCGGCCGCCCCGGCGCTGGTTCCGTGTTATAGGGCAGCGAGTTCAGCCACCGTTGCACCGCCGCCGGCGTACGGAGCCGTGCGATCAAACGGCGTTCACGCGCGGTGAAGACGGCATCCTTCGGAGTGTCCGTCTCGCGCGCCTGACGCGGCGTGCTACGACTCGAGCGCATGCTTCAGCGCGTCGATCATCTGATCCACGGTCCACTCGTTGCCCGAGTAGATCGTCGTTACACGACCCTTCGGATCGACGACTTCCGTCCGCAGGTTGTGCGTGATGGTCTGTCCAGGATCCTGCTCGTGGATCACCGAGACCCCAAACCGCTCCCCGACGTGATCGACCGCGTCCGGTGCTCCCGTCAGGAGCGTCCATAGCGCGGGATCTGCACGCAGCCCCTTCGCGTGCGACTCAAGAACGGCCGGCGTGTCGTGCCGGGGGTCGAAGCTGATCGAGACGAGGTGCACGCGATCCTTCAGCGCGGGATCGGACGCGATTATCTTCTGCACCGCCGCGAAATTGCGGTCCATGAGCGGACAGAAATCCGGCAGGGGACAGCGCGTGTAGATGAACGTCACGGCAAGCGCCTTTCCACGCCAGTCCGACAGCTTGCGCGGGGCGCCCGTCTGATCGATCAATACGTCGTCGGGCACCGTGTCCCCCGGCGCCATCACGTCCATCGCTTTGACAGGACGCGCATTGGGCGGGAGCGCCGCATGCCCCGTCTTCTTGATGTCCGTCAGGAACACTTCACTGCCCTTGACGACCAGCGTCGCTGTCGCGAGATCCCCGGGGGCGATGCCGTCCAGGTCGTGCGGCTCCTTGACGTAATAAGCCATCGTCATGGCGGGCATGAAGTTCGGAATGTCCTTGTGGTCGATCGTCAGCTGGCGATGATCCGCTGACACCGCGATGATTTGTCCCTGAACAGGATATTGCTGACTCTTGTCACCGCAGGCGGCCGCGACGACGCAAAGAGCGATGATGGGGATGACTTTCCGGAGCATCCAGTCACTGTAGCCGAGCCTTTCCCTCAGTGCCAGCCCATGAGCGGCATCCGGCGTGTCGCTTGCACCGCCCGCTTTGACGCGCGCACCGCGCAACAGCAGGAGAGAGCGACAGATGGGCAGGAGACTGTATGTCGGCAACCTTCCATATTCCGCGACCGAAGAACAGCTGACTGAACTATTCGGCCGCGCGGGGCAGGTGGACAACGTTCGAGTGATGCGCGACATGGCGACCGGCCGCGCCCGGGGATTCGCCTTTGTCGAAATGGCCTCAGACGACGCCGCGCAGAAAGCGATCGATCAGTTTCACGAGTATCAGATGGACGGCCGTCCGCTGGTCGTCAACGAAGCGCGGCCGAAGCCGGAGGGCGGAGGGTTCGGAGGACAGCGCGGAGGAAACGCGGCAGGCAAGCGGGAGCCGCGATGGTGAGAGAGCAAAGATAACTGCACGACTACGCAACTACACAACTCCACAAGGTTTCTGGATAGAAAACGCCTTGCGCAGTTGTGTAGTTGGAAGTTGTGTAGTCGGCGCTATTCATCAACGATCCACCCATCGCGCAGATGAATGATCCGGCTGCCGTAGGCGGCGTTCGCCTCCGAGTGCGTGACCTGGACGATGGTCGTGCCGGATTCGTTCAGCTTCTTGAACAGCTCCATGATCTCGCGGCCCTGGCTCGAGTGCAGGTTGCCCGTGGGCTCGTCCGCGAGAATCACTTTTGGATTCGAGATGACGGCGCGCGCGACCGCCACGAGCTGCTGCTGGCCCCCCGACAGTTGATTCGGATACAGATCCTTCTTGCCGACGATGGCGAACTTGTCGAGGATGTCGCACACCATGCTCTCGCGCTCGGATTTCTTGATGTCGCGATAGGAGAGCGGGATGTCGAGGTTCTCGTAGACGGTCAGGTGATCCAGCAGGTGATAGCTCTGGAACACGAAGCCGATGTACTGCTTGTGCAGCTTCGCCCGTTCCTTGGCGCCAAGCCGGTGAACCGGCTGATCGAGAAAATAGTACTCGCCCGTCCACGCGCTGTCGTGCATGCCGATGATGTGCAGCAGCGTCGATTTGCCGGCGCCCGACGGCCCCATGATCGAGACGAACTCGCCTTCCTTGATGTCGACGTTGATCCGCCGAAGTACGTAGCTGCGGCTCGTGCCGTGCGCGTACGATTTCTCGATGTTGCGCAGGCCGACGAGCGTGTTCGGCGCGAGCGTCTCCGTGTCGGTGAACGACGGACTGGCGGCGGTGGGCTGAGTGCTTCGGCTGAAAAAGGCCATGGTCGGTATTTTACCTGAGGAATTTCATTCGGTACGGAGCGCCGTCAACGGATCGATCCGCGTGGCGCGGCGGGCAGGGACGTAGCTGGCGGCGAGGGCGACGAACACCAGCGCCAGCGCCGTCAATCCGTAGGTCAGCGGGTCGGCCTGCCCGACGCCGAACAGGAGCGATTGCATCGACCGGCTCACGGCCAGCGCCGCCGCCGTCCCGATGAGTACGCCCATGCCGGTCAGCTTCAGGGTGTCGCCGAGCACCAGCGAGAAGATCTGCCGTTCCGCCGCGCCGAGCGCCAGCCGGACGCCGATTTCCGCGCGGCGTTGGGCGACGCTGTAGGCCATGACCCCGTAGATCCCTACCGCTGCGAGGAGCAGCGCCAGCCCGGCGAAGACGGCGACCATCAGGGCATAGAACCGGGGCGCGCTGTTCGTATCTCCAAGGATATCGTCCATGGTGTCGGGACTCGACACGGCCACCGATGGATCGACTCCCTTGACGGCCCGCTTCAGCGGCTCGATGAGCGACGCCGGCTCGACGACGGTTTTCAGGACGACGTTGGTGCCCGCCTCGGGCTGCTGCCAGTACGGCACGTACAGTTCGGCGCGGCCCGGATCGCGCGGGCCACGCACCTTCACGTCGCCGACGATGCCGGTGATCGTGAACCACCGGTCGTCCCCAAACGCGACACGCTGTCCGATCGGGTCTGCGCCCGGGAAGAACCGCCGCGCGAAGTTTTCATTGATCACCACGGCGGGCTCCGATTGGCCCGCCGCGAAGAGGCGGCCGCGCCGCAACGGGATCTCCATCGCGGAGAAATAGCTCGCGCTCACCTCGCGATACCACGTGACGAGTGACTGGTCCGTGCTCTGGGCGCGCGGGCGCCCTTCGATGAAGAAGTCCGTGTCGCTGTCGCCACCCTCCGGAATGACGGAGGACAGTGCGCCGATGCTGACGCCTGGCAATGCCGAGACGCGCTCGACGAGACGGTCGTAGAAGGCCGTCCGCTCTGCGGCCGTCTTGTACCTGGCGGCGGGCGGCAGCACGAACCCGGTCAGCACGTGGCTCGGATTGAAGCCGAGATTCGTCTGCTGGAGCGCCACGAAGGTGCGCAGGAGCAGTCCGCCGCCGACGAGGAGCATCAGGGCCAGCGCGAGTTCCGCGACGATGAACGCGCGGCGCGCGCGCGTGCCGCCGTCGCCGAGCTGTCCGCGGCCGCCCTCCTTCAGCGCCGGCGACATTTCGTCCCGCGACGCGTGCAGCGCCGGGACGATGCCGAAGAGCAGGCCGGTTCCGAGCGTCACGGCCGCAACGAAGAGCAGCACGCGGGGATCCGGCGCGACCTCGTCGAGCCGAGGCGTTCCTGGCGGCGCGATTGCCTTGAGCGCCGACACACCCCAGATGCCCAGCAACAGTCCCAGCAGACCTCCGGCTCCGGCCAGCAACACACTTTCCGTCAGCATCTGACGAACGATGCGCCCGCGATCCGCGCCGAGCGCGCGCCGCACGGCAATCTCCCGCACGCGGCTCGACGCGCGGGCGAGGAGCAGGTTGGCGATGTTGACGCAGGCGATGAGGAGCACGAAGCCGACCGCGCCGAGCAGGATCAAGAGCGCGATGCGTACGTCCCCGATCTCCTCATCGTGCAGGGGCACGGGATTGATGCCCTTACCTTTGTCCGTTGCGGGATGTTCGCGTTGGAGCTGCCGCGCGAGCACCTCGAGTTCGGCGCGCGCGCGGTCGAGTGTCACGCCCGGTGCGAGCCGCGCAATGGTGTGCGCGAAGGCAACGTCCCGCGGTGGATTCGTCAGGTTCCATCGCAGCGGCCGCCAGAGCGCCGCATCCGCGACCTGCACCGGCCTGAACGAGGCCGGCAGGACGCCGATGATCTCGTGCGATTCCCCGCCGATGTCGATCGCCCGGCCGATGACGCCGCGATCGCTGCCGAAACGGTCCCGCCAGACCCGATGGCTCAGGATGACGACCCGCGGCGCATTCGGCACGTCGTCGGATTTGACGAACAGGCGCCCCAGTTCCGGCTGCACGCCGAGCGTGTCGAAGTACGAATACGTGGTCTGTTCGCCGGCAAACGCTTCCGGCAGTTCGCCGCCCGCCAGCGTCGCGTTCCAGCCGCGAATCGTCGCGACGCTCTGAAACACGTTCGTCCGCGTCGTCCAGTCCGCCTGATTTGCCGGGCCGGTCCATTCGGTGGCAGGCCCGCCGCGTGCGGTCAGGTCGACCCAGACCATCACGAGCCGCGATGGATCGCGGTAGGGCAGCGGGCGCAGGAGTACGCCGTTGACGACGGTGAAGATGGCGGTGTTCGCGCCGATGCCCAGTGCGAGCGTGAGCACGGCGACAAACGTGAACGTCGGCGTCTTGCGCAGCACTCGCGCGGCGTACCGAAAATCCTTGACGAACCCTCTCATCGGCTGCTCCCGTCCCGCTATTCGGACCTGAGTGCAATCATCGGATCAACGCGTGCGGCGCGCGAGGCGGGCACCAGCGCGGCGACGATGCTGACGCTCGCGAGCAGCGTCACGATCGCGGCGTATGTGATCGGATCCGAGGGCGCCACGCCATACAACTGGCTCCGGATCAGCCGTGCCGCCGGGAACGCAGCGGCAAGCCCCGCGGCCACACCGATGCCGGCCAGCAGCAACGCCTCACGCAGAACCAGGCCATACAGTTCACGGCGGCTCGCGCCGAGGGCTGCCCGAACGCCGAGCTCCCGGCGGCGCTGGGCCACCGAGTAGTTGATCAACCCGAACACGCCGATGCCGGCCAGCAGCAGGGCGATGCCGCCGAACGTCGACATGACCCCGGCGCTCAGACGGAAGCCCGCGATGCGATCGGCAATGAGCCCCGCCATGGCCCGCTCGTCCGACACCGGCACATCGCGGTCGAAGTGTTGAATCGATTCGCGAACTGGCGCGAGCACGGCAGCGGGATCGAGCGTCGTGCTCGCGACGACCGCCAATCCGCGGGCGGGCAGTTGCGCGAACGAGAAGTAGACGTCGGGATCCTCGGGAGTGTCGGCGCCGGGGCGCAGCGAGCGGTATCGCATGTCGCCGACGACGCCCACGACGGTGACCCAGTCGCGACCCATCTTGAACCGCCGTCCGACCGCGTCACGTCCCGGCCACGCCTTCGATGCGAACGTGCGGCTGACGACGGCGGCGGCCGGGGCCGTATCGACGTCCGCCTCCGAGACGTCGCGGCCGGCGATGATCGGCGCCCCGAGCGCGTCGAAAAAGCCCGGTGTCACGCTGTGGCGATACACGCGCATGCCGCCGTACGGGTCGGACTGCTCGGCGCCTTCGGGCAGCACGATCGTCGCGCTGCTGCCGGCGGTGAACGGCGCGTCCGTCCCCGCGCCGGCGCGGGTGATACCCGGGACTCGGCGGATGCGCGTCAGCAGCTCGGACATCGTCTGCGCCAGTTCAGCAGTGTCGTACTTCCGAGGCAGCGCGATCCGCAGCGACGCGGTCCGGTCAGGGTGAAACCCCACGTCGATCCGCTGCAGGTTCACGAACGAGCGCACCATCAGTCCGGCTCCGACCAGCAGCAGCAGCGACAGCGCGACTTCGGCAACGACGAGCGCTGAGCGCAAGCGCGCGCGCGACGGTCCGCCGGAGGCGCCTCTCGAGGCCTCCTTCAGCGTTTCGTTCACGTCCGTGCGCGATCCGTGAATCGCCGGCAGCAGGCCGAGGACGGTCCCGCACATCACCGCGACACCGCCGATGAACAGCAGCACGCGCCAGTCGACGTGGGGTCTGGCGAACGACGGCAGGCCGGCGGGCGCGAGCGCGGCAATCGTTCCCGTCGACCACATCGTGACGAGGACCCCGGCGCCAGCGCCGAGGATGCTGATAAGAATCCCTTCCGCGAGAAATTGTCTGGCGATGCGGCGGCGTCCCGCGCCGAGTGCGGCTCGAATCGCCGTTTCCCGGCTGCGTGCGCTGGCACGCGCGAGCAGCAGATTCGCCAGATTCACGCACGCGATGAGCAGCACGAACGCGACCGCTCCAAGGAGCGTCGTCAGGAGCGGCTGCAGCGATCCCACCGTTTCGCTCTTGAGATCGAACGCAGTGGCGCTGTACCTGGTGTTCGAATCGGGATACGTTGTCTCGAGGTGGTGTGCGATCGTCGCGAGCTCCGCGCGGGCGGGCGTCAGCGACACGCCCGGTTTGAGGCGCGCGACGCCGTCGAGCCACCGCGATCCACGCGCGTCGAAGAACCGCGCCGGCTCCGCGACCGTCAGCATCCCGAACGGCACCCAGACGTCGGACGAATCGGTCAGGCCGCGGAATCCAGGCTGCGCGACGCCGATGACGCCGAACGCGCGGTCATTCAGCGTGAGCGAGCGGCCGATCGCCGCACCGGCCGACCCGAAGGTCCGTTCCGCGAACGCGTGCGACAGAATCACGAGCGGATACGCGCCGCGTTCGTCTGCTTCGGCCCCGGTGAACGTCCGCCCCGCCGCGGTGCTGACACCCAGCAGCTCGAAGTAACCGGACGTGACGATCTCTCCGGAGACCTGCGTGGCAGGCGCCCCGGGCGTCGTGAGCGTCAGCATTTCTCCGGAGTATGCCGCCATCGCCGCAAACGACGACGATCGCTCGCGGAGGTCGTGGAAGTCCGGGTACGAAAGGCCCCGGCGCTCGATCGTGTCGCGTTGCACGGTTTCAGTGAGCGACACGAGCTGTTCCGACTGCGGATACGGCAACGGTTCCAGCAGCGCAGCATCGACGATGCTGAATATGGCTGTGTTTGCACCGATGCCCAGCGCGAGCGTCGCGACAGCTACGGCCGTGAAGGTGGGTGCCCGCCACAGCAGTCGTGCGGCGTAACGAATATCGGCGTAGAAACCCCCGGTCATCGATTCCGGTGATGAGCCAAGTTCGTGCCCACGGATGTCCGTAGCTAAGTGCCATGTCTGCAGCGACTTAAACGTTGCGACATCAGGTTGGCCCGATCGAGGCCGTTCGATCGCGAACGGCCTCATCCCACAGGTGAACAGCCTGAGGGGCGCGGCCGGCGCGGCGTTTGCGTCGTCCTAAGTCAAGGAACCCATGGGCCTCGCTGTGGTGGCGCTCGTTCTCGCTCTCCAACAACCGATCGGATCACCGGCATCCGCCAGCGGGAACCCGTCGTCCGTGACGGCGCAGTCCCCCTCGAATCAGCCGTTGAAGCCCGACGACCTGCCTGTGTCTCTCGATCGCATTCAGCGCGCCCTGTCGACGCCCGCGGCGATTCAATTGAAGGAGCAGCATCCGGTGTTTCGGCTCGAAGTCTTCGGGAAGAAGCCGACGCTGGAGGATGTGCTCGGCGAGAAGTTCTGGCTCGGGCCGACGCCGTACGGCGGCATGACCCATCAGGAATTCATGAACATGGTCACGCCGAAGGAGTTCCAGCCCTACGCGGGGTTCACGGGCAAGTACCTTGTGGCCGAAACCGCCTTGACGCTGGCGCAGACCTGGGCGCTCAAGGCCGCGATCAGGAAATTCCAGGACGCGAAAGAATCGCGCGAGCGAGAGGCGGCGCGGAAGGAAGTGCTCGACGCCCTCGCCGAGCTCGAGAAGGCCCGACGCGCCGCTGGGCTGCCGGACAAGTGAGATCGAGATAATTCCCAAGGCCCAACTCCCAACTCCCAATTGAAGAATTGGGAATTGGGAATTGGCAACTGGGAATTGGGAGTTGGGAGTTGGGAGTTGTTATTGACTCTTCTTGTTCCGTTCGCCACCGCCGTGCGTGAGGCCGCACTTGGGGCAGAACGTCGGCGGGAGCGAGTTGTCGACGTAGTGATCCACCGGCTTCAGCGTTTTCAGATACGCAAAGAGATCTTTCAGGTCCTGGTCCGTCATGTTCTTGTAGAGCTCTAACGGCATCATCGCGTCCAGCTTGCGCGAGCGAACCTTGCCCGTCCGGATCGTTTCGACGAACAGATCTTCGGTGTAGTAGGGGATGCCGTTTACACCCGGCGTCAGATTGGCACTGTAGACCGTCTTTCGGCTCCCGAAGGGCATCGCGGTGCCGCCCGCGAACGCCATCTCTGCCCGCACATTCCCTTTGTCATCGCGGGTCGTGTGACAGTCCGCGCACACACCCATCTGCGCGATGTAGGCGCCGCGTTTTTCCGGGGTCGAGAGATCCGCCGACACTGGCGCGGTTACCGGCTCGGGCACGCTGTTGATCAGGCGATTCAACGGAAACGGCACGGCAGTCTTCGCCAGCTCGTGGCGCACGGGCGGCAACGATCGCAGGTATACGATGACCGCGGCGAGATCCTCGTCCGACATCGCGTGGAACTTCTCGTAGGGCATGATCGGGAAGAGCGCGCGGCCGTCGTGGCTGATGCCCTCGCGGATCGCCCGGGCGAGCTGATCGTCGGTCCACGTCCCGATGCCGGTTTCCGGATCAGGGGTGAGGTTCGGGGCGACCACGAACGGCACGCCCTCGACGTCGAACGATCGTCCGCTGAATTCTGTGCCGGGCTGGACCGTGAGGCCGCCGTCCGGCGTGACCTCGAGGGGCGAATGGCACATGACGCACGGCGGCTGACCGCTCGTCAGCAGATATTTGCCGCGGGCGAGCCGCTCCGGCGTCGCGTCGAATGTCCGCGCCGTCAACGCGCGTGACCTGGGTCCGATGAACGGACGGATGCCCACCATCGCCGGCAAACCGATCACGACGATCGCCGCCAGCAGGCCCGCAATAACCGCTACAGCTTTCTTCCAACCCCTCATGCGCGCGTACTCCCCCGTGTTGCCGGTTGTTCCTTCGTGAAGCGCGCGATCTTACCGCAGGAAGCCCGAAGGCGCGCCATTCACCCTGCTGTCGTCGCCATTCGCCGGAAAACCGGCGCCGCGGCCCGTCAGGCACCGTATGGTGAGTGCATGACGAACGATGGCACGAAATACGGCATGCACGCGGGCCGGGTTGCGGCAGGCCTGGTCGTGCTGGCGCTCGGCGCGCTGATGCTGCTGGACCAGCACGACGTGCTGAGCTATCAGATGATGCGGTTTTTTCCGGGCATCGTCCTGATCATCCTGGGGGCGGTGCGGCTGCTCTCCGGTGAGGCCCCGCGTCGTGGCGGCCGCAGCGGATACGGCGGGTTCTGGCTCGTGTTCGTCGGCGCCTGGATGATTGCCAGCGAGTCCCACGTGGTGGGCTTGAGCTATCACAACTCGTGGCCGCTCCTCGTCATCGGCGTTGGTGTGCTGATCGTCATGCGCGAGCTGCTCGGGCGGAACGATGACCGCCACACGCCCGACAGTCCCGCGGGGGTGGGGCAGCGATGAGCGGCGCCCGCTCGCGGTTCACGCCGCAGGTTCTCTTCGGCGTGGCCGTCATCGTGATCGGCGTGCTGTTCACGCTCGACAATCTGAACGTGCTCGATGCGTCGGAATACGTGCGCTACTGGCCGGCCGCGCTGGTGGCGCTCGGGATGATGAAGTTATGGGAGGCCATGCGCGACGGGCGAGGGTGGCTCGGCGGCATCCTGTTCACCACGATCGGCGCGTGGATGCTGTTCGAACGCGTCGCCTACATCCGCATCGATGTGCGAGAGGTGTGGCCGCTCGCCTTCTTGTGCTTCGGCGCGTATCTCGTGTGGCGCGGCGTCTCGCGTCCGCGGCGTCCCCGGCCGCTCGACGGCGACGCTCACCTGAGCGCCATCGCGATCCTGTCCGGCATTGTCCGCGGCAGCAATTCGCCGGCGTTTTCCGGCGCGGACCTGACGGCCGTGATGGGCGGCTGCGAGATCGACTTGCGGCAGGCGTCGATCGCGCCCGGAACGACCGCGGTCATTGACGTGTTCGCGTTCTGGGGCGGCATCGAGATTCGGGTCCCTGAAGACTGGAGCGTTGTCACGCGGGTCACACCGCTGCTCGGCGGTGTCGAAGATCAGACCCGTGCGTCTCAGGCCGCGGTATCGAAGCGCGTGGAAATTCGCGGAACGGCAATCATGGGCGGCGTCGAAATCAAGAATTAGCGTGAACCGCCATAACTCCCAATTCCGAACTCCCAACTCCCAATTCGATTCCCAAACGTGTGATTGGGAGTTGAGTATTGGGCGGCGGGAATTGGAAATTGGGCGTTGACGCGATCTGATCAAGATGCACCCCATCCTGTCCCGCCCGTCCCGCCTGGCCGCGTATGTCGCGATGTGGGTGCCGCTCGGCGCGGCGCTGGCGTCGCTGCTCACGCTGCAGCACGTGTTCGCGTGGCCGGCTGCCGTGGCTTTCGCGCTGCCGCTCGCGGTCGCGTTCGGCTTCCTGTGCCTGTCGTCGTACTACGGGTCGCACGCTTCGACGCGGGACGATGTGCCGCGCACCGTTTTGACCGCCGTCGCCGCGGCGTTCATCTCGAGCGGCGTGTGGCTGCTCCTCGCGCGGGGCTGGCTGGCCGTCCTGGCCTCTTTCGGCCGAATCACCACCGGCGCCTCGCCGTTCAGGGAAGCCGCACCCACGCTGTTCTGGTTCGGCTTCCTCCTGTACCTGCTCGCTTTTGCCGTCAGCTTCCTCAGCCACACGTTCGAGGCGGCGCGCGATGCGGAGCGCCGCGGCCTGGAACTGCAGGTGCTGGCGCGCGAGGCGGAGCTGCGCGCGCTGCGGTCTCAGGTCGATCCGCATTTCCTGTTCAACAGCCTGCAATCGATCAGCGCCTTGACCACAGCCGACCCGTCGGGGGCGCGGCGCATGTGCCTGCTGCTCGCGGATTTTCTGCGCGACACGTTGACGCTTGGCGCGTTGCCCCGCATTCGGCTCCGGCGTGAACTGTTGCTGGCGGAGCGTTATCTCGAGATCGAGCAGGTGCGGTTCGGAGATCGACTGCGGATCGACATCGACGCGGGTCGAGCAGACGACTGCCTGGTCCCCCCGCTGATCGTGCAGCCCCTCGTAGAGAACGCCGTGACGCACGGGATTGCGCACGTGCTCGACGGCGGGATCGTTCGGATCCGCGCCGCCGCGGGCGCTACGCGGCTCGTGCTCTCCGTCGAGAACCCCGTCGATCCCGATCGGCCGCGCGGAAAAAGTACGGGCCTGGGAGTGGTCAACGTCCGTGAGCGCCTGCGGTCGGCCTATGGAGCGATGGAAGCGCGGCTCGACGCGTCGGAAGCCGACGGCGTCTTCCGCGCGCAACTCGAGCTGCCGATCGAAGAAGCAACCGCTTATCATTCGAACGATGCGCATCGTCATCGTGGATGATGAGCCGCTCGCCCGCGCCGTGGTGCGCGAGTTCGCCGCCGCCGACCCGGAGATCGAGGTCGTTGCGGAGTGCGCCAACGGCTTCGAGGCGGTCAAGGCCGTCGCTGAACTCCAGCCGGATTTAGTACTGCTCGACGTGCAGATGCCGAAGCTCGACGGGTTCGAGGTCCTGGAACTGCTCGGACGCGATCAACCCGTCATTTTCGTGACCGCGTACGATCAGTACGCGCTGCGGGCCTTCGAAGTGCATGCGGTCGACTATCTGTTGAAGCCGTTTTGCGCCGAGCGGTTCGAGGAGGCGATGGGCCGCGCCCGCGAACGGCTGCGCGCCCGCACGCCGGTGCCCGTCGAGGAGCTCATGCGTGACGTGAAGCCGCGTGCGGGTCCCGCCGAGCGTGTGCTGATTCGCGAGGGTCCGAACGTGCACGTGCTGCCGGTGGACTCGATCGACTATGTCGAAGCCCAGGACGACTACGTGGCCTTCAAATCCGGCGGCAGGCAGTATCTGAAAGATCAAACGCTGACCGCCGTCGAACGCACGCTCGATCCTACGCGCTTCGTGCGCATTCACCGGTCATACGTGCTGAACCTCGATCGGATCGCGAAGGTGGAGTTGTACGCAAAAGACAGCCGCATCGCCATCCTCCGTGACGGCACGCGCCTCCCCGTCAGCCGCGCGGGCTACGCGCGACTCTCGGAACTGCTGTGAACTGACAGCGGGCGGTAGCCGCATCGCGCGGAGCGCGGAAGGCGGCGTGCGGAAGGCGGCGTGCGGAAGGCGGCGTGCGGAGGGCGGTGTGCGGAAGGCGGCGTGCGGAGGGCGGTGTGCGGAGGGCGGTGTGCGGAGCGCGGGGCTCCCGTTACATCACGAGCGATGGGGGCGAGGACGGGGCGCCCTGTTCCGCGCGGAGGCGGCTCCTCGTCGACACGTCTTTCCCGCCGCCGAGCACGGAATGGGGCTGTCTGAGCAGGGCCCCATCGCATCAGTGCGATGAGGGGCGAGGGCCTGGACGCTTGACATCCTTGCCGGGACTGAATTAACTATCTAGTTAGTTAACCATGCGGAAGCGGACGGAGCGCGGCGACTCGCGGGACCGGGTGTTTGCGGCGGCGGCCAAGGAATTTGCCGCCCACGGGTACGCCGGTGCCAACATGGACCGCCTCGCGCGCGCGGCTCGCCTCAACAAGGCGATGATCTACTACCACTTCGGCAGCAAGGCCGCCCTCTACCGCGCCATTCTCGTCGACATGTTCGACGACGTCGGCCGGCGGGTCAGAGAGGTCGCGCAGGCGCGGACGACGCCCGACCAGAAGATCCGGGCGTTCGTCGCGGCGATCGCCGACGCCGCCGCCGCGCATCCGCACTTCCCGCCTATATGGCTCCGCGAGCTGGCCGAAGGCGCGCGCCACGTGGATGCCGCCACGCTCGCATACGCGCGCGACGTCCTCGCCACGCTTGGCAGCATCATCCGCGAGGGCTGCGCGGCCGGCACCTTCAAGCGGGCGAACCCGCTGATCGTGCACGCAGGCATCGTCGCCCCGCTCATGTTTTTCTTCGTCACGGACGGGATCAGGGACAAGCTCGCGAACGCCGGTGTCCCCGGGGTCCACATCACGCGCGAAGCCGTCGTCGAACACGTGCAGCGCATCGCGCTGGCGGTACTGGAAGGACGGGTTGGATGAAGACAACGATGGCTGTCGTCGCGCCGCTGCTCGCGGCGGCGCTCCTGGGATGTCAGCGCGGGGGCAAGGACGCGGTGCCGCGCGTCACCGGCTATGTGGAAGCGACGGACGTCCGCGTGTCGGCGCAGGTCGGCGGACGTCTGCTGGATCTGCGCGTCGGCGAAGGCGATCGCGTGACAGCCGGCGAGATCCTGGCGACACTCGATACCGCCGATGCCGGGCTGGCGCTGCAGCGCGCACGCGCCGATCGCGATCAGGCCGCCGCGCAGCTGCATCTGCTCGAAGCGGGCTCGCGGCCCGAAGACATCCGCCAGGCGTCCGCGCAGCTCGCATCCGCTCAGGCGGACGTGCAGGCGGCGCAGGCGCAGCTCGACGCCGCGTCCGCTGACGTGACGCGATTCGAAAATCTGCTGCGCGCCAATGCAGGTTCGGTCAAGCAGCGCGACGACGCGGTGACGAAGCGTGATGTGGCGGCCGCGCAGGTCCACGCCGCCGCGCAGCGTGCGCACGCCGCGTCGGACGCCCTCGCGCGCCTTCGGGCCGGCTCGCGTCCGCAGGAAATCGCCGCCGGGCGGGCCCGCGTCGCGGCCGCGGACGCGCAGATCGCGGCGCTCCAGAAGAACGTCTCCGACGCTGTCGTCAAAGCCCCGGTGTCCGGCATCGTGACCTCGAAGCTGGCAGACGCGGGAGAGATCCTGCCGCCGCGCGGTCCGATCATCGTCATCACCGACCTCGATCACGCGTGGGCCAATGTCTACGTCGACGAACGGATGGTGCCGTCGCTCAAGATCGGCCAGCCCGCGACGATCGTGACCGATGCGGGGCAGCGGCTGCAGGGCACGATTACGTTCATCTCACCCAAAGCGGAATTCACGCCTCGCAACGTGCAAACCGCGGAGGAGCGCTCGAAACTCGTCTACCGCGTGAAGGTGTCCGCCAACAACGCGTCGGGCGTGCTCAAACCCGGGATGCCGGTCGAGGCGGAGCTGCAGGTTGCGCCATGACTGAAGACAGCGCCGCGCTTCTGCTGCAGCACGTCGCCAAGCGGTATGGGACGACCGAAGCGTTGCGCGACCTGTCGTTCGACGTGCGGCGTGGCGAGATGTTCGGCCTCATCGGGCCGGATGGTGCCGGGAAGACGACGACCATCCGGCTCACGTGCGGACTCCTGGAGCCCGATGGCGGGGCCGTGCGCGTGCTCGGGCGGGATCCGGTCGCGGAACACCGCGCGACGACCGGCGCGATCGGCTATCTCTCTCAGCGCTTCAGCTTGTACGGCGACCTGACGATCGACGAGAACATCGCGTTCTTCGCCGAAATCCACGGCGTCCGCCGCTACAAGGACGCGCGCGATCGACTGCTCGACATGACGCAGCTCACCCCTTTTCGCGCGCGTCGTGCGGACCGCCTCTCGGGCGGGATGAAGCAGAAGCTGGCGCTGGCGTGCACGCTCGTGCACGAACCGGAACTCCTGCTGCTCGATGAGCCCACGACGGGGGTCGATCCCGTGTCACGGCGCGAATTCTGGAAGCTCCTGGCGGAATTCCTGTCGCGCGGGCTCACCATTGTGATGGCGACGCCCTACCTGGACGAAGCGGAGCGGTGCTCGCGGGTCGCCCTGCTCCACGAAGGACGGTTGCTCGCGCTCGACGAGCCCGCGCGGCTGCAAACCCGCTCGAGCGGGCAGATCCTCGAGATCATCACCGACACGCCGCGGCCGCCGCTCGAAATCCTCATGCGCGTGCCTGGCGTCGAGGACGTGCAGCTCTTTGGTGATCGCGCGCACGCACGCGTTGCCGCCGCGGAGGCGTCCAGTGTGACCGGCGCCATCGAGGCGGCGCTCGGCCGCGACGGGATCGCCATCAACAGCATCCGGCCGATCGTTGCGTCACTCGAGGATGTGTTCATCGATTTGATCACCACACGCTGAGAAGAAAATGCGTTTCATTGTTTGCGCGACGATTCTGGCGGTTGCGGCGATGACTCCGTGCGCCGCGGCGCAGGACGCTCCTGGAGTGCGAATCACGCTCGACGAAGCGATCCAGCAGGGCCTTGCGGCGAGCGAGCGGCTCGCGGAGCTTCACGCCCGCGAAGAGGCGGCGGGTGCCACGGTCGCCTCGCGCGAGGCGGCGGACCGGCCGGCTGTGGCCGCGCAGGCGGGGTACACGCGAACGAACCACGTCGACGAATTCGCGATCGCGATCCCCGGGCAGCCGCCGCGCGTTGTGTACCCGGATATTCCCGACAACTACCGGACCCGTCTGGATCTGCAGTGGCCCATCTACACAGGTGGGCGAACGGATGCCCTCGAACGGGCGGCGCGGGCAGAAGCCGCCGCGGCGAGCGAGGACGTGTCCGCCGCACGAGCGGACCTCCGTCTGGAAATCACCCGCGCCTTCTGGGCACTGGTCACCGCCGAGGACACGACACGCGTGCTGCAGCGGGCGCTCGACGCCGTCACCGCGCAGGTGTCCGATCTGCGGACGCGATTCTCGCAAGGACTGATTCCGCCCAACGACGTCTCGTCCGCTGAGGCGCAGCAGGCTCGCCAGCGGCTGCTCGCCGTGCAGGCAGCAAACCAGCGGGGTGTCGCGGAAGCGGATTTGCGTCGGCTGACGGGCAACGAAACGGCTGGCCGTCTCGAGCCGGATCCGGGCACCGCCGCCGTGCCGGCTGCTGCGGACTCGCACGCCGAAGAAGTTGCGGCGCTCATCGCGACAGCACTCCACGCGCGACCCGAGCGGCGCGCGCTCGAGCAGCACGTGAGCGCGGCGCGCGAGCAGGTCATCGCGGCCGCCGCTGCATGGAAGCCCGAGATCGCGTTCGGAGCCGGCTACGACTACGCCCGGCCGAACCCGCGAATCTTTCCGCGCACGACCGACTGGCGCACGTCGTGGGACGCATCGTTCAGCCTCTCCTGGACGCTGTGGGACGGCGGGCGTCGCGCGGCGGACCGTGCCGCCGCCGCCGCAAACGCGGCGGCGCTCGAAGCGCGGGTTGCCGACTTCGATCGCTCGCTGAAATTCGAGGTGCGGCAGCGGCGGCTGGAGCTCGATTCGAGTGTCGCGGCGATTACCGCGGCAGACGAGGAGGTGCGCGCCGCGACGGACGCCGAGCGCGTGGTGGGCGAACGATACCGCGCCGGCGTCGCGACCCCGACCGACGTGCTCGACGCGCAGGTCGCGCGGCTCCAGGCGGAACTCGATCGGACGAAAGCGGTTGCTGACGCACGCCTGGCAGCGGCGCGGCTCGCGCGCGCGACGGGGCAGCAGCCATGAGCGTCGCAATCGACGTCAGCCATCTCACCCGACGATTCGGATCGTTTGCCGCCGTGGACGACGTTTCGTTCGACGTGAAGGCAGGCGAAATCTTCGGCTTTCTCGGCAGCAACGGTGCCGGGAAGTCCACCACCATCCGCATGCTCTGCGGTCTGCTGAAACCCACATCCGGCACGGCGACCGTCGGCGGCGTCGACGTGACCAGCGATCCGGAAGGCGTGAAGCGTCGCATCGGGTATATGTCGCAGCGGTTCTCACTGTACGAGCTCCTGACCGTCGACCAGAACATTCGGTTCTTCGGCGGCATCTACGGCCTGGACGACGCGGCGCTGGCCAGGCGGCGCGCCTTCGTGATCGAGATGGCGGGACTCCAGGGCAGGGAACGGACCCTCGCGCGCGATCTGGCGGGCGGCTGGCGGCAGCGCCTCGCGCTCGGCTGCGCCATCCTGCACGAGCCGGCGATTCTGTTCCTGGACGAGCCGACCGGCGGCGTCGATCCGTTGTCGCGCCGGCAGTTCTGGCGCCTCATCGACGAGCTGTCGCACAGCGGCGTCACCGTGCTCGTCACGACCCATTACCTGGACGAGGCGGAGCGCTGTCATCGGGTTGCGCTCATCGACGCCGGCAGGCTCGCTGCGATCGGGACGACCGCAGAGGTGAAGCGTATCTTCGCCGACCGGCCGATTCTCGAGGTGCGCGCCGCGAATCCCGTCGAGGCCATGCGGCAGCTCGACGCGCTGCCGGAAGTCGAAAGCACGAGTCTCTTCGGCACCGCTGTCCACGCGGTCCTCAGAACGCCGTCTTCGACGCCGGCGGGGATCCGTGTCGCGCTCGAACACGCCGGCATTGCGGTGCAGTCCATTACGCCCGTCGCGCCCTCGCTCGAAGACGTCTTCCTCGACGTGATCGACCGCGCGCGCGCCCGGGGCGGGAGCGCCGCGTGATCGGCCGAAAAGCTCTCGCGGTCTATCGGAAGGAACTGCGGCAGATCGCGCGCGACCGCCGCACGCTGCTCATCCTCGTCTTCGTACCCGCGTTCTTCCTGCTGCTCTACGGCTACGCCCTGAACTGGGACATCCGGCACATCGCGCTCGCCGTCGAGGACCGCGATGGCACCGGCGACAGCCGGGCGCTGGTGGCGGCGTTCGTCAATTCCGGCTACTTCGATCGCGTTGCGGACGTTCAGAGCCCCGCCGACATCGATCGCCTGCTCAACCTGAACACCGCGCGCGCGGCGCTCGTCATTCCGGAGAACTTCGGACGGGATCTCGTCAACGGTCTCCGGCCGCAGGTGCAGGTCATCATCAACGGAGACAACGCGAATACCGCGACGACGGTCATGGGCTACGCCGCGAGCATCGTTCAAAGCGCCGGCGCCGCGCTGTTCGAAGGGCAGCTGCGCGAGCCGCCGGTCTCGATCGAGCCGCGCATCTGGTACAACCCGGAACTCCGCAGCACGCTGTTCCTGGTTCCGGGGCTCATCGCGTACATCCTCATGATCACGGCGGTCATCTCGACGGCTATTTCCATCGTCCGCGAAAAGGAAAGCGGAACCATCGAGCAGGTGCGCATGGCGCCCATCGATACGTTCTCCTTCATGGTCGGCAAGAGCATCCCGTATTTCCTCATCTCGCTCACGTCCGCGGCGCTCATCGTGTTTGCGGCCATGCTGCTCTTCGGGCTGCCGATGCGCGGTAACTGGATCTCGCTGCTGGTTGCGGTCTCGCTGTTCATCGCGGGCGCGCTGGGGCAGGGGCTGCTCATTTCCACGGCGGCGGAGACCCAGCAGGTGGCGTTTCAGGCCGCGATGCTGTCGTCGTTCCTTCCCACGTTGATGCTGTCGGGATTCATCTTTCCGATCTCCAGCATGCCGACCGCGCTCCAGCTCGTGACCTACGTCGTGCCGGCGCGATACTTCCTCGTTGCGCTGCGCGGGATCGTGCTGAAAGGCGTGCCGATTGCCGTCCTGGCACCGCAGCTGGCCGCGCTGACGGTGTACGCGCTGGCCATGCTGGCGTTGGCGTCCGTCCGGCTGGCCAGGGAGCGCGGCTGATGCGGCGCCTGCGACGCCTCGTCTGGAAGGAATTTCTGGAGCTGCGACAGGACCCGCGGCTGTTCGTGCTGGTGATCATCGCGCCCATCATCCAGCTCACGATGCTGGGATATGCGGCAACCACTGACGTTCGCGACGTCCCGGTGGTGGTCGCCGACGGCGACCGCAGCCCGGCAAGCCGCGAGCTGATTGCGCGTTTCGATGCGTCGAGAAACTTTACGGTCGTGGATACGGTGACGTCGCTCAACGATGTCGACGCGTACCTGCAGCGGGGCACGGCCTGGGTGGCGCTTGCGATCCCGACGGGCTATGGGGCGGCGATTCACTCGGAAACGCCCGTGTCGCTTCAGGTCGTGGCCGATGGCACCGACTCGAACTCCACGACGGTCGCCCTCGGCTACGCCACGTCGCTCGTGAATGACTACGCGCAGGAGCTGGTGTCCCGGCGCGCTGCAGCAACTGGAGTGCGCGTGCCGGGGATCGATCTGCGGCTTCGCATCTGGTTCAACCCGCAGCTCGAGAGCCGGTACTTCATGATCCCCGGCGTGCTGGCGCTGTTGCTGCTGCTCGTCACCGCGAATCTCGCGGCCATGGGAATCGTCCGCGAGAAGGAACTCGGCACCCTCGAGCAGTTGAACGTGACGCCGCTTCGCCGCTGGGAGCTCATCGTAGGCAAGCTGCTGCCGTACGGGGTGATAGCGCTCATCGACGTGCTCCTCGTCACAGCGGTCGCCGTGTTCTGGTTCGAAGTGCCGCTTCGGGGCAGCTTCTGGCTCCTCTTTGCGCTCAGTCTTGTCTACGTCCTCTGCACGCTCGGCCTGGGGCTCTTCATCTCGACGATTTCGGATACCCAGCAGCAGGCGATGATGACGGCGACGTTCTTTTTTCTCACGCCGATGATCTATCTGTCGGGGTTCATCTTCCCGATCGAGAACATGCCGCGCGTCATCCAATACGCGACGTATCTCATTCCCCTTCGGTACTTTCTCGTCATCGTCCGCGGGATTTTTCTGAAAGGTCTTGGCCTCGCCTGGCTGTGGCCGCAGGCCGCCGCGATGACGGCGTGGGGAGTGATCGTTCTTGGGCTCGCAGTGGCGCGCAGCCGCAAGCGGACAGGGTGAGCCGCGAGGCGCGCGAGGCCGAAGGCGCGAGGCGCGAGGCGCGAGGCGCGGGTGTAGCGCGGAACTTCAGTTCCCTGGCGCAGGATACACTTTCAAAAGAATGCGCGTGTTGGTGGTCGAAGACGATGCGACGATTGCCGATTTCGTCGCAAAGGGACTCCGGGAGAACGGCTACGCCGTCGACGTGGCCTCCGACGGCGACGAAGGACTGCGAGCCGCAACGGCTGGTCCGTATGACGCCGCCATCGTCGACGTCATGCTGCCGCGGCGCGACGGGCTGTCCCTCATCGATGCGCTCCGAGCGCGGGGGATCCGGACGCCCGTCCTGATCCTCAGTGCGAGACGCTCAGTCGATGATCGGGTGCGCGGGCTGCAGGCGGGCGGCGACGATTACCTGACCAAACCATTCGCGTTCGCTGAGCTTCTCGCGCGTGTGCAGGCGCTCATCCGCCGCGCGACCGGCGCCGCTGAGCCGACCCGCCTCGCATTCGCTGACCTGACTTTGGATCTCCTGACGCGCAAGGTCACGCGGGCCGGCCAGCCGCTCGATCTCCGGCCTCGCGAATTCGCGCTGCTCGAGTACCTGTTGCGCAACCCGGCCAAGGTCCTGTCGAAGACGATGATCCTGTCGCACGTCTGGGGCTACAACTTCGACCCGAACACGAACGTCGTGGACGTTCTCGTCTCGCGGCTGCGCGACAGAATCGATCGCCCGTTCGAACGCAAGCTGCTGCACACGGTTCGCGGGGTCGGTTACGTGCTGAAGGAGGGATAGGAGAGCGTGGCCGTCATCCGGCGCACCCTCGGCCTCCGCTTGTCGCTCTGGTATGCGGCCGTCTTCATCCTCAGCACGGCAGGTCTTGTCGGGCTCACCTACGCCCTGCTCGCGAGCTCGCTCGCGCAGCGCGACCACGACATCATCAACGCCACGCTTCGGGAGTACGCGTCGCGGTACGAAGCCGGGGGCCTCCCGGCGCTCCAACGCGCCGTAGAAATCGAAGAACGGACGGGGCAGCGCGAGCGGCTGTTCGTCCGTGTCCTTGGACCTGGTGCGGACGCGCTCTTCGTCACCACGCCTCCGGGGTGGCGTGATTTCGACGTCAATCAGCTGGAAAACGATCGTAACGGGCTCGGTGCGGCGCACGCGCCGGATCGCGACGCTGTCCTCGAAGTCGCGTCCGCCCGGCTGATCGATGGCACCATCCTGCAAGTCGGCAAGAGCAACGAGACGCGTCGGGCGCTGTTGCGCCAGTTCCGCGTCATCGTCGGCTGGGTGGCCGCGGTAACCATGATCATCGGCGTCATCGGCGGCCTCGTGCTCACGCGGTCCACGCTGCGGCCGATCGACAACCTGATTCACGTCGTGCGGAACATCATCCGCACGGGGCGAACCAACGAGCGAGTGCCAGGCCGTCTGGAGGCTGGAGCGGCGGACACCGTCGACGAACTGATTGCGCTGTTCAACACCATGCTCGATCGCATCACTACGCTGATCTCCGCGATGGGGGAGTCGCTCGACAACGTGGCGCACGACCTGCGCACCCCGATGACGCGGCTGCGCGCGGTGGCCGAACGCGCGCTGCAGTCCGGTGACCCGGCCCAGCAGCGAGAGGCGCTCGCCGACTGCCTGGAGGAGTCCGATCGCATTCTCTCGATGCTCAACACCTTGATGGATATCTCCGAAGCCGAAACCGGCGTGCTGCACCTGCCGCGCGAGGCGGTACCGCTCGAGCCGCTACTCCGTGAGGTCGTGGATCTGTACGAGGACGTCGCCGATGCGCGGCACGTATCCGTCACGCTGAACGCGGACGATGTGACGGTTGCCGGCTCGCGCGATCGGCTGCGCCAGGTGTTTGCGAACCTGCTCGACAACGCGATCAAGTACACCGCGGCGCAGGGCACCGTGACCATACGTGCGCGTGCAGACGGTGGCGACGCGCTCGTGACGGTGGCCGACACCGGCGGGGGGATCGCCCCGGAGCATCTGCCCCGCATCTGGGAGCGCCTCTACCGTGCGGATCCGAGCCGCTCCGAGCGCGGCCTCGGCCTGGGTCTCAGCCTCGTGCGCGCCTACGTGCAGGCGCACGGCGGACGGGTCGAGGCCACGAGCGAGCCCGGTCGAGGCTCCACGTTCAGCGTCCACATTCCGTTAGCGGGCGAGGCGCCGTAGCGCCGCCCTTCGAGCCTCCAACCTTTCACGCTTGTAATCTCCCGTTCACGCCCCGGAAAGGTTCCCCGTCGTCTTACCTAGAGAGGATTAATTCAGACAGAGGGGGACTCGCAACATGTTCAACAGATTCTGGAAACCGGGCGGGCTGGCCATAGCCGGCGTCGCACTGACGGCCGTGCTGGCGATGAAGGCGCCTGATCCGGGTGTGGTGGCGGCGGGTGCCGCGTCGACCGCCAAGGCAGCGCCGGTCTCAGCAGTCGCACCGGTCGCGGCGGCGTCGTCGTATGCGCCGGTCGTGGACGAAGTCATGCCGGCCGTCGTCACGATTCGCGTCGAGAAAAAAGCACAGATGATCCCGGCCGACAACCAGCTACCCGACGAGATGCTTCGCCGCTTCTTCGGGCCTGGCGTGCAGATTCCGCGGCAGCCGCGCGGGATCGAGCGCGGCGTGGGATCCGGCGTCATCGTGACGCATGACGGCTACATCCTGACCAACAACCACGTTGTCGACGGGGCCAGCGAAGTGCGCGTGGAACTGCCGGACAAGCGGACGTTCAGCGCGAAAGTCGTCGGAACCGATGCACCGACGGACCTGGCGGTCGTGAAAGTTGACGCGGCCGACCTGCCGACGCTTGCCATCGGCGACTCGGATGCCGTCCGCGTGGGCGACGTCGTCCTTGCAATCGGCAACCCGCTCAACATCGGCGAAACCGTGACGTCGGGGATCATCAGCGCCAAGGGACGCCAGACCAATCTCGGCGGCGACGGCTACGAGAACTTCCTGCAGACGGACGCCGCAATCAACCATGGGAACTCCGGCGGCGCGCTCGTGAACACCGCTGGACAGCTGATCGGAATCAACTCGCAGATCATGTCGCCGTCTGACGGCAACATCGGGATCGGCTTCGCGATTCCTTCGAACATGGCGAAAAACGTCATGGATCAGTTGATCAAGAACGGCACGGTCCGCCGCGGCATGCTGGGCGTCAAAGTGCAGGCGGTCACGCCGGACATGGCGACCGCGATGAGCCTGTCCTCGTCCAAGGGTGCCGTTGTGAGCGACGTCGACGAAGGTTCGCCAGCGGCGCGCGCCGGGCTGCAGCAGGGCGACGTGATCACCCAGTTCAACGGCAAGGCCGTGATTGACAGCAATCAGCTCCGCAATATGGTCGCGAGCACGCAGCCGGGCACGAAAGTGTCGCTGGAAGTGCTGCGCCATGGGAAAACGGAGAACGTCGAGGCCACGCTTGGCGAGCTGAAGGGCACGAACGCTCCTCGAGGCACCTCATCGTCGGACGACTCCGGCAACGGCAAGTACGGCATGAGCGTGCAGCCGCTGACGCCCGATATCGCGCAGCAGCTTCAGCTCCCGAACTCGACCAAAGGCGTTGTCGTCGCCAACGTCGACCCCGAAGGTGTCGCTGCGGAAAGCGGACTCGCCGAAGGCGACGTGATCGAGAAGGTAAACGGACAGTCCGTGACCACCGTTGATCAGCTGAAGTCGGCGCTCGATAACAACAACGGGAAACCGTCGCTGCTCGTCGTCAACAAGAAGGGCTCGGACGTCTTCATCACGTTGAGGGCCAGGTAACACCGGCTGGTGAGTTGGTGAATTTCACCAACTCACCAGCTTCGCATTCCGCGCACTCCGCACACCGCACCCCCAATCAGTACTCCGCACGGAGCGCCGTAATCGGGTCCACCCGCAGCGCGCGCCACGCCGGCAGCAGACTCCCGATCACAGTCAGCACGCCGACAAGCGCGATCACCGCTCCAAACGTCAGCGGATCTGCCGGCGACACACCCGCAAGCAGCGCCGCCAGTGCACGCGCCGCGGCATACGCGCACGCGACCCCGATCACAAGCCCCAACAGCGCGAGACGGACACCCTGACGGAACACCAGTCCGGCGACCTGCGACGGCCGCGCACCGATGGCAATTCGCACACCGAACTCCTGTACGCGCTGCGATACGCCGAACGCGAGCAGCCCGTGGATGCCAATCGCGGCGAGGAGCGCTGCGATGAAGGCGAACGCACCCAGCACACGGAGTTGTCCTTCGCGCGGCGCCGTCTCCTGCGCGACGATGTCGCCGAGCATCCGGACGTCTGATACCGGCTCACCTGGATCGATGTCCTTCACGATCTGACGGATCGCGGGCACGATCTGCCCGGGCGGCACCGACAGCTTGATCGCAAGATCCTTCGGTGCGTACGTCGACATCCAGCCGTCAGTGATCTGCCGGTACGGGATGTACACCTGTGGTTCGCCCTCGGATTCCAGGCCGCGCATGCGCACGTCCTGAACGACCCCGACGATCGTGCGTTCGAAGAAGGCGACGGTGAAGCGCTGGCCGATCGGATCCTGTCCGGGCCATTCGCGGCGCGCAAACGATTCACTGACCACGGCGACGAACGGCGACTTCTGCGTGTCGGTGTCGCTGACGTCGCGTCCGCGCCGGATCGGGATCGCGAGCGTGGTGAAAAAGCCCGGCGTGACGTAGCGAAGGGAAACGGATCGGCTGTCCGCAAGCCCCTGCGGTTGTCCGTGGAGGCTCACCGACCAGAGCGCGCCACGGACGACGAACGGCAGGCCGCTGATGTATCCCGCAGCGCTGACGCCAGGCAGCGCACGGATACGCCCGAGAACGCTTTCGTAAAACGCCGCGCGCTTTTCGGTCGGGGCGTACTTCGGCCAGGGCAGCGTCGTGCGCAGCGTGAGCACGTGGTCCGGCTGAAATCCCGGGTCGACGCGAGACACCTGCCAGAGCGCCTGGAGCAGGAGTCCCGTCCCCACGAGCAACACGATCGACGCGACGAGTTCCGCAACGACCAGCGTCGAGCGGAGCCGCTCACGGCGGCCGCCACCGCGGGCGCCCTCGCGTAATCCCGCCGCGTCCGCCTCGCGTCCCAGGCGCAGTGCGGGAAGAACGCCGAAGGCGAACGCCGTGAACGCCGTGAGCACGGCGGCGGCGACGAGCACGCGTGCGTCGACCGTGGGCTCGCCCGCCGTGGGCAGCGTCACAGGCGCGAGCGTCGCCAGCATCGGAAGGGCGACATACGCGAGCGCCACGCCGAGTACGCCGCCCGCGATCGCCAGCATCGCGCTCTCGGTCGCGAGCTGCCGGACGATGCGCTCACGCCCGGCGCCAATCGCAGCCCGCACCGCGATTTCCTTCCGCCGCCCGGCTGCTCGCGTGATCAGGAGGTTTGCGAGATTCGCGCAGACGATCAGCAGCACGCAGAGCGCGGCGCCGCTGAGCACCAGTACGAGGAAACGCGACTGCTTCGGAACGTCGTCGCGCATCGGCATGATCGTCGCCGCGAGCTGCTTGTCCTGGTCGGGGAACTGCACCGCGAGGCGCCCCGCGATTCCGTTCAGCTCCGCACCCGCGTCGCTCAGCGTGACGCCCGGCTCGAGCCGCCCGACGACCGTCAGATAGGTGTTCGTGCGGTCCTTGTCGTTCACCGAGAGCTGGATTGGTCGCCAGAACTCCACCTGGCGTGATGGAAAGGCGAAGTCCGGCGGCATCACGCCCACGATCTGATAGCGCGTGTCGTCGAGGGTTATCGTGCGGCCGACGATGTCCGGCTCCCCCCCGAACAGGCTGCGCCACAGCGCATCGCTGAGGATGATCGTGCCCGCTGCGTTTTCCCGGTCGTCGGCTTCAGTGAAGCCGCGGCCCATTCGCGGCGACACACCGAGCGTCGGCAGGAGATCCCAGGTGATCGCCGCACCCGTCACGCGTTCCGGATCGGTGCCCGGTGTCGAAAGGTTCGACGCGATCGTCCAGAGCGCGCCCATCGACGAAAACGAGTTCGAGAGGCGCTTCCAGTCGCGATAGTTCTCCGGAGACAGCTCCAGCCGGGGATAGCCGGGCGTCCGCTCCCATATTTTCACGAGGCGATCCGGATCGCGGAAGGGCAGCGGACGCAGCAGCACGAAGTCGGTCACCGAGAACACGGCCGTATTGGCGCCGATCCCGATGGCGGCGACCGCGATCGCCGTGAGCGAGAAACTCGGCGTCCTGCGGAGCGCGCGGACCCCGTAGCGGACGTCCTGCCTCAGGATGTCGAGGTGAACGGCCGCGGCAGTCGCGACGATGTCTCCGATGGTCTGCACCCAGAGCCCGAGCCGTCCGGCAGACGAGGCGCCGCGGCGGCGCCGTTCGAAGATTGCCTCCATCTCCGTGCCGTATTCGACGCGAAACGACGCGGGATACAGATGCAGCAGCGCGCGATAGAGCCGCATCACCGTCCCTCCGGCGCGAGCCCCCGTGCGCGTGCGAGCTTCAGCATATCGAACAAGCGCTGTGCGTCTGCTTTGGCGACGGCCGTGCCGAACGCGGTGATCCGGTAATACCGCCTCCGCTCGTCATCGTCCTTGGACGCCGGCCGCTGTCGCACTTCGCTGATCAGGCCCTGCTCGAGCATCCGCTGGATCGAGCGATACAGGGTGCCGGCGCTGAGCTTCAGGGTCCCCCCGGTGCGCTCGGCGACGTCCTGCATGATCGCGTAGCCGTGGCGGTCATCGTCCGCGAGCGCGACGAGGATATGGAAGGTAGCGGGAGGTAGCGGAAGGAGCTTGGCGATGTCACTATTCACACGCCGAGTATATCCAGTGTGGCTATAGTGTCAATCCACGAAGGTCAGACCTGCCAGCAAGCCCTCGACGTTCTGGGCGAGCTGTCGGAGGCGGTGGATCCGTTCGGTGCCGGTGTCCTGCCGCTGCGCGGGCGGGCACTCGTATTCGCCGGTCTGCAGCGCAACGGGGATTCCGGCGCGGTGCGCGCGTGCGAGCACGAAGTGTCGCCATCCCCAGCCGATGTGTTCGGGTGCCTGCAGGGCGTATTTGGCGGCCTGCGGCGGAAGGAGCATGGGCCCGTAGGAATAATCGCCCGACACGCCGACAACGTCCGATATCAGCGTGTTGATTGTGCGTTCGGTGAACTGCTGGATGGACGGGAACGTGGCGAGGGCGCTCGCGGTGCGCGCCGCGACGCATACCGCATCCGCGTTCTGTCGCGCGGCCTCGAGGAAGCGCGTCGCGTGCTGCTCGAGAAACACGTCCTTGTCGGGTTCCGTGTAGAAGATACGGGTCGCGCCGCGATCGACCGCGGTGGCCACGGCGTGCGTGATTTGCGCGATGAGCCCGCGGGCGGGCGAAAGCAGCAGTGTCGTCCGCGGCAGCGCGCGAAGGTCTTCGACGAACTCCGCCCGCGAACCGCCGTCGCACGCGACAATCGGGAAGCCGGCGTCGCTTACATGCCGCAGGGCTCGCACGATCAGCGCCTCCTCGTCGGGGCCGCGAGCCATCGTCATCGTGACAACCACCAACAACACAGGCTCCGATCAATCGAGTTGTGTCACATTATGCGCCGTGGGTGTCGGGTGTTGGTGGTTGGAAGAATGGGGTCTTATCACGCCTATTCCGCGCGCAGCGCGATGATCGGATCGACAAGGCTTGCTCGGCGCGCCGGCAGATACACGGCGAAAAACGCGACGATCGCCAGGATCGCCGGCACTCCGCCGAAGACGAGGGGATCGCGCGCGGTGACGCCGAACAGGAACGAGGTGATGTATCGCGCGAGCAGCAGCGCGGCGCCCACGCCGATGACGATGCCGATCGCCGCGAGCAGCAGGCCCTGCCGCACCACCATGTTCTTCACCTGTGCGCCCTGCGCGCCGAGCGCCATCCGAATGCCGATCTCCTGCGTGCGCTGTTCGACGGAATACGCCATGAGGCCGTAGATACCGATCGCCGCCAGCAGGAGGGCGCACGCGCCGAACACCGACATGACCCACATATTGAAACGCTGGCGCGAGACCGACAACGCCACGATTTCGTCCATCGACTTCACGTCCGAGACCGGAAGCCCGGTGACCTGCCGGAGCTGTTCCTGGATGGTCGCGCTGACGGACTGCGGCGGAACTTCGGTTTTCACAATCCAGGACACGGGCGTCAGGCTGACGTTCAGCGCGTTGGCCGCGTCGGGCACCTGCGACTGCGGGATAAACATCTGCGGCTGCGGATCCGCGTCGAGACCGTTGCTGCGAATGTCGGATACCACACCGATGATCTGGCGCTCCCCCTCGGCGGCGAACTCGCGCATCACCCCTTTGCCGATCACGAGCCGGTCGCGAAGCGGGTCGCTCTTCGGCCAATACTGCTTCGCCATCGCCTCATTGATGATCACCACCGGCGTCGACGTGCTCGTATCACGTGTGTTGAACGTACGGCCGCTCTTCAGCGGAATCGCGAATACTTCGAAGTAGCCCGGGGAGACCGTCATCCAGCCGCCGCCGCCGTGAAACGGTCCCTGGCTGTCGGCGGCGAGCGGACGCCCGACGATTCGGAAGGGCAGCCCGTAGCCGCCTTGCAGCGGCACGCAGCAGGTCGCGCTGGCCAGCTTCACGCCCGGAATAGACTGCAAGCGCTCGACCCCGTTGCGAATCACCTGCTCCACGGCCTCGGCCTTCTGGAACTGCGCGCCCTTCATCGACATCTTGAGTGTCAGCACATTGTGTGTGTCGAAGCCCGGATCCACGCGCCCCAGCGCCACCGCCGTGCGAATCAACAGCGCCGAACCGATGAGCAGCACCAGCGCGAGTCCGACCTCAACGACGACAAGAATTGAGCGTGCTTTGTTCTGCCGGAATCCGGTACCGGAGCGTCCGCTGCTTTCCTTGAGGGTGGTCGTGAGGTCCGTTCGAGAGCTCTGAATGGCGGGGATGAGGCCGAACAGGATTCCGGTTCCGATCGCCACCCCTAACGTGAAGAGGACAACGTTGGTATCCATACTCACGAAGCTGCCGTTTTCGCCCACGCGCGGCAGGCCCGCAGTGTTGATCGAGAGCAGTGCGCGGATGCCGATCCATCCCAGCAGGAGCCCGAGCAGGCCACCCGTCAGGGAGAGAACAACGCTTTCGGTGAGCAGTTGTCGGATAATCCGGCCGCGCGATCCACCGATCGCGGCACGGATCGCAATCTCACGGCGACGGCCGGTGGCCCGGACCAGCAGCAGGTTCGCGACATTCGCACACGCGATGAGCAGCACCAGGCCGACGGCGGTCCCGAGCACGAGGAGCGACTGTTTGACGTCCGCGCGCACGATCACGTCGCGGATCGGCTGCACGCCAAAGCTCGCCTGCGGCCCCAGCGCAGTCGGGAACTTCGCGCGATACGCCTGCGCCGATGCTTTCATCCGATCGTTGGCCTGCTCCAGCGTGACTCCAGGCTTCAAGCGTCCGAGCACCTGGAAGTAGTGTCCCTGATCGGTCGTGTTGGGGTCGAACTGGAAGAGCGTCCAGACTTGCGGAGTCTGGCCAAATTCGCGGAAGTCGAACGTGTCGAGCACGCCGACAATCGTGTAGGGATCGCCGCCGATGCCGATCGACTTGCCCGTTATATTGCGATCGCCGTTGAACCGCGTTTCCCACAAGTTCCGGCTGATGATCGCCACACGCGGGCCGTTCGGGCGGTCTTCGTCCGCGGTGAACGGACGTCCAAGCACGAAGCGCGCGCCAACGAGGTTGAAGAAGTTTGCCGAGATCCGTCCTGAACGGAGTTGTTCCGGAAACGTACCGCCCGTGTAATTGACGACGCCGGTGTTGAACGCCGACACGTCCTGCACGATGTCCGTCTGCTGCTGGTAATGCGCGAACTTCGCCGGGGAGGCTGCGGGTCCCGATCCCCGCGGAGAGACGTTCATGAACACGACAACGCGATCGGGATCCGGAACGGCGACCGGCTTGAGGAGCACCGCGTTCACGACGGAAAAAATAGCCGTATTGGCGCCGATGCCAAGGGTCAGCGCCGCGACGGCAGCCAACGAAAACGCCGGATTCTGCACGAACATGCGAAGCGAGTGGCGGATGTCCTTCGCGAGGGCCTCTAGCATGATGTATGTGTCCGTTTCCGGTCAGGAGATCCTCGAAACCGCACACCCGCGGCGCTCCTTCACCAGGTGATTTGACGTAAGAGTCGCAGGAATTGTTGGGCGTACGGTGCGCCCGTTCTCTCACAACGCCGTGTGTGGAGGGCCGGGCTGCATGATGAATGCCTCTGGATGCCAGGCGGCGGCGAATCGTTCCGCCGCTCGGCGGCCATCATCGAGCAGCGCCCATACGCTGCCGCCGAAACCAGCGCCGAAGCTGCGGGCGGCGAACGCACCGAGTCGTCGGGCGTTCCGCGCGAGCTCCACAGTTTCCGCGACCTGGTTGCGCAGCAGCGATTCGGCAATCGCCTGCGATGCTGCCGACAGCTCACCGATCAGAGTTCGGTCACCATCTGCGAACGCCGCTGGCGCGCGCCCCACGATCGCGTCTTCACCGACGAAATGGTCGAGGCGTCGAGTCAGGGACTCGATGGCCGTCCGGGGCAAGCCTGACACCTTGACGATTTCACGAAGCCGGTCCGCCGCGGCGGCATCGGTCCGGAGAGCATCGGCGAGCGAGGACGCAGGCGTTTCGCACGCGATCCACCAATCCAGCAGCACCTGCACTTCGTCTGCGAGCCGGTTATAGCTCGCCTGCGCCGGCCCCGTCTTCTCCGCACGGACGTTCGAAGTCGCAATCACGAACCGCCAGTCCGCCGGCACGGCGACGTCCTGCAACCGTGTCATCGGTGCGAAGCGGAACGCCGTCACGATTCCGCGCCGTCCCGTCAGGATCGCTGCATGATCTTCGCTGCCGCCGTGGGTGCCGACGCCGGACGTTCCGGCCAGTCCGCCGAACGTTCGGCCATTCTCGATGCACGCGTAATAGCCCGCAGCATCGATCGGCGATCGGATATTCGCCGTCCAGGCATCCTGCTGCGCGAGGTCGTTGAGCGAGACAAGCGCGCTCGCGAGCGCGATGACCAGCGCGCTCGAGCTGCTCATGCCCGACGCACGCGCGAGCGTGCTTTCGAATGCGATCTCGCAGCCGCGCACGGCGCCGGGGAAGTTGCGAGAGAGCCGATCGACGACGACCGCGACATATCGCCGCCATGCGCTGAACGTCGACGGATCGCACCCGGGTTCGATGGCGACCGATTCGCCTGAGGCGGCGTCGGTGACCACGACCCGCCCGTCGATTCGACGCCGCGCGGCCAGCAGCATGCCGCGCGGTACGGCACACACCAGCGAACGGCCGCCCGCGTAATCGGTGTGCGTTCCGAATACCTCGAGCCGTCCCGGCGTCCACCACACGTCGAGGACGCTTCCGCCAGGCGGGAGGGCTTCCAGCACGCGGCGGGACACGTCGTGCAGTGCTGCGCGGTCGACATCGGCCAGTCCGTGGTCGAGGAGTCTCTCGACGCACTCGGACGCGGTCATGGAGACGGCGTCCACCCGCTCAGCCGGCCTTCGACCTCGGCGGCGTCGGCACGGGTGGACAGGTCGAGCACGGGCCCGCGTGCCGGCACCGCACGAAACCGAACGCCGCGGTCGATCGCGACGCCGACCGCGCCCGGCAGTTCGTATTCACCGCGAGAAGATCGCGGCACGTCCCGGCATGCCTCGAAGATGCGCAAATCGAAGCGCCACAGGTTCATGCTGACGAGCGGCGTGTCGGGATCGTTATCCGGTTTTTCAACCACGTGGGTGACGTAGCCGGCCGCATCCACGTCGAGCAGGGCGAACCTGCGGATGCGGTCAGGGTCGATATTGCTCGTGGCCGTCAATTCGTCCCGCGAAAACGCGGCGACCCCGGGTTCGTCGATCTCCGCGAGTGTCCGCAACGCAGACGAGGGATACAGGTTGTCGGAGTTCAGCGCGAGAAATGGGGCCAGTCCGCACCATCGTTCGGCCGCCACGATGGCGTCTGCCGTTCCAAGCGGCTCCCGTTGGACGACGTAGTCGAGATGCACGCGGCGGGGAGGAGCGATGCGCTCGTAATAATGGCTGATCGATGCGTAGTCCGGCGCGACCACCAGCGCGATCTGATCGATGCCTCCGTCGGCAAGCGTGCTCAGCACGTAATCGAGAAAGGGGCGGCCGTGCAGCGGCATCATGGCTTTGGAGCCGTCCTCCGCGGCTCGCGTCTGCTCGGCCGTCAGACGTGCGTTCGGGTCGATCGCGCGCATCCGCGTTCCGAGGCCGCGCGCGAGCACGACCGCGCGTCGCGTCACTCCTCGCTCCAGAGGCGCGGCAGGAACCTGAGGAGCAATACGATGCCGATGATGGCCGCGACGACCCCGATCAGTCCTGCGGCCATGTGGCCGAACAACAGGTGCCCCGACCCGAAGAGCGCGCCGTAAACGAGCGCGAGGCCGGCAAACCAGCACACGAACGCGGCTGAGAGCGGATCGGGCCGCTCGACGGAAGGACACTGCGCCCGAATCGGCTTCCAGCCTGGACCGCCGGGTCGGGCCTTCACGTAGAACGCGCACAGCACAGCGGCGTCGGTGGGACGCGCCCAGAACGCCGCGGCGACCCAGATGACGGTGGTCACGGCAATCGTCGCGAGGAGCGTCACGTGCGAGGGCAGCGCGAAACCGCGGCGATCCAGGACGAAAAAGAGGAAGGCGAGCAGGAACGAGCTCGCCATCGCGGCAATCTCGCACCACGCGTTGATCCGCCACCAGAACCAGCGAAGCAGGTAAATGAGACCCGTGCCCGCGCCGACCGACAGCAGCAGGTTGAAGCTGTCGCGCGCGTTGTCGAGCACGAGCGTGAACAGCGCGGCACACAGCATCAGCACGGCGCTGACGATCCGTCCGACCATGACGTAGTGCCGCTCCGGCTCACCGGCATGAACGAAGCGCCGATAGAAATCGTGCACGAGATACGATGTGCCCCAGTTCAGGTGCGTCGAGATCGTCGAGACGTACGCGGCGAGCAGGCCCGCAATCATCAGCCCGAGCATCCCCTCTGGCAGAAACGTCAGCATCGCGGGATACGCCAGATCGTGCCCGATCAGCCGCGGCTCGACGTTGGGCAGCGCGCGGGAGAGATCCGCCAGCGTTGGAAAGACGATCATCGAACAGAGGGCGACGATGATCCAGGGCCACGGCCGCAGCGCGTAATGCGCGACGTTGAAGAAGAGCGTGCCGGAGAGCGCGTCCCGCTCGGTTCGCGCCGCGAGCATACGCTGCGCGATGTAACTGCCGCCGCCGGGTTCGGCGCCCGGATACCACGTCGCCCACCACTGGACAGCGACCGGCACCACGAAAATGGGCAGCGCGACGCTCCAGTTGCTCAGATCCGGCACCATCCTGATGACCGACGCGTTCGTCTTGGCAAGGAGTCCGTGCAGGCCTCCCACTTCCGGCCGCTGCAGCGCGTAGTACGCGGCGGCGAACGAACCGGTCATCGCGATGCCGAACTGGATGAAGTCGGTGACGAGCACGCCCCAGAGGCCCGACGTCGCCGCAAACGCGACGTTCAGCACACTGCAGATGACGAGCGTTCGCCCCATCGGCCAGCCGAGCAGCACGTTGGCGATCTTCGCGGCCGCGAGATTCACCGTCGCCATGATGACGATGTTGAAGAACAGCCCGAGATAGATCGCACGAAATCCGCGCACCCACCTGGCCGGCGCGCCGGAGTAGCGCAGCTCGTAGAACTCCAGGTCCGTCAGGACGCCGATCCGCCGCCAGAGCCGCGCGTAGAAGAACACCGTTGTCATGCCGGTGAGCAGAAACGCCCACCAGACCCAGTTCGCCGCCACGCCGCCTTCGCGCACGAGATTCGTCACGAGGTTCGGCGTGTCGGTGCTGAACGTCGTCGCGACCATGGATACGCCGATCAGCCACCAGGGCGCCGCGCGGCCGGAGGTGAAGAACTCGGCCGTGCTGCGTCCGGCCCTCCTCGCCATCCAGAGGGCGGGCAGGAAGGAGAGGACGATCGAGACGAGGACGATGGCCCAGTCGAAGGATGTCAGGCGCACGGTGTGACAAAGGAATTGACGTTATTTCACGATCACGTAAGCCAGGCCCAGTTGCGCGGCGCGCTGGTTCAGCGCAGCCACTTCCTGCGTCATGAACTGCCGGACCTCCGCAGAGAGGGCCTCGAGTTCCTGCTCCTGTTGTTCCAGCACAGTCTTCATCCCGAGGGTGGGCAGGCCTTCGTCTTCGACGGCCCACATCTGGAGCGGCGCCAGCCGCGAATAGAGGCGCGTGCCGCCGCGCATCGCGAGGATGTCGTACACGACCTCCGCCGTCGGGTTGTGCAGCTTGTCTTCGAGCGCATCCGCCTTCTTCATGGCCGCATCCGACGTCTTGATCAGATCCGCGATGTTCTGCTCGGCCTTGCGGGGCTCGAGTGCGGCGGACCGCGCTTTCAACTGGTCATGCACCGAGCGCAGCTGGTTGACGAGATCGGTCAGACGGGAGATGTCGTCGCGCACGCGAAGGCCGAACGCGGCCTGCGCTTGCAAAGCGTCCGGCGGCACGCTGCTGCGGGGATCCGGCACGATCGTCACCGGTGCGGTCAGCGTCTGGCCTGCGGCGGTCAGTTTCACCGTATACGTGCCCGGCGGTACCATCGGGCCTTCTGCCGGATCTCCGGTGTCGATCTTGCCGTTCTTGATCTTGCGCGCGCCCTCGTATCGCAGATCCCAGACGGCGCGCTGTACGCCTGGCCCCTTCGACAGCGCCAGATCCTTGAATTCGTCCGGCATTTCGTTGTCGTCGCTGTAGTCCGGCTCGCGCACGGTGCTGCTCAAGGTCCGGACCGGCTTGTTCTGCGCGTCGACAATTTCGATCCGCACCTCGTTCTTGTCCTCGTCTTTGAGGTAGTAGTAAATCGCCGCTCCGTGCGGACCGTTCGAGAAGCTGCCCATGCGGCCGCCGTAGCTCCCCGACCCGATGCGCCACCGAATCGTGTCGGCCGGTGGAAACAGATACGCGCCTTTGGCCGCTATCTGTGGCGTGAACGCGCGCAGGGGTTCGAGGTCGTCGAGGATCCACAGCGAACGGCCATGCGTCGCGAGCACGAGATCGTTGTCTTTCACGAGCAGGTCGTGGACGGCCACGGTCGGCAGGTTCAATTGCAGCGGCTGCCAGGTCTGGCCGTCATCCGTCGAGAACATGACGCCGCGCTCGGTGCCGAGATACAGCTGGCCGCGCTTCTTCGGGTCTTCTTTCACCGAGTGCAGGTAGACGTCCTGCGCGAGGGGTGCGTCGAGACGCTTCCAGGTTTTCCCGAGATCGCTCGTCTTATAGAGATACGGTTTCGTGTTGTCCAGCCGGTGCGCATCCACCGTGACGTAGGCCGTGTTCGCATCGAAGGGCGACGGTTCGATCATGCTGACCGTCGCCCACTCCGGGAAGCCGGGCATCGCCGCCGTCACGTTCTTCCAATTCTTGCCGTCGTCTGTCGTCACGTGTACGAGACCGTCGTCGCTGCCCGCCCAGATGAGGCCTTTCTGTTTCGGCGATTCCGCGATGACGAAGACGGTGTCGTAGGTCTCGACGCCGGTGTTGTCGCCCGTGATCGGCCCGCCTGCCCACTTCTGTTTCGACTTGTCGTTGCGCGTGAGATCCGGGCTGATCACCTCCCAGTTCTGTCCGCCGTCGCGCGTGCGGAAGATGACCTGCGCGCCGTGGTAGATGACCTTGGGATCGTGCGGCGAGCCGGCAATCGGCGCCGTCCACTGGAAGCGGTACTTCATGTCCTCGCCGCCATGACCGGATGGGTTCTCCGGCCATGCGCTGACGTTTCGCGACGTGCGGGTGCGGTAGTCGTATCGCGTGATGATGCCGAGGTACTCGCCGGCATAGACGATGTTGGGATCGGTGGGGTCGGAGACGACCCAGCCGGCCTCGCCGCCGCCGACGTCGTGCCAGTCGGCGAGTGGGATGTTGCCCGACGTCGTCTGGCTCGGGCCCTGCGCCGTGCCGAGATCCTGCATCGCGCCCGCGACCCAGTACGGCTGCCGCGTGTCGGCCGACACGTGGTAGAACTGGGAAATGGGCAGCGGGGGCGTGAACCACGTCTCGCCGCCGTCGCGGCTGATGTGCACGCCTCCATCGTTCGACGCGATCATGCGTTTGGGATTCCGCGGATCGATCCAGAGGTCGTGGTTATCGCCGTGAGGAAGTCCCTTGACGTACTGAATCGTCTTCCCGCCGTCGATTGTGTGCAGCATCGGCACCTGCGGGAACCAGACGTCGTTCTCGTTCGCAGGATTGACGGTGATCGTCGTGTAGTACCAGGCGCGCTGACGCAGCGCTCGCGACGGGTTCACGAGCTCCCAGGTGTCGCCGCCGTCGTCCGACCGGAACAGTCCTCCTTTGTCGGCTTCGATCAGCGCATAGACGCGGTCGCTGTCCGACGGCGCGACGGCTACGCCCACCTTGCCCCAGATCCCGTCGGGCAGGCCATGGCCCGTGAGCGCTTTCCACGTGTCGCCGCCGTCGCGCGAAACGTAGAGGCCGCTCCCCGGGCCGCCGCTCTGCAGGTCCCACGGATATCGCCGCGCCTGCCAGAAGCCTGCGAAGAGCGTGTTGGGGTTCGACGGATCCATGGCGACATCCGAGGCGCCCGTGTCCGCATCCTTCTTCAGGACCTGCTGCCACGTCCTGCCGCCGTCGCGGGTGCGATACACCCCGCGCTCAGGGTTTGGTCCGAACGCGTGCCCGAGCACTGCGGCAAACGCGATATCCGGATTGGTCGGATGGACGACCATCGTGCCGATCTGACCCACCTGCGTCCAGACGTGCGTCCATGTTTTCCCGCCGTCGACGGATTTGTAGATGCCGTTACCGTCCGCGACGTTGCCGCGGATATTCGCCTCGCCGGAGCCGACGTAAACGACGTTGGGATCGCCTGGCGCGACGGCAATCGATCCGATCGACGAGATCGGCTGATCGTCGAAGATGGATTGCCATTTGGTGCCCCCGTCGCTGCTCATCCAGACGCCACCGGACGCGGTAGCGGCGTAGTAGATCAGCGGGTTGCCGGGAACGCCGACCGCGCGTGAGACGCGCCCGCCGGCCGCGGGTCCGATGTTGCGATATTTGAGAGCTTTGAACTCTTTCGGGCTGTCGGCCGAAGGCTTCGACGCGTCCTGGGCGACGACCCCGGACACCATGGCGCAGACGAACGCAAGGACAAGGATGACACGCTGAACACGCATGCGCGGGAGTGTACTTCAGTCTTATCCCGCTCGCAGCGCGTTGGCAGCGATGCCGATCGTGATGGTGGACACGGTCGACGTGTGTCGGTACGATCACCGCCATGTCCGTGTTCGTCGGCACCTCGGGATACAACTATCCGGAATGGCGCGGCACGTTCTATCCGGAGAAGTTTCCCGCCAGGAAAATGCTGCCGTATTATGCCGAGCGGTTCAACAGCGTCGAAGTCAACTACACCTTCTACCGGATACCGACGGCAGCGCTGCTCGAGGGCTGGTCACGCCAGACGCCGGAGCGATTTGCCTTCACCTTGAAGGCCCCCAGGCGCATTACGCACGACGCCAGGCTTCGTCACTGTGAGGACCTGACGCGGAGCTTCTGCAGCACGGCGCAGGCGTTGGACTCGAAACTCGGCGTACTCCTGTTTCAGCTTCCACCGACGTTCAAGCGCGACGATTCGACGCTGGCGGAATTCCTGAATCTGCTGCCCAACGGCACGCGGGCGGCATTCGAGTTTCGTCACCCGTCGTGGCACGACGACGCCGTGTTCGAAGCGCTTCGCAGCCGCGGTGTCGCCTTATGTGTGGCCGACAGCGAGAAGATGAGCACGCCCCTGGTGACGACCGCGAGCTACACGTATTTTCGTCTCAGGGACGAAGGGTATGACGAGGCGGCCATTCGTCGATGGGCGGACACCGTCCGTGAGCAGTCCGGCGACCGCGATGCGTTCGTCTATTTCAAGCACGAAGAACAGGGCAAAGGCCCAGCCTTCGCCAGAACATTCATCGACGCGGTGAACGGTTGATGACACCCGTCATTCAACGTTGACGGCGAAGTCCACGATCGCGCGCTCCGCCCAATATCCGTCGTCTCCCGCGCCGTCTGGTGGACTCAGAAACCCGCAGTGCCCGCCGTGTTCGGTGACGAGCAACCTGATGTTCGGATTCGAGGTCAACGCGGGGTCGGCGAAGGGCTCGATCGGCACGAACGGGTCGTCCTTTGCGGTGATGATGAGCGTGGGCACTCGCACACGAGAGGCGACCCTGAGGGCTGACGCGCGGAAGTAATACTCTTCCGCGCTCGCAAAGCCGAAATGCGGGGCCGTGTAGGCTGCATCGAATGCGCGGACGCTGTGAATCAGCGGTAGCCGCGACAGATCGAAGCCTTGCGGGAAACAGGCGTCCTTGCGCCGCATGCGTGCCTTGAGGTTGCGTACGAAATTCCACTGATAGATGACGTTCGACCGCCGCTCCAGCGCGCGGACGCACGCTTCCAGGTCGAGGACCGGCGACACCGCGCAGACCCCCTTCAGCGACGGCAGCGTCTGCGGCGTGTGCTCGCCTGCGAGTTTCAGCGCGAGGTTCCCGCCGAGCGAATACCCGCCGACGACGACACGGGTCAGCCCGTCACGGGCGAGCGCGCGCATCACGAACACGGCGTCTTCCGTCAGGCCTGAGTGGTACAACCCGGGGCCCAGGTGCTCGGTTCCGCCGCAATTGCGCTGATTCAGGAGGACGACGTTGAGCCCCGCCGCGAGTCCCTTGTGCGCCAGGCCCCTCATGTAGTGCGCCGTGCTCGAACCCTCGAGCCCGTGCAGCGCGAGCAGCGTGGTTCGCGACGCCCGTTCGGCCTGCCAGTAGCAGTGCGCCAGCACCTGCGTGTCGGAGGTGACCTGAAACAGGCGCTCCTCGGGATCGGGGAGCTGCAGGTGCCGCGGCGCGGCCCAGCAGTAAATCGTCATCCAGTGCCCGGACCGAAATCCGCGGCGGGGTATGTACGAGTCGATCACGTCAGCGAAGGTGGTAGATGTGGAGCGAGCCCGCGCGATGCGCCTCGACGAGCGGCAGCGGCCGATCGATCACGAGATAGTCGAGTCCGTACGTCTGCGCCAGCGCCCGAGCGCCATTGACCGTGTCCCACGGGTGCTCGGCCAGCGCACGCTCGCGGTCGGAGACGCGCATCGCAATTCGCCGATCGTACATCGCAATGGCCGTGTCCTTGATTTCTTCCAGAAAGACGTCCCGCTGGCCCGCCGCGCGCACGCTCGACCCATATCGTGCGGCGTGCATCGGGTCGGCCAGCCAGTTGGACGACGCGGGCGTCGACTGCGCCCACGTCATCGCATCCCGCCAATCGTCGTTCGCGATGTGGATGGCGAAGAGCGCACGGTCGTGAAACGGACCGGACATGGAATATCCCCCCCGCGCGGTCGAGAGCACCAGAAGGAGTCCCGCTAACGCGCGGGCCCGCACCGGCGAGGCGTGGAATTCCGCCATCGCCCAGACGAGATAGATCGTGGCGAGGAAATCCAGCACCCAGAACAGACGGCCGACCTGCAGTTGCACGGCCAGCGCGACCCGCGCGGCGTCGAAGGGCAGCCACGCGAAGAAGATGAGCACGAGGGCGACGGCACCGCCGACCAGCGCCGACTCTCCCTCGAAGAGCCGTCCCGAGGATCGCCTCATCCTCCAGCACGCGAGGATCACGGCGATCGGAATCAGGTTCGTGATCCAGGCGTCGGCCGGCCAGCCAAGCGGGAACAGGTAATCCTTTTCGGCGATGACGGCCATCCAGGGCGGATCCATCCGGACGAAGCGGTTCGCGAGCGGTCCGAAACCGGTGACGACTGCCGCCAGTCCGATCATGGCGGCTGCGATCACGCAGATCGTCCTCCAGGACAGACGCTGGCGCACGAGTGTCGCGGATCCAATCAGAAGCATGAACCACAACGCCGTCGTCGAATGGATAGCCGCCGCGGCAATGAGGAGGACGATGCACCAGAGGTGTCGCCGCTCGATCCAGCAGGCGAGCGCCCACACCGACACAGCAAACGCAAGCTCGCGCGGGTGGAAGTAGCCCTCGAGGGTGTTCGCGCCCGTCTTGGCGATCGCGTGCCGAAGCGTGAGCGCGGCAGCCAGCGCGACCACGGTCCACCGCTCAGAGAAGAAATGCCGTCCCAGGCGCGCGGCGCCGGCGAGCAGCAGGCACAGCGTGGCAAGGTACGCCGCAAGGAACAAGACGGGCAGCGAAAGTCTGGTGATGCGAACCACGCCCGCAATCGCCTCGTCCACGACCGTGAGCCGCGCCTGGGAGTCGATGAGCGGCGCATCCGCGGGAAACAGCGTCGGGTCCAGATGGCGCAGCACCGCCGGGATGTAGAACGCCTGATCCGACGCCGCGTAGCGATATCCGGCGCTGTTGGCGGTCGCGAGCAGAACGAACGCGAGAGCGATCAGCACGCGCCTCGCGAAGCGCGCGATCATTCGTCAGCGGTCGGACCGTAGATGGCCGGCAGCGGCACGTCGCGAAGGCGCAAATAGACCGTCAGTTGCCCGCGGTGATGGATCAGATGGCTGAGCACGAAGCCGCGGAGGACGGCAGACTTCGGCATCGTGAAGATTTGATACGTGCCCTGCTTCAATGTCCACGGCGCCGCGAGCGACGCGTCGGTCTGCTCAGCGAGACGTGCGCGCGCGGCAGCAACGTTCCCGTCGAACCGCTGCAGCAGCTCCGCGGCAGATTTCGGTACGGCCGGACGCACCGCGTCGCCGGCAGCAGCGGCATCGAACTCAGACGTTTCGCAGGCGATCTGCGCCCAATGCGGGATGTTGGCGACGTGTGCGGCCAGCTCGCCGAGCGTGCGGGACCTCGGGTGCGGTGCCCAGCCGAAATCAGCGGCCGGCAGGCGCTCGAACAGGCGGCGCGTGGTTCCCATCTCGTGATCGAATTCGGGCAGGAGGGTGTCCTTGATACCCACGCGATGAGTATATGCGCGAGGCGCGAAGCGCGAGTTTAGTTGCTGAATCCTGCGGCGCGCCAGAGCGCCGCGGTGTCATACAGGCGGCCGGCGGCTGAGACCATGGCCACCTTCCGCAAATCTGAAATCCGGTCGAGCGGGTTGCCGTCGACGACGATGAGGTCGGCGCGCAAGCCGGGAGCGATTGTGCCGGTGTCGTGCTGCAACCCCGTCACGCGCGCGGGGACGGCGGTTGCGGCGCGGATCGCGTCGATCGGCGGCAGTCCGGCCTGGACATACAGTTCGATCTCGCGCTGCACGCTCGCGCCCGGCACTCCCTTGTCCGTGCCGGCGACGAACGGGACGGCCGCATCGTAAAGCCCCTTGACGATCGCCAGTTGCCGCTCGAGGCGTGCGTGCGCCTGCTCCGGGGTCACCGACCCGCCGCTGGCGCCTTCGAGCAGGCGTCGGAGCGGCGGCGGCACGCGGGTGATGCCGGGTTGGAAGCTTTCAATCGGGGTCTGCGCGCTGCGACCGAGCAGCTCGTTCCACGAGAGCGTGGGATCCAGCACCGTTCCGTGCTCTTTCAGCATCGACACGGTCGCGGCGAATTGCGGCGTGCCCGGCGTGTCACGTACGACGAGATGCGCGACCTGGTCGATGCCCATCTCGACGACATCGCGCAGCGTGAGGCCGTTCGGGATGTGGCCCGTCACCTTCATCCCCTGGGTGTGCGCCGCATCGATGATTGCCTTCGTCGTCGGTCGATCGAGCAGGTTGTACAGCTTGATCTCGTTGAACGAGTTCTCGCGATAGGTTCGCACGGCCGCGCGCCCTTCGTCGGGCGTTGCCGCGGTCACGCTCCCGAACGCGTTCGGGCCGGGACCATCGATCAAACCCGCCGTGAGCAGGCGCGGTCCGACGGCGTGGAGTGGCCCGCGCTGGCCCCAGGCATCCCGAAGCGCGAGCAGCATGCCCGTGTAGCCGCCCATGTCGCGGATGGTGGTCACGCCTTCCGCCAGGTAGGCGGGTCCCCATTCCCGCTGGCCCACGTGCGCGTGCATGTCCCAGAGCCCCGGCAGGACGGACTTGCCGCTGACATCCACGACGGGGATTCCCGGCAGGATCCGGACGTTCGCGCGCGCGCCGGCCGCCAGAATCCGCCCGTGCCGCACCACCACCGTCGCGTCTTCAATCGGGGCGGCGCCCGTGCCGTCGATCAGGCGGCCACCCACGAGCGCGAAAGTGTCCTGACGGACCGGCGGAGGGTGAGTGGTCGAATCGTCAGTCGTGAGATCTGACATGGCGGCGAGCGCCGCGAATATCGGCGCCCACTGCGAACCGACCTGCGAAGGCATGTCACCGTCGATGCCCTCGAACGGAAGGACGCCCGCTGTCGTGGTGAGTGATTTGAGCCGTAAATTGCTGCGATCGAGCCAGACGTGTTCGCGCCCCCAGATGACGCCCTCGACCACGAAATGCCGGAGCGATACCGCGATACCGCTCGCGGTCGGGCTGATCGGGAGTTCGCTGATGTGAATCGGATCCCCCGACGGAAGCGCGGCGATCGTGGCCGGCTTACCGTGCGTCAACCAATACCGGATTAGCATCTCCTGCACGGCGAGCGGCGCCATGCCGTCGATGGGAAACGCCGGACGCGCATCCGCAATCGAGTCGACCGATGAATCGACCGGGAAATAGCGATAGCTCTTGCCCTGAACCCTGTACGAAACAGGAGAGAAGTCGTCGCGGTACGTCAGCGTCGCCTCGAGCGCGACCGTGAGCCCGCGGTCCTTGTATTCGAAATGCGAGGTGAGGGTGGACGTCGATCCCGAGCGCTCGACGGTGGAGCGCTCAGTCCCGATCTCGTGCCCGAGCAGAAAGAGACGCAGAGTTCGAGGCGTCTCGTTCTGCCCGGCCGTGAATGCCGACTGCTGAACGCCGATTGCCGAAAGCCCGCACAGGACGACGAACGTGACGGCTTTCCGCATGCGGCATCCGAGCATCTGCCACTGATGCCGCTTATTTGTCGAGCGAATCAGCTTCGATCGACACCGACTTCTCGCCGATGACCTTGCCGTCGACCGTAATCGTGACGAGATACGCGCCAGGCGGCATCGCGGGTCCCAATCCGCCGCGCCCACGACCGCCCCCGCCTCCTGCTGGCGCGGCCGCCGGCGGCTGCGGTGCGCCAGGCTGCTGCGCTCCGCGGCCCTGCGCCGTCTGCGCGGGACGATCCTCGCGCCCGCGTCCCTGCTGACCGGCGGCCGGCGGGTTGGCCGGCGGGTTCGCGGCAGGCGGCTGAACCGCCGGTGCCGTTGCCGCCGCCGGTGCGCCTTGCGGCTGCGCCGCCGGTGCGCCTTGCGGCTGCGCCGCGGGTGCACCGCCGCGTCCGCCGCGGCCGCGGCCTTGCGGGGTCGCGCGGAGATCCCAGTTCACGCGATTCACGCCCGCCCCCTTCGTCCCCTCGAGCGTGCGAATCTCGTTGCCGGCCATGTCGCTGATCGTGATCTTCACGTCGTTGGCGGCGCTCTTCAGCCAATAGCTGATGTTCGCGCCCGGCGCCGGGTTTTCGCCGCGGAAGTGTTTGGCGCCGCCGACTTCCACCTGCGCCTGGATGTCGTTGGCCCACGCCGTCGCGGGACGAATGTCGAACAGATACCCGCCGTTCGCGTTGGTCATCACCCGATCGCTCATCTGCTCGAGCGGCGAGATGTCGTCCACGATCCAGATGCTGCGTCCGTGCGTGCCCGCGATCAGGTCGTGCTCGCGGGGCTGAATGACGAGATCATCGATGCGCACCGTCGGCAGCCCCGTCATGAACGGCTTCCACGACTTCCCGCCGTCCATCGAGATGTAGAGCGCGTACTCCGATCCGAGGAAGAGCAGATTCCGGTTCACCGGATCCTCGGTGATCACGTTCAGGTTGCCCTCCGGGAGATTGGCGACGAGCGATTGCCAGGTCTGCCCGAAGTCGTGCGTGACGAACAGGTACGGCTTGTGATCGTCCCGGCGGTGATTGTCGAAGGTGACGTAGGCGGTGCCGGCCTCGAAATGCGAGGCCTCGACGCGCGAGACGTGCGTCTCGTCCGGCACTCCGGGTACTTTGCTGACCACGTTGGTCCAGGTCGCGGCGCCGTCACGGCTCACCTGCAGATTGCCGTCGTTGGTGCCGACCCAGACGACACCTTTCGCGACCGGCGACTCGCTGATTGTCACGATGTTGCTGTACGCCGCGGCGCCATCGTGCTTCGAGGCCATCGGGGCGCTGCCCTGGACACCCATGATCGGGCGATCGTTCCGCCCGACCTTGCGCGTGAGGTCCTGCGTCATCGTCCACGTGCTGCCGCGGTCGATCGACTTGAAGAGGCGATCGCCTCCGAGATAAATCGTGGACGGGTCGTGGGGCGAGATGATGAACGGCGTGTTCCAGTAGAACCGGAAATCGGTGCCCTGCGGCGGAGCGGGCACCACGTTGCCCCGCGCAGAAGTCGGACCGAAGCCGAACTGCGCAAGCAGTTCCGGCGGGATGTTCTCGGTTCCGGGCGGCGGTTGAGTGCCCCGGCCCTGCGGCGCGGGCGGACGCGGACGGATGCTCTGCGTGCGGCCCGTCTTCAGGTCGAGACGATTGGTGTTGCCGTCCTGCGACTCCGAATACATGATCGACCAGTCGCTCGGGTCCTGCGCGGTATAGAAGCCGTCACCGCCGCCGACACGATACCAGTCCGAGTTGAGGATACCCTGCGGCCGCCGCGTCATGTTCGGTCCGCACCAGCTCCCGTTGTCCTGCAGGCCGCCACAGACGTAGTACGGCTTGCGCATGTCGTAGCTGACCTTGTAGAACTGGCCGACGTTCATCGTGTTGATGTATTCCCACGTCTCGGTCTGGTCCCACGTGACGTCGAGGCCGCCGTCGTTGCCGACGAGCAGGTGATCGTGGTTGTGCGGGTCGACCCAGATCGCATGGTGATCGCTGTGCGCGAGCCCCTGCACCTGCTTCCAGTGCTGGCCGCCGTCGGTCGTCTTGAAAAACGGCGCGCCGCCCTGGTACGCGATATCCGGGTTGGTCGGGTCCACGCGGATCTGGCTGTAATACATCGGCCGATCCATGCAGTTCGACAGAAACCGCCATGTCTTCCCGGAATCGTCCGAGCGCCAGATGCCCGACTTGTCCGGGGTGGGCTTGGCGAACTGCTGCGGAAGGTTGCCCCGTTGTGGCTGTCCGCAGTCCGGCTGCGGTTCGCCGCCGCCGAACCCCCCACGCTGAGCCTCTTCCGGCGTCTGCAAGGTCCCGTTGTCGTTCACCCCGGCGCCCGTGCCGCCGCTCGGACCCACTTCGATCGACGCGTAGAGCGTCTGCGGACGCGAGCGCGCGATGTCGAGGCCGATCCGGCCGATGATCGGATTGGTCGGCAGGCCGTTGCCCGTCAGCTTCGTCCAGGTCTTGCCCGCATCAGTCGTTTTCCAGATGCCGCTGCCAGGGCCTCCGCCATTGAATCCCCACGGCACCCGGCGCCGCTGATAGGAGGCCGCGTAGAGGATGTTCGGGTTGACCGGATCCATCACCACGTCCGTGAAGCCGGTGTCGTTGTCGATGAACTTCGTGTTGTTCCACGTCTTCCCGCCGTCGGTCGACTTGTAGAGCCCGCGTTCCGCGTTGGGCCCGAACAGATGGCCGATGGCCGCGACGTAAACAATGTTCGGGTCCTTCGGATGGACGACGATTCGGGCGATGCTCTGGGTTTCTTTCAGACCGACGTACTCGAAATTTTTCCCGCCATCGGTCGACTTGTAAACGCCGGCGCCGAACGACGCGCTCTGCCGGTTGTTCGGCTCGCCGGTCCCGACGTAAATCACGTCCGGATTGGATGGCGCAATGGCGATGTCGCCGATGGACGAGACCGGGTACTTCTCGAAAATCGACGTCCACGTCGTCCCGTTGTTCGTACTCTTCCAGACGCCGCCGGTCGCAAACCCGAGATAAATGATGGATGGATTGCTTTCGACGACCGCGATGTCGTCGAGCCGGCCGCCGATGTTGGCGGGACCGATCGCGCGCCACACGAAATTTTCGAGCAGCGGGTCGTCTGATTGATTGATGAAGGGCCCGGTGCGGGGAGCGGGCTGCTGGAAGCCCTGCGCGTCGAGGCCGTGCGCGCCGAGGAACGCACAAAGGCCTGCGGCGGCCAGACCGGCGCCAAGACGCAGACTGACAGTTCGTCGCATGATTTCGCCATCCTCCTTGGAGAGCGGATCGAGACGTAGGAGTCTACGACGAACTGGGTGGGAGTGTTACAAAACCGCCGTCAGAAATCATTTTCCGAAGGAGACCTTCGGCACACCCTGCGCGTCCTTTGGCGCCTCGAAATACGGGTACTGCTTGAAACCAAACATCTTCGCGGTGACGTTGCCGGGGAAGCGGCGGGTCGCGGCGTTGTAGTCCTGCACGCGCTGGTTGTAGCGCATGCGTTCGACAGCGATCCGGTTCTCGGTGCCGGAGAGCTCGTCCATGAGCCGGTTGAACTGCTCGTTGGCTTTGAGCTGCGGGTAATTTTCGACGACGGCGAGCAACCGGCCGAGCGCTGCGGTCTGCTGGTTCGCGGCCGCGATCGTTTCCTCCGGTGATTTCGCCGCGAGCAGTTTCGAGCGGGAATCGGCGATGTCCTTGTACACGGCTTCCTCGTGCTGCGCGTACCCCTTCACCGTCTCCACGAGATTCGGGATCAGGTCGTTCCGCCGCTGCAGTTCGTTCTGAACTTGCGCCCACTGCGACTTGATCGCCTCTTCCTGGGTCGTGAACTTGTTGTAGGAACAGCCGCTGACGCTCGTGAACACGAGCGCGAGCACCGCGAGCTGAACCGTCAGTCGAATCGTCTTGGGCATGAACGCTCCGGGCACTACTTTACCAATTCACCAACTCACCCATTCACCAATTCACCAGCTCCCCGAGGCGCCGCCGCCCCCCGACGCGCCGCCGCCAAACCCTCCGAATCCGCCGCCGCCGCCCCCGCCGCCCCCGCCAAACCCTCCGAAGCCTCCACCGAACCCGCCGCCGCCGAATGGGCCCACGCCGCCGGTCCAGCCGCTCCACGGGCCACCGCCCCAGAATCGCCGCCGACGGCGCCGGTTGCCGCGCGCCAGGACGATGAGGAGGATCGCGACGAAGATGATCGTGGAGAGCGGAATACCGCCGTCGTGCGGCTTGCCTGCTGCGGGCTGCTGCCGCGGCACGTCCGGAACGCTGACTCCCCGGCCGTCGGCGATGTGATTGATGATGCGCGTGGTGCCGGCGACGAGTCCCGCACCGTAGTCGCCCTTGCGGAACTCGGGAGTGATGTCGTTGCGGATCGTCTCGCCCGCGTAGCCGTCGGTGACCAGCCCTTCCAAGTCGTATCCGACTTCGACGCGCACCCGATGGTCGTTCACGGCCACGACGATCAGGAGCCCGTTGTCTTTCCCCTTCTTTCCGATACCGTGGCCGCCGTTCTCGAACATCTTGACGGCGTATTCGTTGATATCCGCGTAGGGCTGGTATGTCGGGACCGTCGCGACGACGACGACATCGCCGGTCGCCTGCTGCAGCGCGCGGATGCGTTTATCGAGCTCGGCCCGGCTCGCGCTGTCGATCACGTGCGCGAAATCGTTGACCGTGTCGGTCAACGCCGGCGGTGCCGGCTGGGCGATGGCGGCCGGGCACATCGCCACCGCCAGGAGCGCGGCTGTCAGGAACGCGCCGCGCATCCCCGGCATTCGCCGTTCGACCTCTGTCATTGCCACGCGTCGAGGAATGTCCAGACGCGCTCGGCGGCGTCGACGTAGCGCGCCAGCAGCGCGCTCGGGTCTGCGATGGCCGCGTGGTGTCCTGTGGCTGTCGCAAATACCTCACGGACGAGTGCAGACGGTACGCCGATGCGCCGTTCTGCAAACGATGCGAGGTGTTCGTCGGAGAGGACGCCGTGATGTGCGGGTTCGACGAGGCGCGCGATACCCGCCAGCAACGTTCGAAACGGCGTGGCCGACGAGGCGAGGAGACCTCCGATCGCATACGCTTCGCCGCGCGATTCGAGGAAGCCTTCACGAAGATGGATGAGATGACTGTTGGCCTGCGTCTCCAGCGCGCGACGGATGTCCGCCCGCGCGGGCGCCGAGCCGTCGAAGGGATTGCCGCCGCGGAGGGGTGTCAACGTGGCCGCAATCGCCTCGTACTCGAGCGGAAAGATGTCCAGCGTCCGCTGCAGTTCGCCGGCCGACAGGATGAGCGGCACGGCGATCCCGCGCCGCAGCCAGTCGTCCGCCAGCGGCACGCAGGCGCCCAGATCATCGAACGTGAGCCGGTCGACGACGGCGAGCGTGTGCAGGCGATCGTGCTGATCGTTCGAGTGGTAGACGCCAAGCGACTGAAGACGTCCGTCGAACACACGGTCCAGGTCGCGCAGCAATGCGTCGGCGCGGGTGCGCTCCGACGCCGACAGAGAAGACATGCCCAGAACGATAGCAAAGATTGCAAAGATCCAAAGATCCAAGGCGCAAAGATCGCAAAGATCCAAGGATCTCTAAAGATCCAAAGATCTCTAAAGATCTAAGCATCGCAACGATCTCTAAACAATCTTTGCAATCTTTGGCATCTTTGGATCCTTTGCGATCTTTGCCTTGATCTCTGCGGCGATTCCCTGGATCCTTGATCCTTTGCCATGCACTTACGGACCCTGAACGTCGGCTGCTTCGGCGGAGGCACCGGCCTGCCAAGCCTTCTCGGCGGCTTGAAGCGCAACCCGTGGCTCTCGCTCAACGCCGTCGTCACCATGTTCGACAGCGGCGGCAGCTCCGGCGTGCTGCGGGACGAACTGGGCGTGCTGCCCCCTGGAGACGTGTTGAAATGCGCGCTGGCGCTCGCCCGCAACGAACGGGAAGCCCGACGCGTGCTGCTGTCGCGGCTGCCGACGCTCGAGCATGCGCGGCTGGGCGGCCATACCGGCGGCAATCTGCTCCTGTCGATGATGGAGCAGTACACCGGCGACTTCCTCGCCGGCGTCGACGGGCTCCGCAGTCTGCTCGGGTGCGTCGGGCGCGTGTGGCCGGTCAGCGTCGAACAGGCAACCGTCTGCGCCGAGTACGGAGACGGCTCGCGCACGCGCGGGGAAGTCGAAGTCGATGCCGCGCAGCTCGTCGGGCACGGCATCGTCCGGCTCTGGCTCGAGCCCGAGGTGCGGCTGCATCCCGCGGCGGCGGCCGCGATCCCGCAGTTCGACGCGGTCGTCATCGGCCCCGGGAGCTTCTACACGAGTTTGATGCCGATCTTCCTGGCCAGAGGATCCGCGGACGCCGTTCGGCAGGTCCAGGGGCCCATCATTCTGGTCGTCAATCTGCTGACGGAAGGGCGCGGCATGTCCGGCTTCACCGCAGCCGACGCGGTCGAACGGCTGTCGGAGACGATCGGACGTCCGATCGATGTCGCCATCGTCAACACGGCCCGGCCGTCGCAAGCGACGCTCGAGCGTTACGCGCGTGAGCACAAGGAGCCGATGGACATTGGATCGCTGCCGGAGGGGTGCGAGGTCGTCGACGGCGAGTTCTGGTGCGGGGAAATCGCGCGCCACGATCGCCACCGCCTCGCGCAGGCGGTCTGGGCTGTTTTGGCGCGGCGGCTGCTGTAGCTGCCCGCCCGATAACGACCAACGACGCACCGACCAATTTCGCAACACGCTCCCTGCTCGTGCTCATTCATCTTCAACAGGCGAGCCTCGCCTTCGGCCATCTCCCGCTGTTCGAGGACGCCGACCTTCGCATCGAGGCGGGCGAACGCATCGCGCTCATCGGGCGCAATGGTTCGGGGAAATCAAGCCTGCTGAAGGTGATCGCGGGCGAACTGCCGCCGGACTCCGGCGTCGTGTGGCGCGGACCGGCGCTTCGTGTGGCGCGGCTCGACCAGTCCGCCGCACTCGATGCAGACGCCGGCAGTACCGTGACCGTGTTCGACGCCGTCGCGGCCGGACTCGAGGCGACAGGGACGCTCGTCGCCGAGTATCACCATGCGGCGCTCGACCTGGCGGCCGCGCCCGATGACGAACGCCGGCTTGCGCGTGTGACGACGCTTCAGGATCAACTCGAGCGTGAAGACGGCTGGCGCATCGAGCAGCGCGTCGAACTCGTCATCTCACGCCTCGGTCTTCCGGCGGACCGGCGGGTATCCGAACTCTCCGGTGGGTGGCGGCGACGGGTGTTCCTCGCGAGAGCGCTCGTGTCCGAGCCTGACGTTCTCCTGCTGGACGAGCCGACGAACCATCTGGATATCGAGGCGATTGCCTGGCTGGAGGAGTTGCTCGCGCAGTATCGCGGAGCGGTGCTGTTTGTGACTCACGACCGCGCGTTCCTCTCGGCACTTGCCACACGGATCGTCGAGCTCGATCGTGGACGGCTGACGTCGTGGCCGGGATCGTACTCGAGTTATCTCGAAAAGAAAGCCGCGGCGCTCGAATCCGAAGCGCGCGATCTGGAGCGCCTCGACAAGAAGCTCGCGGGGGAAGAAGCATGGCTGCGTCAGGGGATCAAAGCGCGCCGCACGAGGAACGAAGGCCGCGTCCGCGCATTGTTTGCGCTGCGCGCCGAACGAGCCGCCCGGCGCGGGCATGTCGGTGACGTGCGAATGGGGGTGGACGCATCCGAGCAGTCCGGGCGCCGCGTCTTCGAAGCGCGGCACGTCGACAAGGCGTTCGGCGCCAGGGTCGTGATTCGCGACTACAGCCAGCGCATCATGCGCGGCGACCGGATCGGTCTGATCGGGCCGAATGGATCCGGCAAGTCGACACTGCTGAAACTGCTCGTCGGCGAACTGGAGCCCGACGCCGGCACGATCGAGCGGGGCACACGGCTGCAGCTTGCGTATTTCGATCAGCAGCGCGAGCAGCTCGATCCGGAACGCACAGTCGCGGACACGGTGAACGACGGCAACACGACGGTCATCGTCAACGGCCAGCCGAAGCACGTGGTCGGATACCTCGCGGATTTCCTCTTTCCGCGTGAACGCGCGCAGTCACCGGTCAAATCGCTGTCCGGCGGCGAACGCAACCGGCTGCTGCTCGCGCGGCTGTTCGCGCGCCCGGCCAATGTGCTCGTGCTCGACGAGCCGACCAACGATCTCGACATCGAGACGCTGGAACTGCTCGAAGATCTGGTCGGCGAATTTGCAGGCACGGTGCTCCTCGTCAGCCACGATCGCGTGTTTCTCGACCGGATTGTCACGAGCACGCTCGCGTTCCAGGGGGAGGGCCGCGTCGTCGAGTACGTCGGGGGGTACGCCGACTACGTCCGTCAGCGGCGCGCGGAGCTGCGCGAGGTGGGAGGCGCGAGGCGGGAGGCGGGAGGCGAGACGCGGGAGGCGGGAGGCGAGAGGCGCGAGGCGGGAGGCGCGAGGCGGGAGGCGGGAGGCGCGGGGCGCGAGGCGGGAGGCGCGGGGCGCGAGGCGGGAGGCGCGGCTGAAGGTCGCGTGTCAGGGCGCCGGAGGCTCTCGTACAACGAAGTCCGCGAGCTGGACAGCCTGCCCGCGAAGATCGCTGGACTCGAAGACGAGCAGAAGCGCCTTCAGGAGGACGTCGCCGGCCCCGAGTTCTACAAGAGACCGGCAGAGGAGATCGCGGCCACGCTGGCGCGGCTCGAAGCGGTGGGTCCTGAGCTGGATGTGCTCCTGACCCGATGGATGGAGCTCGAAGAACGGCGCTGACATCGAGCATCGAGCATCGAACATCGAATGTTGCACGATTCTGACGCGTTCGTCCTCGGCGCGAACCTCCCATGGATCGGCTACGGCACCGATTTCGGTGCCAACGCCTGGTCGCCGCAGGGGGGCCTTGCGGTGCAGGCGGCGCAATACGCGCGGCTCGATGAAACGCTCGCGCGTCTGGCAGCCGACGGCATCGCACTCGTCCGCGTGTTCCTGCTCTGTGACGCGCGTGCCGGTGTACGCTTCGACGCCGACGGATTCCCGACTGGCCCGGACGATGCGCTCTTCGCGGACCTGGATGCCCTCGTCGCGGCCGCAGGGCACAACAACGTCCAGGTGATGCCTGTGCTCGTCGATTTCCATCTGTGCAGCCCGCTGAAAGTTATCGACGGCGTGCAGGTCGGCGGCCGCAGTCATCTGATCGTCACGGGCGAGGGGCGGAGTGCGTTCATTCAGAGAGTTATCGCCCCGATTGCGCACCGGTATCGACGCGAGCCGGCGATCGCGGCGTGGGATGTGATGAACGAGCCGGAGTGGTGCCTGCGGCTGGCCGCCACCCGTCGGGAGCGCGATCCGTTCGGCGCGGTGCAAACGTTTCTGGCTGACGCCGTCGCGTGCATGCGTGCCGAAGTGTCACAGCCGATTACCGTCGGCAGCGCGGGAACCTGGCAGCTCGATCTCGTGCGGCCGCTCGGTCTCGACTTCTATCAGGTGCACTGGTACGAGCGGTTCGGATGGACGGCGCTCGCCCAGCCGGTCACGCAGTTCGGATTGGATCGCCCGGTGCTGCTCGGCGAGTTCTCGGGACGGACGATGCCGGTGCGGAACGTGCTCGAGACGGCGCGCCTGGCCGGCTATCGCGGAGCGCTCGTCTGGTCGGTTCTGGCCGAGGACGATGCGTCCGGGTACCCGGACGAGTTCGTCTCCTGGGCGGCGCAGCGGCCGCGGCCGTAAGCGGGGACGCGTGCGCGATCGCGGCCCGATCAACACGCGCGCGCGCGCCCGGCGATTCTTCAAAGTGACGCCGCGCGGTCTCCGCGCGGCTCGCGAAACACAGCGCGCGCTGGTCGCGCTCTGGCGCGACCTGCCGCAATTGCAGGAGAGGCCGTCATGAGGCGTCGGAAGTCTGCAACGTTCGCGCTGGCCGTCCTCCAGCACTTCGTGCCCGACAGCGAGGCGCTCGCGGGCGATCTGATGGAAGAGTACGGCCGCGGCCGCTCGGGCGGGTGGTTGTGGTGTCAGGTGCTCGCGGCAGTGTTCGCCGCGCGGCGCGGCCGCGACGACGAAATCCGTCCGCTGAAACTCGTGGAGTCGCAGCCCGCCGACGCGATCGAGCGCACGCGGCGCCCTGCGGCTGCGCTTCGCGCCGGTGAACCTCACAGCGAGCCCGGTGCCCGGTGTCGGTGGGCTGGGTCTGATCGCTCTGGGATTGATCGTGCTGTACGCGCGCGGCGTCATCCACGCGCTATGAGCACACCATCGTCGACCACTTGACGAAATGCCACGCACTCGCCGAGCGGCGGAACTCCGCCTTCCCGGTGCAGCAGCACAACTTGATCAGTCCGGATTGGCTGGGAACGGCCGTGTCGACGCCGAGCCAGATCGTCGCACTGTCTCCGTTGATTGACGGCTCGTCGACGGCGATGAAGAGCACGGAAGCGTTGTGCCGGTCCGCTTCGGCCTGCGCCTCCGCCGCCGACAGCAGATACAACTGATATCCCTCGACTTCAGGGAGCGCCGCTTCCTTCAGGATCAGATGCGCTCGCGGCATGCTGTCGCGGACCGCGAGCCGGTGGGAGCCTGCCGCCAGATTCAGGTCGGGAACGTCGTTCGCGCGGAGACGGTTTTCGAGCGCCGCGCGTACGAACGCCTGCACCTCGTCTGGCGCGACGCGCATCGCACTGGAGTCGGGCGCCTGCGCCGGGCCGGCCGGCGCACAGATCATCGAGAGCCAGACGATCCCGATGAGAAGTGTCGATCGTTGCATGGGCTCGTACGCTGTGCGCCGGAGCGGCCACGCGCGGCGGCGTCTCCGTCGCTACCCGAACGACTTCGCGAAGAGCGCGTCGATCGCGCGCTTGCCGTTCTCGTGGATCTGCCGCGTGCCGGTTCCGGTGAAGTGCGGATGCGAGATGGCGGGCACGTCGCAGGACGGCCACGCGTCGCCCGTCCAGCGGAACCAGCCGTCCTTCTCCTGGTCGAACACGAACAGCGGCTTGTTACAGAGCTTCGCGAACTCGGCGCCCCATCCCGTACCGCCGCGCACCGTCCCGTCGTCCTGGATCACGCCGACCACGTAGATCTCCTGGCCGTTGTTGACCTGATACCAGAGCGTCTGCAGGATTTTCCGGAGCGTCGGACTATCGGTGTAGCGGCGGTTCATCAGCTTCGAGACGTACGCGAGGCTGACGTCGCCGGCCTGCAGTTCCTCGTGATTCAACACGCGGATGCCGCGCCGTCGCGCTTCGGTATGGCCATCGAACGTGAAATTCACTTCTTCGATGCCATGCCGCTCGGCGCACGCGCCGAATTCCGCTTCGGCGCCAGGGGCGGCGCCGCTGAAAAGAATGTAGTCGTCCTTTTGCATCAGCGTCAGTGATCAGTAGACAGTGTCCAGTAGCCAGTGTCCAGTAGCCAGTGTCCAGTTATCTGGTTCGCCGCTTCGGGGCGGTCTTCTTCTTCTTTGTACTCGACTGCTTCGTGGCCCTCGTGGGTTGCGCGGCCGTGGCGGAAGGAGCCGTCGGGCGTTTCTGTGAAGACTGACCGGCTTTAATCTCTGCCGCGCGTTCGATGATCTTCGCGAGCATCGCGCCCGCTTCGCCGCCCGTCGCGGGACGGCCGCCGCCGCGGTTCGATTCCCAGACGTCCGGGCGATCCTGCGCGAGGATGTCTTCGAAGTCGCCATCGCTCTTGACGCTCTTCGGCGCAAACGTCGTGATATCGACGTCGCCGGCCCACTCGTCGCGATGCTTGATCAGGAGCCACGATCGATCGCTGCTGCCTCCGGGGTACCGTCCGCCCGTGCGCACGAGGACCCACGACCCTTTCAGCTTGAAACCGTCCAGCGTGAACTTCAGGTCGCCCTTTTTCAGCGCCGCGTCCACGTCGGCGACTTCCGGCGTCCACGTACCTTGATCCCAGAGCATCACGATGCCAGCCCCATACCCCTCGGGAATCACGCCTTCGAACGTGCCGTATTCGATGGGATGGTCCTCGACGTGCATCGCCAGCCGCTTCGTCTTCGGGTCGAGCGACGGCCCCTTCGGCACGGCCCATGAGAGCAGCACGCCGTGGTGCTCAATCCGGAAGTCGTAATGCAGGTGGCTGGCGAGGTGTTTCTGCACGCAGAAGAACAGCGATTTCTTGCTCTTCTGTTCGTTCGCGCGCCGCTCCGCGAGATCCAGATCGCCCGACGGTTCCGGAGACGATTCGAAATTCCGCTTCTGTTTGTATTTTTCTAAGGCCATGTCTGGATGCCCGCGGGCCCGCGCCGGGCGCCCGTCACTTCACGTCCACCATCAGCTTCTTGCTCGGTTTGATCAGTACGAACATGACAGCCGCCGCGATGATCAGCACGATCGTGACATCGCCGAAGAGCGTGTTCAACGGCATCGAACTGAAGAACCCGGCCGCCCACCCGGCCAGCTTGTTGCCGAACGCGTTGGAGAGAAACCACACGCCCATCATCAGGCCGACAATCCGCAGCGGGGCGAGTTTGGTCACCGCACTCAGACCGACGGGACTGATGCAGAGTTCGCCGAGCTCGGAAATGAAATAGGACGCAATGAGAAACCACGGGCTGACGCGGATGCCCTCACCGCTCGCCAGCGCGCCCGCGGGGATGAGCACGGCGAAGGCGAGTCCCATGAAGAGGAGTCCGATCGCGAACTTCGCTGGCACGGAGGGCTCTCGCCGCCCCAGTCTCATCCACAGCCAGCCGAAGATCGGCGACAGGATGATGACGAACACGGGCTGCACCGACTGGAACCATGACGAGGGAAACGCGAATCCGAAGATCTCGAGCCGCGTATAACGGTCCGCGAACAGATTCAGCGTCGAGCCGGCCTGCTCGTACGCGCCCCAGAACAGCACCGCCGCCAAAAAGAAGATCACGATCGCGCTGATGCGCTTCCACTCGTCGGTGGAGAAGCCGCGGCTGGTCTCGGCCGTCCGGTGCGCGGCAGCCGTGTCTTCGGTGGGGACGTCTGGTTTCTGTCCGAGCCGGTTGATGCCGGCCTGCAGGCGCCCTCGACCGAGCACGTACTGGATGACGCCGAAGGTCATCCCGACGCCCGCGCACGCAAAGCCGACGTGCCAGTTCACCTCCTGCGCCAGATAGCCCGCGATGAGCGGGCCGATGAACGCCCCGAGGTTGATCCCCATGTAGAAAATCGAGAATCCCGCGTCGCGCCGTGTATCGCCCCTCGGATAGAGCGAGCCGACCAGCGTGCTGACGTTCGGCTTCAGGAACCCGGTGCCCAGCGCGATGAGCCCGAGACCCAGGTAGAACGCGCTGATCGCTTTGAACGCCAGCGTGAAATGCCCCGCGGCGATGATGATTCCCCCGACGAGAACCGTCCGGTACTGGCCGAGCAGCCGATCCGCGACGAGGCCGCCGAGGATGGCGGCGGCCCAGGCGCTCCCGGTATAGGTGCCGTAGATGGATGCTGCCTTCGCATCGCTGAAGGCCAGCCCGCCAGCGGCGACCGGCGCGACCATATAGAGAATGAGGAACGCCCGCATGCCGTAGTAGCTGAAGCGCTCCCACATCTCGGTGAAGAACAGCGTCGACAGGCCGCGGGGCTGGCCAAAAAACCCGGTGTCGGTGGCCTGGGGAGCGATGGTGGCGTCCGGCATCGCGCGAGAGTGTACTCTAAATGCCGAATGCGGAACGCGGCGCGCGGAGTGTGGAACGCCGCGTGCGGAGTGCGGAATGCGGAGTGCGGAATGCGGAATGCGGGAAGGTGACGCATGAACAGAGTGGGAACGTCGATCGCGGTCGCGGCACTCGCCCTGACCGCTTGCGGCAGGACCAGGCCGCCTCACGTGACGCCTAGTAAGAGCGTCCCGGCGGGGACCGCCCGGATCGCGATCGGAGACATTCTGCCGAGGCCATCGACCGTCGAGCCGCGCGACGGGCAGTTCGTCGTCGATGCCACAACGGCGCTGACCGCTGACACCAGCAATCCCGATGTCGCGCGTGTGGCCGCGATGCTGGCGCAATATATCCAGCGCGCCAGCGGTCTTCGCATACAACCGGCGGCCTCCCCGGCTGCGCACGCGATCAGTGTCGCCGTCGCGTCCGGAGAGAATCCGGAAGCGTATGAGTTGACGATTGCGGCCGATCGCGTGTCGCTTGTGGGCAGCGGCCCCGCCGGACTCTTCTACGGCTTTCAAACGCTTCGGCAGTTGATGCCGGTCGGCGGCGAGTACGAGGCGCTGCTCTTTCAGCAGCCGCGTCCCTTCACTATCCCAGCCGCGCACATCGTCGACGCGCCCCGATTCGAGTGGCGCGGCGCGATGCTCGACGTCGCCCGTCACTTCTTCGGTCCCGACGACGTCAAACGCTACATCGACCTGATCTCGATGCTGAAGATGAATCGTCTGCATCTCCATCTGGCAGACGACCAGGGCTGGCGGATCGAGATCAAGTCGCGCCCCGCGCTCACGGGGATCGGGGCTGCCACGGAAGTTGGCGGCACGCCGGGCGGGTTCTTCACGCAGGCGCAGTTTGCCGACCTCGTCTCCTACGCCGCCGCACGATTCGTCACAATCGTTCCGGAAATCGACATGCCCAGCCATACGAATGCGGCGCAGTCTGCCTACCCGGAAGTCACCTGCAACGGGACGGCACCGCCTCCCTATTCCGGCACGGCGGTCGGCTTCAGCGCGCTCTGCGTCGAGAGCGAGGCGACGTACAAGTTCCTGGACGACGTGATCGGAGAAATCGCGGCGATTTCCCCGGGACCGTACCTGCACATCGGCGGCGACGAAACCAAGACGCTCACGCCGGAGCAGTACGCGGCCTTCATCAGCCGGGTGCAGCAGATCGTCGAGACCCACGGCAAGCAGATGATCGGATGGGACGAAATCGCCGCGGTGCCGCTCCTGCCGACAACCATCGTGCAGCACTGGCGGCCGAGGACCGACATCGACCGGCTCGCGCGTGTACGGCGGCTGATTTTCTCGCCCGGCGATCGCACGTATCTCGATATGAAGTACGACGCCGACACACTGCTGGGTCTGCAGTGGGCCGGCCTCGTGCCCCTGAAACAGGCGTACGATTGGGATCCGGTGACGGTCGTCCCCGGCGTCCGTGCCGAGGCGGTGTTGGGCATCGAGGCGCCGCTCTGGTCGGAGACGGCTGCCTACATGCGGGACGTCGAGTTCCTGGCCTTTCCGCGGATCGGAGCGATCGCTGATATCGCCTGGGCACCGGACAAGGCGCACGACTGGGAGGCGTTCAGGACACGACTCGGCGCGCAGGCGCCGAGATGGACCGCGCTCGGCATCAATTACTATCGCGCGCCGGAAGTCGAATGGCGCCCCGTCGACGGCAAATGAAGCCGGAGGGAACCTCGACCGCTGCAAGCTGAAATGGGAACACGCGTTCTTCTAATCTCAACGTATGACATGGGACGGCAGCCGTTCGGGTTGGCGTCGCCGGCGGCGTGGTTGCGCGCTGATGGGCACGACGTCACATGTCTCGATCTGACACGCACGCGGCTGGGTCAGGACGACGCCGCTGGCGCGGACGTCGCCGCCTTTTTCCTTCCGATGCACACGGCGACGCGGCTGGCGCTGCCGGCCATCGATCGCATCCGTGCAATCAACCCGCAGGTCAGGCTTGTGGCATACGGGTTGTACGCACCGTTGAGCGAAGCAACGCTGCGCGAACACGGCGTCGAGACGATTCTCGGCGCGGAATTCGAAGCGGACCTGGCGCGCGTCGCGCGTGGCGAACGCACCGGCGACACGCCGCTCGAGCGGCTGACGTTCATCCAGCCGGATCGAGCGGGTCTGCCACCGCTCGCGCGGTACGCCTCGCTGCAGGTGGGAACGGCGCGCAAGGTCGTGGGCTACACGGAAGCGACGCGCGGCTGCAAGCACCGCTGCCGCCACTGTCCAATCGTTCCCGTGTACAACGGCCGGTTCCGCGCCGTCGACGCGGACGTGGTCCTCGCGGACATTCGCGCGCAGGTGGCGGCGGGCGCCGAGCACATCACGTTTGGCGACCCCGACTTCCTCAACGGTCCCACGCACGCGCTGCGCATCCTCGACCGGTTTGCCGCGGAGTTTCCCGGCGTGACCTTCGACGCAACGATCAAGATCGAGCACCTGCGGGCCCACGCCGAGCTGCTCCCGCGGCTGCGCGATGCCGGCTGCGCCTTCGTCACGAGCGCTGTCGAATCGGTGGACGACGACATTCTCGCAGCGCTCGAGAAGGGGCACACGCGGGCCGACTTCGAAGCCGTCGTCCGCCACTGCCGTGAGATCGGGCTTCCGCTCGCACCGACGTTCGTCGCGTTCACGCCCTGGACGACGCTGGATGGCTATTGCGAGATGCTGCGGGCGATCGACGAACTCGCGCTCGTCGAGGCGGTTGCCCCTGTGCAATACGCGATTCGATTGTTGATCCCGACGGGCTCGCGGATGCTGGAGCTGCCTGAGATCCGTGAGCGGGTGACGCACTTCGATCCGGCGACGCTGACGCACATCTGGCGCCACGCGGATTCGCGCGTGGACGCGCTTCAGGCGTCGCTGGAGCAGCTCGCGGGCCACCGTGTCCACGCCGAGCGGCGCGAGTTCTTTGCGCGCGTGTGGGACGTGGCACACGAGGCGGCCGGACGTCCGGCGCCGCCGCGGCGTCCGCTCGCCTCGCGCGCGACGGTGCCGTACTTGAACGAGCCTTGGTACTGTTGAGCGGAGCCGACGTCGGAGCAGTTAGCTCTGAGATAGGCGCGAGGCGGGAGGCGCGAGGCGCGAGGCGGGAGGCGCGAGGCGCGGGAGCGCGACGGCGGGAGGCGCGAGGCGCGGGAGCGCGACGCCTCACCAGCGATGGGGGCGAGGACGGGCGCCCGCTTCGCGCGGAGGCGGCTCCTCGTCGACAGTCTTTCCGGCCGCCGAGCACGAAGCGGGCTGTCCGAGCGGGGGCCCATCGCAAGACCAGGCGGAGCGGCGCGCAGCGCGAGGCGGGAGGCGCGAGGCGGGAGGCGGGAGGCGGGAGGCGGGAGGTGCGGGAGCGCGACGCCTCACCAGCGATGGGGGCGAGGACGGGCGCCCGCTTCGCGCGGAGGCGGCTCCTCGTCGACATGTCT